>CAVRHQ010000011.1:197500-596113 GCA_963721045.1 uncultured Flavobacteriaceae bacterium
CTCACAGGTCACCTTCAACAACACTGCAATGCTCCCCTACCACTCCATGTATAACATGAAGTCCACGGCTTCGGTGGTGTGCTTATGCCCGATCATTATCCATGCGGAACCGCTCGACCAGTGAGCTGTTACGCACTCTTTAAATGAATGGCTGCTTCCAAGCCAACATCCTGGCTGTCTATGCAGTTCCACCGCGTTTATTCAACTCAGCACACACTTGGGGACCTTAGCCGGTGATCCGGGTTGTTTCCCTCTCGGACATGGACCTTAGCACCCATGCCCTCACTGCGCAATACCATTTTACAGCATTCGGAGTTTGTCAGGAATTGGTAGGCGGTGAAGCCCCCGCATCCAATCAGTAGCTCTACCTCTGTAAAACTCATTCTTGCACGCTGCACCTAAATGCATTTCGGGGAGTACGAGCTATTTCCGAGTTTGATTGGCCTTTCACCCCTACCCACAGGTCATCCCAAGACTTTTCAACGTCAACGGGTTCGGCCCTCCACTATGTGTTACCACAGCTTCAGCCTGCCCATGGGTAGATCACACGGTTTCGCGTCTGCCACTGCCAACTAATTCGCCCTGTTCAGACTCGCTTTCGCTACGGCTCCTCCCCTGAAGGGATTAACCTGGCTGGCAACGGCAACTCGTAGGCTCATTATGCAAAAGGCACGCCGTCATCCCGGATATCCGGGACTCCGACCGCTTGTAAGCGTATGGTTTCAGGTTCTATTTCACTCCCCTGTTCGGGGTTCTTTTCACCTTTCCCTCACGGTACTGGTTCACTATCGGTCTCCCAGGAGTATTTAGCCTTGGCGGATGGTCCCGCCGGTTTCATACAGGGTTTCTCGTGCCCCGCACTACTCAGGATCCCACTATCGATATCGCACAACTACCCGTACGGGGCTATCACCCATATCGCCCGACTTTCCAGACGGTTCCGGTTCTCACGCGCATCGAATATCGTGGTCCTACTACCCCGCACCTGCCGAAACAGATACGGTTTGGGCTACTCCAATTTCGCTCGCCGCTACTCTCGGAATCACTCTTGTTTTCTCCTCCTCCGGCTACTTAGATGTTTCAGTTCACCGGGTTCGCCCCTGACCTTACAGCCAGGTACTATACCTTCAGTATAGTGGGTTGCCCCATTCGGATACCTGCGGATCATATCGTATGTGCCGATCCCCGCAGCTTTTCGCAGCTTATCACGTCCTTCTTCGCCTCTGGGAGCCTAGGCATCCCCCATACGCCCTTATTTAACTTGTCGCCTCTTGGCCTCGTATTCTAATTTACTATCGTACCTTACGTACTCTCTCTATTCTTACTACAAATTATTCGTGTTTCTTCAAAGCTATATACAAAAACCTAACGGCCCCTGTATACGCTTTGTCCCAATATGTCAATGAACGTTTAAACCCCTTGCAGGGGAAAATTCCAAATTCCAAATTCCAAATTCCAAACACTTGGTGCTTGGGCTTTGGTTCCTGGGATTTGACCCCCCCCCGGGGTCTGGTGGAGAATACCGGAGTCGAACCGGTGGCCTCCTGCGTGCAAGGCAGGCGCTCTAGCCAGCTGAGCTAATTCCCCATGGCTTGGAAAACGGAAATTCCAAAATATGAAATTCCAACTTCCAAAATCTATGGGATTTCTCAACTTCCAGAATTTCCCTGGTACCCCCTTTTAAAAAGATACCCTGTTCCTTTTCAATGAACTAATCCCCCCAAAGGGAAAATTCCAAATTCCAAATTCCAAATTCCAAAGCCAAACTGGAATTTGGTTTTTGGGCGTTTGGCCCGTAGTCTCAGGCAGACTCCCCGGCGCTTCGGCCGGGACAGGCTTCTCGCTGCCTTCCCCTACTCTCGTAGTCTCAGGCAGACTCGAACTGCCGACCTCTACATTATCAGTGTAGCGCTCTAACCAGCTGAGCTATGAGACTGCATCTTTTTTAGCAGGCAGTCTCAGTGGCCAGCAGGCAGCGCTGTCTTGACAACACCCTGCGTACCGCTACCGCGACTGCGCACTAGCATATATCTTAAAAAAATTGGCAGACAGCCAAATCATCCTGATACCCCCTGCAGGGCCTTCCCCTTCAGACCAGGACTCCTTGCCCCGGACACGATCTCTCTAGAAAGGAGGTGTTCCAGCCGCACCTTCCGGTACGGCTACCTTGTTACGACTTAGCCCTAGTTACCGGTCTTACCCTAGGCCGCTCCTTGCGGTGACGGACTTCAGGTACCCCCGGCTTCCATGGCTTGACGGGCGGTGTGTACAAGGCCCGGGAACGTATTCACCGGATCATGGCTGATATCCGATTACTAGCGATTCCAGCTTCACGGGGTCGGGTTGCAGACCCCGATCCGAACTGTGACCGGTTTTATAGATTCGCTCTCGGTCGCCCGATGGCTGCTCTCTGTACCGGCCATTGTAGCACGTGTGTAGCCCAGGACGTAAGGGCCGTGATGATTTGACGTCATCCCCACCTTCCTCGCGGTTTGCACCGGCAGTCCCGCCAGAGTCCCCAGCTTTACCTGTTGGCAACTGACGGCAAGGGTTGCGCTCGTTATAGGACTTAACCTGACACCTCACGGCACGAGCTGACGACAACCATGCAGCACCTTGCAAAATGTCCGAAGAAAAAGGCGTCTCTGCCCCTGTCATTCTGCATTTAAGCCCTGGTAAGGTTCCTCGCGTATCATCGAATTAAACCACATGCTCCACCGCTTGTGCGGGCCCCCGTCAATTCCTTTGAGTTTCATTCTTGCGAACGTACTCCCCAGGTGGGATACTTATCACTTTCGCTTGGCCGCCGAGTCCGAAAACCCGACAGCTAGTATCCATCGTTTACAGCGTGGACTACCGGGGTATCTAATCCCGTTCGCTCCCCACGCTTTCGTCCATCAGCGTCAGTAAATGGTTAGTGACCTGCCTTCGCGATCGGTGTTCTATGTAATATCTATGCATTTCACCGCTACACTACATATTCCGGCCACTTCACCATCACTCAAGACAACCAGTATCAAGGGCAGTGCTACGGTTGAGCCGCACCATTTCACCCCTGACTTAATCGCCCGCCTGCGGACCCTTTAAACCCAATGATTCCGGATAACGCTCGGACCCTCCGTATTACCGCGGCTGCTGGCACGGAGTTAGCCGGTCCTTATTCTTACGGTACCGTCATCGGAGTACACGTACCCCTTATTCTTCCCGTATAAAAGCAGTTTACAACCCGTAGGGCTGTCTTCCTGCACGCGGCATGGCTGGATCAGGCCTGCGCCCATTGTCCAATATTCCTCACTGCTGCCTCCCGTAGGAGTCTGGTCCGTGTCTCAGTACCAGTGTGGGGGATCCCCCTCTCAGGGCCCCTACCCATCATTGCCTAGGTGAGCCGTTACCTCGCCTACTAACTAATGGGACGCATAGCCATCCCGTACCGCCGAAGCTTTAAACAAAAAGCGATGCCACTTCTCGTCTCTACGGGGTATTAATCCACGTTTCCATGGGCTATCCCCCTGTACAGGGTAGGTTCTATACGCGTTGCGCACCCGTGCGCCACTCGTCAGCAGGGTGCAAGCACCCCCTGTTACCGTACGACTTGCATGTGTTAGGCCTGCCGCTAGCGTTCATCCTGAGCCAGGATCAAACTCTTCATCGTTTGTCTGTAAATAATTTCCGTGACCTAAAGCAATTATTCCTATTATCGGCCTAATGGCTCCAGCCCCCGGTGGTCTCAAAATGATTCTAATCTGTCTGTAAAAACCCCAACTCACCCCGAAAGGCAAATCAAAGTCCCTACAAACGCTGTCTACCAATATATCAATGAACTTATTTTTCTCTCTTTCCCTTCAATGGACTTAAAACCCGCCCCGAGATACCCCAAAACCACATCCACCAAAACGAAGGGGAACCCGTATGACTCCCCAATTTTACGCCCCGAAACTATTTCTATAGCCCTTCAAAGCGGGTGCAAATATAAAAGCATTTTTCCGCATGCACAAATTCAAACTCAAAAAAATTAATACTTGTAATTTCAGATTGCCCAGACACCTGATAATGAACGATCTCCCTGTTTTCAGTAAGCCGAAAAACACCGGAAAAGCAACAAATGTCCCCAGGCCAATCCCCGGGATCAGGAGAAAAAATTCCAAACCAGCCCGAATCGGATCACAAAATCGCGATAGGGATAGTTGGGAGCCGCATAGAATGAATTGCCGGAAAATGATGAATTAAAGTGTTCCGCCTTCAAATAAATCCGCGTCTGCCGCACCTTGGCATTGATGAAAAAGTCGAGCAGGGGATAGCCTCCCAATTCCTCCCGGTTCTGCACATAGAATTCCGAGAGCAGCGGATTGTATGCATCCATATAATATTTCGTGAAAAATTTAAAGGTCACGCCGGTTTGCAGGAACATAGCTTTTTTAAAGACGTCACTGGAGAAATAAAGCGTATTGCGGGTAACAAAATCGGGGACATTCAAAACTGTGGTCCCGGCTGCAACGTTCTGGTACATGAGCGTATTGCTCAGGGCCCATTTGCCTAGCCGGAACTCCTTCCGGTACATTACCTTCAGGTGATTGACGGCATGATCCTCCTGGAAAGGCCTGACAAAAGCGTTTTCCTGCCCGGCACTGACCTGTTCCGCTGTGGCGTCCGAGGCAAAGTAGGTGTAATTGTCCAGGGTGCTGTAAGAGGCGGTAAGCATACCCGCCTGTGTGGATTCCAGCCCAAGTTCCAGACTGTTCACTTTCTCTGAACGAAAGGTCGCCGTGTTCTGCCAGTTGTAATTGCTGTACTCGGACTGGTATAAAAGCTTATTGAAATTGGGCATGCGGGAAGTGCTGTGAATGGCTCCCCATACCTTATTACAATCATTAAGCCTGTAACTTGCATGGCCATTCAGGCTGTAATCCGTCAAATCCCCGACAACTGTATACGCCAGGTCTCCGTTGATATCAAACCCTCCGATCTTCTTGGCATAGGCACCCCCCACACTAACCTCATCGCCCTTAAGGCGGTTGTCTATCCGGCCTTCCTCCGTAATAAGGATGCTATTAAAATAATATGTATAATGATACAGGCTGCCGATAGCCGTTAGTGTCCCCAGGGTCCTGTTGGAAAAGCGGGCATGGAACCGGTTGTACATGGTTTTTAAATAGGCCTTGTCATCAATCGGGCTGAGTAATACCTCCCCGAAAAAATCGTTCTGGGCCGACTGTGTAAACTGGTAATACTTGGTTTCATAGGTGAATTCATGTCCGATGGCCAGGGCGGTTGGCTGTACCCCTGCAGAATCCCTGACTTTCCCGGCTACGGTATATTCATGATCCAAAAAGTATCGCTTCCCAAGCAGTTTGCCTTTTGCATTTGTAAAAACCACATCGATCCGTGAGCGGTCCTTAAATTCAGGATCCTCCGATTCGAATTGCAATTCCTTGTTCAACAAGGCCTCCATTTTCTTCAGTGAGGATGTCCTGGGCTGCGATGTGCGTCCGGAGCCTGTATCGGCCATTGCGGGTTGAATAGTTGAGGGTGGTCCGGAAATTTCCGGACTCTGCCTGATTGTATTGATATTTGCCAAGGGACCGGAACCCTTTATAGGCGATTGAATAATTAAGCCGTTCAGATGTATTGAAGGTCAGCATGGCATCCAGCATCTGCCCCTGCTCGAAAGTTGTCTTGAAAAACAGATCGGTCATGGGGGTGGGGACATTGTAATAACGAATGTCGCCCACTTCCAGATAATTGAAGTGTTTGGTTTCGGCCCCCAGGGCGGGATACCTTCCAAAACGGCCGAAATCAAACCCCAGGTGATTATAGGGTTGCCCCACGTTGGCGAAAGGCATGAGCTCAAAGTCGTCCCGTCGCAGATAATTATATTGGTATTCCTTCTGAATTGTCAGGGTGGTATCCAAATAGGTCGTATCCCTTTGGTAATTGATGATCTTATAATCTGCAATGGTGATTTCCGACTTCTTCTCGCCCCCCGGCCCGGGGGCAGCCGGCAATGCCTTTTTACGAATCAGGGTCGTATCGGCTTCGCGGGTAGGGGGAATGGAGTCGTCCTGAGCAAACACAAATCCGGCAAGATGCACTAAAACCAACAGCAGCAGATATCTCATGCAGTACGCTTAGGCGAACAAAGGTACTTTTTTTGTTCCTAATGAAAAGTAAAAGTTTTACGCCCTTACACCCCTATTTTAACTAGTCTTTTCGCAAGTTTGCATACTTTCCTTTCAATAAAGTATCTTCGCATATAAAACACCTCCACCTTGTTGAGTCTCTTTCACCATAGCCCTTTCGAGGCCGGCACCGATGAAGCTGGCCGGGGATGTCTGGCCGGTCCGGTTACCGCGGCTGCAGTGGTGCTCCCCGAAGATTTTGAGGACCTGGGGCTGGACGACTCCAAGCAACTCTCTGCGGCAGAACGGGAGGATTTAAAACCCCTGATTGAAGAACACGCGATAAGTTTCGGGGTATGTCATGTTTTCCCGGAAGTTATTGACCGCATTAATATCCTCAACGCTTCCATTGCAGCCATGCACGGAGCCCTGAATAAATTAAAGGAACCCCCGCCCTATATCATCGTTGATGGCAACCGGTTTAAACCTTTCGGGCGTATCCCCTATGCCTGTATTATCAAAGGGGATGGGAAATACCTCAGTATCGCAGCCGCCTCCATCCTGGCCAAGACCTACCGGGATGCTTATATGGAACATTTGCACAGGGAATTCCCCATGTACAACTGGAAACAGAATAAAGGATATCCGACCCCTGAACATCGCGATGCCATACAGAGATATGGCAGTTGCTTATACCACCGGAAAAGTTTTCGTTTACTGCCGGAACAGCTCAGGTTAAATTTTTAAAGGCATTATTGGCATCGCATCCGCTATGAACAAAACAGTACTCCTGCTTCTTTCCTGTTTAATTTTCCTCAGTTGCAGCCACGAGAAATCCAACCTCCCCCCTAGCATTGATTATCTCCCCGCGAATGGATTCGCCCTCCTGCAGATAAATAACTTCAGCGCCTTTACAAGTGACCTTAAAAACAACCATTTCCTCAATTCCTTCAGGGATGCAGCTCTTTATAAAAGTATATCACAAAAGTTAACGCCCCTTCAATACCTTCAATCAAACGGGAAGGTATTGCTCGGCTTTTACCCTGTCTCACCGGACAGTACCACCTTTGTCCTCGTGGCACCCAGCAATCCCGACTTGTTCAGGCCGGATGAGGCGTCAGACTTCTCTCAGGAAACCCTTACCTTCAAGGACCGGGAATTGATAAAATTCACTTTTGGCAGCCAACCTCTGTTTGCCATGCGCACTAATGATCAACTGCTCCTCTCCCCCTCCGATTCGCTTTTGCAGGTGGCAGCAGGAATTCCCGCAGCATTTGAAAAAGATCCGGGCTTTATGGCATTATTTGCAACAGCCAACCCTGAAAGGAACGCCAGCCTTTTTACCAGGTTACCCCGGGCAGCTGAAGCCCTAGGAAATCTTTTTCCATCCGAAACACGATTGGGGATACGCCGTTTCACGGACTGGATCTCCCTCGATTTCAGCTCCCGGCAGGATTACCTGAGCCTGAACGGCCTGACCGTGCCTAATGACTCTCTTCCCAACGTCGTCAACCTGTTCCGCGAAATGCGACCAATGCCCTTGCAAACTCCGACCTTCGCCCCGGAAACCGCCACCGCGGTCCTGGCGTTTGCCCTGGACGATTTTCACCGCTTCGCCCTGAACCGCGAAGCCTTTGACTCCGGCCCTAAAGCCATGGATACAATTATGCGCCAGGTGGAAGAACTGGGGTTTATTCAGGATCAAACGGGGGATCTGGCGATACTGCACACTTATGGTTCGGATCCCATAACCACTGCTCTCAGGGGTTATCAGAGGGGATCGGAGGATTATCGCGATCACGAGATCTTTAGCCTGGACAAGGATATGACGCTTCTGAACTGTTTAACCCCACTTCTGGGTTCATTTACAGCCCATTACTATACCGTCCTCGAAAATGCGCTGGTATTTTCAGAGAACCGGAACGCCCTCACCCACCTGATAGACCAATATAGCCTCGAAAGCACCTTTGATAAAACAGCCCTATACCAGGCCGCAAAGGAATCCCTGGCAGACGAATCCAATGTGCTCCTCGTGGCGAGCCAGAAAGGACTGGAACACTTGCTTGAGAAAGATCTCGGCGAAAGAATGCTTCAGGCATTGAAGGAAGCCGGCTTGTCTGAGTACAGCTTTTCTGCCCAGCTGGTCGCAGAAGGATCGTTTTACCACACCACCTTCATGATGCGGCGCCTGGGTGACAATTCCCCCGATAGGGGGGCTGTACCCAGGTATACCGTACAACTGGATGCCCCGCTTTCCATGGCGCCGCAATTTGTAACCAATCACCGGACGGGCAAAGAAGAAGTGGTGGTGCAGGATGAAAACAATACCCTTTACCTGATTTCCACGGATGGCAAAGTCCTGTGGAAAAAACATCTGGATGGACCTATTCAGGGAGCTATTGCCCAGGTAGACCTATATAAGAACGGCCGCCTCCAGATGGCCTTTACAACGGATAACCATTTTATAATCCTCGACCGCAACGGGAAGGAAGTTGCTCCCTTTGAAATGACTTTTCCGGGCGGGAATCTCAATCCGTTGGCAGTTTTCGACTATGAAGGAAACCGGGATTACCGATTTGTGGTTACCCAGGGAGAACGGTTGTTTATGTACAATAATCGGGGGAAGATCGTTTCCGGGTTTACCTACACCAAGGCAGATGCCCCCATCCTCCCAAGCCCGCAGCATATCCGCTTCGGAAACAAGGATTATCTCGTTTTACGCCTTGAAAACGGGCATCTGGAAATCCTGGACCGGGTGGGGCATATCCGGGTCAGGGTAAGCGAGACCATCGATTTTTCGGGGAACGGAGTCTATGCGTACAATAACCAATTTGCCCTGACGGATAAACAGGGAACGCTCTTTTTGATTGATGAGAAGGGTAAAATCACCAAAAACAAATACAAGCTGGGGCCAGAACACGGGATGGATGCGACCAGTAAGACAATGGCCTTTATGAATGAAAACATACTTACCATTAAAGGCCATGAGGTGAGTCTGGATTACGGGTTATATACCGCTCCCAGGATATTCTATATCTACGATACCATCTATGTCGCGGTAACCGACCTTCAAAGCCACCGGGCCTACCTTTTCAACAGTAGTGGGGAAGCAATTCCCGGATTTCCGGTGTCCGGAAGCTCCCCGGCAGACCTCGTCGATATGGATCATGACCACACCCTGGAAATGGTGGTGAAAGGGCAGGACGATTCTCTTATTGTATATCACATAAATAGATAGCCAATCACCTGCCAGCAATACAGCGCTCCCTACCAATCATACAATTTTTACTCGTATTTATAGGCATTTTCGTACTTTCCCGGGACAATTTTTTTTTGTACATTTTATTCTATTAACCAGATCAAAAGCGACTCATGATTTCCTTAGGAAAAACCTTACAAATATTACTTTCTGTTTCTCTGTTCCTCTCCTTTTCACAAGGCCAGGCACAGCTCCTGAAAAAACTTGGCAAAAGGGCGGAACAAGCCGCACAGCGAACCGTAGAGAGGAGGGTAGACCAGGAAACCAGTGAAAAAACAGACCAGGTGCTCGACAGTATCCTGGAACCCGGATCGCAAAGTAGCCCGGCCGATACACAGGTTGATGCTCCAACTCCACCGGCTGCTCCCGGAGCAGGCCCCCAGGGTAATAATCAGGCGCAACCACCTGAAGGGGCTGGCAGTCCCAAATCCATCGAGGTTTATAGCAAATTCGACTATGTCCCAGGTGATAAAATGCTATTTTACGATGATTTTGCCAATGACTTTATTGGTGATTTTCCGGCCAAATGGAATACCAACGGTTCAGGGGAAGTGGTCACCGTCAATGACAACCCGGAAAAATGGATGGAGTTCGTGCCCGGATACAATGTGTGGTACATCCCCAATGTGACCAGCCTTCCTGAAGATTACACCATTGAATTCGACCTGCTGACCAGTGGGATGGACAAAGAGACCTCCTCCACGGCAGGCATGACCATTTCCATTAGTGATGATGCCAAGTTCGGTCCCGGGGATCACTACGTGAATGTATGGTTGCCCATGGGGCAATACGGTGCATTTGATATCCGTGTAAAAAATTATATTCGTGGGGTGGGAAGCGAAATAAACAACGCAATCCGCGCAGACATCCGCAAGGCCGTGTTGAACCGACCGCATGTATCCATGGCCATCAACGGCCGGCGGTTCCGGCTTTGGGTGAATGAGGAAAAGTACGTGGATATCCCGCAATTTATTCCGGCAGGGAAACTGCATACGCTTAAATTCAATGTCAACAACCTGAAAGACGGAAAGGAGCGTATCTTTATCACAAACCTCAAAGTAGCCGAAGGTGGTGTCGATCTCCGCAGGAAATTACTGTCTGAAGGAGAGGTATCTACCAACGGAATCCTTTTCGATTCGGGTTCGGACCGTATTCAGCCACAGTCCATGGGGATCATTCGACAAATATCCCAGGTCCTGCAACAGGAGCCGGCCATGAAACTTAAAATTGTTGGGCACACCGATTCGGATGGTGCGGATGACACCAATCTGAAATTATCCAAAGACAGGGCAGAGGCCGTGAAGCATACCCTGGCTTCCGTATATGGGATAGATGCCAGCCGTCTGATAACGGAAGGCAAGGGCGAATCCGAACCGGTGGGGGACAATAGCACAGCCGATGGCAAAGCCCAAAACCGCCGGGTGGTCTTTATCAGGATGTAAGGGCCGTACCCAAATTAGTTAATCAATAAAAATCAATTCTTAAAATATGAAACATCTCACCTCACTTATGATTATTCTCCTTCTCTCATGCCGGCTTGCCATGGGCCAGTCCTGCAGCCGGTATTATCCCATGACGGAAGGCACTCATTTCCAGTATACCAATTATGATAAAAAAGGAAAGGAGAGCGGCACCATCAACTATACGATCACCGATGCGTCTTCCAACGGAGCATCTACCAACGCCACCATGCACATGACCTACATGGACGACAAGGGGGATGAGGTCCTTTCCAGCGATTATACCCTTACCTGTTCAGAAAATGCGGTACATATCGATTATGAATCCCTGCTCTCCAACGAAATGATGCAACAGTTTAACAACGCGGAGATGGAAATTACAGGGACTGACGTTGTATGGCCCAACGACCTCACGGTGGGGGAAGATCTTCCCGATGCCAATGTCCAAATAAAAATGAGCATGGGAGGCATTAACATGAACATGAATGTTGAAACCGTAAATCGTAAGGTAGAAAAAAAGGAACAAGTTGATACCCCAGCTGGCAGCTTTGATTGCTATGTGATTTCCAGCGACACAAAAAGCAAGATGATGATGGCTAATAAGACCTTTCCTTCAAGGCAATGGCTGGCGGAAGGTGTTGGCATGGTAAAACAGGAAACTTATAACAAAAGTGGCAAAATCGTGGGCAGCATGATGCTCACGGAGTTCTCGAAATAATCGCTGCTGATCGATAAAAAACCGGGGGTATTTCCCCGGTTTTTTTGTGCATTTCGTCGAAAATCGATGAAATGCATAATGGGTGTATTTCACAACACCCTGGCCTTCCTTCACAACATAATGCGCCCCGTTCACAACTCTGCAAATAACCCCATTTTTTCTTTATTTAACTTTGGTTTAATGATAATTTTCCTACAGCTGGAAAATGTAACCCCAAATCATGAAAAACTACTACTCCGCTTATGCTATTCTCCTGCTAATTTTTTGCTGCAATTGCAGCCATGATTCCGGCACGCCAAGTGAACAGGAGCAGATAGAAGTTCCTGCCCTGAGCAATGCCAAGCAGATTTTGGGCTTTCAACTTATAGCGAGTTCGGATGCCTGCTATGGTGAAATTTCCAAAAACATTAACCAGGAGGCAAAAACCATCGATATCGTGGTCTCCTCCAATGTGACCCTGAATGCACTCCTACCCAGTTTTGAACTGTCTCCCGGTGCGTATGTCAGTCCCGGCGTACCCCAGGATTTCAGCCAGCCCGTAACCTACACGGTCACTGCCGAAGACAATACCTCGACAGAATACACGGTGAGGGTAGACCAATCCCTTTCGGATCGGGAGATCCTGCTCAAGTTACTTGAATCCAATCCGGATCAAACCACTTACTGGAATACAGACGACCAGAGTATGCAAAGCTGGTACGGGGTGGTCCTGAATGCCGAAAACAGGGTTACAGAACTTAATCTCAGCCAGGTCGGGATCCATGTGCTGCCCCCTGAAATAGGTCAACTGTGCAACCTGGAGCGGCTCACCCTGGTGAACAACCAACTGGACGGGCTCCCGGCAGAGATCGGCCAGCTTAAAAACCTGCAGTACCTCAACCTGAACAATACCGGACTGACCAGCCTGCCCGCGGAAATTGGGCAACTTGCCATGTTGAATTATTTTTCTGTAAAAGGAAATGACCTCGCAGACCTGCCCAATGAGATCGGGCAACTTTCTGCCCTGGAAACCCTGGATGCCAGTGCCAATTCCCTGACAGGCCTTCCTGCAGGTATCGGGCAACTGGGCAGCCTGAAGAGCCTGGACCTGGAACGCAATGACATCACCGAGATCCCTGCAGAAATTGGCGGGTTGACCAACCTGGAATCCCTAACACTTTCTTCCAATGATATGATTGGCCTCCCAGCGGAAATCGGGCAACTGGCCAACCTGAAGGCATTAACCATTGACAAGGGCAAACTAATTACATTGCCAAAGGAAATCGGGAATCTGCCCAAACTTACCACCCTGGTGGTATCCAGGAACAAGCTTGAAAGCATCCCTGCCGAACTGGGTAATGCGTCTAACCTTACCTATATTAATGCCAACAGGAATAACATCCTGTCCGTACCCAAGGAAATGGGGAACCTGACCAACCTCAACCTGCTGGTACTCCGCAAAAACGATTTTAATACTGTACCCCAGGAAATCTGCAACCTTTCCACGGATTATGGGACGCGTATCTTCCTGGACAGGAATGTAGCCTGCCAGTAAGTATTGAACAAACCGGGGCTAGACCCCGGTTTTTTCTTTAAGTAACCTGGCTTCGAAGAGTCCGGCAAAATGGGTCAGCAGTTTATTCCTTTACCTCCCCCACAGGGACTGCCTCGCGCCCCAACTCCACGTTCAGGGAGGTTACGCCTTTATCCGGAATCCCGCAGGGGACCATCAGGTCAAAAAATCCCAAATCCGCGTTTACATTGAAGGCAAAGCCGTGCATGGTTACCCACCGGCTGGCGCGAACGCCCATGGCGCAGATTTTACGGGCAAATGGCGTCCCCTTGTCGAGCCATACCCCGGTTTCGCCGGCAGATCGCTCGCCTTTCAGACCATATTCTGCCAGGGTTCGGATCACCATTTCTTCCAGGTATCGCAGGTATTTGTGGATATCAGTAAAGAAGTTATCAAGGTCGAGGATCGGATAGCCTACGATCTGCCCTGGGCCGTGATAGGTAATGTCTCCCCCCCTGTTGATCCGGTAAAATTCGGCCCCCCGTGCTTTTAAAAACGAAGTATCTACCAGCAGGTTTGAAAGCGACCCGCTCTTCCCAAGGGTAAATACATGCGGATGCTCCACAAAAAGAAAATGGTTGGGCGTTACCAGGTCGGTATTCTCCCGCCGGTTTTTGATTTTGAGGTCGACAATTTCCTTAAACAGCTTTCTCCTGATAGTCCCAGCTTGCCTTGTATGGCCTCTCCCCAAGGTCCTGTACACATACCTCTTTGTTCATAGTTGCAAAGATACAACTATCCGTTCGGATTGTTCAGGATTACCAGGGCCGCAATAACACCCGGAACCCAGCCACAAAGGGTGAGCAAAAATACAATGAGAAGCGACCCGCACCCTTTGCCGATAACGGCGAGCGGCGGAAAAATAATCGCCAGTAGTACTCTCCAGAAACTCATAAGGCAAGGAATATTAAAATATTTAGGCTCGTATGTGAGTATAGGACGCAGAATCCGTCTGATTGTTACAGGAGATTTCCCGCGTTACCCATATTCGCGGCGACACCCATTGAAACATTCTGGCATTGTCGTTATATTTGCAGCCTTAACGTCTATTCATGCAACTTTCGGAACAAGAAGTCATCAGAAGGGAAAAGCTGGACAAGCTTCGCCAACTCGGCATCGATCCCTATCCCGCGGCCGAATTCCCTGTAAATGCAACCTCAAAAAGCATACATGAAGCATACGAGGAAGGAAAAGAAGTAGTGGTAGCCGGACGGTTGATGTCGCGCAGGATACAAGGGAAAGCTTCTTTTGCCGAGCTTCAGGACAGCAGCGGCAGGATCCAGGTATATTTCAACCGGGACGAAATTTGCCCCGGGGACGATAAGTCAAAATACAACGAAGTTTACAAAAAGCTACTGGATATCGGGGATATAATCGGGATCAGATGGGAACATTGTTTACCACCCAGGTGGGTGAAAAGACCATCCTTGTGAAGGAATTTGGAGCTGCTGAGCAAAGCCACTCAGGCCGCTTCCCCTGCCAAAAACACGATGCTGAAGGCCACGTTTTTGATGAATTCAATGACCCGGAACAACGGTATCGCCAGCGCTATGTAGACCTGGCAGTGAACCCCAGGGTAAAGGAGACATTCATCACAAGGACCCGCATCACCAACAGCATCAGGGAATTTTTTAACGACAGGGGCTACCTGGAAGTAGAAACCCCTATCCTCCAAGCCATCCCCGGGGGAGCGGCCGCCGGCCCTTTCTGACACACCACAACGCCCTGAATATCCCGCTTTACCTCAGGATTGCGAATGAACTGTATTTAAAAAGCTTGATCGTGGGAGGGTTTGACGGTGTTTATGAATTTTCGAAAGATTTCCGGAATGAGGGGATGGACCGGACGCACAATCCGGAATTTACCGTCATGGAACTTTATGTTGCCTACAAGGATTACTTCTGGATGATGGAGACCACGGAACAATTGCTGGAGAAAGTGGCCCTGGAGGCTACGGGCAACACCAGGGTTCGGGTTGGGGATGCAGACATCAACTTTAAGGCGCCCTATCCAAGGGTTCCCCTTTTAGAAGCCATAAAGAAACATACCGGGTATGAGGTTGCCGGAATGGATGAGACACAATTGCGGGCCGTTGCCGGGCAATTGGACCTCGAGGTTGACGATTCCATGGGAGTGGGTAAACTGATTGATGAGATTTTTAGCGAAAAATGTGAGCCGTATTTTGTACAGCCCACATTTATAATCGATTATCCCCGGGAAATGAGCCCTCTCACCAAAGTGCACCGCAGCAACCCATCCCTTACCGAACGCTTTGAACTCATTGTAAACGGCAAGGAGATTGCCAATGCCTATTCCGAATTAAACGATCCTATCGATCAGCGCGAGCGATTTGAAGATCAACTGAAACTATCTGAAAAAGGGGATGATGAAGCCATGTTTATCGACCAGGACTTTCTCCGTGCCCTTGAATATGGTATGCCCCCAACCTCCGGGATAGGGATTGGGATTGACCGCCTGGTCATGCTGCTTACCAATAATTCTTCCATTCAGGAAGTGCTGTTCTTCCCACAGATGCGACCGGAGAAAAAATCCCACCCGCTCAGCCAACAAGAAAAGACCATTCTGGACCTTTGAAGGAGCCCGGAAGTATGGATCCTGATAACGCTTAAGGAAAAAGCGGGCCTCAGCAACAAGGCCTGGGACAAAGGCATAAAAGCCCTGGGTAAAATGGGCCTGGTGAAAGTCATCCGGGAAGGGGATTCCCTGCGGTGCGAACTGCAGCACTAAACCCGGCCGGGCATTCGCGGTAAAAAAATTGCGCTAACCCCCCTAATTATCAGTAAAATATGTGCGTCCCTATAGCACAAACTTCGTGTTAAATCTTAAAATATATCGTCCTGAAAAACGTTTTATAGTAAGAGACCCCCAAATCTGCTGCTATGAAACATCTCTACCTGCTTTTTATTACCCTGACATTTTATATATCATGCTCCAAAATCGAACCTGTGGCAAGCCCGGGTGATGGAGACGGAAATGATGATGACCCGCTCTTCCCTGGAAGCCTGCTTCTCCCTCGACCGGGAAACCGCCCTGGTAGGGGAAACCCTTACCATCAGCAACTGTTCTGAAGGGGCCTCAACCTATAATTTTGACTTCGGCAACGGCAATGGAAGCTCGGACGACAACCCGACCGTGGTCTACCATCAGCCGGCGAGTATACCATCACCCTTACCGTTACCAACGAGGAAGGAAGAAACAAGGTCGGTCTCCCGTCGGTCTATGTAAGCGATTCCGATGCCTATTATATCGTATCCCGATATTCCCGAAGGATATTCATATCTGCCCCTGCAAGGCGGGCATCGATCCTCAGAGCGGTGCCATTTACATCATCGAACTCCGGGAAGACCTGATAGGCACAGGTGGGTCTAAGTTCTATTACCGAAGCCTGGATGCCTCCTTCACAGCCACCAGTTACTACATTGCGGATAAGCCTTTTAATTCAAACAGCGCATTTGTGAATTTCCTCCCCAACGGAAACAGGAATTTTCATTTTTCCCGTACCCTTGCCGACCTATACGGGAGCCAGGAACTCACCTATAACGGCAGCTGGGGCTTCATCAACAATATAAACCCCGCCAACAAACACAGTTACGGGTTCCTACCCGTAGGGGCCAATTACCTCTACTTCGGCACCGCCGATGATGCAGGCGATTTACAAAGCGGCCATCGAGCACCGGAATAATATGGGCGATACCTTCCAAATAGACCTAATTACCTTGGGTTCGGCTTCCTCCATGCTGGGGGATATGATCCCAATTGACACGGGATATGTAGCTTTTGGAGGGGAATTTATCAAAAACGCGACACCCCCCCAGATAAGTGATTATAAACCCGTCCTGGCCTTCTTCGACGCTTCATTGAACCTGGTATCCGAAAAAGTATTGGCCGACTCTGAGGCCGGCGGGGGCATAAATTCACCCAACGACCTGAACGGTTCCTATCACCTGGCCAAACTTTCCAACGGAAACCTGGTTCTATACGGGAATTCGGAACTGATCGTTACCGACCCCGCAGGCGAAATGATCAAGCATACGCTCTATGCCGATACGAGCCCTGTCCAGGCCCTTCTGGTCCTTGGGGATACCTTTGTGATCTCCACAGACGGATACCTCAGGAAATTCGACGGCAACGGCAATCAAATAAAGTCGTTGAACTACAATGGGAATTACCTGCCGGCACTCCTGTCCGTTGACGACAAGTTATTCTTTGTTGCCGGGTACGACACTGAAGACGGGGTAAAACTTTTCTATGGAGCGGTGGATGCCGACTTGTCCCTCCAATTCCTCGGAAGCTGAGCCATGAAGGGCGAAAAAGCCGCGTTTTATAACAAATGAATTCCGCCCGATAAGGTTTTCCCCCGGGAACAAATATTTTATTCTCTTGGGGAAATACCCTAGTTTAGGGATCAAAATATATCCATGGGCTTAAGTAAAAAGATAGGGTTGCTGCTCGGACCAGCCCTTTTCTTCCTGATCCTGTATTTCCCAACCGTGCTGGTCTCAGAAAGCGGGGACCGGGTCATCGCCGTGGCCCTTTGGATGGTTACCTGGTGGATTACAGAAACGGTTTCCATTTCCGTTACCGCCTTGTTGCCCCTCATCCTGTTCCCCATCCTGAAAGTCATGGCCTTGGATGAAGTGGGAGCCAACTACGGTAGCCCTATCATCTTCCTGTTCTTTGGCGGTTTCGTCCTCGCCCTGGCCCTCGAGAAAGTAAACCTGCACAAGCGCATCGCCCTGAATATCATCAAGCTTACAGGAACAACCCCCAATAAGGTTGTCCTGGGTTTTATGATCGCCACCGCTTCTTTAAGTATGTGGATCAGCAATACGGCCAGTACCGTGGTCATGCTGCCTATCGCCCTGTCCGTGATTCATTTGTTAATAAATGATGCGGACGGATTTACAAAAAATGACCGGAATTTTGCCCTCAGTGTTATGCTCGGGATAGCTTATGCCGCCAACGCCGGCGGAATTGCCACCGTAATAGGCACCCCACCCAATTCGGTCCTGATTGGTTTGCTGGAAAATGAATACCACATAGAAATCTCCTTCCTCAAGTGGATGACCCTGGGACTTCCTTTTTCGATTCTCCTGGTATGGATCTGTTACCTGGTGCTCGTAAAGTGGTTGTTTCCCAATGGGCAATTGAAATTCCAGGCTTCCAGGGCAGTCATTCAACAGGAACTCGACAAATTGGGGCCCATGTCCGGGAAAGAAAAGATGGTGCTCGTCATCTTTGGGGCCACTGTATTCCTATGGATTTTCAGGACGGTCATCAACGGTATTTTCCCGGCCTTGAACCTATCGGATACCATTATCAGCATGACGGGCGCCATTGCCCTGTTCGCTATCCCATATTCCTTTAAAGCTGGTGATTTTATACTGGTATGGGAAGATACTGAAAAACTGGCATGGGGTATTCTTATGTTGTTTGGAGGCGGACTCGCCCTGGCCAACGGGATGTCGGTCAGTGGCATTGTGGATTTGGTTTCGAATGCCATAGCCAATGCCCAGGTGAGCGTGCTGGTAACCGCATCCCTGCTGATACTCCTCATGTTGTTTATGACCGAACTGATGAGCAATGTAGCCCTAATTGCCGTCCTGGCACCTGTGGTGGCGGGGATAGCCATCGGCCTGGATATCCCCTTGCTTTATTTGCTCATCCCGGTGACCATTGCGAGCAGTTGTGCATTTATGCTGCCCATGGCCACCCCTCCAAACGCTATTGTTTTTGCCAGCGGCTATATCAAAGTCCACCAGATGGCCCGGGCGGGAATTATTCTGAACATGATTTCCGTCGTCCTGCTGGTCCTCATTTTTCAGTTTATCCTGCCCCTATTGTTCTGATCTCCATAAAAAAGGCCCCTGCAGGGCAGGGGCCTTAATAACTAACTAATTCAACTAATTCAAAATTAACGGGAGATTATTATGTGACCCGGCGATTATCGAGACAGTTTTCCGCTCACTGTCGCACCCGTAACGGCATTTTCGCCAGCGGTAACATAAGGATCGAAGCCTTCGGGCAACCAGGCAGCCGTGTCCAGATCGGGATAGAAATCATCTTCCGTTTCAATATAGGAAACACTTGTAAAGTCAGCCGGGGCGGCATAAGGATCGAAACCAGCAGGCAGCCTTTCCGTAGAATCGAATCCGAGTTCATCTTCATCCTGATCCTCAATAAAGGGGATGTCTTTCAGGTCGACATACATTTTATGAGGGTCGAAACCTTCCGGAAGGTAGTCGGCAGTGTCAAATCCCAGCTCGAACGGATCCTCTTCCTCCTCTATAAAGACTACGGTCTTAAGGTCCAGTTCTTCAACCTCTCCGCAGACCACACAATCAGCCTTTCCCGGCTGCCCTGCGCCGGCTGATTCCAAAAGGATGGCCTGAGAAGCATTTTGATTGTCCAGGGAGTTCGGTGTGGCGGTTGCACTCAGCATAACAAGACCACAGAAGAGAAATAACTGATTCATTTTTTGATTGATTTGCGATTGTTACTTGTTTACCTAATAGACTGCTGAGCAGACCCGTTGTTACATTCTTGGCGAATGTTTAACAATCCCATTCCGGGAATCAATTGGGTAATTCTACTTTTAGAATGATATTTATATCCTTGATTAACAGTATTTTATATTCATCAACTCGCATAAGACGACTTTCAATGCCTTAGCAATAATTTAACAGCCCTTGTCACCTTTCCCCAAATGACATTCCCCTTTCCGTCCGATGAATGGATCAAAACAGCCATTGATCTAAGAGCCTTTGTAGGAATAAAACCACATAAACCGGTAGCCTGACCTCACTTTAGCAGGGTTTGACAACATTCTTTACTGGATATTGCCCCATCTTATTACCTTAGGCTTACCCTAAATCACCTGAAATATGTCCTACAAACTGAAAAGCTTGATCTATTTAACGGCCTTTGTGGCATCTGCTCTCATTTACAACTCTGTGATTGAGGATGTGCCCGGAAACAAGCGTGGCCAGGCTCTGCCGAACTGAAAGATGCCGTAACCCACAATACAGATTTGGACACTCAGGAAGATGCAGAATTCCTAGAAGAGTCGAGTTCTCAATAAATAATATTCACAAACATCCCAACTTACTCAATACCTATAAGGGGCGCGGTACGTACCGCGCCCTTTTCTTTTGTCAAAAGCCCCTTCCAATCCCCCGGGATACAATGTCCCTTATCCGTGTTAAATTCTTCCAAAAAAGTTCCTCAAATGTTTAAACCATCGACTTTCTATCTTATCCTAAGGTTACTTACATATAAATCTTAAGACATGAAAAAGTTATTGTTGATCGGTGTTTTGTTGGCGGGTATGTCTGCCCTGGCACAAAAGGAAGCAAGGTTCGCCCACGAACGGCACGGGATGAATGACATGACTCCCGAACAAATGGCCACCCTGAGTAGCAAACGGCTGGCACTGGCACTGGACCTTTCGGGGGAACAGCTCAATAAGGTACAGGAACTCCAACTCCAACGTGCACTCGAACGAAAGGCATTTATGGAGGCACGCAAACAAGCCGGCGACGAAAAAGCCATGCCGATCTCTGAAGAGCGGTTTAACAGGATGAATGAGATGCTCGACCGGCAGCTCGCTTATAAGGATGCCATGAAGAAAATCCTGAATGAGGAGCAATTTGCCCGCTGGGAAAAATGGGAAGCCCGTAAGGGGCATCGCGCCCGTGAATTCCGGCGACACAGCAAACATACCGGGAGAAGGTGAGTACAAAGGCGTGCCAAGGCATGCCTTTTTTATTTCAATTCCTTTAGCGTCCCTTCCAGGGCGGCGATGGTTTCATCCAGATCGGCATAAGACAGGGCATCGTTGAGGAAGTAACTTTCAAACGCACTGGGTGGCAGGTAGATCCCACGATCGAGCATCCCGTGGAAGTACTTCCGGAAATAAGGGTTATTGCCTGTTGCTGCACTTTGGAAATCAACAACTGGCTCTTCCGTAAAATGCAGGGAGATCATGGAGCCCATACGATTGATCTGAAACGGCAGCCCGGATGCCTTCAGCGCCTGCTCCATTCCCTGATGGAGGTATCCGGTCTTCTCCTCCAGGCTCTTAAAGATAATAGGCCGGTTGTTCAATTCGGTCAGCATGGCAAGGCCGGCACTCATTGCCAGAGGGTTGCCGCTCAGGGTACCTGCCTGGTAAACCGGTCCCTCCGGGGCAAGATGCGCCATGATCTCCGCCCGGGCTGCAAAGGCCCCTACCGGAAGGCCGCCACCGATCACCTTCCCGAAACACAAAATGTCCGCATCAATGCCCAGCACTTCCTGTGCACCGCCCGCTCCCAGGCGAAAGCCCGTCATCACCTCATCGAAAATCAGGAGGATCCCTTCCCGGCTGCACACGGCCCTCAAACCCTCCAAAAAGCCCGGGCTGGGCGGGATACACCCCATATTCCCGGCCACGGGTTCGATGATAACCGCAGCGATCTGCCCCTGGTTGGCCTCTATCAGCTCTTCAACGGAGGACAGGTCATTGTAAGTTGCCAGCAGGGTATCTTTGGCCGTTCCCTGGGTAACACCCGGGCTGTTGGGGCTCCCGAAGGTGACTGCCCCGCTGCCGGCCTGGATCAGAAAGGCATCGGCATGGCCATGGTAGCAACCTGCAAACTTGATGAGTTTCTCCTTTCCGGTATACCCGCGCGCCAGGCGTACAGCGCTCATACAGGCTTCCGTGCCGCTGTTGACAAATCGGATCTTGTTTATGTTAGGTACCATGGAAATGGCCAACTTCGCAAGTTCCGTCTCAATCTCGGTCGGCATGCCAAAAGAGGTGCCGGCCCTGGCTTTTTCACTAATGGCCCTGATCACAGGTTCATAGGCATGCCCGAGGATAAGCGGACCCCATGAAGCGATATAGTCGATATATCGATTTCCATCCTCATCAAAAAAATAGGCCCCACGGGCCTTTTTGACGAATACCGGCGTCCCACCCACAGCTTTAAAAGCCCTCACAGGGGAGTTTACCCCGCCGGGGATATACCGAACTGCCTCGGCGAAAAGGGCGCTGCTTCGTTGATACCTCATCTTCTGCCAGCCGTATTTCCTATTTTTAATTTTTGCCCCACTGAGAGATGGTTGCCGGTCATGTTGTTGAGTTTCATCAATTCCGGCACCGTAGTCATATATTTCCGGGAAAGGGAATACAGGGTGTCCCCCTGCTCCACCACGTGTATGCCGTATTCCTCCGGGGGCTCCACTTCCACGAGCGGGGCACCCTGATCACGCAAGACCTCCCGGTCAAAACGGTATAACTGGTATTGTTCAATGAAGGAAATTAGTTTCTGTGGATAGTGACGATCCGTGGCATAGCCTGCGGCTTTCAACCCGCGGGCCCACCCCTTATAATCATCCGGGCGCAAAGTGAAAAGGGAAGCGTAACGAGCCCGGGATGATAAAAATATGCTATGGTCCCGGAAGGAGTACATAGGATGGTTGTACTTCCGGAAGCATTCCCCACGTTCGTCATCGTCATGATGTTCATAGTCTCCTTCCCATCCCGTATGGCATTTGATGCCAAAATGGTTGTTGGTCCTTCTGGTAAGCTCTCCCTGTCCAAACCCGCTTTCCAGCATCCCCTGGGCCAACGTAATGCTGGCGGGGATCCCATAGGCTTTCATTTCAAACTCGGCTATGGGAGCAAAGGTAGCGATGTATTCATCCGGTCCGGAAATAGGAAAATAAATAAACTTGCCCCGGTCTTCCGGCAACGTCTCGCCGGCCGTCGCGGGTTCTCCGGCTACGGGTCCTCTCTCCGAACCTTCGGTGCGGGTATAAGCGGCCCGTTTTTTTGCCCCGCAGCCACTTACCAACAAAGCACAAAAAACAAAAATTCCCAATACTCTCATGTATCGATCATTGGCATTCCTAATCGTTTCAATCGCTGATTCATTCCCTGTATCCCCTGCAGGCCACCGCTATGGATGGCCAGGATCCTGGTCCCTTCTGCGAAATGGCCTTTCCCAATCAGGTCCAGGACACCATAGAACAACTTCCCGGTGTATACAGGATCGAGGGGGATCCCGGTATCCCGCCGGAATGAATTGATAAACGCCACCAGGCGCTCATTTATTTTGGCATACCCGCCAAAATGGTAGCCTGTTTCCAGATACCAGTTATCCTTAGGGACAAAGCTACGAATATCTTTTTTTAAAAATTCCCCTTTTAGAGCGGGGAAGCCCACAACCTGCTGATGTGAGGCCGAGGCGTTGATAAGCCCCGCAATGGTCCCCCCGGACCCCACGCTACAACAAATAATGTCGTAATCTCTATCCGTTCGGGTGAGGATCTCCTCGCAACCCCTGATCCCCGGCCTGTTGGTGCCTCCTTCCGGCAGCCTGTAAAATCGGCCGAATTCCCTTTTCAGGGCTGCGGTAAAGGCCGGGGTATCCTTCTCCCTGTAGGCCTCTCGGGATACAAATTTAAGTTGCATCCCATCGGCCATGGCGGCCTGTAAAGTGGGATTGGCTTCCGGATCGGAGGCTAACTCCTGTCCCCTGATAATTCCTATGGTACGGAAACCACTTTCCCGGCCTGCCCTGGCCGTTGCCGCAATATGATTGGAAAACGCCCCGCCAAAGGTCAGGAGGGTATCATGACCTTCCTGTCCGGCCATTAAGAGGTTGTAGTAAAGTTTCCGGAATTTATTACCTGAAATCACAGGGTGCAACAAATCCTCTCTCCGGACATGCAGTTCGATCCCTGTACCGGCGAGTTCCGGGATGGCCACCTCCTGGGTCGGGACTGGTCCGGGGGTAAGAAGAACAGGTTCAGAAGTATTTGACAAAGCTGAAAGATTTTCGGCCGGGCAGGTAGTGTGGGTTGTCTTCGTTGGCATAGGCTTCCCTTTCGAAACTCAGATTCTTATAGGCCAGGTATCCATTTTGAAGCCAGATGGCACGCAACAGCCATTCTGCAGCATAGAGCAGAAAAAAGGGCAGCAGCAGCAATTCCCGCTGTTGCCGTAAATGGATCCTTTCGTGATTGATCAGGGTGGAATCAGCCCGAAGACGGTCCTCTTTAAGGATTATGAACGGCCAAAGGGTCAACCCTACATAATCTTTTCGGAAAAACAATCGGCTGATCACAATCATCGGCAAGCGTTTTTGATCTGTTGTACAAATATAGGGCTAATGTGACATAAATCCAGTCCCCGCGGCACACCAGAGGCAAAGCAGACGGCTTAAACCGCCCATTTCCATACAAATTGCCAGGAAATAATGTGGCTTGCAAACACCTTGGAATTCCCGGGAAAAGCGTATTTTTACTATAAACTACCAAATCTTTAAAAAGTGTGAAATTAAGTATTCCGCCGGAAGAAGGGGATTACTATCTGTCGCCTGAAGGCTATAAAGTATTTACGGAACAATACCATTTAAAAAGGGGGTATTGCTGCGAAAGCAATTGCAGGCACTGTCCTTATGGCTATGATCCCAAAACCAATTCCAGCCGGCGATAAACCCCTGTTTCGGCATGGTATTTGTGCCAATATTAAAAACTCTATTTATAAAATTCAACTGCTATGAAAACGTATAAATTATGGTCCCTGCCCCTGCTCCTCCTGATGATCGGCCTTGGATCCTGTTCTTCAGTGCGCGTGCTGTCTGATTATGACCGGGATGCCAACTTCAGCGATTACAAAAGTTATGCCTTTTATAAAACGGGGATCGACAAGGCCCAGATCTCCGACCTCGATAAAAAGCGTATCCTGAAAGCCATTGAAACGGAAATGAATGCCAGGGGATTCGTAAAATCAGATACGCCCGATCTGCTGGTAAGCATTTTTACCAAGGAAAAAGAGCGGGTAGACGTGTACAACAATCCCTGGGGCTGGGGTTGGGGCTACTGGGCTCCCTACTACTGGGGCTGGCCGGGCTATTACGGCAACAATGTAAACACCTCTACCGAAGGATCCCTTTATATAGACCTCATCGACGCCAAGACCAAGGACTTGGTATGGCAGGGCCGAGGAGTGGGTACCCTGAACAATACATCCAATATTGAGCGGAAAGAACAGCGGATCAGGGAATTTGTCTCCCAGATCCTGCAACAATATCCACCCAATGCCGTCGCCGCAAATTAGGAACAAGCCGCCTCAAGGGCGGCTTTTTTGTATCTTTGAATCACTTGAAGCACCATCATGTCTTACGAAAGCAACCCCATCCTGGATAAACTGCCCGGGCATCTTAAACAGTATATCAAGCCACAGCATTACGAACACTACACGGCCATAGACCAGGCCGTATGGCGCTATGTAATGCGCAAAAATGTGGATTACCTGACCCGGATGGCACATGACTCCTACGCGGACGGGCTCAGGAAGACAGGCATCAGCATAGACCACATTCCCAACATGTACGGGATGAACAGGATCCTCAAGGATATAGGCTGGGCAGCAGTCGCCGTGGACGGGTTTATCCCGCCGGCCGCGTTTATGGAATTCCAGGCGTACAATGTGCTGGTCATTGCCTCGGAAATCCGTCAGCTGAAACACATAGAATACACCCCGGCGCCTGATATTATCCATGAAGGGGCCGGACATGCACCTATAATTGCCAATCCTGAATACGCGGAGTACCTCAGGAGGTTCGGTGAGATTGGCTGCAAGGCCATTTCCAGTGCAAAGGACTACGAACTGTACGAAGCAGTACGCCACCTGTCTATTATCAAAGAGGCTTCGGATACGGATGATGCCAGTGTCCGCAAGGCTGAGGAACATATAGAGTCCCTGCAGGAAAACATGGGCGTTCCGAGTGAAATGGCCCTTATCCGGAACCTCCACTGGTGGACGGTGGAGTATGGCTTGATAGGCAGTCTGGAACATCCAAAGATTTACGGCGCGGGTTTGTTGTCATCCATTGGGGAAAGCGCCTGGTGTATGACCGACAAGGTTAAAAAAGTGCCCTATTCCCTGGAGGCTGCCCATACCTCATTCGATATCACCAAGCCCCAGCCACAGCTTTTTGTAACTCCGGATTTTCCCTTCCTGAGCCAGGTCCTTGAGGAATTCGCAAATACCATGGCCCTGCGTACCGGAGGGCTAAAAGGGGTAGAAAAATTGATCCGCTCCCAAGCCCTGGGCACTGTAGAGCTCAGTACGGGCATTCAGATATCAGGCATCTTCAGCGAAGTGATAGCGCACGAGGGAAAGCCGGTTTACATACAAACGGATGGGGAAACCGCTCTGGCATACCGTGAAAAAGAATTGGTGGGACACAGCCGCTTGAAACATAAGGATGGGTTCGGCACACCCCTGGGGAAACTGAAGGGGATCAACCTCCCCATCGAGGCCATGAGCCCAAGGGACCTGAAAGCTTATAACATTTACGAAGGGGAAACGATCTCCCTGGATTTTGTAGGCGGGATACGGGTACAGGGGCAGATCATCACCGGGACCCGGAACCTGCAGGGGGCCATCATCCTGATTACCTTCAGGAATTGCACGGTATCCCACAACGACAAGATTTTATTCCAGTCCAGGGACGAGCTATACAACATGGCCGTTGGCGTCGATGTGGCGGCAGCCTTTAACGGCCCGGCAGACCTCAACAGTTTCGACCTGACATCACATACCCTTTCGGCAACCCCTCAACGCGACAAAAAGGCCGGCGCACTCGGGAAATTGGAGGAGTATTACGAACAGGTACGCCATTTCCGGGAAGGAACCAACACCACTATTTCACGCAACAAGGTTTTTAGGGAAATCAGGGAGAATTATCCTGAGGATTGGTTGCTTTGCGTAGAACTTTACGAACTGGCACAACTCAATGGCGACACGGCATTTGCCGCTGAAATAGAGGCGCATTTGGAAGGGGTTAAACAACGGCAGCCGGAAGTAGGCCACCTGATCGACGACGGCCTGCAACTAGTTCGTGCCGCCCTGGTGCGTTAATTCCAGGTCTTTCAGTTCGGATATGGGATGATTTTCATATTCCAGGGTCCATTCGACGGTTTGGGTAAGCATCATAAGCTTTGAAAGTTCGCTCAAAAGCCGATTTCTGGCATTATCCATAAGGGAGGAGGCATTAACTTTTTTCAACAGGGTTGATTTTACTTCATCCTTGATCGCATTGTAATCTTCCGCTTCGAATGGATTCAGGTAGTCGGCCTGCACATCGTAATACTCGAAGTCCGGGTTGATCTTAATTTCAGGTTCAGGGAGGCTGAGGATCCGTAAGGTCCTGTTCTCTTCGTCCAGTTCGTATTGGATGCGGCGCAGGTCATAGGCCACGGTAACCTCAGCATTCACTACTACGAGGGCTTTCTTTTTTGCACTGATCAGCGGGCCGAAAACCTGGCGGGCATCATGGTAGTTATATACTTCCGCAAAATGACCTTCGGTTACGATCAGTTTGGCAACCTGGGCAATCTGCTCCTGGATCAACTGAGTACTTTCCGCTATTTGCCTGTCTTCCTCCTTCCTATCGGAGCAGGCGCGAATGGCCAAAATTATGGCCAGGGTAACCACAACTCCCAACAAAAACTTCTTCATACATCGAATTTTATAACAGGGTAGCGCATCGAAAGGGTCGCCATCTTTTCCTCCAGGGCTTTCCTGAACTGCCTGTATGATTCAGAACGCGGATTGAAGGGCCTGTGTTGTAACCCTTTGCGGATTTCTTCCACCTGATCCATCACCTCATAGGCCCGCGGGTCTATACAGGCCTGCCTGAACACTTCCCATACGTAGTTTATGGCCTGAGAATTCGGATGCAGCAGGTCGTCCTCATAAAACCGGTAGTCCCGCAATTCATCCAGCAGGATCTCATAGGCAGGGAAATAAGAGAGTCCCGCATCCTCCGCCCTGGCCTCCAACATGTCGTGCAAAGCATTTATCAGGCGGGCCTTGCTGCGTTGGTTTCCAACGAACCCATCCTTCAGATGCCTGACAGGGGAAATAGTGAAGAGGCAGTGAAGCTTCTTATTCGCGGCCCTGACATCATTTTCCAATGTTTCAAGGCTTTCACGGATTTTTTCAGGGGACAGGAGTTCCCTGGAAAATTCCTTTTGGGGAATTTTATGGCAATTGGCCACAACGGCTCCACTGGAATTTTTCCGGTATACCCAGGCCGTCCCAAGGGTTATCATTATATGGGTGCCCGTGCAGATGGCATCACGGGTGGCTTTCAGCCCATTGTTGAGGCCATCCAACAATTCCTCAGGACCAGGCCGGCTCAAAGCCGAATGCACCTCGTGGCAATGCCAGCCTTCGTCCCTGAAAAATATTTCCTTTTCAGTATACGGAATATCTTCCAGGGCCCGGCGCACCAGGTTCCCGATGGCGAGCGGATGGTAGAGGATCCCGAAAGGATTCAGGAGGGTATCGAACTTGTAATACTCAAACTTGTTCCCCATGTTCGTAACAAAACATGAGCCCAGGAGCAAGAGCTTGCTATCATAGGAGATGGGCGACGCGCAAGGAGGCAGGGGAAGGCTGGTGCGGAACTTCATTGGTCCCCGGGCAAATAGTCCCTGGCTTTTTGTAAAGCCGACGGGATGCCCGAAGGATTTTTTCCCCCGGCTGTGGCAAAAAAGGGCTGACCGCCACCCCCGCCCCCGATGAGAGCGCCCAATTCCCGTACGATATGCCCGGCATGCAGGCCTTTGCCTGAAGTCAGCGGCTTGGAGACATAGCAGGATAATAGTGCCTTTCCATCCTGTTTGCTGGCAAGCAGGAGGAAAAGGTTGTCTGCCTTATTGCCCAGTTCAAAGGCGAGGTCTTTGATGCCCGCCGCATCCAGGTCGACCTCTCTGGCCAGGAACTTTACGCCGTTAATTTCGGTAAACTCACTGAACAGTTCAGATTTCAAATGCCCGATCTTGTCCTTTTGCAGGTGGTTTAGCTCCTTCTTAAGCCGGTGGTTTTCTTCCTGCAGGGCGAGTACGGCATCCACCGGGTCCTGTGCTCCCTTTACCAGTTGCCGGATCGCTTGCAGGTCTTTTTCATGCTGCATGAAGTACTCCCGGACCGCATCGGAAGTAATCGCTTCTATCCTCCGGACCCCGGCGGCTATCGCTCCTTCTGAAGTGATCTTAAAGTGCCAGATTTCCGCAGTATTGCCCACATGGGTGCCTCCGCAAAGTTCCAGTGACTTGCCAAAACGCACCGTACGTACACGATCCCCGTATTTTTCGCCGAAAAGAGCAATAGCGCCTTCTTCCAGGGCTTCCCTGACCGGTATGTTCCGATGTTCCACCAGTGGTAAATGCTCGGAGATCCGGGCATTCACAAATTCCTCCACCCGAGAAATCTCCTCTTCCGTGAGCTTTGAAAAATGGGAGAAATCGAAACGCAGGTAGCCGGAATGAACTGCCGAGCCTTTCTGCTCCACGTGTGGCCCCAGGATTTCCCGGAGGGCCTGGTGGAGCAAATGGGTGGCCGTATGGTTCCTGGCCGTAAGCTGGCGCTTTTGCCTGTCTACACAGGCTTTAAGCGGTTGTTCGGGTTTTCGGGGAAGGGCCTCTGCCAGGTGGATGATCTCATTGTTCTCTTTGCGGGTATCCAGGATATAGACCACATCCCCGTCTGCAGACTCCAGAAACCCGGTGTCCCCTACCTGTCCCCCGCCTTCAGGATAGAAAGGGGTTGGGCTGAAAACCAGTTGATACCGGTCGCCCTCTTTGGCCGATCGCACCTTACGGTATTTGCTAAGTGTGACCTCTGCCTCCAACTCGTCATACCCAACAAACTCCTGCTTTCCGGTACGTTTGAGTTGTATCCAGTCTTCCCGGGCCACCTCTGAGGCTTTTCGGGAGCGGTCCTGCTGCTCCTTCATGGCGGCCTGGAACCCTTCCTGGTCCAGGGTATAGCCTTTTTCGCTGAGGATCAGGGAGGTCAGGTCTATCGGGAATCCGAAGGTATCGTACAATTCAAAAGCCTGCCGGCCATCGATGGTCTTTCCTTTGGCCTGCTTTACTATTGATTCGAGAAGGCCAAGCCCCTGTTCCAGGGTACGTAGAAAGGAGTGTTCCTCTTCCCGGATCACATTCTCAAGCAACTGTCGCTGATCCCGGAGTTCCGGGAAAGCGGATCCCATGGTCTCCGATAGAACACGGACCAGCCTGTATAAAAATGGTTCCCGCTGGTCGAGGAAGGTAAAGCCGTAACGGACCGCCCTGCGGATGATACGGCGAATTACATAACCCGCCCCCGAATTGCCGGGCAGCTGCCCATCGGCTATGGCAAAGGCACCGGCCCGGATATGGTCGGCTGCCACCCGAATGGCGATATCCTGCTCCGTCGACTTCCCATACTCGGACCCGGTTATGGTTTCAATTTCCCGGATTAGCGGGGTAAACAGGTCTGTATCGTAGCTGGATTCCTTGCCCTGCAACACCATGCAAAGCCTTTCAAAGCCCATCCCGGTATCTACATGCTTCTCTGGCAGGGGTTCAAGTGCCCCGTTCGCTTTGCGATTGAACTGTATGAATACGAGGTTCCAGATTTCCACTACCTGCGGATGGTCCTGATTTACCAGTCCTGCTCCGGGTATTTTAGTGCGTGCTTCCTGTGGGCGGATATCGACATGGATTTCGGAACAGGGGCCGCAGGGACCCTGATCCCCCATTTCCCAGAAATTGTCTTTTTTGCTTCCCTTGAGGATATGGGATGGAGGCAGGTAGGCTTCCCAAAGCTTGGAGGCTTCCTTGTCCATGTCCAACTGATCGGCGTCTGAACTACCCTCAAATACGGTGGCATACAGCCGATCGGGATCAATTTTGTATACATCGGTAAGCAATTCCCAGGCCCACCCAATGGCCTCTTTCTTAAAATAATCCCCAAAACTCCAGTTCCCGAGCATTTCGAACATGGTGTGGTGGTAGGTGTCTTTGCCTACTTCCTCGAGATCGTTATGTTTGCCACTGACCCGCAGGCATTTCTGGGTATCGGCTATCCGGGGATCAGCCGACTTCGAATGCCCGAGGAAAAATTCTTTGAACTGGTTCATCCCGGCATTGGTAAACATAAGGGTGGGGTCGTCCTTTACAACCATGGGAGCCGAGGGAACGATCTTGTGATTCCTTTCCTTAAAAAAATTTAAAAAAGTAGCCCGGATATCCTTGGAAGTCATAGAAAATGGCAAGGTTTTACTAAATTTAAGCAGTTGATCAAAACAATTTTTATATTTGTTTATTTTGATGGCAGGAGCCCACAAAAATAGGATAAAATCCCATTTATGTCTAAGGTAAAGTATTATTACGACCCGGACACGCTATCCTATCGCAAGATAGAGCCCAAGAAATCCAGAAAGTACAGGAACATCGTCCTTTTCATTCTGGGATCAGCCCTTTTTGGTTTCCTGGGACTCACCCTCCTGCTGAATACCAACATCCTCAATACGCCCAGGGAACTGTCGCTGCAACGCGAGGTGAAGAATTACGAATTACAATTCGAACTGCTCAATAAGAAAATGGAACAAATGGAGCAGGTCCTGGCCAATATTGAAGACCGCGACAACAACATTTACCGGGTGTATTTTGAAGCAAACGCCATCCCCGAAGAACAGCGGAGGGCTGGTTTCGGCGGGGTGAACCGCTACAAATCCCTCGAAGGATTCAACAATTCCGAAATGATCATTGCCACAACCAAACGCCTGGATATCATCCAAAAGGAAATGGTCATACAATCGAAATCCCTGGATGAGATCACCAAGCTGGCAGCCGAAAAGGAAAAGCTGCTTGCGGCCATTCCGGCCATCCAGCCTATAAAAAATGAGGATATGTCCCGTATGGCCTCAGGATATGGCTGGCGTTCGGATCCGTTTACCAAAGCCCGAAAAATGCACTGGGGAATGGACTTTGCCGCCCCCAAGGGCATCCCGGTATACGCCACAGGAGACGGAAAAGTTACCCGGGCAGACAACAATTCTTCCGGGTACGGCAAGCACATCAGGATCGAGCATGGGTACGGCTACATGAGTTTATACGGGCACCTGAGCAAATACAATGTGCGCCCGGGGCAGAAAGTACAGCGGGGAGCACTGATAGGATTCGTAGGGAGCACGGGGCGTTCTGAAGGACCTCACCTGCATTATGAAGTTTGGAAAGACGGGGAACGCATCAACCCGATCAATTTTTACTACGGCAGCTTAACGGCCGAAGAGTATGAGGAAATGTTGAAATACGCCACCCAGGAAAACCAATCTTTGGATTAAATGAATATAGAACTGCCTGAAAAGCGATATTATGGAATTGGCGAAGTGGCCAGGGCATTTGACGTAAACACCTCCCTAATCCGGTTTTGGGAGAAGGAGTTTGACGTTATACAACCTAAAAAAAATGCCAAGGGCAATCGAAAATTTACCCCCAGGGATATTGAAAACCTGCAGCTCATATACCACCTGGTCAAGGAACGCGGATTTACCCTGGAAGGGGCCAAGATACACCTGAAAGAAGAGCGGCAGAAGACCTTGTCCAATTTTGAAATCATCCGGAAACTGGAGCGGATCAAGGCCGAGCTGATCAAAATAAAAGAACAGCTCTGACGTAACAAATACCTTTTTTTTACTACTAATACCTCGCTAATCATTAAATCGCATACTTATGAAAAAATGGTTAATCCCCCTGATTGTCCTGGCAGTCCTTGCCGTAATCCTATATCAGTGGGCCGTTGGCTTTAACAACAAGGCAGTAACACTGAGGGCCGACGCCCAAACGGCATGGTCTAATGTGGAAAGCGCCTACCAGCGGCGAAACGATCTTATCGGAAACCTGGTTAAGACCGTACAGGGTGCCGCCGATTTCGAAAAGAGCACGCTTACCGCTGTGATCGAGGCCCGTGCAAAAGCCACCTCCACCAATATCAACGCAGAAAACCTCAGCCCGGAAAACCTGGCGGCGTTCCAACAGGCCCAGGCCGGCCTCAGTTCTGCCCTCTCCCGTTTGTTGGTTACTGTGGAGCGTTATCCCGATCTGAAAGCAAACCAGAACTTCCTGGAGCTCCAGTCCCAGCTGGAAGGCACCGAGAACCGCATCAATGTAGCCCGTGACCGGTTCAATGAAAAGGTGAATGACTATGACATCCATATATCCAAATTTCCGAACAAGATTTTGGCCGGATGGTTCGGCTTTGATGAAATGTCACGTTTCCAGGCCGATCCCGGAGCTGAAAAGGCGCCGGATGTAGAATTTGATTTTAACTAGAACATGCCTGAACCCGGGGACGACAGATTTTTAAGTGAAGAAGAGGAACAGGAGATTGTAGACGCCATCCTCGAGGCAGAACAAAACACTTCCGGAGAGATCCGCGTGCATATCGAACCTTCCTCCCCGGGCGATCCATACGTCAGGGCTCAGGAGATCTTCTACTCCCTGAAAATGGACAATACGCAAAAAAGCAACGGGGTATTGTTCTATGTGGCCGTGGCAGACCGCGTATTTGCGATCTATGGGGACAAGGGGATCAACGCCAGGGTGCCAGACAATTTTTGGGATGAAATTAAAGCACTCCTCGAAACACATTTTAAAAAAGGACGCTTCAAATCAGGGCTTGTAGAGGCCATTCTGAAGGCGGGAAACGAACTCAAAGCCCATTTTCCCTGGAAACCAGGGGATGTAAACGAATTAGGCAATGAGATATCCAAAGGCTAACCTGGCCATTTTATTATTTCTTTTCAGTTGGGTGACGGCCCTGGCGCAGTTTGATATCCCCGATAAACCTAAGGAACAGACCAGCGTATACGACTATGTGGACCTGCTCCCACCCGCCCAGGAAAATGCGCTGAAACAAAAACTCATCCGGTACTCAGACAGTACCTCCACACAAATCGTGCTGGCTATTATCTCTACCACCGAAGGGGAGAATATCAACTACCTCGGTGCCCAATGGGGACAAAAATGGGGTATCGGGCAGGCAGACAAAGACAATGGGGTGCTTATCCTGCTGGCAAAGGACGACAGACGGATCGCCATCAACACTGGCTTCGGAACGGAAGGCGCCCTCACGGATGCCTTGTCAAAACGAATTATCGAGACGGTGATCATCCCCGAATTCAGGCAGGGGGATTATTACGGCGGACTCGACAAAGGATGCGATGCCATCTTTGCAGCGCTCAAAGGAGAGTTCAAGGCGGCTGACAACCAGGGCAAAGGTTCCGGGAAATTCCCCTTCAGGGCCTTGTTCCCTTTGATCATATTCCTTGTTATCCTGATCATCCTGGCTAACCGAAACAAGCGGAACGGAGGGGGACCCGGTGGCCGGCGCCGGCGGGGAGCTAGCATCTGGGATATGATCATCCTCAGCAACATGGGGCGAAGCAATCGTTCCGGCGGAGGCTTTGGTGGCTTCGGGGGAGGCGGTTTCGGCGGGGGTGGCTTCGGCGGCGGCTTTGGCGGGGGTGGCTTTGGTGGCGGAGGTGCCTCCGGGGGTTGGTAGGATTTTGGCAGCACCGCCTACCGAAGAGGAGAAGAAAGAGGAGCCAGGGCCGGAGCAGTTGCAGTCTACCGCAGGTTTTGGTTCTTTCACAAAGGGGCCAAGGTTTTCAATTCGAACCTAAGGAAGTGGCTGATAACTTTCATGGATGGGCCTTTTTATTCCCTTGGTAAGGTATCCCGTCGCTTCGATCTGTCGGAATTACCAATGGATAAACGGTCTGTTTTAGCCTCAAACACATTTTTTGTCTTGCCGAATCATACGCCGGACTGAATCCGATTCTTCAGGCATATCCAATTTCCACTTTTCCCGGGACCGCCCTGCAAGCATACTTCAGTCCTTGGCCCTAACTTGAACCCGGGGTGGGGTTGGCATCCCCATGTTTCAAGTCTATTTGCGGTAATTTCCTCTGTATCGTCGATTTTTACCGCAGGCTTTCTGCAGCCATAAATAATATCTTGGTATAGGGGCGGGGTGAACAACCGCATATTTGATGCATCTTTTATGCAATTTCCCTCCCCGGCCAGTCTCCCCGCAAGCATTATGCAATTAATGCCTATAACTTGAACCCGCGGTGGGGTTGGCAACCCCACGTCTCAAGCCTGTTTGATGAAATTCCCCCTACATCCCCGATTATTACTGCAAGCTTTCTGCAGCCATAAATGTTAACTTGATGGTGGGGTGGGGTTAGGTACCCCATACTTTATGCGTGTTTTTTGCAATTTCTATCACCGGCCCAGCTCCCCGCAAGCATACTTCAGTCATTGCCCCTAACTTGAACCTGGGGTGGGGTTGGCATCCCGATGTTTTCAGTTTGTTTGAGCCTATCCCGTCTGTATCCCCAATTTTTACCGCAAGCTTTCTGCAGCCATAAATGTTAACTTGATGGTGGGGTGGGGTTAGGTACCCCATACTTTATGCGTTTTTTTTGCAATTTCTATCACCGGCCCAGCTCCCCGCAAGCATACTTCAGTCATTGCCCATATCTTGAACCCGGGGTGGGGCTAGGTACCCCCTTACATATCTCAATAAATAAATTGCTGTTATATGCCTTCACAAAGCAATTTGGAGCGCTATAAACCCAAAAGAAGCAGGTATCCGGCAGTATTCCAGGGAAGGGCAGGGCGTACCGGGCAACGGCCGGATGATTAAAGTGCATCCGGGAAAAGCCGGATTTCTTAAAAGCATTCCACTTTCATCTGTTTCTGGCCTGGATTGAAGGGTCGAAAGGCAATTTCCTCCCGTTTCTTCACGGCCTTTGCCAGACAATGCCGAATTTATTCGCCGGCTATGGAAGGCTTTTTCTGTGCCGCTTGCAGTTCTGGCACTTTATAAGGCATCTTTCTGAACTACGCCCCTGAATTGCCTGGACTCCCCTATTTTTTCCTCATAAAAATCGTTACCGGGACGCCGGTAAAATCAAAATGCTGCCGCAACTGGTTTTCCAGGAACCGTTTGTAAGGTTCCCGGACATATTGGGGGAGGTTGCAGAAAAAGGCGAATTGTGGATAGGGTGTGGGCAACTGGGTGCAGTACTTGATTTTTACATACTTCCCCTTATACGCGGGAGGGGGGGTCTTCTCTATTACCTCCAGCATGAGGTCGTTGAGTTTGCGGGTAGGGATGCGTTTGGAACGGTTCTGGTAGACTTCCACCGCCGTTTCAATCGCCTTAAAAATCCTTTGTTTGGTCAGTGCCGAAATAAAAAGAACGGGGACATCCGTGAAGGGCTCTATGACCTCCCGGATTTGTCGGGTATACTCTTTGGTTGAGCCGGTATCCTTTTCCACAAGGTCCCACTTGTTCACCAGGATCACAATACCTTTGTTGTTGCGCTGGGCCAGCCAGAAGATATTGGCCACCTGCCCGTCGAACCCCCTGGTGGCATCAAGCAATAACAGGCATACATCGCAATGCTCGATAGCCCGGACGGATCGCATCACGGAGTAAAATTCCAGGTCCTCCCGGACCTTTGCTTTACGCCGTATCCCGGCGGTATCAACCAGATTGAATTCGAAACCGAAGCGATTGTATCGGGTATCGATACTATCCCGGGTGGTTCCGGCAACCTCCGTTACAATGTAACGCTCTTCGCCCATCAGGGCATTGATAAAAGAGGATTTCCCCGCATTGGGTCTGCCCACCACGGCAAATCTCGGCACTTCCGCCTCAGGGCTTTCGCTTTCGGGCAGAACCTCCACAAGCGCGTCGAGCAGCTCCCCGGTACCGCTGCCATTGATGCTGGATACGTTGTAATAATCCCCCAGGCCCAAAGAATAGAATTCCACGGCCTCTTCAATCCGCTGGGCATTGTCCACCTTATTCACCACCAGAAAAACAGGCTTGTCTACCTTCCGCAACAAGGCTGCCACATCCTCGTCCATCCCGGTTATCCCTGCCTCCACATCCACCATAAACAGGATGGCATCTGCCTCGTCTATGGCGAGCTCCACCTGCTTGTCAATTTCCTTTTCAAAGATGTCGTCACTTCCCTGTACATATCCCCCGGTGTCGATCAGTGAAAATTCCTTCCCGTTCCAATCGCTCTTGCCATAATGGCGATCCCGGGTAACCCCGCTGCTGGCATCAACAATGGCCTCCCTCCGCTGGATCATCCGGTTAAAAAAGGTGGATTTCCCAACGTTGGGCCTCCCTACAATGGCGACAATGGCACCCATAGCTACAATTTAGGGGGTAAAGGTAGGATTAAACTTAAAATAAAGGAACACTTCCGAAGGGGAAGGTTTTGGTGGAAAAGGAGGGATGGATTCCCGATCAGATTTTAATAAGCGAAATATCCGACCACTTGTGGTCTGTGCCCGACAGGTATTGCTCGCCGACACTTCGCTTCCGGATCACTTTTGCAGGCGACCCGTAGGCCACCACATTGCTGGGTAAATCCGAAAGAACAAGGGAGCCCGCCCCTACAACGGTATGTTCAAACACGGTGATGTTTTCAATGACCTTCGCTCCCAGGGAAATAGCGGAAAACCTACCGAGGTAGCAATTGCCGCCAAGGCATACGCCGGAAGCCAGGCTGGAGAAGGTCTCCATTTTACCATCATGCCCCAGGGACGAATTGGTGTTCACAATGCAATAATCCCCAACACTCGAATTGGCATTGACCACAGCGCCTGGCATCAGCACGGTACCTTTGCCAATATGGACATCCTTGCCTACCGTCGCCGTAGGGTGTATGACGGAAATAAAGTTGAATGCAGGGAGTATCTTATGGATCCTGTCCACCACCTTCTTCCGGATCCAATTGTCGCCTATGGCCACAATCCCTCCATGGATAGAGTAGCGTTCGACCAACTCGGGAAGGTTCGATTCGGTTCCCAGGATCTGGTAGCCATTAATCCGTTTTCCTTTCGGTTTATAGGAATCTATGAAGCCAATGACATTGTATTCGCCAGACTTCTCGATACAATCCAGAATGACACTACCATGGCCCGACGCGCCAAAAATAAGGACGTTTTTCATTTGTACAGATTTAGGGAATCTTGTATTTCATCGTTAAAATTCGCATTTCAACGATGCTCAAATGTAAGAAAAGTTCCTTTTTACACCTTAAAAAACCGGCCATTTTAGACCAAATGGATAGCTCCTTTCAGCACAATTGTTGAACTTCAGAGCATTACGGATCAAAAAAAATCCCATGCCTTGCTGCTTACTTCCCGCAATCTGCCGGTATTTCCACGTTCTTCTTACTCCAAAAAGTTAATTTTTTGTCTGATTTCGGCGTTCATTTGCAAGAGAGGGAAGAGGTAGGTTTGCCTGCCGGGTTCATATCGGATGCCACTAGCTCATGGCTGATAACCGAACCGTTTGAGCTGGTTGGGGTTGCTCCTCCAGTTTTTGTTGACCTTCACATAGGTTTCCAGGTGTACCTGTTTCCCGAAGAATGCCTCCAGGTCTTTCCGCGCCTCAATCCCCACCCGCTTCAGGGCACGCCCCTTATGACCGATGATAATTCCCTTCTGGGATTCCCGTTCTACCATGATCACAGCCCGGATGCGGATGATCTCAGGCTCTTCAAAAAATTCCTCGGTTTCTATTTCCACAGAATAGGGGATCTCCTTCTTATAGAACTTCAGGATCTTTTCGCGGATGCTTTCATTCACAAAAAAACGTTCGGGGCGATCCGTCAGCTGGTCTTTGGGAAAATAAGCAGGGCTTTCGGGCAAAAGCTCCAGGATGCGGTGGAATACCTGGGAGACATTGAAATTCTTCAGGGCCGATATAGGGAGAATTTCAGCCCTCGGCAATACCTCTTGCCAGTAGGCTACCTGGCTTTCCAGTTCTTCCTGATTGGAGGTATCTATCTTATTAAGCAGTAACAAGACGGGGGTATCACTTTCCTCAATGCGCCTGAAGAGCTGCTCGTCCTTGAGGGCCTTTTCGCCAATCTCCACCATATAGAGCAGAATATCGGCATCTTCAAGGGCCAGCCGTACAAAATTCATCATGGATTCCTGCAGGTCATAGGCCGGCTTGAGCACCCCCGGGGTATCCGAAAATACTACCTGGAACTCATCGCCGTTGACAATGCCGAGGATCCGGTGCCGGGTCGTTTGGGCTTTGGATGTTATGATAGATAGCTTCTCGCCAACCAGCGCGTTCATCAGCGTAGACTTCCCAACATTGGGATTGCCGATAATTGAGACAAACCCTGCCTTGTGCGTTTTCATACCCGGACTTTTTGAAAATACCGTTTCATTTCCCGATTGACCCTGGGAGCCATGTACAGCACGGCAATCATATTAGGGATGCACATTAGCGCATAGGCCAGGTCTATCAGGTTCACCACCAGGTCAACCGAGGCTACCGCTGCGAAAGTAATGGTGGCAATATAATACCAGTTAAAATAACGGCCAACCCGTGCATTGGTAAGGAAGGATAGGCATTTTACCCCATAATAGGAATAGGTGAAGAGGGTAGAAAGGGCAAAAGCGGCAACGATTAGCATCAATAGAATATCCCCTACCCCGAAAAGGGATTTTTCAAATGCAATAAGGGTCATGATGATCCCGTTGCTTTCCGCTTCCAGATAAGCGCCGCTGAGGATGATCACGATGGCCGTAAAGGTACAGACCAGGATGGTGTCTATAAACGGGCCCAGCATGGCTACCAGGCCTTCCTGAACAGGTTCTTTGGTCTTGGACTGTCCGTGATACATCGGGGCACTGCCCAGGCCGGCTTCATTTGAGAATACAGCGCGGCGGACCCCCAGGATGACCATGCCCCAAAATCCGCCCTGTACGGCTGTTTTAAAATCGAACGCCTCGGTAATGATCAGTTTCAGGGAGGGGATGATCTCACCGGCATTGGTGATCATCACGGCAAACACAGCAATAAAATAAAGCAGGACCATAAAGGGGACTATGGCCGTCGCCACCCGTGCAATTTTCTTCAACCCCCCGAAAATCACGAAGGATGTCAGTACAGACAGCAGAACACCAATGATCAGCTTCCAGTTAAAATCGCCCAGGGCGGCCAGGTTGGTATTGGGCTCCACTACGTTCATAAAAGTCTGCGTAAACTGGTTTACCGTAAACACCCCCAGGAATCCCACCAGGCCGGCCACGCAAAAGAATGTGGCAAGGGGCCTGGCTTTAGGCCCCAACCCCTTGGTAATATAATACATGGGGCCGCCCTGCAAGTTCCCCGCACTGTCTTCATCCCGGTACATGATGGCCAGGCAGCAGGAGTAAAATTTGATGCACATGCCCACCAGGGCTGTAATCCATATCCAAAAGATCACGCCAGGCCCGCCCATGTAGATGGCAATGGCGACGCCCGAGATATTTCCTAAGCCAACGGTGGCTGCAACAGCCGATGATAGGGCCTGATAATGCCTCACTTCCCCGGGATCATCCGGATCGTCATATTTCCCCGCAGTAATGGCTATGGCATGCCTGAAGTAACGATATGGCCTGGCGCGGGAATAAAAAACGAGAAATAACCCGCCCCCGATCACCAGAAAAAGCATGGCCCATTCCGCAAAGGGGATCAGACTGGCCAGGAAATCATTGATTTGCTCCATGGTTGGTGAAAGCCCGAAGTTATGAATTTATACGGATACCGGCCGAAAAAGAATGCGCCTGGAAAATACGATCCCCGGTGTAATCTTCAGTTTCTTTTTATATATTTGTAACCGTATGGTTACCTATAAAAAATGAGGAGAGATGTGTTCCAGGCGATTGCGGATCCCACCAGAAGGGCCATAATCGGTATGCTGGCCGGGGAAGCTATGAGCCTCAACGCCGTGGCAGATAATTTTGAGATCAGCAGGCCCGCCGTATCCAGACATATCAGGATCCTGCGGGAGTGTGGCCTGGTGGCGGTAAAGAAGCAGGGACGGGAGCGGTATTGCAAAGCCATTCCCCAACCCTTAAATGAGGTGGCCCGTTGGGTAGAACAGTACCGGGAATTCTGGGAAGGCAAACTGGATTCCCTGGAAGACCACCTTCAGGGCAGTCAGTTTAAAAATAATGGGGAAGACAGCCTCAAATAAGGCCGTTTTATGGAGCCACCTGGCAAAAATTATCTTTGAGGGTCCCCATCCCGGTCAATAAAAATATCAACGCATATCTAAATCAGCCCAAGTGAAAATGGAGAAACCCCTGGTAATCGAAAGGACGTATAAGGCGCCTGTATCCGCCGTATGGCAGGCGATCAGCGAAAAAGACCATATGAAAAACTGGTATTTCGACCTGGATGAATTCCAGCCCGTGGTGGGATTCCGGTTCCAATTCCATGGCAAAGGCAGGAAAGGCGAGTCCTACCTGCATCTTTGTGAGGTAACGGAGGTGATTCCCGGGAAGAAACTGCAATACAGTTGGAGGTATGAAGGTTACGAGGGGATTTCCCACGTAACTTTTGAACTTTTTGAGGAAGGGGCTGACACCCGGCTGAAACTTACCCATTCGGGGCTGGAAAGCTTCCCGGTGCTCCCGGATTTTTCACGCGATAGTTTCCTGTCTGGCTGGACCTACCTTACCGGTACCGCCCTTAAAGACTACCTCGCTAAACAGGAAGGTTAAATTATGGCTTGCCATTTCAGGCAGCCAGCCACCTACCCCAGGGTTAAATGGTTTCAATTGACGGTCATCCGTCCGTCGAGTAAGTTGATGACCCGTTCGCCATAGGCTGCGTTTTTCTCTGAATGGGTCACCTGAATAATGGTCACCCCCTCATCGTTCAGGCCCTTGAAGAGGTCCATGATCTCTTCCCCCTGCTTTGAATTCAGGTTCCCGGTAGGTTCATCCGCGAGGATGAGTTTGGGATTGGAGATCAGGGCGCGGGCAACCCCCACCAGTTGTTGCTGCCCCCCGCTTAACTGTGCGGGGAACAGGTCTTTTTTCCCTACTATATTAAACCGGTCCAGCATGTCGGCCACCATGGCCTTGCGTTCCGAGGATTTAAACTTTTTATACAACAAGGGCATTTCCAGGTTTTCCTTCACCGTAAGCTCATCGATCAGGTGGTACGCCTGGAAGACAAAACCCACATAGGTTTTGTAAAGGTTTGCCCGGTGCTTTTCCTTCAAAGTATGCACCGGTTCGTCCAGGAAGTCATATTCTCCCTCATCGAAAGTATCCAGCATGCCTATGACATTGAGGAGCGTGGTCTTGCCCGAGCCTGAAGGTCCCATGATAGAGATGAATTCCCCTTCCTCAACGTTCAGGTTGATATCCTTTAACAGGAAGACCCGCTGCCCTCCTGAATTTACCCATTTATAGATGTTCTTAAGTTGCAGCAGCATAGTACGATATTTTAAAATTGAGGATTTACATCCTTTTGTTCAGGTTTTATGACACTTGATCCCTCATCCGGTTATTCCTCCTTTAGATGATCCACCGGATTGGCATGTACCAATTGAAGGGTGTGTGTCCCCACAGCCAATGCCACCAGGATCAGTATTATGATAAGGGGAAGCGCGTAGAAATCCCAATTCAGATCAAACCGGTAGGCAAATTGCTCCAGCCATTGATTTCCAAAGTAAGAGGAAACCGGGACTGCAACTGCAAAGCCTATCAGCACGGGTGCGCTAAACCCCGCATATAAGTTCCAAAGCAAGGCAAGCGACTGTGCCCCCAGTACTTTTTTAATAGACATTTCCTTTTTTCGACGGTTACACCAGAAACGGGCAAAAGCGATCAGGCCCAGAACGCCAATACACACCGAAATCAGGGTAAAGATATTCATGATTGTAGCAAATTGCCTGTCTTTGGCGTATTGCAGCCTGAAATTATCATCCACAAAATAGTATTTAAACGGGATGTCGGGATAAAGAGTGCCCCATTTCTCTTCCAGGGCGCCCAGTGTATGCTCCAGGTTTGCACCAGCCAACTCCATGGTAATTTTTTGGAATTGCTCCGGCCAGATCTTAAGGGACAATAGCCCGACATCCTGGTGTAGAGACAGGTAATTAAAGTCTTTCACCACCCCGACCACCTTCCCGTTGCCACCCCATTGTTCATAGGAAGCCCCGATAACATCTGCAGGGTCTGCATATCCAAATGCCTTTACGGCTGCCTCGTTGAGGATCAGGGCCTGCGTACTGTCGGCTACTCCGGGGCGGAAATCCCGCCCGGCCACGATTTGCAGTCCATAGTTGGAAATAAAATCCGAATCCACCAGGTTCAGGTTGATTTCCCCATTATGGCTGGAGCCGTTCGGGTCCTGCAGGAGGGTAGCCACGCCATTAGGGGTTTCCCCCGGGACATGGGAACTGAAAGAGGCACTCTCAACACCCGGAATTTGCATGAGTTGTTCTTTAAGGGACTCAAAGGTTTCCCCGATATTCGAATTCGGGCCGAAATCCAGAACCAGCTTGTGGCGGGTGTCCATCCCCAAATCTTTATTCTGCACATAATTCAATTGCCTGTATATGATGAGGGAGCCGATAAGCAACCCGCCGGTAATGGCAAATTGGAATATCAGCAACCCGGTCCTGGCATTCAGGAGTTTATGCTGAAAGCCGGAATTCCACGATTTATGGAGGGCAGGGATACGCGCAATCTTCAGGGCAGGGTAAACCCCGCCCAGCAGCGCGAGCAACAAGGGGGCCGTCAGCAAGGCGATCCAGGTAACAGGCTCGGTCCAAAGGGAGGATTGTAGCGGAATCCCCATAAATTTCCGGGCAAAAGGGGCAGTAAGGAAAATGCCCAGTACGGAAGCGGCTGTTGCCAGGAAACTTACCAGCAAAGACTCGGTTAAAAATTGATGGAAGATGATCTGTTTGGAGGCGCCCAGGGTCCGTTTCACCGATACATCTTTCTCCTCCGTACTGAGCTCGGCGGTGCTTAGGTTGATAAAGTTGGAAACAGCCAGCAAAAGGATCATAACCCCAATTCCGAATAACAAATAAAGGTTTGGCAGGCTTCCCCTGGGCCCGAGGTCCCCGAGTTTCGCACTGCTGAAATGAAGGCCTTCAAGTGATTCCAGGGATGGAACGTACTGGTCTTTCGGATCATCCCCGGGCTGGTACTGTGGGATGGCCTTCAGCTGTGCTTCAACCGCATCCCGGCCGGCGGGATCCCGGAGCAGGAAATAGGTGTTCATCGGGAACCAGGTCCAGTTATCCTTTACCTCCTCCGGCCGGTCTTTCATAAAGGTATCCATGGATAAAAGGAAGTCGAAATGCAAATGGGTATTCCCCGGAAGGTCTTCCAGGACTCCGGAAACGGTCATCGGCACCCCATCGTACTTCAACACCTCCCCCACCACATCGCTGTTGCCGAAGTATTTTAAGGCCGTACTGCGGGTAATCACCACTTTATCCGGGCCCAGGAGTGCGCTTTTCTTATCTCCGTTGAGCAGCTTAAAATCAAAAAGATTGAAAAACGCCGGATCCGCATAATAGATGTTTTCACTTTCAGAGAACAGGGCTTCCCCCTTTTTCACGGAATGGCTTCCGTACTCTTTGCTGATCCGTACAAAGTCTTCAATTTCAGGGAGCTTGGATTTCATATAGGGCCCCAGCGGGATAGCGCTCAGCCCGAGGTCCAGGTTGCCTGTGGGCGAAATTACACTGGTATTGACTTTGAATATGTTCCGGCGCTGCTTGTGAAAATCATCGTAAGACAGTTCTTTATGGGCATACATCCCGATATAAAACAAACTGATTACCCCTACCGTGAGGCTGAATAGTTTGGTGAAGGTGGCTCCTTTTTGTCGCCAGAGCTTGCGGCGGGCGATTTTTAAAAAATTTGTGATCATAACATTCGATTTTTGATTGATGATTTATTCCGCTTTCAGGCTTTTAACCGGATTCGCCAGGGCCGCGGCAATGCTCTTAAAACTCATGGTCAGGAAACCGATACACAGGGTGGCCAATCCGGCAAGGGCATAAACCCACCATGCGATTTCTATGTGGTAAGCAAAATCCTCCAGCCATTTGTTCATCACGAAATACCCCAGGGGAAAGGCAATTAAAAATGAAATCAGGATGAGTTTTACAAAATCCCTTGTAAGCAGTTGTACAATTTGGGAAACCGAAGAACCCAGCACTTTCCGGATGCTGATCTCCCTGAAACGCTGCTGGGTGGTAAAGGTTACCAGGCCAAACAAGCCCAGGCAGGCGACAAAGATGGTCAGCAGCGCAAAGATCTTCAGGATGGCATTCATATTCCGCTCCTTTACATAGGTGTCATTGTACAGGGCATCAAGAAAATTATAGTTGAAGGCTTCCCCGGTCGCGTAAGTTTTCCAATGGTCTTCCATACTGACGAGAACACCAGGGATATCGGCGGTTTTAACCTTGGCGATCAAACCGTAATAGGGATTATAGGTCATCATCAGGGGAAGGATGGGATCGTGCAGGGACCGGGAGTTAAAATCTTTTACCACGCCAATGATTTTAAGGTACTGCCGGCCTCCTTCCTGATCTGTCATTTTCACAAGGGTTTGCCCCACGGGGTTTTCTCCCAATTCCAGGGCCCTCACAGCGGTTTGGTTTACAATGATGTTATTTTCCTCGGATCCAAATTCCTTTGAAAAGTTGCGGCCGGCGAGCAGCTTCATCCCAAGCGTGGGGATATAGTTCTCATCCACGTCGTACACGCTAACCCGTAATTTGTTAGAAGGATCCTTTTCCGACGAAAGAACTTCTCCATGGTTATCCGTGGGTCCTGCGGGCACATAGGCCGAGGTGGTTATCCTGACAATCCGGGGATCGCTTTCCAAATCCGTTCTATACGCATTCAGGTTCTGCCCAAGCAGGCCCGCATCACGGATGACAATCAGTTCCTCCCGGTCATACCCCACATCCTTATTCTGGATATAGTTCATTTGCCTGCTCACCACTATGGCCCCAATAATCAGGCAGGAAGAAATCGCAAACTGAAATACCACCAAACTGCTTCGTATCCCTTTGCTTCCTTTAGATGTAAACCTGTTCTTCAGGGCGAAGACAGGCCTGAATCCCGACATGAAAAAGGCCGGGTATGCCCCTGCCAGGAAACTGATCACCAGTGTCAGCCCCAGCGCGGCTATGCAAAAACCAGGGGTAATGACCTGGCTGAATTCAAATTCTTTACCGGATAAGCGGTTAAAGAACGGAAGGCATAGAACGAAAATCAGTATGCCTGTCCCCATGGCAAATACCGTGGCTATAAATGCCTCAGCCAAAAATTGGAATCTCAGTTGTGCTTTTCCCGAACCGAGGACCTTGCGCATCCCGATTTCTTTCATCCGTTTGGAGGCCCCGGCAGTGGAAAGGTTCATGAAATTAATACAGGCGATCAGCAACATGAACAGCGCAATGGCTCCAAACATGTATACAGTGGTAATAGAACCACCTGCTTCCAGTTCCTCCCTCAGGTCTGAATAGAGGTGGATTTTGGTAAGGGGCTGTAAATTGAGTCCTATCCGGTTGCCATTGGCAAGGAATTCCCGGTATGTCATCCCCAGGCCTTTCTCCAGTTGCGCGCTCATGTATTTTTCGGTAATGGCGGCAAGCTTGGTATCCAGCTGCCGCACATCAGCTCCCGCTGCGAGCAGCAAATACGTGTGGTAGCTGCCACTAAGCCAGCTTTGGCTGGTCGCGTCGCTGTTGCTTCCCATAGAAGCCAGCATATCAAAGTGAAAATGCGAATTCCGGGGCATTTCCTCAATAATGCCGGTTACCGTATATGGGCCGCTGGTGTCAATATAGCCGTCTGAACTGTAAACGCCAATACCCTCTAATTCAATGGTTTTGTTTATGGGGTCCTCATCCCCGAAATAGGTGGCTGCCTGTTCTCTTGTCAGTACCAGGGAGTTCGGCTGGGAGAAAACGGTTTCCGGATCGCCTTTAACAAGAGGAAAGCTAAATATCCGGAAGAAGTTGGGGTCCGCGTAGGCAAGGTTGCCCTTCCTGATGTTTTTGTCTCCGTAAACAGCCTTCACGCGATCGGATACCTTCACAAAACGCGTCGCATCGAGCACTTCGGGAAGTTCATTCTTCAAAACTTCTCCCACCGGGGCCATGATCCCGCCCTCCTTTATAATTTCATCGCCCATTTTTGCATCCAGGGTAACACGCACTATCCGGTCTGCATTTTCATGAAACCTGTCGTACGACAATTCATCCACAACATAGAGGGCAATGGTAAGGCAAGTGGCTATGCCAATAGAGAGGCCGATGATGTTTATGGCGAATAACCCTTTATTCCTCAAAAGGGTCCTCCAGGCGATTTTGAAATAGTTTTTGATCATGGGGTTTTTAGTTCAAAGTTTAAGGTTCAAGGTTTAAGGTTTAAGGTTGGTGGGGGAATGCCAGGTTTATAATAATTTAATACATTAACTATAGTGCCAATCATAATCCTCACACCTTCTAATTTTCCATTGTCAATTGTTAGTTGCTTATTAAAAAAATCATTCTGTTCGAAGGCTTTTTACCGGATTGGCTCTCGCAGCCCTGATAGCCTGATACCCTACGGACAACAAGGTAATCAGCACGGTTATCGTAGCGGCGAGGGCGAAAACCCACCAACTCACAGATATGCCATAGGCAAAATTTTCGAGCCACCGGTGCATCCCCCACCAGGCAAGAGGAAACGCCACTAGAGCGGCTATGAGCGCCAGCCTGATAAAATCTTTGGAGATCATCCCGATAATATTCCAGGTGCCGGCACCCATTACCTTGCGAATCCCAATTTCGGCTGTCCTCCGGGCCACGTTTAGTGTGGCCAGCCCAAAGAGGCCCATGCAGGCGATCAAAATGGCCAGAATGGAGGCCGTATTGATGATCGATCTGGAACGTATTTCACTCTGATATTGGGCCGCCAGTGATTCATCCAGGAAAGTGTATTCAAATTCCTCAGACGGACTAAGGCGATCCCAGGTCTTCTTCAAAATGTCGATATTGCCAGCCATTTCTCCCTGGTTGAGCCTGACCGAGATCCTGGGTTGATCAATATATTGAGCTTCCAGGTTGTCGGCCCTGGACAACACAGGATCGGTATTTACCGCCAGCATCAGTGGCTTGATGGTGTAATTCAGGGATTGGAAATTAAAATCCTTCATCACCCCCAGGATGGTAACTCCAAATTTATCATAGACCTTGCCTACGGGATTATCGAGGCCAAACTGCTTTACGAAGGTCTCATTAACCACCACCCCGTTTTGTTCATCGCTCTTATCCCCTTTCCGGAAGTCCCTTCCCGAAACCAATGGAATATGGTAAGTTTTTAAAAATTCCGAATCAATACCATTGAAAGCAAATTCCCTGTACGTATTGGTCTGGTCTGTAAAGCCAACCTGGTACCAGGAGTCTTCGACAAAGCTGAAATTGGAGACACACGCACCGAGTATCGGGGGCTCTTTTTTGATTTCATCCATATAAACCTCCGCAAATTCCCGGGCCTCCGCACCGGACCGGTGGGTTGGGACCACCACAATGGCATCTTTCTGGTACCCCAGTTCCTTATTCATCAGGAAGTCTACCTGCCTGCCCACTACAAGTGTGCTTATGATCATTACGATGGAAGCCACAAACTGGGCCACGACCAGGCCTTTCCCAAGCAAACCCATGGAGGCACCCATGCCTTGCCTCCCCCTCAATACTTCATCAGGGTTGAATTTTGAAAGGAGTACCGAAGGATAGAACCCGGCAATCAGGGCGATAAAAATCACCAGGCCGGTACAGATCATCCAAAAGGCGCCATCCATAGCCCATTGGAGCTCTTTTCCCGTAAGCGCGTTGAATCGTCCCAGGAAGAGATATGAAAAACCCACCCCCAGGCATACGGCAAACACGGTAATAAGCAGCGCTTCCCCCCAGAACTGGATGACGATTTGCTTTCTGTAGGCCCCCAGGGCTTTACGTACGCCTACTTCAATGGCCCTCGAAAACGAACGGCCCACGGCAAGTGTCACGTAGTTAATACAGGCAAGCAGCAATACCAGAAGCCCGATAGTCGCCATAATGTAGGAATATTTAGGATCGGAAACCGGTTCCAGGCCAGGGGGGAGGGACGGGTCTAAATGGATGTCGGTAAGCGGCTGCAGGTGCAGGAAAAATGTGCCTTCCTCATAGTTGGAACCCAGGTAATTCCTGATTACGGAAGGAAACTTGGATTCCACCTGAGAGGCAGACAATCCTGGCTTCAGCAGCACATATGATTCCACTACCACGTTGAACCAACTCCTTCTGGCCGCCTCACCAAAGAACAGGGCTTCATTTTCTATGGATACCAGGAAATCAAACTGTATACTGCTTTCCTGGGGCGGATTGGCCATCACCCCGGTAACCTCATAGTTCCGTAGCTCATCATTAATTTTCAACCTAATGTTCTTTCCCAGGGGGTCTTCATTCCCAAAATATTTGCTTCGGGCTCTTTCGCTGAGGATTATTGCATCACTGCCGGTCAAAGGCATGGTGGGGTTACCCTCCAGCAGCTTAAAATCAAAAATGCTGAAGAAGGCGGGGTCCACGGCATGGATTGCCTCATTAAATTCGTTATCGGAACGCTTAACCATCGCATTGAACCGGTATACCCGGCTCCCCTCCTCTATTTCTGGTACGTTTTCCTTCAGGACACGGACCATGGAGACCGGGGTGGTGGTATTGGCAAAATCCTCCCTGGGGCCGTAATTTTCATATTGCCATACGCGGTAGATCCGATCGGCTTTTGTGTGAAACCGATCGTAGCTGAATTCGTTCTTTACATAGAGCGATATCAAAATAAAACAACATACCCCGATGGCCAGGCCTACGATGTTGATGGCGGTATACCCCAGGTTTTTTAGCAGGTTCCTCCAGGCGATAGTTAGATAGTTTTTGATCATGGTATCGGATTATTTCGTATTTATCATTCGGTCCTCAGGCTCTTTACCGGGTTCGCCAAAGCCGCCCGGATCGCCTGGAAACTAGTGGTTGCCAGGGAGATTATTACCAACAATATTCCCGCCAGACCGAACACCCACCAGGAGATGTTTACCTGGTAAGAGAACCCCTGCAACCAACGGTGCATAATATAGTATCCCAGCGGGAAAGCCAGAAGAAGGGCAATAACAATCAAATTGAGGAATTCCCTGGTCAACAGAAGAACCACAGAATTTACGCTGGCACCCAGCACTTTTCGGATGCCAATTTCCTTTTTCTTTTGCTCAGCTACATAAGAAACCAAACCGATCAGGCCAAGGCAACTTATCAGGATCGCCAGCCCCGTGAATACCATCGAGAATGCTCCCAACCGTTGTTCTTCCTCGAAAAGTTCCTGTACTTTCCGGTCGACAAAGGCGTAGTCAAACGGAGTTTCGGTGGTAAAGGTTTTCCAGCGTGTTTCCAGGGAAGCCAAAAGGCCTTTATAGTCGGAAGTGGCTGTACGCAATACCAACCAGGCCGGCCTGGATTCATTGAACAGGGCGATTGGCGCGATTTTTTCCGTAAGAGGGGCATAATGGTAATTCTCGACTACCCCGATGATGCGAAAGGATTCGCTTTTCCCTTCATAAGTGTTTACAATGGTCGTGGTGAGGGCCACATCCAATGGAATCTCAAGGGCATCGAGGGTTGCTTGATTGACAATGGTCTGGGTGCTGTCATTCTCCCTGAAATCGCGACCCTGCCAATAGTTTCATTCCGGCGGTTCGGATATAACCCGGGCTTATTCCACTATAATGTATTGTAGTTGCACGGGCGGGATCCACTTCAGGAAGGTGGCCGCCAAAATCCCCAAAAACGGTTTGGGAAGGGTAATTATTTGTCCCTGCAACTTCCTTAACCCCGGGAACCTCGGCAAATTCCTGGCTGATGGCATTAAATTTAGCCGATGTTTCCTGTGTCCCGAGGTGTATTGCCAGGAGATTCGCCTGCTTGAATCCCAGATCCAAATTCTGTCCGAAGCGCAACTGTTGAAATATCACCAACACAGATATTACCAGTGATGCAGACACCACAAACTGAAATACCACCAGGCCTTTGCGGAAGTGGGAACTGCCGGGGGTTATATTCCCCTGGGAACTCTTCAGAGCATTGATGGGTCTGACTGCGGCCAGGACCAGGGCAGGGTAAATGCCGGCGAACAGACCTGTAATCAAAGTTACTCCGCATACAACGAGTAGTACGGAGGGGTTCAGAAGGTCCTTTAAGCCCAGCTGGCTTTGGCCCAACGTATTTATAAATGGAAGGGTGAGATAAGTCAGTGGAATGCTTATTAAAGCGGCAATACTTGTAATCAACAGGGATTCCCCAAGGAATTGAAAGGCCAGGGAACCTTTCCCGGCCCCCACCACCTTGCGCATCCCAATTTCTTTTGCCCTTTTATTCGCAAAGGCTGTTTTCAGGTTAATGTAGTTGACACATGCCACCAGAAGGATAGCCGATGCCAGGACCAGCAAAATGATCAGAAATTTGATATCAGAAACCCTATCCAACTGAGGGCCGATGCCTTCGGAATATAAGTGAATATCGCTGATAGGTTGCATGAGGAGTGTTTTCTCGAAACCCGCCTGCGCCAGGTCGCCGGCGCCATGGCGCTGTAGAAAATCAGGGAGTTTGCGCTCCAGTTCCGCCGCCTTCGTGCCGGGTTTCAATTTTATGTAACTATATATGAAATTCTGTGTGGCAAAATTTTGGTTATTCATTACGAATTCACCCAACCCGGGAGTATTCATGGGGAGGATGTAGTTCGGGTTAAGGTGGGTCCTGGAAAAGTCTTTCTTAAAGACCGCTGTGACGGTTTTCCGGCTCGCCTCTTTCCCTGCCCCAAGGACTACCACCTGATTCAGGGCGCTCCCGGAACCGAATAGCTGCCTGGCCAACCCGTCAGAAATGGCAATATTGTCGGAGGCATCCAAAGCATGCCGGACGTCCCCTTCCAGCAGGGGATAGTCAAATACTTTAAAGAATGTTGAATCTGCAAGGTATCCTCCCTTTGCATATTGGCTTTCCATGGACTTGTCTGGTCGGATTGGGGTATCAAGTTCTCTGATGTAGGCAATGCGACATACCTCCTTCACTTCCGGGTAATCGTCCTTCATTGCAAATGCGATTGGCGGGCTGGCCGAAGGGAGGTCCGAATCAGGGGTGCTATTATCCAGGTGCCTGATCCTGGTCCTGAGCCGGTATATATCCTCAGAATCTGAAAACCCTTTGTCATAACCGGTTTGGGCCAGGACGTACACAAGGATACCCAGGCAACTTATAAAACCAACGGTAAGGCCGAGGAGGTTGATAAACGACTGCATCCTGTGCTTCACAATGTTCCGCCAGGCGATTTTTAAACTGTTTCTTATCATGGCTTTCGATTTAATACTCCCTGCCCTCCCAGCCTGGGCGGGGCTTATTCGGTTCTCAAACTTTTAACTGGGTTAGCATTGGCCGCCTTAACAGTCCTGTATCCTATGGTCAGCAACGCAACAGTCAGAACCAACAGGCCCGTTTCAATGAAAATCCCCCAATGGATGCCTGCTCTGTACGCGAAGTCCTGTAACCATAATTCCATGGCCAGCCAGGCAAGCGGACTGGCAATTACCAGTGCGAGGAGGATTGGTTTTAAAAAATCGAACGAAAGCATTCGGAGCAATTCAAATAATCCAGATCCGAGTACTTTCCTTATCCCGATTTCCTTTACCCGTTGCTCGGTAATAAAGGCAGACAAACCATAGAGGCCCAGGCAGGATATAAAGATTGCCAATAAGGCGAACAGGGTACATACGCTACCCATTTGCGCTTCCCCCCTATAGGAATTATCCAGGTCCTGATCAACAAAGCCATAGCCGAAGGTATAACCAGGGTTCAGTTCATTATGCACAGTTTCCAGGCCATTCAGTGCCGCTTCGGTAGCCCCTGCCGCAGTGCGCAACACCACCAGGTTACCGTTTCTTCTATATTCCAGGACCAGTGGCTCAATAGCATATTGTAGCGGTTTAAAATTAAAATCACGGACTACCCCGATAACAGATCCTTTTACACCTGAAAATTCCAGGCTTTCGCCAACGATATTGCCCAAATCCCTGCCCATAAGTTGCATGGCCTTTTCATTGATGATAAAGCTTGTGCTGTCGGCCCCTGAATCTCCGGAAAATCCACGTCCGGCCAGTAATTCAACCCCGAATACGGAAATAAAATTCTCATCGACCCAAATGCTTGGAACAATGGTTCGGAGGTCAGGGTCCTTGCCTTCCCATTGAACATCCACATCGCCTGTGATAAGGTTATCGGGAAGATCGCTCACCATAGTGAAACGCGCTGTGGCGGCCTGTGCCGCAAGACGGGTACGCAAGGCATCCTGCTTATTCCTGATTTCCCCCTTCAGGGGCATATAAAGCAGGTTCTCCTTATTGAATCCCAGGTTTTTGTGCCGAATATAATCGAGTTGGGTATAAACCACTGCCGTGCCGATAAGAAGCAATACCGAGACCGTAAATTGAAGAACCACCAGCCCGTTTCGCAACCAATGTTGTGCGGCACCAAGATTCAGTGGTCCCTTTAAGACCCTGGCCGGTTTAAATCCGGAAAGGAAAATTGCCGGGTAGCTTCCCGAAACCAATCCCGTAAATGCCGCCAACCCTAGCAGGAATAGCCATAACCACGGACTCAACAGGCTTAATTGTAAATCCGTGCCCGAAATTTCGCTGAATAACGGCAGCAATAAAAATGCCAGTCCAATGGCCAGTACCAGCGAGAAGCAGGAAATTAGAAGGGATTCTCCCAGAAATTGCGCAATAAGTTGTTTCCGGCCCGCGCCAATAACCTTTCTAAGCCCTACTTCCCTCGCACGTTTAGATGAACGTGCGGTGGAGAGGTTCATAAAGTTAATACATGCTACCAGCAAGATAAATATGGCTATTATAATAAAACTCCTTACATAGAATATATTTCCACGACCGGGCAAGTCTATCTGAAGATTGGAGCGCAGGTGTATATCGGTTAAGGGCTGCAGGTTGAAGACGATCCCTGTATCGGGCGATCTGCGTGTATATGCCCTATCGATCGCTGCCAGGGTCTTAGCAAGTTTCACTTTGTCGGTTGCGGTCCGCTTGTCGATTTTGAGATAGGTATAAAAATTAAAGCTGTCCCAGACTTTATTGATCAGGTCCGGATGTACGGTGGCATATTTGGTCATCGGCAAGAGGATATCGAACTGGAGATGCGTGTTTTCCGGTATATCTTTAAGTACCCCAGCCACCGTTAATAACTCTGAATTATCCATTTTAAGGGCCTTGCCCATAGCGTTCTCCGCAGAACCAAAATATTTTATCGCCGTAGCCTCTGTTAAAAGCAATTCATCAGGGCGGACCAAAACGTTGTCTGTATCCCCAAGCAAAAGTGGAAATGCGAAGAAATCAAAAAATGACGCATCGGCATAAAAGACGTTGGTCTCTTCAAAAATCCGATCCCCTGCCCCGAACTGGGCAGTAATTGGGTCGCTTAACCTCAGCGTCGCTTCTATCTCAGGTAATTCTTCGCGAAGGCCCTCCGCCATTCCTGCAGGACTTACCGCCGCCCTGAAATCACCCCCGCCGGCAACGCAGGTTAGCCTGAAAATTTGTTCTGCCCCTGGGTGAAAGCGGTCATAGCTCAATTCATTCATAGCCCAGACCAGGATAAGGATACTAAATGCCATTCCAACTGCCAGGCCGGCAATATTGATTAAGGCATACCCTCTATTCCTTTTCAGGTTCCTCCAGGCGATCTTGAAATAGCTCGTTAACATGCTTTTGATATTAAGACCTGCCTGTTTGGAAACCGGAAGGTCTGATCTCGTTCATTCCGTTCGTAAACTTTTAACCGGGTTCACTATAGCCGCTTTGATCCCCTGGTAACTGACCGTGGCCACCGAAATGGCGATGGCCAGGAGAGCGGCAAGGCCGAAGACCCACCAGCCGATTTCGATGCGATATGAAAAATCTTCCAGCCATTTGTTCATGGCATACCAGCCCAAAGGAAGGGATACCAAAATGGAGATCCCCACCAGTTTCAGAAAGTCTATGGAGAGCTTATAGGCGATCTGGCCAACCGATGCCCCCATCACCTTGCGGATACCGATCTCCTTGGTGCGCTTTTCAGCATTAAAAGCCGCCAGCCCAAAGAGCCCCAGGCAGGCAATTATGATGGAGAGGATAGTGAATGTCATAAATATCCTGCCCAGGCGTTGTTCGGCATCATAACTGTTGTTGAAGGAATCTTCCATAAAATAGTAATTGAATGGCTGCCCGGGGGCCACCTTATCCCAGGCCGATTCTATCGCCGCCACGGTCTGCGTCAGGTCGCCGGTACTGACCTTTATCCCCAGGGAGCCCGGGGTATCCCCCAAACGCAGGCTCAGGGCCCCTATTTCCCTCCGCAGCGATTCGAAATGGAAATTCCGAACCACGCCAATCACGGTCAGCAAACGTTTAGCCCCTTCCGGCCCGAAATCGTCCACTATTCGCTTTCCAAGGACTTCTTCCGGGCTTAGGCCCAGGATTTTCAGTGCCGATTCGTTCAGGATGATGGCCGTGGAATCCGTGGGGTACTGTCGGTCAAAATTCCGGCCCGCGATCAGATGCAGGTCCAGGGTTTTCATGTAATCATAGTCCACACCCCAGTTCTGCATGTTGAGCGCTTCCTCCTGGTCTGTATGTCCTTCCAGAAAGAACGAGCTATTGCTCCTGGCCGAAGGCGTAGGGAAAAAACTGCTGAGGGTCGCGCTTTTTACCTGGGAAAGTCGCAGGATCTCCTCTTTCAGCGCCTGTGCCTTATCCCGGATGGGGTACACATCATCCACTATGAGCACCTGCTCTTTCGAAAAGCCCAGCTCCTTGTTCTGGATATAGCGCAATTGCCGAAAAATAACCAGGGTGCTTACGATAAGGAAGACCGAAATGGCAAATTGGAAGACCACCAGGGTATTGCGCACACGGCCGCTCCCCACACTGCTCTTGCCCAGGCCCTTCAGGACCTGCACGGGGATGAACCGCGACATAAAGAAAGCGGGGTAGCTGCCGGATAACACACTCAGCAACATGGTAGCTCCCAGGAGGATGATCCAAAAAACAGGGTTCCCAAAGGGAATACTGATGTCCTTCCCGGACAGGTCGTTAAACAATGGGAGCAGGACCATGGCCAGGATCAGCGCTACTGCCAGGGAGATGAAACTTATAAGCCCTGACTCCATCAGGAACTGACGGATCAGCTCGGGCTTATTGGAGCCCAGGGTTTTCCGGATCCCGACCTCCTTGGCACGTTTTAGTGAATAGGCGGTAGACAGGTTCATGAAATTAACAGACGCCAGGACGATCAGGAAGAGCGCGATGAAAAATAGGATGTACACATTTTCGATGTCGCTGTTCGCGCTGATCTCACTGTCCCTGGAGGAATAAAGATGGATATCCTGAAGCGGGGTGGCGCTGAAGTTGAGGTAATTCCCCGATGCCTTGAATTGTTCTTCGGTAATCCCGGGAAAATAAGTCTGTGCCCAGGGTATCACATAGGTGCCCAGCATGGATACGAGGGATTTGCCAAACTCCTGCACGTCGGTGCCCGGGATCAGTTTCACCAGGGTGTAATAGTTATTGCTGCCCCAGTCGTCTTCCTGCGCATCGGCATAGCCTGCCATAGACAGGAAGATCTTGTGGTCCCTGAGGAATGAGTTTTTGGGGAGGTCTTCTATGACCCCGGCCACTGTATACGTGTCCTGATTGTCAAGCGTGACGGTTTGCCCGACCGCCCGGGCCGGGTCGAAATGCTTTTCAGCCGCCGAGCGGGTGAGCACCAGCGTATTCGGCCTGGTCAGTGCCGTAGCCGGGTCGCCATACAGCAATTTTAACCCCAGCATGGAGAAAAAGGTAGAATCTGCATAAGCCGCGTGAAGTTCCTTGGCATTCACGGTGGCATTGCTCTTCCGGATCAGCATACTGCCCAGGTTCCGGAAGCGGGTCGTGGATTCTACCTGGGGGAAATCCCGTTCAAGGGCTGCGGCCATCGGGGCCGAAACCTCAGCAAACCGGTTTTCCATCCCGCCGAATTTAATGTCCGAATTGAGGCGATAGATCCGGTTCGCATCCGGGAACATGGTATCAAAACTCAGTTCATCGTATATATAGAGTGAAATGAGCAGGCCTCCTGCCATTCCTATGGCCAGGCCGAAGGTATTGAGGAAGGTGAAAAAGGGCTGCTTTTTCAGGTTCCTCCAGGCGATTTTCAGATAATTTTTTATCATGGCTGTTTTGAATTCTATTTTCTGTTTTGTATTGCGAAGGGATGCTTCTACCTTCCCTGTTCATTTAATCATAACCCGTACTAAATACTTCATCCTGAATCATTCGTCCACCAACTTACTACCCCCAACCCGTTACTTCGTACTTCGTCGTTCGTACTTCGTCATTCGTACTTCGCACTTCGTCATTGTACTTCAACTCATTCTGTCCTCAGGCTTTTGACCGGGTTGGCATGGGCCGCCTTGATCGCCTGGAAGCTTACTGTTAAAAGGGTAATCAAGAGGGCACCCACAATGGCCAGGGCAAAATTCCACCAGGATAGGACCACCCGGTACGGATACTCCTGCAACCAGCCGTTCATGATATAGTAGGCTATAGGAACGGCTATGAAACAGGAGATGACCACCAACTTCAGGAAATCCTTTGATAGCATGTTCCACACGTTAAAGATGGAAGCCCCCAGTACTTTCCGAACCCCGATCTCCTTGGTGCGTTGCTCAGCCACGAAGGATGTTAGTCCGAAGAGCCCAAGGCAACTGATAAAGATGGCAAAAGCCGTGAAAATGGCTGCCAGGCTTCCGATACGCTCTTCCGATGCGAACTTTTTCCCATACTCCTCATCCACAAAATCATACTGGAAGGGGATGTTCGGGAAATGTTCCTTGAAAACACGCTCGATAACAGCAAGGTCCTGGCTTGCGCTTTTTTTCGGGTTTAACCGGAGGTTATAGAAGCTTGCATTTCCGTATTTATCAAATACATACACCCCCTGTTTTACCGGTTCATAGGGAGACTGGGCGATCATATCCTCCACGACCCCGATAATCTTAAGTGGTTCCCCAGGGTCTTCCTCGTCGTCGTCCTTTAAATACATCCCGATGGGCTCGGTCAGCCCCATATACTTCACCGCAGTTTCATTAAGGAGCACAGCATTGGAATCTGAGGCAAATTCCCTGGAAAAGTCCCTCCCCTTTACGATTTTCAGGCCTAATGACCGGGCGTATTCCGGGGATACCTCCGTCCAGGCGAGGTCTTCCTGGAAGCCCTCCGGCTTCCCTTCCCAGTTAAAGCCACTGCGATTGGACCAAATATTTGTTGTTGGCGCACTTGAAGTCGACATTTCCACCGCGGCCCCGGACGAAATGAATTCATCGCGCATCAGTTCGAATTTCCCCTCAAAATCCTGGCTCATGGTGGGGATTTGGATCAGGCCTTCTTTTTCATACCCCACAGGCCTGTTTTTGGCGTAGTTGATCTGCTGCATGACCACGACGGTTCCGATAATAAAGGCGACGGATACCGAAAACTGGACCACTACCAGGATCTTTCGCGGAGTACCGGAGTATTTGCCCCTGTGGTAGGTCCCTTTTAAAACATCCACCGGGCGGAAAGAGGAAAGGTAGAGGGCAGGATAGCTGCCGGCCAGCAAAGCTGTAAAGCTGATAAATGCCAGGCAGATCAACCAGAAGGCCGGGCTCTCCCAGGGAAACCGGATCTCCTTCCGGGCCAGTTCGTTGAAGGTGTCCAGGGACAGCAGGGTGATCAGAAGAGCTGCAATAAATGCCAGGCAGACTACCAGGAAGGATTCACTCAGGAACTGATTGATCAGTTGTTTCTTTTGGGAACCGATAGATTTCCTGATGCCCACTTCCCGGGCCCTTTTTTCGGACCTCGCCGTACTGAGATTCATAAAGTTGATGCATGCCAGCAAGAGGACAAAAGCGCCTATGACGCCGAATAACCAGACGTATTTAATGCGGCCGCCCACCTGTTTCCCGTTTTGAAAATCCCCCCGCAGGTACCAGTCGTTCATGGGGAACAGGAAAAGTTGCGGGTTGAATTCGGCCGTGTTTTCATTCAGGTCTTTCTTGACATCGTGAATGACCTGGGTAACCCGTTCCATAGTTGTGTTGTCCGCGATCTGAACAAACATCTGGAAAGAGTTGTTCCCCCAGCTGTCTTCTGACTTCTTTATCCATTCGTTGATGGCGGTATACTTATCCCAGGGCATGATGAATTCAACATCGTCAAACGAATTATTAACCGGGATATCCTCAAACACGGCAGAGACTGCCATATCGTATTGACTATTTACCCTGATCACCTTTCCAATGGGGTCTTCCTCGCCAAACAAAGCCTCGGCGGTGGTGGAAGAAAGCATAATGGAATTTATTTCGCGCAGGCCGTCCTTCTCGCCTTTTAAGATTTTCAGGCCGAAAAGCTCAGGTGCCTCCCGCTGCATGAAATTCCCCGTACGGGAAAGGCTTTTTTCCTTGTAGTTCAAATACTGCTGATTGGTCCAGGAAGACATCACCAGGTATTTGAAATTGTCCGCATACCCTTCCCGGAATGCCTTTTCCAGAGGCCTGGGTATGGCAGCGCCAGTTCCGGTTTCTCCGTTGAACGTCTGGGATTGATACACCTGTGCGATCCGGTCCCGTTTCCCGAAATAACCGTTGAATGAAAGTTCGTCCTGCATCCAGAGACCTATAGACAGGGTAACGGCCATCCCCATCGCCAATCCCCCTATATTGATGAGGGTATAGCCTTTGTTTTTCAGGAGGTGCCTCCAGGCGATTTTCAGATAGTTTTTAAACATGACGTTTTTAGTTCAAGGTTCAAGGTTCAAGGTTCAAGGTTCATTTATTAATATTTCGTAATTCCTAATTCGTAATTCGTTCTTCATCTTTATTCTGTTCTCAAACTTTTTACCGGGTTTGCCATGGATGCCCTTACACTCTGGTAACTTACAGTCAGCCAGGCAATAACGCCAATGACCAAAAACGGCAGTATGAAAAACGTCCATTGTACATTTACCCGGAAAGCATAATTCTCCAGCCAGTGATCAATGCTGTACCAGGCGATAGGAATGGCGATCAGGAACGCCACAACCAAGAGCATGGCAAATTCCCTGTAGAGGAGTTTCAGGATCCCGGCAACGGATGCCCCCAATACTTTACGGATCCCTATTTCCTTGGTGCGTTGCAGGGTGGTGAAGGAAGCGAGCCCAAAAAGTCCCAGGCAGGCCACCAGAATGGCAAGGCCTGTGAACAGGCCGAACACCTTCCCAAATCGCCTGTCCGCGTTATACTGTTGATTGAAATGGTCATCCAGGAAAAAATATTCATAGGTATTCCCGGGCATAAATTTTTCCCATTCCTTCCTGACCGTTGCTATGATGCCGCCAATATCGGCCGTACTGTGTTTGATCAGAAAATATCCCTGCAAATCCGGAATTAACCTGAAGATCAGCGGTTCATAGGGCAGTTTGAGGGATTCCTGGTTGAAATTCTCGGTCACCCCGACAATGGTGTACTGATTGCCCCAAAACTCGATTTCCTTTCCCAGGGCTTCCTCCGGATCCTGGAATCCCAGCAGGTGAAGGCCCGCCCGGTTGAAGATGACGGAGGAAGCGTCATTGCCGAAGTCTTTGGAAAATCCCCTGCCGGCGATCAGCCTGACGCCAAATTGATCTATATAATCATAATCGACGCCAATAACCCGGTATTGCTTGGAATCCTTGTCATCTTCCGTTACCAGCCGGATGCCGCCGGCATTCCAGTCCACGGGCTGCCCCGGGATGGTGGTGGCAGTGGCTACGCTTTTGATACCCGGATAACGCAACAGGCTTTCCTTGAATGCCTCCATTTGCGTGGCATAGGTAGAATCTGTGGCAACGGGTGGTGCGACCACCAAAGTTTGCTCAATTTGAAGGCCCAGCGATTTCTCACGCATATATTGAATTTGCTTATATACCGTTAGAGTGCCTATCAACAGGAACAGGGAGGCTGCAAACTGGAATACCACCAGGGCCTTGCGCAAGGCTGAACCCCCGGCAGTACTGACCATTTTGCCCTTTAATACCTCCACAGGCCTGAACCGGGACAATACCAGCGCCGGATAGGATCCGGAGAACACAACCCCCAGGATGAAAATTATCGTAAGACTACCCCAAAATCCGCTGTTTACCAGAAACTGCAATGAAAGTTCCTGCCCGGACAGGCGGTTAAAGAATGGGATACACAGGGCTGTAATACCCAGGGCCAGGACCAGAGCCAGGGCGTTGAACAAAAAGGATTCCATAAAGAACTGGGCTACCAGTTGCTTGCGCTGGGAACCCACGGTCTTTCGGATCCCCACCTCCTTGGCCCTCTGTAAGGCGCGGGCCGTGGCGAGGTTGATATAGTTCACCCAGGCGAGTACAACAATGAAAAAAGCCACCCCTAACAGAAGGTATACGGTGTTGCCATCCCCGGTCGGGCCGGGTTCCATCATATAGTTGGAATACAGGTGGATATCGGTCAGCGGTTGCAGATTGTAAACAGCCCCGGCGTTCATGGAGCCCAGGTCTTTCCCTACCTTTTCTTCGACCACAGGCACAAATTTGGATTCGACCAGTTCCGGGGATACCCCTTTCTTAAGCTTCAGGTAAGTAAGGCACCCGTCAGACAGCCACCAGTTATCCGGATCAGCCTTGGGATCCTGGTTATTATTGGCCAGGACCCTGCTCCTGAAGGTGCTGTAAGACAAGAGGATATTCGGGTGCATCTGGGTGTTCACGGGCATGTCTTCGTATACACCGGTAATGCGGTAGGTATCCTTCCCGAACTTCACGGATTTACCCAGAACATCGGCAGTGCCGAATATTTTGTTGGCCGTGGATTCAGACAAAGCCGTGGTGTAGGTATCTTTGAACACGCTGGTCGGGTCTCCGCTTAGAAGGCGGTAAGAAAACAGGTTGAAAAAGGATTCGCTGGCATAGAAGACTTCGTCAATTTTAAGGATTTCGTCCCCTTTGTCGACCACCACATCCCTGGTACTGATCAGCTTGACATAATCCTCGATTTCTGGGATGGCTGCCTTGAAATCGTTCCCCACTGCATATGCCCCGGCTGCCCAGCGGGTCGTCAGTACCCCATCGTCATACCGGTCTTGTTGAACCCGGTAGATCCGATCCTTATCTGCCTGGAAGTCCTCGTAACTCAGTTCAAATGCGACGTATTGCAGGATGAGCACACAGGCGGCGATCCCCAGGGCCAGTCCCCCGATGTTAATGGCAGAATACCCTTTATGTTTCAAAAGGTTCCGCCAGGCGATTTTCAGATAGTTTTTAATCATGGCCTCATATGGTGTTCTCTTGTTAACTATTTCGCCATAGCCGCGCCAAATGGCTTGTTCCGGCTTTCGGTGACGATCTGTCCGTCGAACAGATTTACGATCCGGTGTGCGAAATGCGAATCGTGGTCCGAGTGGGTCACCATGACAATGGTAGTGCCCTCCTGGTTGAGTTCGGTCAGCAGGTTCATGACTTCCAGGCCGTTCTTGGAATCCAGGTTCCCGGTGGGCTCATCCGCCAGGATGAGTTTGGGGTTGGTAACCACGGCCCTTGAAATGGCCACCCGCTGTTGCTGCCCTCCTGAAAGCTGCTGCGGGAAGTGTTTTTCGCGGTGGGCGATCTTCATCCGTTCCAGGACCGTTTTCACCTTGGCCCGGCGTTCACTCTTGTTCATTTTAAGATAGATCAGGGGCAACTCCACATTTTCGTAAACCGTGAGTTCGTCGATCAGGTTAAAACTCTGGAAGACAAAGCCGAGATTGCCCTTACGGAGTTTGGTGCGCTGGCTTTCCCTTAACCCGCTTACCTCGTGGCCTGCGAACTTATAGCTGCCATCCGTGGGGTTGTCGAGCATCCCGATAATGTTCAACAAGGTGGATTTCCCACAACCTGAAGGGCCCATCACGGCTACGAACTCCCCTTCTTCCACATTCAGGTTTACCTTGTTCAGGGCCAGGGTTTCCACCTCTTCCGTTCTGAACGTCTTTTTCAAGTCTTTGATTTGTATCATTTTCTGTTTGGATTTATTCTGCTTTTCAAATAATAGTCTGGCTGCCGAACAGCCCCCGCCTAAATTAAAGACGGCATCTTCCCCCTGTTTGTGACAGGTATTGGCTGATTTTATTTCAGGACGATGCGTTCGGCATCGCCAAAATTGTCGTAATTGCTCGTAATCACTTTTTCCCCATCCTGCAGCCCTTCCAATACTTCATAGTAGCGGGAATTCTGCTTGCCGATCCGGATGTTCCTTCTCAGGGCTTCGTCCCCGTCCGGGCCCAGGACAAAGATCCACTGCCCGCCTGTGCTTTGGAAAAAGCTGCCTTTGGGCAAGAGGAGCGCGTCCGAGGATTCGCCCAGCTGGAGTTTTATATTATAGCTTTGCCCGGCCCGGATGGTTTCGGGTTTGTCGCCTGTAAATACCAGGTCTACCTTAAACCGGCCATTCCTGACTTCCGGGTAAACCTTCCTCAACCGCAGGGGATATTCCTTTTCGTTTCGTTCGAGGATAGCGGTCAGGTTGCGCTGTACCCGGTCTATATAGTGCTCATCAATAGCCGCCTCGATCTTGAAATCCGTCAGCACATTGATCTGCCCGATACGGTCGCCCTGCCCGATACTCTGCCCGATCTCCGCATCCAAAAATCCGAGTTGCCCGTCTGCCGGGGCCCGGACATTCAGCTGGTCTATGCGCTCATAAACCATAGACAGGGTTTTCTGCATCCGCTCCAGGTCTGTTTCCAGGCTGGCGAGGGAGGTTTTCCGCAGGGCATCGTCCTGCTCGGTCTGAAGCTTGATGATTTCATATTGCTTTTTGGAGAGCTCGTAATTTTCCTTCGCTACCAGGTAATCTTCCTTTGAAATCAGCTCATCGTCATACAAAGCCTTGTTCTGTTCGTAATTGCGTTCCATCCGTTGCAGGTCGTATTCTGCCGTGGCAAGGGCTTTTTTGCCTTCCACCTGCCTCGAATCGAAGGTCAGCTTGGTCGATCGCAGGTCGTTCTGTTTCAGGGCCAGGTTGCTTTCACTGGCCAGGATCTGCTCATACAGGGACCGGTTTTCCAATTTCAGGATGATGTCGCCCTTTTTTACCATGGCGCCTTCCTCTATAAGCTTTTCGGAAACCCGCCCACCTTCGTAGGCATCCATATAGATCGTGGCAATGGGGGCCACCACCCCGTTGATGGTAATGTAGTCGTCGAACTTGCCGGCCGTCACCTCCCCGATGGTGAGCTTGTCCCGTTCGGTGCGGAAGGTATTCATCGTACTGCCGAACAGCAGCTTCCAGCCCGTGAATGCCAGCAGCAGCCCCAGGGCAATATAGCCGTAATGTTTGGGCCTTAATCCTTTCTTCTTTTCAAGTTGTATATCCATGTCAATTGATCCCGTTAAAGTTGAAAATGGGGGCCCCTTCGTAGAAGGAAAGCGTTGTTTCGTTTATCTGCAGCCGGAGGCGCACCTGCAAGTGTTCATTCTGGGCCGCGGCATAGCGGTTCTTGGCCTGGAACAGGTCCAGGGCATTGATCAGCCCCCGGTCATACCTTTTCTGGGCGATCATATAGGCCAGGTTCTGGGCTTTCACCTTCTCCGTACTTTGTGCAAATTCGGTTTGAAGTGAGGTGTTTTCCTGTACCAGTTGTTCCACCAGCTTGTAGAGCTCCTGTTTCTGGATCTCCAGATCGTTGTTTGCCTGTTTCATGGCGATTTTCTGTTGTTTTACCCTGGAGTGGCCTGCCCAGCCGTTGCTGATGGGGATGTTCAGGGAGACCCCGATATAGCGCGAGGCATTGTCCTTTATCTGCGTCCTGTAGGGGATGACCACGCCGTCCTGGTCTGTATTGGTTTCGTAGTACCCTGTCCCGTAACCGGCCTGGAATGAAATGGACGGATAGAGGCTTCCCCTGGCTACTGCTACCTGTTTCCTGGCTGCCCGGGCCTGTAATTCGCGTGCTTTGATGAGGGGCACCACCTGCAGGGCCGTCTGGTAGACCGAATCTGAGACCCGGGTAGCCAGGGCACTGTCTGAGGGGGTAACCGGGAGCTGCAGGCTAATATTGATGGGGCCGTCTTCCTCCAGGTTCATTTCCTGTTTCAGGTTTAACCGGGCATTGGCCAGTTGGTTGGCTGCCTGGGTTACCGCCAGCTTGTCGGTCAGCAGGGCCGATTCCGCCTCGTGCAGGTCGGCCCCGGCCTTCAGCCCCAGTTCGATCTGCTTCTCCACCAGCCGGTAATTATTTTGTGAAATTTCAAACTGTTCCCGGGTATTGGTCAGCAAGCCTTCATAAAATTCGATGTCGTAGAAGGCCGCCATCACCCGGAAGGCCAGCAGGTATTTTTGTTGTTCGAGTTCCTCCTTAGTAGCCAGGTATACCAGGCGCGTAGCCTTAATTGAATTGAGCTTCTGGAAGCCGCGGAAAATATCGATGGATGAATTGATCGAATAGTTGTTGGAGAAGAAATCTGTATCGATGATGTCGTTGGTATTCGGGTCTGTAGAACGGCCATAGCTGATATTGTAGTCGGAGAATCCGCTTATGGTGGGGAAAAGGTCGCGAATAGACTGGCGATACCGTTCCCGGTCCGAATCCCGGTTGTATTCAAAATTCTTGAGTTCCAGGTTATGGTCCACGGCGTAGTCAATACATGCCTCCAGTGTCCAGGTATCCTGGGCATGGGCAAACTGAACCATCAGTACCAAAAAAATTATTATTGCTGATTTCAAAAGCTGTACAGATTTCTTCTAAGACCGTACTATTCCCATGCCAAATAATTAAGTGTCTGGATATCTGTTAGTTAAGGATAAGATTACGCAATAAGGCTCCGTCATTTGTAAATTTTTTATACAGCGTTTGTCAAATATTTTGACAGGTCCTGAAATTTCTCGTGCCGGTTGCTTAGCTTTATGACCTCATCAAAATCAAGAAGCCATGATCGATGCCCGGGTGCTGGTCATAGACGACAATAAAAGTGTACTCAGCGCACTGGAGATCCTGCTCCAGTTTGAATACAAGCACGTAAATACGCTGTTCAACCCCAATCAACTCTCCTCATTGTCCAACCTGGCGGATACGGATATTGTATTGCTCGACATGAATTTTTCTGCCGGGGTAAATACGGGGAATGAAGGATTGTTCTGGTTAAAGGAGATCCGAAAAAGGGCGCCGTCCACCTCCGTGATCATGATGACGGCATACGGGGCTGTCGACCTGGCCGTACAGGCGCTGAAGCTGGGGGCAACCGATTTTATCTTGAAGCCCTGGAACAACGAAAAATTGCTGGCAACCGTGAAATCGGCCTATATGCTCCGCAAGTCACAAAAAGAGATCCACCAGTTGCGGGCCAAGGAAAACAACCTGAAACAACTCATCAACCGGGAAAAGCCCTACATCATCGGGAATTCCAAGGCCCTGAACAAAGTCCTGAAACTGGCCCATAAAGTGGCCAAAACCGACGTGAACGTGCTGATAACCGGTGAAAACGGGACCGGGAAGGAACTCATTGCCCGCGAATTGCACCAGAAATCCCAGCGGCAGGGAGAGGTATTTATCCCGGTAGATATGGGGTCCATCGCAGAGAGCCTGTTTGAGAGTGAGCTGTTCGGGCATCGCAAGGGGGCCTTTACGGATGCGCGGGAAGACCGGACCGGGAAGTTTGAGGCGGCTCACAAGGGGACGCTTTTCCTGGACGAGATCGGGAACCTTTCCCTCCAAACCCAGGCGAAGCTCCTGTCTGCCATCCAGAACAAGAGCGTGGTCCCCGTGGGTTCCAACAAGGCCATCCCCGTGGATATCCGGCTGATCTGCGCCACGAACGGCAACCTGCCGCAAATGGTGGCAGACGGGCTGTTCCGGGAAGACCTGCTATACCGGATCAACACCATTCAGATCGAAGTGCCCCCCCTTAGGAAACGCGGTAATGACATTCTTGTGCTCACCGACTTTTTTCTTAAAAAGTTTGCCCAGAAATATGATAAACCGGGGTTGCGGCTCAACCAGGCCGCCGAAGAAAAACTGGTAGCCTATTCCTGGCCCGGCAATGTGCGCGAATTGCAGCATACCATGGAACGGGCGGTGATCCTGGCGGAGGAGCGGGTACTAAGGCCATCTGCCCTGCTGTTGCAAACCCAGGAAGAAGAACCGGCCATCCAGCATTCCGGGACCCTGGAGGAGATGGAGCGCCTAATGATCGAAAGGGCCCTGAGGCGCCATGACGGCAATTACACCGCCGCCGCAGAGCAGTTGGGGATCTCCAGGCAGACGCTCTACAACAAAATGAAGAAAAAGGATGATCAGTAAAAACCTGTACCTGCAGCTGGTCCTCCGGGTGACGGCGATCGTACTGCTGGCGTTTGCCACAGCCTTTGCCTATTTTCAAACCTGGTACCTCCCTGCCTTCGTGCTGCTGGCCCTGGTGGTGGTGCAGGCGGCGCTGCTGATGCGCTTTATCAACCATACCAACCGAAAGATCGCCTACTTCTTCGAATCGATCCGCAACGAGGATTTTACCCTGAGCTACCCCGAGCAATTCAAGGTAAAATCCCTGAATGAGCTCAACAAAAGCCTGAATATGCTCAACGGGATGATCCAGCAGATCCACGTGGCCAACCAGGTGCAGGAGCAATATTACCAGGAGATTTTAAAACAGGCCGATATCGGCATCCTTACGGTAAACGAGAAGGGGCATATCCTTTTTGCCAACCCCACAGTGGAGCGCTTATTGAACTACACCCCCCTCAACCACATTAAACAGTTGCGACAGGTAGACTCCAAGGTGTACGAATTGTTTGCGAACCTGCGCCCCTTCGAGCGCAAAATGGTGCAGCTCACCAATGAAAGGGAAAAAATCCAGCTGGCGATCAAATCCTCCTCCATAGTCCTTCAGGAGCAGGAACTTTTATTGGTGGTCATCCAGGACATCCACAAGGAACTGGACGAAAAGGAAACCGACTCCTGGATCCGGCTGATCCGGGTGCTCACCCATGAGATCATGAATACCATCACCCCCATTACCTCCATTTCTGAGACCATCCTGGGCTATTTCCAGAAGGAAGGCGGACTCCTGCCCCTGGAGGAATTAGATCCCGGGCGGGTGGGCAGTACGGTGAAGGGCCTGGAGGTGATCCGGGAACAGGGTGGCGACCTGATGCAGTTCGTGCAGTCGTACCGCAGTTTCCTGAACGTGCCGCTGCCGGATAAGACCCTGGTCCCTGCCCAAAAACTTTTGACCCGGCTGCGGCTGTTGATGGACCAGGAATTGGAGGTATCAAACATCAGATTGTCCACGGAATCGAAGCCGGAGGAACTTGAATTGTATATAGACGAGAAGCAGATTTCCCAGGTTTTGATAAACCTCTGCAAGAATGCCCTTCAATCCCTGTCTGGCCAGGAGGGGGGCCACATCGCTATCAGGGCAGGTATAAACGGGGAAGGCAGGAAATTCATCAGTGTAACGGACAATGGGCCCGGCATCCCGCCGGAGCAGATGGAAGAGGTTTTTGTCCCCTTCTTTACCACCAAGGAAAAGGGCACCGGGATCGGCCTGAGTTTATCCAGGCAAATCCTGCACCTGCACAGGGGCAACCTGCAGGTGCATTCGAACCGGATTTGGAGACCGTGTTCACAATGACTTTCTAAAAGGATTCTCCGTCCGGAGGTATCCCGAATTATGGGGGAAATTGGCCAAGGAGGTGACAAAAATTATTCTTCCGGTATTTTTTGATAAGCATAAAATCCATCGTATATTTGTCGTCCTATATCGCGGGGTAGAGCAGTAGGTAGCTCGTCGGGCTCATAACCCGAAGGTCACTGGTTCGAGTCCAGTCCCCGCTACAAAGAAAACCATCAACTGTAAGTTGATCGGCTTTTTCTTTGCGAAAAAGCCAAGCTTGCTTGTGCTTTGGAGTGAAGAAAAAGGCAGAGTAAATGCGCAGCAATAGGCGGTTTGATTTGTAAAGCAACCCCCTTTGGCCCTTTTTCGATCCCGCATTTCGCGGGAGAGAAAAATGCAATTCCAGTCTCCCAACTGTGAAATTCCAAATTCCAAATTCCAAATTCCAAGATTACTTATAAGGGATAAGGATTAGCCAAGCTTGCTTGTGCTTTGGAGGGAAGAAAAAACCAGAGTAAATGCGCAGCATTTATCCGGTTTGATTTGTAAAGCAACCTCCTTTGGCCCTTTTTCGATCCCGCATTTCGCGGGAGAGAAAAAGAATCCAGTCCCCACTGTGAAATTCCAAATTCCAAATTCCAAATTCCAAGATTACTTATAAGGGATAGGATTAGCCAAGCTTGCTTGTGCTTTGGAGGGAATAAAAAACCAGAGTAAATGCGCAGCATTTATCCGGTTTGATTTGTAAAGCAACCCCCTTCGGCCCTTTTTCGATCCCGCATTTAGCGGGAGAGGAAATAGAATCCAGTCCCCACTGTGAAATTCCAAATTCCAAATTCCAAATTCCAAGATTACTTATAAGGGATAGGATTAGCCAAGCTTGCTTGTGCTTTGGAGGGAATAAAAAACCAGAGTAAATGCGCAGCATTTATCCGGTTTGATTTGTAAAGCAACCCCTTCGGCCCATTTCCGATCCCGCATTTAGCGGGAGAGGAAATCAATCCAGTCCCCATTGTGAAATTCCAAATTCCAAGTACCAAATTCCAAGATTACTTATAAGGGATAAGGATTAGCCAAGCTTGCTTGTGCTTTGGAGTGAATAAAAAACCAGAGTAAATGCGCAGCATTTATCCGGTTTGATTTGTAAAGCAACCCCCTTTGGCCCTTTTTCGATCCCGCATTTAGCGGGAGAGGAAAAATTCCAGTCCCCATTGTGAAATTCCAAATTCCAAATTCCAAATTCCAAATTCCAAGTACCATATTCCAAGTACCATATTCCAAGTACCATATTCCAAGATTACTTATAAGGGATAAGGATTAGCCAGGCTTGCTTGTGCTTTGGAGCAAAGAAGAAGGCAACACCTTGCGCCAGCAAGGAGGTGGCTTTCTTGGTAAAGCAACCCCTTCGGCCCTTTTCCGATCCCGCATTTAGCGGGAGAGGAAAACAATCCAGTCCCCGCTGTGAAATTCAAATTCCAAATTCCAAATTCCAAGATTACTTACAAGGGATAAGGATTGGCCAGGCTTGCTTGAGCTTTGGAGCAAAGAAGAAGGCAACACCTTGCGCCAGCAAGGAGGTGGCTTTCTTGGTAAAGCAACCCCCTTTGGCCCTTTTTCGAGTGAAGCGAGATAAGCAAAAAATTGATCAGATGAGTTTTGCCTTGGCGGGCAGTGCGGCTGCCGCTCCATGGGAAGCATTCCCTGAAAAGGTAGCCTTACAATTTATAATGTTTAATTCTTTGAATAGGAATAACTTGGCAATACATTGAAACAATTATTCTTCTTTGGATAATCTAGATTTTAAAAATATCGATATAGAAATCCTCTTCGAAGCAATAATTTAACTAGCTGGAAGCAAGCGCCTTATGGATTGAGTAACCCTTAGTTGCCGGCTACCCCTTCAAACGTCATCTTTACCGGTTTGATGGTACCATCGTCATTAAATTCCATTTTGTCCATACAGGTAACTCTGTGATCACGGTCCAGATTGGGAATTGGCCTTCTATGATATACTATAATCCATTCATCAGTTCCTGGCTTATTGATCACGGAGTGATGCCCTGCTCCGGTTGCAATATCACCTTTCTTTGATTCCAATATGGCCCCTATTCGCTTGTAAGGCCCATTAGGCTTATCTGCCATGGCATAGGCCACTTTGTAACTGCCATCGGTCCAATTACCTTCCGACCACATAAAATAATAAATTCCCTTGCGCAGGAACATGAAGGGACCTTCCACATAGCCCTGGGGGGTGATTTCTTTAAACAAACTACCATCTTCCCAAGGCTGAAAACCGGTAAAATCATGGTTAAGCTTTCCAAGGTTGCAATGACTCCAACCTCCATAGAATAAATAATATGTCCCGTCTGAATCTTTAAAAACGAACTGGTCAATGGGTTGGGCATCATTATGAAAATCAGAAATCAATGGCTTTCCTAAATAGTCACTAAAAGGACCTGCCGGATTATCGGCCACTGCCACTCCAATTCCTCCAAAATGGTTGATGTCGTTTTCAGGGTCATACGAATCCCTGCCAGGTCTCTGAATATCATTTGCACTGAAAAAAAGATAATATTTGCCTTCTTTTTTAATAATAGATGGGGCCCACAGTGCCTGGCGTAACCATTTAACATTGGTAGTATCAAGAATTCGAGGATGTTTTTGCCAATGAACGAGATCTTTGGACGAAAAGGCATCAAAATGGAGTTGTTTGTCGTAATCGTCGGAAAATGTAGGATAGACCCAATAGGTATCTCCAAATACAACGCCTTCCGGGTCGGCATACCATCCGTCAAAAATAGGATTGTGATGTGCATCATTGGATCCCTGCGCAAAAATGCATGCACTGAACATAGAACAAATCACTAAAAAAAGGCTTCTGATATTCATCATTATTTCCTTACGTTTATTTGTACTTGATAGCCATGCAAAAAATCTATTGGCGTAATTCATAAATAAAATGTAGTATAAGAACCGGATGTAATCTACAAATTTGAACTAAAAGCATACATTATTTTATCATTTGGGGAGGAGGTCAAAATATGATTAAATTCGACTATTAAGCAGTTCTAAACTTGGGTAGCTTACAGGGTATGCCCCATTGCCCATTTACGTTAACCTAAAATACCCACCATTCAAATATAATTAACTTTAAATCGAAACATCCGGCGTCTTGCCTCGCTACCCCGTACGTACGGGATCTGATTCGCTCGTCAAGACTCACCTTGAAAGGCAACGAAGGTTTACCCGCCTTTGGCGGGCATACCCGGAGACGTTGGCGGTCATTTGAAAGTGATTCTTAATTAAAATATCAAAATGCGTGAAATTATTCTAATAGCCCATTTATCATTGGACGGCTTTGTAGCCGACAGTAATGGAAATTTGAATAAGTTTAGATCAGGTGAAGGAAATCTTGAATTTGTCTCCAAAATTTCAAGAGATGCTGACACAATATTATTTGGCAGGAAGACCTACAATCTACTAAACAATTATTGGACAAATGTTAAGGACTTACCAACCGCTTCCATTGCAGAAATTGAATTCTCAACCTGGTACAGTTCGGCAAATAAACTGGTTATTTCGAATTCAATAAGAGATGACAAAAATGACAAAGTTACTATCCTTAATAAGGATATTATTAAATCAATTTCTAAGCTAAAGCAAGATAATGGTGCAGCAATAATCATTTTTACAAGCCCATCCGTAACTCAGTTATTGATGGAATACAACTTAATTGACATTTATTGGATATTCTTCAATCCTCTGTTCTTTGGGAAAGGCATTCGATTATTTAAAAATGTACCTGCTAATATTAATCTTAAATTTTGTGAAACAAGGCGCTTTGAAAATGAAGAGCTGGCGATAAAATATATCAGAAGAAAGTAAAATAACGAACCGCCAACATCGTATATGCATCATCGCCTGAATTGCACCGAATTGTCAGATTGCATTTTACAGAGCGGTTTGTGGTTGGGACTATGATGGAGCCAGAAAATGGCAACGCGCAAATGCAAACCGTTGGCAACAATAAAAAAATCGATCAATGAAAGAGCCTAACCGCCAAAATCAACCCCCGACTCTTTATGAATGGGCTGGAGGATTGGAAATAATAAAGAAGCTAATCACAAAATTTTATGATAAAGTGTTGCTCGACGACATTTTGAAACCTCTTTTTCTTCATATGTCTGAGGCACACCAAATCAATGTAGCCCATTTCGTTTCAGAAGTGTTCGGCGGGCCAAAACTGTACACGGAAAACGGTGGCAGCCATTTTGGAATGATTAAAAAACATTTCCAAAAGAATTTGAACGAGGATCAAAGAAAAAGATGGATGAGTCTACTAATTGAAACCGCAGACGAAATAAAGTTGCCCGATGACCCTGAATTTCGTTCCGCGTTTATTGCGTACCTTGAATGGGGAACAAGATTGGCTGTGATAAATTCCAATCTGGAGGAAATGGCGATGAACCCCGACGAACCTATGCCAAAATGGGGTTGGGGCGAAGTTGGAGGGCCTTATCAAGAAAATTGAGCCCCGACGAAAAAATTGTTGTGTTTATTATTTTATTACTACCTGGTTGCGAAGAGGCAAAGCAAAAACAATACGAAGTCAATTTACGCAACGGGAAACATGGTTGATCTGACACATATCCTTTCTTCAATAACATTGTGGAAATGAACCAAACCGGACTTACCAGGATTATGAAAAAGAAATAAAGCCACTAACAATTCATAAAAGCAATACCGGTACTAATATGAAAGTAAGGCACATATAAAAGGGCTATTCTAAATTGAAAAGTTAGTGCTCAAAAAGGCTAATGGTCTTATTATGTGCCATTTGCATGCATTGACCGCCCATTTGAAATATGGTAGAAATACAAAAAATAGAAACCATCTCTGACTTTACTCCAAGGCGAGTAAAAAAGTACCTATTTCTCTGGTGCGGACATGGCTCCATTTCTATTGAGGTGGACAACAAACTTTTAACCTTAACCAAAAATCAGGTTCTAACCATTACGTCCGGGCAATATCATTGTTTTATGAAAACAAATAGTGGAAAAGGATATTTGCTGGATTTCACGCTTGACTATATCTGTAAAACCGAAAAGGACATTGAACTCATCTTCCAAAACAGTCTTTTTTGCCATTTCGATTATAACGAAATCATTACTATCAATAATTCGCTTGAAATTGAGCAACAACTTCAAAAAATCGAAGAGGAATTAAATCAGAAACCATTTCAATATTTGGAATCTGTACATTCAAGAATCGAATTGTTGTTATTCGAAGTTAATCGTTCTAAAATAGCCAATGGTGGGGAAGTTTGGAAACCAGATGCTTTGTTCTTGCAATTTTTAGAATTTGTCCGTAATAACTTTGAACATAACTACACATTGAAAGAAATAGCATTACGGCTACAAACTGCCGAGCTAAAACTGAACGAACAGGCAAAACAACACGCCGGAAAGACTGCTCAAAATGTGATTTACGGCCTTGTCATTTCGGAAGCCAAACGTAAACTGCAATACGAGGAAAAAAACATTAAGGAAATTATTCAAATCAAAAAGAAGGTGCAACAAATTGAATTTGATGAAATTTATGGGTTCTGGCCATATCAAAATCTATTGACCAACTCATAAAAGGTTCTAATGGAATCTCTGGAGAGATATAAATAAAAAACGCCTGCCAACACGCAATATAAAAAATTGGGGGTTCATAGGTTTATCAATAGTTGTGGCTCGCATCAAGTACAGTGATGCTTGGTAGCGAATCACTCCGAACTTCCCAAGTTTTCATATAGTCACCGTTGTAGCCCATTTTAATCACATAAAAGCAGATGCAAAATGAAAAAAAATGAAAAACAACAACTAATTTCTCGGATTGCACATGACATATGGAATCGTGGAGAAATAGAGGTGGCGAATGATCTTATGACTTCAGATGCTAAATACCATGGGCCTCACATGCCGAATGGAGAAGGAAATCGGGAAGATTGGAAACGTGCTATTATGATGTATCGAATTGCTTTCCCCGATTCTCATGTCACTTACGACGAACTAATCGAAACAGATGAAATTGTCATTGGTCGATGGCATGCCACTGGAACACATACAGGTGATTTACCAGGTCTGTCTCCAACAGGAAAACCAATTAAAATCTCCGGGATAACCATTTACCGATTTACCGGATTAAAAATTACTGAAGCATGGGAGCAGCTAGATATGCTTGGAATGTGGCGCCAATTAGGAGTTGTTAAACTTCCCGGACATAACTGATTGCCTCATTTCACGTTCTATCGACTAAACTAAATACCAGTCGTTTGTAGAAGCAATTGGTGGGTGAAGTGAAATAGAGAAACGTGCTACAGCAACGTGTAAGCAAAATAACAGCTGAATATCCCAATCGGAAAATTCAAGCCTTTCATAAGCTTTTGTAGTCAGCGGAAAATATACGCACATTTTTCCGCTACTGACGCTTACACAAAAACCATTGTGCTTCATTATAACCAAACGCTAAACAATGATAAAATTCTTTAGAAAAATTCGGCAAAATTTACTTTCGGAAGGGAAAACCGGAAAGTATTTAAAATACGCCATTGGCGAAATTGTATTAGTAGTCATAGGTATTTTGATTGCGTTGGGAATCAATAATTGGAATGAGGTGAGAAATAACAGGAAAGAAGAAACAAAATCTATTAAGCGTATTTTATCAGATTTGAAAACAGAGAAAATTATGCTGGAAAATTCTAAAAAACAATTTGGCAAAAGCAGAAAATATTTAATAGATGTAGTTTACAATGAAAAAATAGATGGCCTTGATTCAATATTTTATCACTTTACACCATTTATCCATAACAAATCGAATTCTGAATATATTAGCCTCAAGTCCAGCGGGAAATTAAGCCTTATTACAAATGATAAACTTCGGTATAGCCTTGTAAATTTTTACGAGTTATACTATAACCAATATGAAGAAATATCCGAATTAAATAAAAAAATACTTTATGGTAGAACATTGGATTATTTTAATAACGTATTTCCAACAGATACCACGAATTTATTAAATCCGGAATTAGTAAGACAACAATTAAAAGATGATGAATTTAAATATATTATAAATGACCAAATAATAACATTAGGTGATTTAATTAAGAATTTGAATACATCTATAATTGATAATTTAACTGAATTAATTAATAACGAAACAAAATAACGAAAAGCTAGCACCGTGTAATAATTTCCTGGCCTGTTCAGGGTGAACAGCCTTATCAATTGTAAGCCATCGTAAGAGACCCTTCCGCCATCAATCAGGCTTCCCGCCATGGACGGACTTGCTATCTGATGGAGCTTCAGCTCGATTGAACATTCCATAATCACGCACGGTTTGGGCGATCCTGAGTCGATAATCCCTGAATATAAATTCCCTGCCTTTGGACTGGGCGTTACGGTGTGCCTCCAGATTTCGCCATTGTTTAATTGCTTCCTCATTTGTCCAAAAAGACAGGGACAAAATCTTTTCTGGATTATAAATACTTTGAAACCTTTCAATGGAAATAAACCCTTTGATTTTTTCCAACTCGGGTTTCAGTTTTGCCGCCAAATCCAAATATCCCTGTGTTTGCCCATAGGCCGGCTCAACCTCGAATATTACCGCAATTTCATGTTGTTTCGTTTCCATACTATTTGCATGAACAAGTCGGCTGATGCCCGACCTTAAAATTTACCGAATTGGCAATAAAACAAAGTTCGTTCGCTTTTTTGTGCAATTCGTTTGCTTTTTCAATCATTGAACGTTCTGTTACGGTAACAATTGGATTTAAAACAACTTCGGTAAAATGTCCGCCGCCATCCGAGTCCTCAACCATTGTTCCCGTGGGATTGTCAACATAATCCACAACGATGACCCCGGCTTCTGAACACAAATGCAGGTACCAGAGCATGTGGCAAGCAGAAAGAGAGGCAACCAACAATTCTTCCGGATTGTATTTCGTTTTGTCTCCCCGATACGCAGTGTCGGAAGAACCAGGAATATCGGGCTTATTTTCGACGGAAATTATATGGCTTCTTTCAAATTCCCTATAATTGGAAGTACCTTTTCCTTTGTTGCCAATCCATCTTATGATAGTGAAATAATCGTGCTGTTTTTTCATCTCCTCTAATTGTCATCGCTCCACCAGGTTTTCATCCATTTTCCGGACACTTTTTTTGCTTTTTCGTAATCGTCCGGAACTATAATCAATTGGTTGGAATGATCGCTATATTGGGTTAAAATGTTAACATCGGCATTGGCCAGTTCCCTGCAAAAAAATCCTAATTGCCCAGGAACATCCTGTCTTAATTTCTGGATAAGCACCTCATTGATTTTTAAGACTTTTATTCCAACTTTTTCCAACTCGGCCTTTGCCCGGTCAGCCTCCGCTACCAAAAAGTGGGCTATTGAAAAATCTCCATTATCAAAAACACCGCCTCCTTCAAGGCTGATTTTGTGTTTTCCCAATGTTTCTCCCATCAATGCCAAAGTACCGGGCTTGTTCTCTAATAAAATTTCCAGGTCTTTCATATTTTAAAGTTTAAAAGTTCCACAAAGTAAAAGGAAGAATTACTTTTACATTTCATTTTATACTGAACAATGGAAGAGCATAAATTTATTTCCACTGCCTCCCTGCTTTGTGAACCTTCAAGGGCAAAAATTGTATGGAACCTGTTAGACGGCCGGGCCTATACGGCAAGTGAACTGGCGTTGGTTTCGGATCTGTCCGCTACTTCCGTCAGCAATCATTTGTCAAAACTTCTCCATGGTGAAATCGTAAAAGTGGATGTTCAGGGGAGACATAGATATTATTCCTTTGCCAGCTCTGAAGTTGCTTATGTCGTGGAGTCCTTGGCGAATCTTGCCAATCATAAGCCATTTTCCAGACCAGAGAAACAATCGACCAAAAACGATGTCGAATATTGCCGTACCTGCTACGACCATCTCGCGGGGAAATTGGGCGTATCGATTGCCGAGAAGCTGATTTCTAAAAAAATAATCGAATTACGGGACAAATCATTCGTGGTAACAGAAAAGGGTGACGACTTTTTCAGCAATTTTGGTTTGGAATTGGCCGAACTCCAAAAGCAAAGACGCCACTTTGCCAAAGCCTGTCTTGATTGGAGCGAAAGGAAATACCACCTGGCAGGTTCGCTCGGAGCGGCCCTATTGGATAAAATGTTGCAAATGGACTGGCTACGAAGGACAAAGAATTCAAGGGCCATTATTATAACTTCGCGCGGACAAAGCGGGTTAAGGGACATTTTTGAAGTTGAATTATAATATTCGGACGGGGTAAATCTATAAGATCTCCACAGTACTCCTCAAAATTAACCTGTATTTTTGATGTATCAAGAGTCACAAATATGGGGTACACGCCAAGATCCAAATCAATCGCTGTTAATGAATCAATTTGTAATTGGTCTAAAACAGATGTTGTGTCCTCCCGTTCTGGAGGTGGGGTGGCGGAATAGGAAATGCTTCTTTATCTGCTATATATTTTATGATATTAATAATGGCGTCCTTTTTTGGCTCCTGTGAATTACAACTCACAAATAGGAACCCAATCAATACTGTATAAAGAGGATGTCTCATCTTTATCTGGAAATAGAATTTAAATTTTCTAACGATTCACATTGCCCCGTACCGGTTTTCAACCAACTAAAACAATTTTCTTAAATTGAACAAAATAAAGGTCCGGCCCTCCTTCGCCCCTCTAGGGATTCGGAGGACAAAGTAACCTTTCGTCTCCAGGCTAGTTTTGCTCACCCTACCCTGCGGGTAAACTCCAAGTATCAAAATCCAAGCATCTAGTTTTGGAATTTGCAATTTGGGATTTGGGATTTGGAATCCGCCACAGGTTTACCCGCCATAGGAGGACGGACAGGTTTGGAATTTGAGTAAGAGGGTGCAAAACAAGCAGCCCACCAGAGGCGGGCAAACGGAACGGTGTATGCCCGGGGCCGTTCTCACCAATACACCAAAGGCTAACTTTAAGAGTTAAGCTTTTTTTAGAAAAAATTTTAGTAGGGGTGTAATAATCCTTGATTAGAGCCACTAATCAAGAAAAGATAAAATTATGACACTTAAAAATGCGATAACCCTTTTCAACCGTCTCGTATCTGAGACGTCTAAAAAGTCTGAAATTACGGTGTATCGGGACTTTATAAAGATACTTTCCAATTTGGAAAAAAGAAACTTAACGGTATCTGAAGTTGAATCCATAGAGACCGAACTCGATGATATAGCATCAACTGTTACCACAACAAACAATATAAAGCACTTAAAAAAAGCGCTTCAACAGTTTAAGAAATATTTGAAGGATACTTTTACTTTAATTACCAAAGGGCATTACACCAACTCATAGTATAATCATTGGTAGTTCTTCGGGCGCACTTATTGGTATTATACTTCTGGCAAATTTAGATCGTTCCTTAGGGATTGCACTAGGGATCTCATTTGGAACCTTAGTGGGAATAATCGTAGCAAATTACATGGAATCTCAGGCTAAAGCTTCAGGGAACCTAATTTAAAACCTAGAAGAGAAAACTTGAGCAACGACTTCTATAAAATTTCGATACAGCCTTATTCAGCAATCATTATTAAAATATGCAGGGCTTATACGAATTCTCAGGAAGATTTCGAAGATTACTATCAGGAAGTGTGCTTACAAATTTGGAGAACCAGAAACAATTTCCGTGGGCAATCTGAATGGTCTACCTGGATCTATAGGCTGGCTTTGAATGTGTGCTTGACCCTATTGAAAAAAAGGAAAAATAATCAACGGTATTTTACGTCTGAGTTTTTGCCAAACGAATGGGAAGAAAACAGACAGATATTTCCAGATGAAGCCCTCAATCAATTGTATGCTTCCATAAAACGTCTATCGGAAGTAGATAGAGGTGTGATTTTACTTTATCTAGAAGAAAAATCGTATAAAGAAATAGCTGAAATTACAGGTACAAACCCTAACAACATTGGGGTACGCATCAAACGAATTAAAGAACGATTAAAAAAATTATTAGATGGAAAAGTCGATTGAATCAATTTGGAAACAAGGTTTTTTAAATAGTGATGCATTAGTTGCTCCAAAGCTGAACAACCTGTACAATCAAAAATCGATACATTTAATCGATAAGTTTAAAAGAATGTTCAAGATTAACCTGAATGCAATCGTTATAGGTTCATTACTGTTTTTGGGGATTTCTTTTTTGATTGGGATTCCTTTTATGGGAATAGGCTTTTTTTTGACACTAAGCATAATCGTTATTGTCAACAAGAAGGCTTTCTAGGGGATTAAATAAAATTGATAAGAACGAAAGCAGCTATCATTATATTAAAGCATTTGACAATTGGATGAAGCAACAAGTCAGTGTAAACAGAATAATGGCCAGATTCTATTATCCTTTGTTCTTTTTATCTATTGTGCTTGGTTTTTGGCATTACCATATTAACGGAAAGCAATTAGGTGAATCTATTTCAAATAAGTTGATTTTAAACTATCCCGGTATTGACCTCATTTTTGGCGTGCCGCTATTTATCATCCTTGGCGTGATTTTAATGATGGGTATACTTTCATACCTTGGAGGAAGAATATATAATTGGGATTTGAAAGTTGTATATGGAGGTGTACTAAGAAAACTGGATGAAATTATTGCAGATATGGAAGAACTAAGAAAATAATACTGGTGATATCATTATTTGTATGCAATAAGAAAGCAGATGAATAATTTAAAAATACAAACAAACCCGGAGGTTGAATTGATTTTCGACAATTACCCTGATCCGGTTCGGGATAGAATGCTAGCCCTGCGTAATCTGGTTATTGAAACTGCAAAAGAAATTGACGGGATAGCAAAACTTGAAGAAACACTAAAATGGGGTGAACCCAGTTATTTAACTAAAAGTGGCAGTACACTCAGAATGGACTGGAAATCAAAGAAGCCTGATCAATATGCGATGTATTTTAAATGTACAAGCCGATTGGTAGAGACATTTAGAATGGAATTCAATAATCTGTTAAACTTTGAAGGGAATCGAGCAATAATTTTTCGACTGGATGAAAAGATTCCCAAAGATGTATTGAAAAAATGTATTGAAACAACCTTGACTTATCATAAGGTAAAACACCTTCCAAAATTGGGAATCGAAAAATAAAATATTGTATACAACATGGGGTAAGAACACACGCGGACTGATAAGGTAAAATGAAAGTAGTACACAAATTAAAACTTGGTTCTTTGTTGACAGAAAAGTGTTCTAAAATCCGCAGGTTTCTTAGCCAGGGCCGTTGTGTTTAATAGCACCTCAGATTATCGTCAATTTTAATAAACGACAGAAAAATAACTTTTAACAGAGATGTCTTCAGAAAATTGGGACATAACAATCGTGGGGGCCGGGCCAGTGGGGTTAACACTTACGAACTTTCTTTCCAAGAAAGGAATTCGAGTTCTATTACTTGAAAAAAATAAGTCCCTGAGTGAGCATTCTAAGGCCATAACAATTTGGCCTCCTACGCAGGAAATATTTGCTGAGCTGGGGATGCTGCAAGAATTTGAAGAGAAAAGCCTGTGTTATTCGAAATTGACACTTCATGATGCAGACCAGAATAAACCGCTCATTTCTTTTCCTTTTGAAAAAATGGCGGATAAGACCCCCTTTCCGAGACTACTCATCTTACCACAGTATAAAACAGAACAAATTCTTTACAACCGCCTCGAAAGAGCGGGAAATGCCAAGATACGGTTCAAGGCTGAATTTGAAGGCTTTTCACAGAAGGACGACTGTGTCATTACCAGCTATTCTTTTAATGGCCAAAAAACCAATTGCAAAAGTAAATTCTTAATTGGATGTGATGGCGCCAAGAGTTCAGTAAGGGAGAAAATGGGGATCGCCCTTTTGGGAGATACTTTTCCATTTAAAGCTGCTCTGGCTGATATCAGACTAAAGACTGATAAAAGGTATACGTCTCCCAGAATATCAACTGCAGATAATCTTCAGATTGCTTTCCATATAGATAAGGATCTTTGGCGATTGATCACGTTATTTACACACACCCGGAAGTTATCCTTGTCTGATAGGATTAAAAAATCTATTCCACCTCTTCTTGGCACGGTGGATCACGAACTAATATGGCAAAGTGAGTTTAACCTCCACAGCAGAACTGCCGAAAAGTTCGCTGAAGGTCGCGTTATCCTGGCCGGAGATGCAGCACATTTGAACAGTCCTGTGGGTGGCCAGGGCATGAATGCCGGAATTATCGATATTCTCGACCTTGCACCTGCCCTCATCAAATCAATAGAGAAGAAATCCATTGAACCAATACACAAATATGCTGAGAAGAGAAAAGAATCCATTAAGGAAGGTGTTAACAGGAATACACGGTTCATAACCCGGATACTTTTATATAAAAAGGGAAGATACGCCAAGACCTTCATTCGCATTTTAAACCATTTCCTCAAAATTCCTTTCATTCAAAGACAATTTCTCAAGCAAATGATGATGTTGAATTAAATGTAGTTAGATGATTATACAAACTAGGCATTAAGCCGTAGGTTTATGATTTATCTTCCACTCCATTAAAATTTTGCTAAAGAATATTCTTTTACAGGCCGGAAAAGAAGTTTTAAAGTGTCAACGAATGATAAAAGAACAAAAATACGAAGTGCTGGAAAGAATTTGAGAAGGCGGCTACTCAAACGCACCATTTGCATAGCAAATGCGGGCTAACTGCTTAAATATGTATACATTACAACAAATTAATTTTATGGTAGGCAGACAAGCAAGCGGCTTCGAAATCCCGCACTTCCCGTAGCCAGTACGTTGTGCATTACCAAATAAATATTATACATAGTATATCATGAAAAATCAAATTACGTTTTTACTATTGCTTCTATTTATCACCCTTGTAGCAAAAGGTCAGTCGATTAACACCAAAATAGAAAAAGAAGAGCTCATTAAAGCAGACAAGGCTTTTTCTCTTGCCGCAAAAACTAATGACATGGAAAAATTATGGTCGTTCTGGGAAGATGAGGCGATCATATTGATGACCGCAGATATGACCATTAAGGGAATCGACCCTATTAAAAGATTTACCACTCAAGCAAGAACAGACCCTAATTTTGAAATTAGTTGGGAAGTTAAAGGTGCGGAAGTTTCAGAAGAAGCAGACATGGGTTATACCTATGGAATTGGTAAAGTGCAAAGAACAAGCAGTACAGGAGAACTAATTTCAACAACAGAACCCTATCTTATTGTTTGGAGAAAACAGTCGGATGGAACATGGAAATGTATTATTGAAAATTGATGAAGTGGATATTTCTTATTTAAAAAAATGGGTAAGCCACAACAACGTATGTAAGCTATTTAACGGCACATACACAAGATCGTTAGCTACAATTTGAAAAACAAAAGGAAGTGGATTTTGACCATATTTCTTTTTGGCATTTCTGTGACAACTTCTTTCGCAATAAGTCAACAATTTCTGACCAACTGAAACAATTTTCCTAAATTGAACTAAATTAAGGTCCGGCCCTCCTTCGCCCCTCTAGGGCTTCGGAGGACAAAGTAACCTTTCGTCTCCAGGCTAGTTTTGCTCACCAAACCCCCAGCGGGTAAATTCCAAGCCCCAAAATCCAAGTATTAAGTTGGAATTTGAATAAGTAACAAGCTGAAAAACTGAGCAAAACATATGACAAAAATTGACCCCATTATAGCAGTTAAAGACGTGAATGTTAGTGCGGAATGGTATCAAGCTATATTCCGTTGTAAAAGAACACATGGGGGAAATGACTTTGCCGTACTCGAAGATGAGAATGGAGAAATTTTAATTTGTCTTCATAAATGGGGAGAACACGAACATCCGACAATGATGAACCCGAACATCACACCAGGGAATGGATTAATTCTCTATTATAAAACGGAGAATTTAGAGGAAATTCGTCAGAATGTGGAGACGATGAACCATCCCATTGAAGAGGATATTCACCGAAACCCAAATTCAAGGAAAATGGAATTTTCATTGCGTGACAAAGACGGCTATTATTGGATTATAACCGAATTTCACAAGTATGAGGGATAAAAAAGAAAAAGCCAGTTGCCAACATCGTATAAGCTTAATGTGGGCGGACATGAAATCACTTCAAAATCCCGCACTACGATTATACCTGGCCGTTACCCTCAAATATGAAAAATCAATAAACCATGGGCATAGAAGGAGTAATATTTGATTTTAATGGAACCCTTTTTTTTGATACACATATACATAATCAAGCTTGGGATATTTTTCTCAAGCGACATTCACTTGAACTAAGAGATGATGAAAAAAACAAAAAAATTCACGGAAAAAATAATACTGAAATACTAACAAATCTGTTTTCAAACAAATTATCTTTAGAAGACATCAAAAGACTAAGTGTTGAAAAAGAAGATATATATCAATCGCTTTGTTTAAAACAAGAAATGAAATTGGCTCCAGGAGCAGAAGACCTTTTGGAGTATTTACTCCTTAAAAAAATTCCTTTCACAATCGCAACTGCCTCTGACCTTTATAACTTGAAGTTTTACTTTGAGCATTTAAACTTGGCAAGGTATTTTGATATTCCCAAGATTGTTTACAGCAACGGAAAAGTAAAAAGTAAACCGAATCCCGAAATCTTTATAAAGGCAATGGATATTTTAAAAATCAATGCCACTCAAACATTGATTTTTGAAGATTCAACATCTGGAATTAGGGCGGCGGAAAATTCTAATGCAAAAAAAATAATCATTGTAAAATCAACGAATGATGATTATGATGAGTGGAATCACCAAATAATAAGTTCATTTTCAGAAGTTGAGAGGTCAATATTCGAAAATAACTGCAGGTAACAATACCTACTGCAAATAGGGCAAAAAGCGCTGAATCTAAGGCATGGGCGTATTTACCAAGTCCGCCAAATCTTTTGGTTTTAACTTTTAAAATGAAAAAGATAGTAACAAAACAAAAAGCTTTGGCTACGTGCACAAGCGGAAATAAAGGGTCTACTTGCCTGCCCCGCTTGCCATAGCAGAGACGTTGTGGGTAACGGCAAGGCGATGCACTACAGTTTTGATATAAAAATTTGCAGAGAATGATGGCGAATGGTTTTATTATACATCAGCAAGCAAGCCAATACCAATGGGAGGGGGATTGCTTTCTCTCTATTAAATCCTTTTATAATGGTGCTGCAAAATACAAAGTGCAACAGCGTGAATACAGCGTCAACGAAAACAACTATCTGATCCTGAATGATTGCACTAAATACAAATTAACCATCGACCACAAATTACCAATAGAATCACTTTGTGTTTTCTTTTCACCCAAATTTGTTTGCCAAATTGTTTCCGAATTAAATTCATCAGAAGAAAAACTGCTCGATTTTTCGATTAAAAAGGCAGGAGGCGTTAAGCTATTTGAAAGAAATTATCTGCACGGAGGGGCTGTTTCCAAAATCCTGTTTCACGGCAGGCAATCATCCATTGGCACCTCATCCGGAATAGAACAGGAAGAATTTTATCATTCATTACTGCATGCCATTCTTTTTCAGAATGATGATTCCCTGAAAAATGCAGACAGATTGACATTAAAAAAGAAATGCACCCGAGAAGAAATTTACCGCAGACTGCACTATGCCAAAGATTTTATTGACTGTAATTACTCTAAAAATTTGACTTTGAAGAAAATATCCCATGTAGCTATGCTTTCGGAAAACCACTTATTGAGAAACTTTAGTCAAATTTTCAAGATCAGCCCTTTTCAATATATAACACAACTAAAGATAAAGGAAGCAAAACGGCTACTTATTGAAACTGATAAAAGTGTAACAGAAATAGCAACTTCTCTTGGATATTCAAGTCTGAGCAATTTCAGTTATTACTTTAAAAATACGGTTGGCCACTCCCCAGCGGTAATGCGTAAAAAAAAGTGATACATAGGAAGTAATCGAAAACAGCAATGCTATTTTTGTAAATGATATGATTGATACACTCAAAACGCACATAAAAAATAAAGAAGCTGATAAAATTATCACTTTGCTTACCGAACATCCTGAAGTTTTAAATGAAAAGGATGAAAAAGGAAGTACAGGTCTGTTGATTATCGCGTATAGCGGAATGGGAGAAGCCTTTGGCAAGGCTAAAGAACTCAAAGACTCATTTACCTTCCATGAAGCGATAGTATGTGGGAAAGTAGATGGTGTAATTGAAGCGCTTGCAAAGGATAAAAGCTATTCCAACCGGTACTCAAATGATGGATTTACGCCATTATCCCTTGCCGCATTTTTTAATCAAACAGGAATAGCAAAATTACTTCTTGAAAACGGTGCCGACCCTAATATGCAAGCAACAAACCCTTCTAAAGTAAATGCCTTACACTCGGCAGTGGCAAAAGAAAACTTCGAATTGTCCACGCTACTGATTGAATACGGTGTAAATGTAAATGCCACACAAATGCAAAACGTTACCGCCCTGCATTCCGCCGCACACAGAGGAAACTTGAAAATAGTAAAGTTATTGGTCGAGAGCGGAGCAGAAACCAACTATAAAATGGACAATGGAGATACAGCTTTAAGCATTGCGGAAAGAGAGGGCCATCAACAGGTAAAAATATATTTAGAGAAGTTATCAAAATAGTGGACAATAACCCTTGCCCAAATCAGCCCTTAAGAAAACATGGGCGGAAAGTGGTTACAGTTCATTTTTCGTGGCCCCTTTTGTCACGGAAAGATAGAGAAGACGGCAGAAAGCCCCACTTTTCTTAGCTGCGATACATTGCCCTTTATCAATATGCCAAGTTGACAAATAGATAGTTACGCCAGAACTATTTATCGTTTCTAAGTAATTACTTCTCAAATCAATTCAGAATAAATTCTAATGACGCCCAAGCCCCAATATTTACGCTCCTGTACTTTTCCTTTTTATATCGCCAGTTATGCTTTTACTTCGTCGCATCAATGAATAGATTAGAAAAAATATTAAACATTAAGTCCATTTCCCTGTACTGGAAATGCCAGCTTTTGGGATGGGGAACGGTCTCCATTTACTGGGCTTATGTTGTGTTTAACAGGGACGATTACGGGTACTTTTTTACATTCCTCAATTATGTCCTCGACATTTCAATCGGAATAGCACTAACCCATGGCTATAGATTCTTTGCCAGAAAATTAAAATGGAACTCGCTTGACCTGCCTCAATTGTTCGTAAGAATAATCCCTTCCATACTCATTTTGGCTGTTTTATATATGTTGCTTGTAGATTTAAAATGGCATTACTACTGGGCTATTATCGGGGGCAAAGATGTTGATTTGTGGGAATCATTAAAATATTGGGATCCTGTTTTTCTAACCGGTATACGATTGATGGCAATTTGGATCCTCGCCTATCATTTATACCATTACTATATGAAAGAAATTGAAACTGCCCGGCAAAACGCCGAACTTTCAATTATCGCCAAGCAGGCTCAATTAGATAATCTTTCCGAGCAACTGAACCCCCATTTTTTATTTAATTCACTCAACTCAATTAAGTCATTGGTCATAGAAAATCCCAAAACTGCCAGGAGGGCCATTGATCTATTATCCGACATCCTACGCTCTTCACTATATGCAAAAGACGCTTCTTTGATAACAATTAAAGATGAATTAGGGCTGGTAAAAGACTATGTTGAACTCGAGAAGGTGCGATTTGAAGAGCGTCTGAATATGTCTATAAAAGTGGATCAAAGCCTGGAAGAATACTTGATTCCACCCTTAAGTATACAGCTTTTGGTGGAGAATGCTATTAAACACGGTATTGATAATCGGATAAACGGCGGAAATATAATCCTGTTGATCGTTAAAAAAGACCAACACCTGGAGATTATTGTCCAGAACCCCGGAAATCTAGTTGAACAAAGTGCCGAAACCGGTATCGGCATTAAGAATTTAACGAAAAGATTGTCATTGCAATACAATGGCGAGGCCAGATTTACCCTTGAAAATGAAATTAAAGACCAGGTTACGGCTACCTTAAAAATTCCAATTCGCAAATAATGAATACCTATAAAACTATAATTATAGATGATGAGCGATTAGCACGGGAAGAAGTGAAAAGAGCCCTGTCTAAATATCCTGACTTTTTAGTGATTGGAGAAGCTGCGAATGCAGACGAAGCCATTGTTTTGATAGAAAAGGAAAGTCCGGATGTCTTGTTTTTAGATATTCAGATGCCAGAAAAATCAGGCTTTGATTTGTTAGAAGAGCTTGCGGTAGTTCCTGAAGTGGTATTTACCACTGCCTATGATCAATACGCGTTCAAGGCCTTTGAAGTAAACGCGATTGATTACCTGGTAAAACCTTTGCGGGATGAACGTTTTGCGATAAGCATAGAAAAAATCAAAGCCAAGTTGTCTAAAACAGAGGCCAGGAGAAAAACCTCTTTACCAATGCATCAAAAAATCTTTATAAAAGACGGGGAGAAATGTCATTTTATTCCTTTATCGGATATTAGGTTAATTCAATCTATGGACAATTACGCCCGTTTGTTTTTCCGCGACGAGAAAGCCATGATCAAACGCTCTCTCACCCTGTTGGCAGAGAAGCTGGACCCAACAATTTTCTTTAGAATAAACAGGAGTCAGATAATCAATACGCAATACATTAAAGAAATTCACCCACATTTTAATAACAAACTCCAAATCACTTTAACAAGCGGAGAATCCCTGGAGGTTTCAAGTCGGCAATCTGCCAAATTTAAAAATTGGAACAGTTTATAAACAAAGAAGGAGAATACGCTCCTTACAATAGCCAATTCAACCATATTCTTATGAAAATAATTTCTCGATTGAAGCTTTAAAAGCTTGATAATGGGAAGATTACATTTAAGAAGGAAATCAAATTTATTAATTGTGCTTTTCGGAGGGAACTCAAGAAAAGATTAAACTTTTAGCAACATGAAAAAACAAGCTCTACTAATATTTATGGCCGTCATCGCATTTAATGCTTGTACTAACGCGCCTAAAACCACCGCTTCTGATACAGCAACTGAAGAACCAACAATTACTGATTTTAAAATTGGGGAGAAATGGACCTGGAAATGGAAACGCTCGGTAGATGGGAAAATTCGGGCAGAAGGTGAAGATTTTCAGGAAGTCGTAGATTTTAATGGAGATTTGGGGTTTAACAATGGGAATGACACGCTAAAAATAGCAACTACTTTAGGCCAGAAACCGAGCGATACGCCCTTTTACGATTGGCCATTAAAGGTGGGTAAAAAATGGAAATTTGAGGTGGAATGGGAAAATAATGAAGGTACCAAAGGGAAAACCAGTCAGGATGTAGCGGTTGTCTCATTTAATGAAGTATCCGTAGCTGCCGGAAAATTTATGGCTTATAAAATTGTATACACAGGCAGGATTACCAATTCAAGGGGATATAATGGCCGATATCGAAGATATTTGGTGGTATGCGCCTTCGGTTAAAAAATACATAAAACACACTCAGAATGATGGGGAGGGCCTGTATATAAATGAATTAATTAACTATTCGAACATTGATTAAAAAAGTTACCGCTTCTGGCTGCAAGAATACAACAACCTTCCTCCAGGTTCAGGATAAAAGAAAGGAAAATTGTGAAGAAATTAATAATCATATTGTTTTTAGCCTTTATCCATCTGCCGGTTACAGGCCAGGAGCTGACCTATAAAAAAGCAGCCTTGTCAGACTCGGCATCGTTGGCCGTAAGCATGCAAAATTTGGCAAAGGATTATTTGCGTCATAGCAAAATAGAAGGCCTGAAAATTGAAGCAAATGATCGGTATATGATTGAAATATTGGCCGGTGATTATGAGGCCTCCATCCAGACGATTCAATCACTGAGAAAAAATTCGGCAATGAACCATGGGCATCCGGCATATATCCCATTTGAACTTTTTTCAAAAGCGAAAATCTGGCAATTGGCATCCGGTGATGGTTTTAGTGAAGCATATGAGTCGGTTTTTAAAGCATACTTGGCAAATTGTAATGACGAACAAGCGTATTCGGCCACTATTGTTTTCACCACCTACGATGCTGTGGCGCAATTCACCAATGGTTTTGAGACCAATTATAAAAAAATTTCCGGCGCCTCTTTGCACTTTGATGAAGCCTTAGCCCTTTTGAAATCATATTTCCTATACCATGTTTTTACACTAACCGAACCCATTGTTTATAAGGAAATTGAACGCGATGAAAACAGAAGGTATATTATAAAAGAAGAAGTCATCATTTCGGCCATAGACGGGGCAGAATTAACGGTTATCACCGCGCTCAAAAGGGATGCAGCGCCAATGCCCGCTATTTTGGTATTTACAATTTATGCGGATGCGTCAAATGTCAATGATGCTTTGTTGGCCGCATCAAAAGGCTATGCAGGCGTTGTGGCCACATCCAGAGGGAAACGGCTAAGTAAAGGTGCTATTGAACCCTTTAAACACGAGTTTAAAGACGTCTACACAGTTATTGACTGGATCAGCCATCAAGATTGGAACAATGCTAAGGTAGGCATGTATGGAGGTAGTTATAACGGGTTTACTCAATGGGCATCCATGAAGGAAAAGGTACATCCCGCCTTAAAAACTATCGTTCCGTCTGTATCCGTGGCCCCGGGTATCGACGACCCTATGGAAAATAATGTTTTTCTGAATTTCCCCTATAAATGGATCCCGTATGTTACCAATACCAAGTATTTGGATAATGATGCCAATTTTGATCGCGACAGATGGAATACCCTGGAGCATGAATGGTTCGAATCTGGCAAAGCCTACAATAAAATGGACAGCATAGATGGAACTCCAAGTCCCGTTTTTCAGGAATGGATTTCACACCCATCTTATGATGCCTATTGGCAAAATATGATTCCTTACAAGGATGAATTTTCCCATATCAACATTCCCATACTTACCACGACCGGATATTATGACGATGGGCAGCGCGGCGCCATGTATTACTATTTACAACATTTAAAATACAATCCGAAAGCAGATCATTATCTATTAATTGGACCTTATGATCATTGGGGAGCACAATTTGCATCAAGTGCCGATTTAAGAGGCTATCAAATTGATGAAGTGGCACATATAAATATAAAACAAGGGCTTGTGTTTGATTGGTTTGATTATATACTAAAAGGCAAGGAAAAACCTGCCATCCTTAAAAACAAAGTAAACTTCCAGGTGATGGGCACCAATACATGGATGCATACATCATCACTTTCCGAAATGAGCAATGATTCACTCGTTTTCTATTTGAGTGCCGACAAAAGCATGGGTCAGTATGGGTTGGATACTGAAAAACCTAAAAGTGCTATTGACCTACACCTGGATGTGGATTTTAAGGACAGAACAAAAATGAACAACGCCAAATATTACCCCTCTCCGATTATAGAAGACAGCCTGAATTTAAAGGACGGCCTTGTTTTTATGAGTGAGCCGTTCAAAAAAGAAACAATTATTAATGGCTCTTTTAAGGGGGAATTAAAAATCAAAATCAATAAAAAGGATTTTGACTTCGGGGTCAACCTGTATGAATTAACTCCGGAGGGCAAGTATTTTCACCTGAGCTTTTATATCGGGAGAGCAAGTTATGCAGAGAGCAGGGAACATCGAAAACTATTGACGCCGAATTCATCAACAACTATTGCCTTTGACAACACAAGGATTATAAGTAAGAAAATTCCAAAAAACAGCCGAATCGTCATTGTGGTTAATGCGAATAAAAATCCTTACGGGCAAATTAACTATGGTACCGGTAACGATGTAAGTAGAGAATCGATTATTGATGCAACCATCCCCCTGGAATTGAAAATAAATACGGAAAGTAAAATTATTATACCAATATATACTGATAACTAACGAAAGTATATCATCGTCTATAATTCATGGCATGATAACATTCAAACAGGAATTTCTTATTTTTAGTTAAACTTACTATCCCTACTGAAAATTCATGGCAACTGAATCCCGGCCCAACCAGGGACGCCCAATGTCCACCAATTGTGTTCTTTTAAAACGAATAAATATCAGTTCCAAGAAAACCATCCGAACAGCCGCCAGATTAACCATCCTCTTCACTTGGTTACATCTGCTCGTTTTTGCCCTCCTCCATTTCCTGGAACCACAATTGAGCCCGGCCAGCAGCATCATCAGCGACTATGTGCAAACCGGCAGTGCGTGGCTTGCCCTGCCGGCCCTGTCAGGAAAATCGGTTGGAGAACAACGGCGCCCGTTTTACTGGTCATAAGTATTGTCTGCCTTATCCTGTTGGTCCTGACCATAAGAATCCTATTACCCAGTGGCTTGGGCGGGATAGGTCAAGGAATTATTTTCCTACTTTTATATGGCTGGGCCTGGATGGTAGCCAGGCGCATCCTCGGGCTCACAAAAGTGGAGAAATCATAGTCCCACCCTGGAATCTTACTTGCGATACCACCAAGATCATGTATAGAATACTGCTTTTCCTCGTTTTACTCCCTTTCGCCGGATGGTCCCAAAAGAAGGTCAGCTCCGGTTTTATCGATTCCCTGGTGCAGGTATCCCTGCATCGCTTTCCCCAGGCCGGGGTCGCCATCGGGGTGATACAGGACGGGGAGGTTACCCATCTGAAAGGCTACGGGATCACCTCGGCCAAAAGCGGGGCAAAGGTAGATGAGAATACCCTGTTTGCCATTGCGTCAAATAGCAAGGCGTTTACCGCTACCGCCCTGGGGATCCTTGTAGACAGGGGAAAGTTAAATTGGAATGATAAGGTTATTGATTATATCCCCGAATTCAGGATGTATGACCCCTACATAACCGCCCATTTCACCATTGTGGATCTGCTTACCCACCGCAGCGGGCTGGGCCTGGGCGCCGGTGACCTTATGTTTTTCCCGGACGGTTCGGATTTTACCATTGACGATATTGTCCGCAGTTTTCAATATCAGACCCCTGTTTCCGAATTCAGGACCAAATTCGATTATGACAACCTCCTGTATATGGTTGCCGGGGAAGTGGTCCACCGGGTAAGCGGCCAGCCATGGGACCAGTTCGTACAGGAGGAGATTATGGGGAAACTGGGGATGGAAAATTCGGTTGGCCTCTTCCAGAATATCAGGAACAACACCAACGTTGCTTACCCGCACAAGACCGAAAACGGCCAAATACAGCAGATTGGGACCTACACCAAAAACGATGGCTCCATGGGGGCTGCAGGCGGGATTTATTCCAGCGTCAAAGACATGAGCCAATGGGTACTGATGCACTTAAATGAGGGGCTATACGGGAACTCCCTGAAAGATACCCTCATCTCCCCGGAAAATCACCGGCAATTATGGCGCATCTATACCAATATGGCCTATGCCGTTTCCGGCGATGGCATGTATAATACGCATTATACCGGGTATGGACTCGGGTTCGGGCTGCGTGATGAAAATGGCTATACCATTGTTCAGCATTCAGGTGGCTTGCCGGGTATGTTATCCATGGTCACCATGATCCCTGAACGCAAAGCCGGGATTATCGTCCTGACCAACACAGACCCGGGAGGGCTCAGCCTGCTCACCCTCACCAACGAAATAAAAGACGAGATCATTGGCGCAAAAGGAACGGACTGGCTTGATTTTGCCGAAAAAAGGCTGAATGAAAGGGCTTCTGAGGCAGACTCTGTGGTGGATGCGGTCTGGGCCCAGGCAGACAGGATGAAGGAAACCCCTATTAATTTCAACGCCTATCTGGGCCGCTACAGGGACGATTGGTTCGGGGACGTCCTGGTATACCAGAAGGGCCAGCAGTTGTGGATCAAGTCGCTGAGATCGCCCAAGCTCAACGGCCGGATGCACTATTATAAAGCCAATGCTTTCGCAGTCTCCTGGGATTACCGCGACATGAATTGCGATGCCTTCGCCATATTCCAATTGGATGAAAATGGGAAGGCCAAAGCCATCACCATGAAAGGGATCTCCCCGGACATCGATTTTAGTTTTGATTTCCAGGATTTGGATTTATGGAAGGTCGGGGATTAGGCCAACGGACAAAAGCGTTTGGCAAGACGAGTTCACGGGAGCCCGTATGCTACAATTCACACAAACCAAAAAAATGGAGGGTTAACTCTATCTCAATTTAGCCAATGCCGGGAACCACAGGGTAATGTGGGGGCCTAATCTGCAACCCCCGCCAAGCGTATCATTTGCATATCAATTATCCACATTTATTCCTGTGATTGTGTATCTTGTATCCTGATTGTGAAAGATTTAAAGGCTAAAATGTACCCAATGTGGCAACCGGGCTTTCCTAGGGCCGTTTCAGGCTGGGCAGGCAACGGATTCTTTTGGTTTGCCTGCCTGCTGCTAATAAGCGGTTGCCATTCGGATCCGGAGAAAGGCTCTGTTGACGGCATCAGGGCATCTGCGGAGGCCATTACCCCGGATCGACTGGTAAATGCGGATAGTACCCCCGAAGACTGGCTGTCCTATGGCCGGAATTACGGGGAAGACCGGTACAGTTCCCTGGATAAGATAAACAAGGAAAATATCCGGGATCTCGGGCTTTCATGGACGATCAACCTGGGAACTACCAGGGGGTTTGAAGCCACCCCATTGGTGGTGGATGGCATTCTGTACGTGAGCGGGCCATGGAGTATTGTATATGCCGTCGATACCAGGAAGGCTGAAATTATCTGGACTTTTGACCCCGAGGTACCCAAATATTACGGCGAGATGGCCTGCTGCGATGTGGTGAACCGGGGTGTTGCCCTCTATGAAGGCCGTGTTTATGTGGGCACCCTTGACGGAAGGCTTATTGCCCTGGATGCGGCCACGGGGGAAAAGGCCTGGGAAGTAGTGACAGTAGACCAGGGTGAAAGCTATACTATAACCGGTGCCCCGAGGGTATACAACGGGAAAGTCATTATCGGCAACGGGGGCAGCGAATATGGGGTTAGGGGCTATGTAACGGCCTATGATGCCCACACTGGAGAGGAACTCTGGAGGTTTTTTATAGTCCCCGGAAATCCCGCAAACGGGTTTGAAAATGATGCCATGAAACTAGCGGCCGAAACCTGGACGGGATCCTGGTGGGAATCAGGGGGTGGAGGAACAGCCTGGGATGCCTTCGCTTACGATCCGGATGCAGGCCTGATCTATGTGGGGGCAGGCAACGGGACTTTATGGAACCGCAAATTCAGGAGCCCCGAAGGGGGCGACAACCTCTTCCTCTCCTCTATTGTGGCACTGAACGCCGATGATGGGAGCCTGGCATGGTACTACCAGACCACGCCGGGGGATTCCTGGGATTTCACGGCCACCCAGCAAATGATCCTAACAGACCTGACGATCAAAGGCCAAAAAAGAAAAGTGCTGATGCAGGCACCAAAAAACGGGTTCTTTTATGTGCTGGATCGCATTAGCGGGGAGCTGATCTCAGCAGATCCCTATGTCTACGTAAATTGGGCCACCCATGTGGACCTTCAAACAGGCCGCCCGGTGGAAACCACCTTTGGCCGGTATGAAGACCAGAATGCACAGATCTTCCCAAGTCCGTATGGCGGGCATAACTGGCAGCCTATGGCATTCAATCCGATCACCCAATTGGTCTATATCCCGGCAAGGGATTTTTCGATGTTATACGGGCAGCCTAAAGACTGGACTCTTAATAATGACCCCACGGGCCGTGAATCTCGCTATAGGAGGGGACAAGAATAAGCAAACCAGAATCGATACCCTGGCACCCAAAGAGCAGGGGATGCTGATTGCCTGGGACCCTGTACAGAAGAAAGAAGTATGGCGGGTGGAGCAAAAAAGCATTTGGAACGCCGGGGTGATGAGCACCAGAGACCTCGTTTTCCAGGGAACCCCGGACGGGTATTTCGTGGCCTATGACGCAACAGACGGTGCCGAGCTTTGGCGGCATAACGTCGGATCCGGGGTGATTGCAGCCCCTATTTCCTATATGGTTGATGGAAAACAATATATTACCGTCGTTTCCGGATGGGGTGGCGTAGGGGGGCGATCGGTACGATATACGGACCAGTTGTATCCGGGCACCATATATACTTTTGCTTTGGGGGCACACCAGGCGCCACCCAAATATGAGGTAGTGGAGAAACACCTCATAAACCTGCCCGTTGATGCGAACAAGGCCGATGTTGAAAATGGCAGGTTACTGTTCGATGCCCATTGTAACCGCTGCCACGGAACGCCTGGCGATGGCGGGGGTGCCATCCCGGATTTGGCTTACGCTTCAAAAAACTCTTTCGAACGATTTAATCAAATTGTCGGGGAAGGTGCCGCCCTGTCTTTAGGGATGCCCGATTTCGGAGACCGACTGCAGCCATCCCAAATAGAAAATATTAAAAACTATATCCTTAGTGCGGCCATGGAACTGACGACGGAAACCAACAAAACCAAAAGAGTAGGCAATCACTGACTTCGATATTACTATTCCTTTTGAGGCAGGCAATTCAGGATATTCAAAATCCGTAGTCCAATCCCCTGAAGGGGCCACACGCATGGCAGCGATAATTTGGCATCCAATGAAATAAGCGGAATCGCGAGGATTTCAAATTTTTTTAATTCCGGGAAACAGACTCAAAAGAGCAGAAACGGCATTTCAGGTTGCAACCATAGCCCGGCGGGGCGTAGCCCCCTCCCCAGCCCAAAAGATAACACGAAGTACTGCAATAAGCCAGCATTGTTAAAATGCGGCCAGGCGAAGCCCAATTTCTATGAACCAAAATACTTTTCCATAGCCAGAGAAACCGCCGATATCCAAATAATCCTCACAATCGCTAGTACCCCCTATCGGGAGATGAAGGATCCCGAAAGAATCTGAAAATTTAGGTCAATGGGGAAAACTGATACTTTCACGAACGCCCGGACTCTGGTCTTTTCCGCTGGTTAGACCGCCGGGACAAAAAGAAAAATACGCCTATCCCAAAGATAAAAGCCAGGAGGGAAAAGATGAGTAAATTCCCCCGCGGGTTAATGATCAGTACGGCGCCGATGAACTGGATAAGGATGATGGTATACAGAAAAATGGCAATATGCAACCGTTTGAGTTTGTTGATAACCAATGCGCCGAGAGGGGCTCCCAGCAGGACGACCGGGATGCTTACCAGCCAGTAATTATACACTTCCGGGGCCACATCCTGCAGGACAAACTGGTGCAACAGAAAGCCAACAAGGGCGTTGCTCGCCATCAAAATAACGGATGTGGGGGTGGCTACCTTTTCGGACAGGTGATATTTCATGGTCACAAATGCGAAGGAGCAAATATCGATCCCGCTTCCCAGGATAGAACTCAGGATCCCGCCGATAAACCCGATAGCCACGAGTTCCCCCCGCTGCTTCCCCGTCAGGGAGGGAAGATGATCGTAAGTGTCGCGCTGGCGGATATGGTTGATGGCAAACAGGGCCAGGCCAAAACTCAGCCAGAAGGAGACAAACAGCATCTTACTGTAGGCGGGCGCCAGATAGGGGGCCACATAATAGCTCCCGAAGATGATCCCCAGTGATCCGCCGGCCATGGCGAGTTTCAGGTATTTCTTTTCTACAGGGATCTGTTTTGCCACGATCCAAAGCGTGGCTGCCGTCATGCCGATACTCTGAATGGCCAGGCTGAATGTCCTGGCAACGGAAGGAAGGATCTTGAACACCAGGGTCATGACCGGAAAGGCCACCGCCCCACCGCCTTCCGAACTGGCACCAGCCACAAACGACCCGAACACCATGGTGACGGTCATATAAAAATAGTCCCGGAAAAGGCCCCAGCTGTTTGTGGCCCACATATATCCGGCCCAAATGACATATACTGTAATCACCGGCAGGACAAAAATTATCAGGACCCGCATGACCTGGTTGGAAACTTTGCTGTCTAATCCGAAAGTCCCGGATATCTGGCTTACAATTTTATCTGTCACCTTTTCTGTCTTTTGCAAGGGTTTTTATTTAGGTAAAAAGCTCCCCAAGTGCCTATTTCAGGGTATTTCACCGAGTAAAAGACAAGATTATGAAATTTAAGGGAATGAAGGGATTAATGAATGACTAATAAAAGATTAATATTTGCCCCGGGATGCCTCAAATCAACTCGGCAGCCTGCCGGGTTCAAGCGATTTTTCGGGTATTTTCCCAGTTTCCGGTTGAGGGCTGTACCACCTCAGGTCGATATACTTGGCAATAGGCCCTACGAGGAACAGGGCGTAGAAAGGTGCGTAAATTAAGTGGTTGAGGCGCATCACAAATTCGACCGCAGCCACCAGGAAGGCCACCAGGATCTGCCCCTTTTTCCCCGACACGTTGGTTGGCGGGTCTGTAATCATGAAGAAGATAAACAGCTGGTACATTGGGCCTGTAAGCGGGGCCAGTTCTGCCAGGAAATTATCCCCGGTTATCAGGCAACGGATAAAGGCGAAAAACACGAACCCAAGCACATAGGTAAGGGTTACATGCAGTCTTTTGGCCCTCTTAACAATGATCAGCCCCAGGATCCAGATTACGGCCATGGCCATGATGTTGTTCCCCCATTGTATGCTTAATCCCGCAATATCAAGGGATCCTCCCAGCATCAGCATCCAGGCAACGCCAAAATTCGAAGGGTTCCATAAATGCCGGCCTTTATAACGCAGGACGTATTTGGACATGATTGACAGTGCGGCGGTCATGACGTAAGGCCACACCAGGGTGGAACGGATCAATATGCCCACACTGATACCTGAAATATACGCGCTCGACAAATTCTTTTGTTTGCCCAGCACAAACCGCGACAGCAAGGTTTCAATAAGCAGCGCAGTTCCAATTGAAGTCAGGATGTTTACGTAATCGTCCAGGATGGCAAATGTGAACTGCCCCGCCAGTACGATCAGGGTTATAAACACGGGCGGAACGTATTTAAAATAGCTTCTGTCCCAGTTTTGCCAGAAATAGATTTTAGAAAGGGTTGCGTTTCGTTCTCGCATCAATCAGTCGTTTGACTTTCCTTAATATGGATGATGGTATCCGGGGTGGGATCCTTCAATTCCTGAACCTGTCCGGAAGGCCAGTAAATCGTTACCCGGTCCACCTTCGCCACATCCCCCAGCCCGAAATGTAGCCTGCGCTCATTCTGAGAGCTAAACCCAATCCCGCCGGTAATCACCTGCGACTGCTTTTTGTTGTTCCACTCCAGGGCGACTTTGGCCCCGATAGCACTCCGGTTGCTGCGGGTACCTTCCAGGTCGAAGGCAATCCAGTGGTTGTGATTGCCGCTTTCGTTCCTGTACACCAGGGGGGCTTCATTCTGATTGGCTACAATCACGTCCAGCACACCCCTGTTCCACAGGTCGGCCATAGCCACAGAACGGCTGTCGTAGGTAACCTGCGGGCAAACTTCGTCACTCACTTCACTGAAAATTCCGTGGGCATCATTCACCCAGATCTTGTTCTGCTCATAACCTGCCTGGCTTTTGCCGTTCATGGCCGGCCAGTTGCCTGCATCCGAAATGATGGAATTGTGACCGCCTACTATTTTGGAGTAATCGTACCAGTAAGAATCATCTTTATCGTCTGAGATATACCCATTCGCCACGTACAGATCCAAAAAGCCATCATTATTGAGGTCGCCGAACTGGGCCCCATAGCTCCACCCGGCCGATTCTATGCCGGAGAATTGTGCCAGGTTCACATAGGTGGTCTCTGACCCGGTCTGACCGTTTGGGCTTCCAGAAATTATTCCCCTGCACCAAAATCCCCTGTTCCGTGATGTTGGTGACGTAAATCCCCAGGTCATTGCTGTTGTCCACATCGCCGAATGTAACATTCATCCCGCTTTTAGGGGTGTATCCGAGTTTGGCCTTTCGCCCGCGTTCCTCAAATCTCTTGCCGTCTACATTGATAAAGAGTTCATCCACACTGTAATCATTGGCTATGACCAATTCGGGAAAGCGATCTCCGTTAAGGTCTGCCGCCCCTGCGGCCAGCGTCCACCGGGTAGAGGTTAACCCGTATTCTTTGGCGACATCCTGAAACGTGCCGTCCCCCATGTTTCTCAACAGGTAGTTTCTGCCCCCGTTCTGCGCATATTCAAAGCTTTCGGGCATGATGCGGGAGGTGGAGAGGTTCTGGAGGTCGAGATCTTCCCTGAAATACCCGCCCAGGAACAGGTCGAGCCGGCCATCACCGTCAAAATCCAGCCAGAGGGCCGAATTGGCATTGACCCAGGAAGGCAGGCCGCTGCCAGCAGTTACATTTTCAAATTTCTTTCCTCCGACATTTTTAAACAATTCCGGCTTTCCCCATTTATACAGGAAAAGGTCCTCATAACCATCGTTGTTATAATCCCCCCATACAGATCCCATGGATGAGCCCGATCCTTTACGGTTGACATCGGCAATCCCCATGGCAGAGGCCACATCCTCAAAAGTACCGTCGTGTTTGTTGTGGTAGAGTGCATTCTGGCTCCCCGTGCTACTGTTTGTGAAATAAAGGTCGTTCCATCCGTCCTTATCAAAATCGCAAACAGAAACCGATGCCCCCATGGAGGCAATTTGTCGGGCAATATGCTGCAGTTTGGGATCCAGTTCAGGGGAAGTGTGCCTGAACGTAATCTTCGCTTGCTTCTCCACCGGTTCCAGGTAGAATCCATGGGCAACCAGGGCCTCCTCTTTCTGATTGGCGCCCATTCGTGGCTTGTAAAGCCAGGACTGGCTCAAAAGCACGGTAGTTGCCAACAAAAGAAAAAAGACGGCGCTTGTAATGATTCTGGGCAATTTTTTTTCCTCGCGTCTCAAAGTAACTTTCCCTTCATTTTCAAAATCGTTCCGAAGGTACTACAAAGTCAATTAAAATCAAAAGTCCGCAGGCAAACAGGCTATGCCCGCCATTTGCGACCGCATAGGGCGCTGAATTCCCGAGGAATGCCGGCTGTTGTGATTGATACAAAATATGCATACCTTGGCAGGAATTTACGAAATTGGGGATTCGGCCATACTTCCTGAATATATTTATTGACCATAATAATTAGCGGTAAAAAATGACAAGAGGCTTCCTTTGTTTATTGGGCTTAGCAGGGATTTTAATGCTTGGATGTGCCGGGGGGGGAGATAAAAAAGATCAGGCTTCCGATCAGATCTCGAACTGGCTTCCGGTTTTGCAATATCTGGAGCAAAATAAACTGGACGAGGCCGAAGCGGCGCTTAAGAAGATCATTGAAATCAATCCGGACGACCCGGCCGGATATGCCGACCTTGCCCTGGTATACCTGAAACAGGGCGAGTACGCCCAGGCCGAAGAACAGTTGAACCAGGCGTTGAAACTGGATGCAGACAACCCCGAATACCTGCTGATCCTGGCCGATGTGCACAGACAGAATGGCGACGCGGAACAGGCGGTACGGACGCTGAAGGAACTCCTGCAAAAATCCCCCAACGCAAAAGCTTATTACATGCTCTTCGAGATCTATTCCGGCCAGGTCGGAAAAGAACAGGAGCAAAAACGAATTTGGCGAAGATCACCGAAATGCTCCCTGCAAACGTAGTCCCCTTAACCGAATTGATCGACCTGGAAGCACGGCAGGGCCAACTGGATAGTTGCCTGCAGCACCTGGAAAGGTTAAGGGAAGTGCTTCCCGAATTGCCTGAGCAGGCCAAAACAGCTTACGAACAGACGGTTACATCCATAAGGAAGAAGGATGCCAACAAAACCGGGGTGGCCCTGCAGCAGTTTTTCACACTCATCAAGGTTACCCCCGCTTATACCACCGGGTTACAGGAGGTGCAAAGCCCTGGCATGGTAACGGGGAATCCGATTTTCAACACCGATCAAATTCGCGTGAATACCCTGAAGGAAGGAGCCAGCCTTATGGACATCATGCAATTTTCGGACGCCTCCGATGCCATCGGCCTGTCTGCCCAGGCTGGCGATAAGGCCCAGTCTTCGGTGGTGGCCATTACCGATTACAACGGGGATGGGGAACTCGACATTTACTATAGTTACCGGGCACCCGGCGCAACCTCCTCCACCCATTACCTGTTCACAAACGAGCTCGGCAGTTATACCGACAGGGCGGCTGAAGCCCATTTGGACCATAGCGGGATCGAGCGGGCAGCTACTTTTACCGACTACAACAACGACGGGAACATGGACCTCTTCGTTTCTACCGACCGTGGCAATAAACTTTATGAAAACCTGGGGGACGGCTCTTTTGCCGACCGTACGGATGAATCCGGGATATCCGGAAAAGGCGGCGGCAATGATCTTATTATGGCCGACCTGGACCAGGAAGGGGATCTTGATCTGCTCGTTGGCAGGGACGGTCCCAACGAATTTATGCGCAACAATGCCGACGGAACTTTTACCGAGCAGGCATCGTCCATGGGGCTGACCGGGACAACCGGCAATACCATGAGCATGGATTTCGCCGACCTGGACAATGACGGGGACCTGGATGTCGTGGCTGTTGATAAACAGGGGGGAGTCCGTCTCTACACAAACGACCGGCACGCCCGTTTCCGGGATGTGGCCTCTTCGGCCGGTTTAAACGACCTGCCAGGCGAGATCGGGGCCGTGGCCCTCGGGGACTACAACAATGACGGGATGACCGACCTTTGTGTAGCAAACAGCAGCGGCTATGCCATCTATCAGAACCAATGGAACGGGACTTTTACCCTGGCCGGGAAAGCATCGTTTAAAAGCCCCGGCGGAATCGATGTACACGACGCCTCCTTCCTTGATTTCGACAATGACGGCCACCTGGATTTTGTTATTGTGGGGACCGCCAGGCAGCCAGGCGAACAGGGCGTGTTTTTGTTCCACAACAATACGAAAGGGGGCTTTGAGGACGTCTCGGATCTGTGGCCTGAAACGGCGCGGGAAGGCTTCAATATTCAGATAGGCGATTTCAACAACGACGGGGACCAGGATATTTTCCTGGCCGGGCCCAACGGGATTCGCCTGATCAGGAATGATACCGGCAACCTCAACAATTTTATACAACTACGCCTGGTGGGGCTCTCCTATGGCAACAGCAAAAATAACCGCCTGGGCATAGGGGCCCAGGTATCCATGAGGGCCGGCGACCTGTTCCAGATGCGCACCATGACAGAGCCGGTCATACATTTTGGCCTTGGGGAGCGGCGGACCGTGGACATCATGCGGGTGATCTGGCCTAACGGGGTCCCCCAGAATTTCCTGGATCCAAAAAGCAAGGATGATTTTGTTGAAGAACAAATGCTCAAGGGTTCCTGCCCGTTCCTGTTCACCTGGAATGGACACAAATACGAATTCCAGAAAGATATGATGTGGCGCAGTGCGCTGGGGATGCCCCTGGCCGTCCAGGGAAGAGACACCACTTACGCCTTTGCGGATGTTTCCAGGGAATACCTGAAAATTCCGGGCGAGAAACTGAAGCCCAAAGACGGGCTGTACTCCATTAAAATTACAGAAGAATTATGGGAAGCTGTCTATTTTGACAAAGCATCCCTGATAGCTGTTGACCATCCTGCCGATGTGGACATGTTTGTGGATGAACGCTTTAAGCTCCCCCCTTTCCCGGGCCGGGATATCTACAGCGTACGGGAGAAAAATTTGCCCGTTTCTGCCCGGACAGGAGAGGGTTTGGACGTCCTGCCCAGGATCACCGCTTATGATTTCGACTATGTTTCCGACTTCCAATTGGGTAAATACCAGGGGGTAGCGGAGGACCACTCCCTTATCCTGGACCTGGGAGACAAAGCGCGTACCGATAGCCTCTACCTCTACCTTCGGGGCTGGGTCTTCCCTCCCGATGCCAGCATCAACCTGGCCCTGACCCAAACCGAAGCTTACAAGCTTTCACCGCCTTCCCTCGAAGTAAGGAACGCCCGGGGCGACTGGGAAGTGGCTATACCGGATTTGGGATATCCCATGGGTAAGGATAAGATGGTTATCGCCAACCTGTCGGGTAAATTTCCTACGGACGACCGGCATGTAAGGATACGGACCAACATGCAGATCTATTGGGACCATATCTTTTTCACCAACGGGCAGGTAAATGCCCCTATGAAAATGCACAATCTTAAAATGGTGCAGGCTAGCCTCGATTACAGGGGGTATTCCGCTTCCTACCGCAAAGGGGGGCGCTACGGCCCGCATTGGTTTGATCACGACCGGGTTACCACCGGGCAGAAATGGAGAGACCTCACCGGATTTTACACCCGTTACGGGGATGTACTTCCCCTGCTCCAGAAAGGGGACGACCAATACATTATCGCGAATTCGGGGGATGAGATTACTATCGGCTTCGATGCCGAAAACCTGCCCGAACTACCGCAAGGCTGGAAAAGGGATTTCCTTATTTACAGCGAAGGTTGGGTGAAAGACGGGGACCTTAACACCATGCACGGGCAAACGGTAGAGCCATTGCCTTTCCATGGCATGAAAGCATACCCATACAGCAAGGATGTCCACTATCCAACGGACGCGGGTCACCAGGCATACCGGAAGAAGTACAATACTCGGAAGGTCACCACAGACGGCTTTAAAGATGCGTTGAAACCCGATGCCTGAAACACGGATAGGAGGCCTAGAATTCTGCGGCTGTATGACGGTACATATTCCGGGCTGTAGGATCGAGGAGCCCGGCTATGTTGTAAGGTGCAATCCGATCACGGACCCGGTTCACAAAGCCTTTTACCGCAGCACCGGGGGGCACCCCTCCGGCCAGGACCTGCTCCAAATCTGAATAGGAGGTTTCCACTATTTCCCGCAATGCCTTGTTGTCGGCTTCCAAAAAATAGGCAGGGATCGTGCCCGCCAGCCGTTTTTGTTCATAGGCAATAGCTGCAGTAAAGTATAGCATGGTCCATGCATGGAACAGGCCAAACTCCCGAAGCGCCTTATAACTGCCTGAAACCAGCATATCTGAGAACCTGATTTCTGCCAAAACGGATTTTTCGTATGCCTGAAACCGGTCCGAAAGGAGCTGTGGCTCCGCCCGGGATTCTGACAGAATGCCTGCTATTTTTTCGACCCCGCAGAGGGTGTGGGCAATACCGGTACTGTGGAGCGGATCCACAAACCCTATGGTGTGCGGCAGGGCGACCCACCCTTCCCCGTATCCCTTTGCTGCGATGCGCTGCAACCGCTGGCTTTTCAGAAGCCTGCCGGGTTGGGGAGAAGGCGTGGCCTTTGCCATGAGTGCGTTGAGGGAGGGGTATCTTGAGAAGACCCTTTTCCAAATTACCTCCGAATCCTCGTCGGTCAAAGGTTGCCGGCCCTCCTCCATCACCAGGCCCATACTGAGTCGGCCATTGTTAAACCGCAACATCCAGAGCCACCCCTCTTCCAGAAGATGGTGTAGGGCCGAATGGTCCGGATCATAGGGGTAATCCCCGGTAGGAATGCCCTGTCCCTGTAAGAAATCCGTCCAGCGGGTGACCCCGTCGAAATGGGAATAGATGGCATGGGTATTCGTCCGGAAACCACGGGCAGCGGATGATACATTCCAGAGCGTTTGAAGGAGATCCGGGGTCCCTGTGGCATCAATAAAAAAAGAGGCTTCGAGGATGAGCTTTTCTCCCTGGTGCTTTGCGTGAAATTGCCAGTGGGTATTTTTCTGTACCGATAACAAGTTCGTTTGTTCCAGGTATCGGATCCCATACGCCTTCACCTTTTCCACCAGAAAAGCGTCCAGATCAGATCGGTACCAATTAGTGTCGGACTGCAGGTCATTCACGCTGGCCGCTACCAACAGTTCGTTCCTGTGATCCCCATCCGTGCGGAAGGGTTCTCCCGGCCTGTGGAAGAAATAACTAAACCCCCTTTTGAGGCCACACCCAACTTCCGGGTAATGTTGCTGCCAGCTCCCGTAGCGGGAAAATTCGTGCAACCACGGAAGGTCATAGGTTTCGGCCAGGTGGCGGAGGATCATGTCGGCAATGGGCGTGGATGATTCCCCTATGGTAAAGCGGGGATGCGATTTCTTTTCAACCAGGCATACCTTATAACCTATCCGGGTCAGGAGCAGGGCGGTGAGGGAGCCGGCAAACCCTGAACCCGCTATCAATATGTCGCAGGTATGGCGTATGTTCTTACCGGCCATCGTCACAGCTACAGACGATACTGGGGAGTACTTCCTGCCCGGCGTTCATGGCCTCCAGCCGCTCCTTGCGGGCCCCGAAACAATGCGCGCAGCGTGAGAAGCGTTCCAAATCCCAGAGGTCCGCAAAAACAATGCCTTCCGTCTGTTCCAGCGCCTGGTCAAAGGCAGTTTCCAGGGCATGGAGGCCCGGCTCCTCAAACTGACCATTTTTCTCCAGGAGCTCCATAATGCCGTTTCCGGCACGGGTGGGGATTATAGTACAGGATTGGGAGCCGGCATCGAAGGCAAATTGTACGGTGCGCAGGGTCCAGGCAATACTCTCCCGCTTATCGGTTAGAAAGGGCGGGTTAAGGAGGATAAAAGTGCGGATGGCAATGTGGTTGGCGGAGAGGAATTCGGCTGCCTTCCGGTAATCTTCCGGGGTCATTTGCTTATTGAGGCGGGGCAATACTTCCGGATGGATGGTTTCGAGGCCCAGGGCTATTTCCAGTTTTCCCCCCAGCAGATCGTTAAAGACCAGGCAGGCATCCCCGCATAGGCTGGGATGATTTTCAACAATGACTTTTTCGTAGTCCCTGAGTCTTTCGGCGATGTCGGGGTATTCTTCTGGAGGGACTGCTTTCCGGTCGAAAAAATTCCCGCTGTTGTATAGTTTGATCACGGGTGCTTCCGGCAATCGTTCCAGGGCGTAATCCAACTGTTGGAGGATCGCCCCCCGCGGGGTCGGGCCGTCCAGGGTATTTTTCCACAGGTCGCACATCAGGCAGCGGAAAGGGCATTCCTTATTGGTGAGGAAGATGGTATTCACCCCCCTGAGGTTCCCATCGGGCCCGGGTTCTGCTTCGTGTATGAAGGAAACAGGACGCCCGGGCACCACTGGGTTTTTTGAAGGCCTCAGCTGCTCAATTTGGCGAACATCAGGCATACAAAGCGTTGAAATACTCCCGGAAGGCCATCTCATTTGAAGGGAACAACTCTTCAAATGCTTCTTGCGGGACGGCACCCTGCTGGAAGCGGCGTTTTTCAAAAACAGGCATCTCCAATCCCGTGATGGCTTTTACCCCCCGTTTAACTATTTCCCCTTTCAGGTTGTAAAGCGCCTCCTCATCCCAATTGGTGAGTTCTATAAAGGGGATGCCTTCGGCCACTTCAATCACATTGGGCAGGGCATATGGGCTGATACCCCTGAATCCCAGTTTACGGGCAGGGGCGTAGGACCGTACATGGCCCCGGCTCTGGCCTCCGGAATAGGTCAGGGAATGCTTGATCTTGTCTACACCCCAGCCTTCCTGATAGAGCATGGTATTATTCAACACGCTCCTTATGGTGAGTTCCGAGTTTTCCTCAATCGGGTAATCCTTCAGGTTTTCATCCCCTCCATCCCCGTCGGCAAGGTATTTCCAATCCGGGTATTGTGCCCGGATCTGTTTACAAAGGGCCAGGGCCATGGTGGCCGATTGCAGGTCCAGAGTCTTATAATCTTCGATCACACGGATCGCTTCCTTATAGTCTACCGCCTCCCGGGGCACGTTGATAACCTCGAGGTATAGGGACATGCCCAAACGGTCCAGGAATTCGTGTGCCTGCTCGGCGTCTGTACCATCTTCCACGGAAAGGGTAAAGGCTTTAAGGCGCTGCGGGGAAAGCCCCATTTCAAGCATCAGGTGGTAGAGGACCAGGAACACCGACCCACTGTCTATCCCCCCGGAAAACAATACCCCTATGGGCTCCTGGTTCGGGATAGTCCGCAGCCATTTCTGGCATTCGGCTGCCAGGGCCCCGATATAGGCCTTTCCAATTTCATCCAGGTCGGTGCCCAGGACGTTTCGCTTTGGTGAGAAATAGCGGGTATAAGTGGGGTTCGGATCAGGGCACCCAACGATTTCGAGCCGTACCACATAGTGGGCGGGCACCATCCTGGTATAGGAAGGATGGAACTGGCCTTCCAGCCCGAGGCCTTTGAGGTACTCATAAATTTCATCCATCCGTTCGGCCACTATCAGCAGCGGGCCACTTACCTGTTTGGCTAAAAAATAGCGCATGGGCCTCCCCAGGGAACGGGCCAGGAATACTTCCTGCCCCTGCTTCACCACCAGGGCAAACTGCCCATCAATTTTCCTTACTTCTTCGGGCTTTCCAGACAATACGGCCTGGGTAGCTTGCTCCAGGCTCATATTAAAAATACAGTTGTTTGTATCGTCAAGGAGGTTTACAAAATCTTTAACGGTTTGTGTCTTCTGATCCATTTTCGGGTGTTTCAATTAGAAATGATAGGTAGTGTTTTGCGATGCGGCAAATCTACGATAAAAAGGGAGAAATTACCAGTTAGAAAGTAGGGCTCCCATCCTTAGGTGATCTCACGATAGCGGTAATGGGGATGTGGCCGGCCGGGCGTGAGATGATTTACTGAAATCGCCTCAAAGATATACCCGTGTTCACGAAAAGTCTCCAGGACATCGTCCATTATTTCCCTGAGCAGGATATGCGAGGTTTCTACCCGGAGGTTGATCACCAATCGGGCGGAGGTGGAACAGAATCCATTTCCCCGCACTACCGGCCCTTTCCCGTTGCCGGTAATATTTCCAATCAGGTGGGAAGGGCCGCTTTTTAAAAAGGTTTTCAGGTGATTGATGCGTATCTGCTCCATGTGAAATACCTTTTCCAGCAGTTCCAGAAGGGAACGGTGCAGGGCAGACCATTCCACCTGGCGTCCCCCGGACTCCCGCACCAAAAAGGAGCCATTGTACCACCCGGTCCGGGCTTCCGCAGCGGCATACTCCTCGTAATCCACTTCTGCCAGGCGCCTACCCGCATTCGGGTCCCTGTCAATTTTCCCCAGCCAGTCCACTATCCCGCTCTGGTCAAGGGCTGAAACCCTGCAAACAGGGTGTTCCGGGAATTGGTCTGCCAGGAGCCGGCTGATGCGGCTGAGGCTCTTGTCGTCGAGCAGGTCGGTCTTGTTGAGCACGATATAGTCTGCTTCTTCCAGTTGCTTCCTGTAGATGTATTCCGTACCCCCTGACGGCCATACGCCTTTCCCGGCCATCGCCAGGTATTCAAAAGGATCAATAAGCACAGAGAGCGGGGCCAGGTCCACTACCTCCGAAAAAAGGGATTTGACAGGTTGTACAATCGTTGCGGACAGGTCTGTACAACTGCCCACAGGTTCGGCCACCACCACATCGCAATTGGAGCGGGATACCATAAATTCCACCGCCCCCATAAAGCCCTGGAAGTCACAACAGAAACAACTCCCGGTAACTTCCCGCACCCGGGAATTCCCCAATTCCAAAATACGGGTATCCACCAGTCCTGTGGATTGATCGTTGGTGATGAGGCCAACCGTCATATGCTGCCTCTGCAAGATTTGGGATACCGCGGCAAGGAGGGTGGTCTTTCCGGCACCCAGGAAGCCTCCCACCAGGATGAGCCTGGGTTTGCTTGCCTTTGTGTTTTCTGCATCCATGATCAGATCTATCCTTTGAATTCCTCTCCTGAAATAATGACTTTTTGGATGTCGAGCGTACCGTATACCGGGGCAATCACAGGTTTCCCGCTTCTCAGGCTTACATTGCCAAAGCCGGAATTGGTGGAGAGGAAGGACGTAAAATCCCCACCGGTTTTGGAGTCAATGTGCAAGGTCTTATCCACCGCGTCGTACCTGATCCCGGTCAATCCCTGCAGCAGGCTGTAACTGGCCAGGGCCCGGGCATACCAATGTCCACATTCATATTCGTCAAAAGGGTTGCGGACAGAACCATCATATCTTTTCCGGCAGGTTCTCACAATCTCCAGGCCTTCATCCACCAGGCCATTCATCATAAGGTGGGAAGCCACCTGGTACTCGATCCCCGTCCATACCTCATTGCTATAGACGAAGGGGAGGGAAAGTTTGCCCCCTTTGGGCCAGCTGCATAGCAACAGGCCGCCTTCAGACCCCATGGCAAATGACGGCCTCTGCGGATTGGAATGGTCGCTCATATCCCTGAGTAAATTATACTTATGGACTGCCTGTACATGGCTCCTGACTTTCCCGGGATCCAGCACTTCCTCCAACCCGCAGCATTCAGCGAGCCACATCCCGAGGATGCCATCAGACAAACACCCTTTCCCATATTGATATTTGGGGCCTTCCTTTTCAAGTAATGCCTTGGCCTCTTCCGAATAGCTTGTATTCCAGGCCCCTTCCGACAGTTCGACGGGGTTTTTGGCCCTCAGCCCTTTCCATTGGATCTTCTGGATAAAGTACTCCCCATCGAACAGTTCATCTTCCATAAATTGTATTCCCCGTTTCAGCAAACGAGAATAGCGCGAATACTCTTCGCCCAGGGCTTTGCTCATAGCTACCATGGCCGACAATGCCCCCAGGTATATGCTTGTACACATCCCGTCCGGGCCCCAGAATTCTATGTCATAGGTGTTGTGGTGCGGCTCCTCCAGGATACCTTTGCCTTCCGGGTCCCAGGTGGCAATGCAATAGTCCAGGCTTTGCCTCACCTGAGGATAGAGTGCAGCCATCCAATCCGTATTGCCGGAGATCCTCCATTCCCTGAATACCTTCATGATACCCCCTAATTGCCCGTCGGCGGCAGCATGGAAGGTGTGTTCCACCTTGCGGATTGGCAGGGCAGACCTGAACGTCTGGTGCCCCTCTGCATTCTGACTGAGCCTGAACTCCGTTTCCCGCAACGTCCGTTCAAGGCCCGGGAAGAGGTGGGGGACAGCCTGTGCATAATTCCACACATGGGTGCAGGACCCATGACAACAGCCACTAAGGTCTGTACAGCCTTCAAAAGCCCACAGGTTACCGTCGGTCTGCCTCAATACGGTAGGCGATTTCAGGATCCCCAGGTTCGCGGCGATTGCTTCGGTAACTTCTTCAGGCAGGGTAGTTTTGTAGAAGGCATCTGTAAAGGCGATACTATCGGCGCGCAATTTACTGTACTGCGTTCGCCAATATTCCGCGACGGCCTGAAGAGAATCGAATTTCCCGGCGTACCAGGGCCGGTAGGTCTTTGATTCCGTACAGGAAGTATTTGGTTCACAGCCCGTGGTTTCCCCGAAACGAAGGTTGGAATTGGGTACATACCAGACGAATTTCACGACTATGGCCTGTCCCTCCCCGGGCTCCAGGGTGAAAGGTACGTACAGGGATGCCCCGGGGGCCTCGGTCTCAACAGGCCCGTGCGCGGTCGCATCACCGGCGCATAACTTGTCCCAGGCCATCGACAGGGAGTCAAACCAACCCCCCCGGAACCAGGAGTGGTCTACCGTTACCTTCATATCATCAACAAAAGCTGCAAATGCCCCGATCGCCTCCGGGGAAGCCTTCTCAAAATCCCCCTGATCCAGGACAAAACCATTCGCAATGGGCCGTATACGGTTGTTTTCCCCCCGTTTCATAAAGTTCTTGGCATTCCACGAAAACACGCCGTCCACTGACCGGCCGGAAGTATTTTTCAGCTGGTATTCGATGGCCGCCACAGGCAAACTTGAATCATCTTCATTGGTAGGAATAAAAGGGCTCCATCCTGTAATTTCCACCTCCAGGGGGATCTCATCGTCTTCCAGGCGGATCCGGCCAAAAGGAAAGCGCATCTCAAACGTAGCCGAATTAAATCTGGGAAGCCCAAAACTATTGTCCCCCGCCCCATTGGCAGAAGAAGTTCTTTCCCCTCCCGTTTGGCCGTACTTCTTCCAATCGGGCACCGGGCCTTCAAGTACTTTGGTAACAGATGGCGACCCCTGGATATGCAAAGCGGCAAAAGTGCAGGGTTCATTGTAAACATCTGGTTTGTGGTGTATGGACATTTGGGAGATAGCCCCGGTTCCCTCCAAACTGAACATCCCTGCGCCTATGCCCCCGAGCGGGAAAGCGACCCGGCTCAGGTATTTTCCTTCATAGGGTCCGTTGAACCCACGCATGGCCTCCTCATCCCCCGGCATGGTGTCCCCCGGCGGGGAGGTCCGGCTACCGGATCCTGTATGCCTAAGCAGGCTACCGGCACGGGCCTGCAAGGGAATAGACAGGATGGTACCCGCCGCGGCGGTCTGCGCGAGGAATTTACGGCGGCTGTTTTGTTGCTCTTTCATAATTACTCTGAATATGGTTCCTGATCTCTGATTTAACTATGATCCCGGGGTACACAGCCAGCATTCCAATCAAGATTTGGTTGAGTCCTTTAAAAGTTCTTAAAAGCCCCACTGATGTCCCGTACCCCAACCCCCAGGATCACTTCGGATATACGGTTGAGGTCTGCTTCCGATCCGCTGAAATGGAACACGGAGTGCACGTGTTCCAAATGTTCGCCCGGAGCCAGAAAAGCGGCGGGGAAACGCTTTCTATCTCATAAAACGGCCCCATCTGGGATCCGTCCTCCAGGGGTCCGTCGTTGTAGGCATTTACGGCATCTCCGGCAAATGGCGGGGCCTCGACGTTCCATTCCTGGTTCAGGTACAGGGCGTCTCCCTGGAGATCAAATCGGGTGATGGTCAGGATTTGATTGCTGGCATCATAACTCCCCGCATACTGGCTTGCCCTTGCAGGGGGGATCCCCACCTTGCCCCTGAAGGCACCGTCTGCCTTAAGGAAAAGCATATTGCCACGGACCTTCATCCTATCCGCAGGAATAGTCCCGAAATAATTGGTGGTGGCATCAGGGCCTTCCCCTTGTTCATCATAGGGTATGACTATTTGGGTTTCACCAGAGGGCGGGAACATATCCAGGATCCAGATACAGGGGGCACCTGTCTCTTTTGTCCAGGCAAAATCCCCGGTATTCGTTATCCGGTTGGTGGTTTTGTAGCCCACACATGCCGCCTCTCCCATATCGACTCCCCAAATGGCGCTAATCCGGGCCCTGTCCAGGATAGTGACGGTACGTTCTGCCAGCAAGTTAAGGGTGATATTATGATAGTTCAGGAGCGACATTTGCTTTCGCATGCTAACCTGTGAGGAATCCATACTGACCACTCCCCAGGCTTCGGTATCAAAAGCTGCTGGTGTTTTCCAGTTTTCAAACACCATGTCGGTGCCCGGTTTGAAAAACAAAGAGAACGCATTCCCTTCAGGGCCGAGCCAAAATCGGTTCTCGCCTCCATAGGCATTCATATGGGAGTCTTCCTTCCCGTCAAATGCCTTGTAATTGATCCAACCCAGGCTTTTCCCTGCCTTCCCGGTGGCTGTGGAGGTAAAAACCTTGGCCTGATACCTGGGGGAAACCACCACGTGGCTTGTGCCGTTTCGCAACAGGACAAGCCCGCTATCCCGTTGACTCAGGAAATCAAGGTCGTACGCAAAACTCCCCCGGGTTGCTTCTGAGGCTTTGGGACTTTGCTGCCCTTCCTTTTGCCTGCAGGATGCGGCCAATAAAATAATAAGGATCAAAGGGGTGAGCGGTTTCATAAGCCGTTGGTAAGAGATCAATTCACTTCGAGTTCGTCCTTGGATGGTAGTTTCGGAAAGGGGGCATGGGGTTCTTGCTGATACCAGAATACCACGGAGCTTATGTCTGATTGCTGTGGCAGGTATCTTCCCCCACTCCTCCACCCCAGGTCCTGGATGGTCACCCGCAGGGATTTTTCGAAGCGGATAGGGTCCGGGATATGCCAACGGTAAAGTCCAAACCGCTGCTGGGAATTGTAGAGCCCGTCTGGGCGTATGACCTGATGCAGTCCGGAATAGGCCGTACTGAAACTTTCGTACTGGTGGGTGTTCTTATTTTCGAAATTGTAACTGCCGAGAAAGTAATCCTCTGTGCCCGTGCCCGCGATGGTTGGGAACTTTTTATCGCCGTCCATGTAAAACTTTATCTCGCCTTCTCCCCACCAGCCACGGTTATTCACCTGCCAGGCCAGGTAGGTGCCCACATACTGGCCTTTTCCTTTGATCCCATCCACCAGGGTATAAAGCGATCCATCCGTGGGATTGCTCCTGCGAAACTGGGCATGGAAGTAGGCGGCGTCTGGCGGGAGGTCAGTCAGTATGTAGTCTACCTGGAAATACAGGTACATGGCCTCCTCCCCAATATTTTCCATGGTTATGCGGCATTTTTTATGGAATGGCATGGGCCAGAAGGAATTAAAGGCGCTGCCAGGGTTCACCGTGACCGGCAGAGAATTCAGCGGGGCGTATTCTCCCCATCCCATCCCGAAAAAATCACCGACCGGCACTTCCACCGAAGGTTCCTTTTCATCATCCCAATAAAAGCGCAGGATGGAATAGCGCCAGTTCCCGGTGGGCGTCATCCAGATATGTTTGATCGCACCGCTTCCGGTAATATCGGCCAGGGTGAAGGTTTGCCCGGGCTCAATCCTCACAGACGGGCTTACCTTCCATCCCTGCCCCAGTTCCCGGGCCGCGTTGCTGCCTGTCCCGTTACCCGGTTCGGCCATGCCGCCCTGGCCCGGTTCCCCGGTAAAATTCTCAGGGCTGATAGATCTGGAGCGCGCATCGGACAGGCGAAAGATAGTGCCCAAATTGGAATCCACCCCATTGAAACCCCCGTTGTTTTGAGTGTAGCCGTAAAGGAAGCAGAATACTAAACAAGTAATGGTCAGGATTGTATTTTTCATGATCTTAGGAATCGGTTACTTAGTTTTTGGTCGATAACTGAAGAGGCTGACAGCAGCCCCGGGATCGGGGTCCTATCCGCAGGAAGGGAAGGTTTCACAGCCCTCCATCGCATTCCCCGCAGCCTGCACGCCCCGAACATCTCAATGTACGAAATCGCGCCTAAACATCCCACAGCAATTATCAAATGGTTATAATTTGAAGTCCGGCATCGGGTAGCATGGCCGTATGACCGAAGGTAAGCCCGAATCGGGGATAATACCGGAAGAAGCCGTATTTTTAGGAAACAAATACCGGAGGCACGAGGCCATAAAATGAAATCAACAGAAACCTATCTCAATTTTCAGTACGAGCGGGTCCGCGGATCCCGGAAAGCGCTTTTTGGCTTTTGCGGAACCCTCAGCCACCAACACCTGCTATTGGAACATAGCACATTTGGCCGGGGCGGGAGCGTACGTAACCTGCTGGTGCATATCGCCAACACCTACGAATTCTGGATTATCCGGAATGGCCTACAAAGAGATATCACTTTTACCGGGTATGGCTCCTGTGAGACCCTGGTTCAAATAGGAGCCCTATTTGCCAGGGTAGACCTGGCGGTGAATGATTTTATTTCCAAATACGCCTTTTCGATCCTGGATCCGGTCAGCATAGAAATTTCCGGCGCGAAAAGAAGTATTCCCGCACTGGAATTATTCACCCATGTGATCACCCATGAATTTCATCACAAGGGGCAGATCGTGTCGCTTTGCAGGCAGATGGGCTATACCCCGGTGGATACGGATATTATTCGATAAGTGGAGCTGTTCCAAAAAACGCTAAACACCTGGCCATGATTTTTAAAAAAACAGGGGTAAAAAACCTCCTTGTTTCGCTATTCCTTGCCGTTGGCACTACCCTGAGTGCACAGGAGATTACGGGGCTGGTCCTCGACGGGAAGACCGGGGAGGCCCTGGTCGGGGCATCCGTGTATTTCGATGGCAGTTCGCTGGGCACCACAACAGGCCGGGAGGGGAGGTTTCACCTCAAATCCCCATACAAAACCCATGCCCCTTTAATAGTAAGCTTTCTGGGATATAAATCCGTGAGGATTGACAAACCTTTACAAGAGGGGGAGCTCAACATTACCATGGAGGAATATGCCCAACCCATCCCGGAGGTCATCCTGACTTCCGATCCGTTTACCAGAAAGCAGAAGCTCGCGGTGTTCAGGAAGGAATTCCTGGGGGATGACCGGGCCGCAAGGCATTGCAGCATCCTTAATGAGGAGGTATTATCCCTTTCATTCAACAGCTACAACAACACCCTTACGGCCACCGCAAGGGCGCCGCTGTTCATAGTAAATTCATATCTGGGGTATGTGGTGCATTTTGACCTGAGGGAATTTTCCATCCTCTTTAGAACCAAGCGCCTGAAACGAACAGACAATATTATCTATACCCGTTATGCAGGTTTCAGCAGGTTCGAAGACGTTTCAGAAGTCGGTACCCGCCTCCTGAAAAGGCGGCGTAAGTCCTATCTGGGGTCGCCCATGCATTTTATGCGATCCCTGTGGCGCGGGGATCTGGTAGAGCAGGGCTTCTCATTGAAGTATGACGGGGAATCCATAGTACCCGCCCAAATTATTCAACGCCTGGACCAGGATTCCACAGGCTTTAAAAGCTTCGCATTTAAAAAAAAGAACCTCACCGTTTATTACCTGAACAGGTCTTCTTTCCGTTCCAGCCTCCGCCTGGAGGGAAGTGCCTCATTTTCTATCGATCGGTACGGAAATTATACTCCTTATAAAAATTTGATCTTCTCAGGATACATGGCAGATCTGCGGATAGCCGATATGGTTCCGATAAACTACCAACCCCGGTAGCGACGGCTAGCCGGAATTAAGGGACCTTTATCCGTGCGCTTTTTCAAAGTAATGTTCAAATATCTCCACCAGGTCCTGCCCCTGGTCTAAATCCAATTTCTGCTTTTTGATGAATTCCTTCATCTCCTTTGATGCCTCGGGGAAGAGGCCCAAAAACTTATTCAGGCGGCCGGGGACTTCAATCAGTACCTCCTTTCCTCCCGGGAAATCATTGACGTAAAAGATGCCTGGTTCCAGGCGGAATTGCGCGGGCCTTCCATCCTGATATGCCTGGGGCTTCACCTCCTCGTAGTATTTCTTGGATTCTTTCAGGTAAAGGTCAAAATCGTCCCGCTCATGGATGACTTTAAAAAAGGAAGTTTTTACATCCCCTCCGTCATCGATATAGCTTTTAGTTCGGTAGCTGTCATCCGATCCGTCGAGCATCCGGATCAAATATGGCGCCGTGTCATCCAGTATCATGACCGAATTTCCCCTGGACATGAGTTCTACCTGGTCTTTCACGGCGTCGAATCTTACCAGTTGGGTCTCCTTGATATCATTGATCCTGGCAGGTTTGAAAGCTTCATCCAGATACGGGCTGCCCTCCACCGCCTTGTATATGCTTTTATAATTGTCGCGGGTGTAGTAAACCTCGCCATACTTGTTTTTAAGTTCCTGGGAAATGGAAACCAGAAAGAACAAGAGCATCGTGGGCAATAAGTATTTTATATACATGACACTATCTGTATTTTAAAGTTGTGGGAAAATCCCCTCGACCTTAAAAATACAATTCCTGAAGAAAATGGTCGTGCAATGGGCAATAAATCGTGCCGCGGGCTCAGTCTTTTGGTATGCCCTTTCCGGTGGCAGCATAATAGATCCCGCCATAGAGGTGGTCAAGGAACCACTGGTTCTCATATACTTTTTTTATGTGGCCCAGAGCCGTATAAAAAGCGCGGCCGCCATCGAATTCGTGGTACCATGAGATGGGGTGGAAATCGCCCATCCCCTTCCCCACACGGTCATTGTATTGCCATTGCTGTCCGGGTCACGGCCTTTCCAGGTAACAACAGGGTCGTAGGTGTTTTCATCTACAGCGACCAGATATTTGAGGCCTGGGGTTTTTTCTTCTCCGAATTCATACCATTCATCCGTCCAGAGCAAGCGGTCCGGGAAAATGCTCCAGCCCGGGGAAATATGGTTTTCAATGGTTAGAACAGCCGTTTGCTGGGCCGGGTGGATATGGAACATACGGCCTACCAGTTGGGTGTACCATGCCCAGTCGTACTCGGTGTCGGCTGCCGCATGGATCCCCACATAGCCTTTGCCCGATCGGATGAAGCGTTCGAATGCTTGCTGTTCATTTTCGTCAAAGATGTCGGCCGTAGTACTCAGGAAGATTACCACATCAATGTCCTTAAGGCCTTCATCCGTAATCGGAATGGCCTCCTGCTGGAGTTTTAGGTCAAAATTGTGGCGGTCTGCCAGGTTTTCAATAGCCGTTATCCCATTGGGGATGGATTCATGATGCCACCCGGCCGTCTCTGTGATCAACAGGGCTTTGAACTGTTTTTGTGCCGCAGGGTAGCGGATTGAAAAAGAAAACAGGCCAATAGTACCGAAATACCGGCGAAATAGTTTTTGGAAAACATGATAAAAGAGGATTAAAATTATTGTTTGGTTATGTCCAGTAAAAAAGAGACAACAGGTTATGGCCGGATCGCATATACGGTTGACCAGGTTAAAATAGCTATTTTTTTGCGAATCCTTACCCATATAGGCCGAAAAGCGGGGCGGGGGGTTCTTATGCTGTCCGGCAGGCCATATCCGAGGCTATGTTAACAGCTTTTCCTAATGGGGAAGGCCGGAATTGCTCGACAAATGCCAGGTGCCGGCTGTCTGGCGACCAGGAATTAACATTGATGGTGCCCTGGCCCCCATAGAGGTAGGCAATCACCCTCGGCGCTCCCCCCCTACCGGCATGAGCCGTAGCATTACCCGTTTATAGGAAGGGTGGGTATTCAGGGTTATATCCGGTTCAAAGGAAATGAAGGCGATCCATTTGCCGTCCGGGGTAATATGGGGAAACCAGTCATTGTACTGGTCGAAGGTGAGTTGTTCCTTGCCGCTGCCATCCGGACGCATCCGCCAGAGTTGCATGGTGCCCCCCTTTTTGGCTGCATTGTAATAAATATATTTCCCGTCAGGGGAATACTCACATCCGTCCACATGTTCCAGTCTGCCATTGTCTGTTAGCTTTACCTCCGGCCCGCCGTTGACGGATTTTTTGTAAATGTCGTAGATATTCACCCCGTTTCGCTGGGCCACATACACCACTTCCCGGTTGTTGGGAGCCCATCCGTGCAGGTAGGACGGGGCTTCGTGGGTCACCTGCCTCGGCTGCCCTCCTTCCAGAGGCAGCACAAAAACGTTGGAACCTTTTCCGTCGTTATGGCTTATGCCCAGCAGTTTTCCGTTCAGGGAAATACAATGATCGTTGTTCAGCCGGTCTGCAGTGCCGGTATTGAATTTTTGGATCTCCCCTCCCGTGACAGGAATGGTATACAGGGACCCTTCCATATTGAAAAGCAAGCGCCCCCCGTCCGGCATCCAGTTTGGCGCCTCAAAGCGGCCTTCTTTTGTGTAGATCACCTTCCTTTTCCCATTGAATACCTCCATGGTTTCCAGCCGGCAGCCAAGCCAGCCTTCCCGGTTAGGTTCATAGCCTGGCCCTGCCGGCTGATCGATGCGCACGTTCCAAACCCGGGCTGTCTCCGTTATTTCGGGATCATGCGAACTAATTGCCAACCCCAGCAATACTTCCCCGGGCATGAATTCCAACTGCTTGCAGCTGATTTCCTGCAAGGGTTCCCCGGGATGTGCCGCTCGGACAATAAACGTGTTTCCCCGCCGTTCCAGTTGTATGATCTGGTAATGGTATTTCGGGGCCCTGCCCTCGTCGTACGGGCTCTCCATTTCGGCGCCTTTTCGCTCCCGCCATTGTCCTGCAGTGAGCCCGTCTCCATGGAGGAAACCGCCTGCCATAACCGCATTATCCGCCTCTGAGGCTCGGGTCATCCAGCCAATTTTCCGATAGGTATCCTTGTCCCTTCAAATTCGAAGTTCGCCGTGGCGATAAAGTCTCCTTTCAGGGTATTGTAGAGGAAATGGTGTTCGTCCCGGGAACCCCAGATATTGTAGCCCGCCCCAGTGATCGTATAGGTTTGGGTATCGGGGTCGTAGGAGGCCGATCCGGCCAATTTCGGATTCCCGATGTCCCGGTTATATTCGAAATCCCCGAGAGGTTCGTTCTGGGCCGAAACACAAAAGGGAAGGATGCTTAAAATGAGCAGGGGGATAATATTTTTCATCAGTACGAAATTACAATAAAAGTAATTGTTTTCGGGGAACTGGCTTTCCTTCAGCCGTGGCTGTGCCCGCCGGCGAATTCAGTACCCCAGGAAAACGGCCAACACAAGGGCAAACCCACAAAGTAGCAGGATGGCCAGGAGGGGCCTGATTATAAATCTGAACCATTCGTTGTAGCGGATTCCGGCAAGGGTGATAACGGCCATAAGCGCCCCGTTTGTTGGGGTAAGCAGGTCCATCAGCACGGCGCCATACTGGTAGGCCAGGACGCATACCTGCCTCGAAATTCCAATCAAATCGGACAAGGGTGCCAGGATGGGCATGGTCAGTACTGCCTGCCCGGAATAACTTGGAACCGGAAAATGAAGCAAGGCCTGTGCAACCATCATACTCACCGCTGCCAGGCTCTTGGGCAGGTATCCCAAAGGGGTGAACAACCCGTGGATGATGGTATCAATGATCAGTCCTTTTTGAAGGATGATGGTGATGCCATTGGCCAACCCAATAATCACCACGGCAAAAATCATTTCCTTAAAACCCTCAATATAGGCCTCACTCGTCCCATTCAGGCCCAGCTTCCCAACCAGGCCGGCAACAATCCCAAGGACAAAGAATTCTGCCGACATTTCATTAAAACCCCACCCCAAACCGAGCAGGCCATAGATCATCACCGCAAATGTAATGGCTGTCATCCCAAGGATGGCAGCACTCCTGGCACTTATTGGGTGTTTCTCCCCCGTTTGAGGCTCTGCCGGGACCTTCCTGGTTCTGTTCGCATACCGGATGACCATGCCCATCCAAAGGAGAAAAGCTGCGAGGAAGACCCCCATCCGGAAGGCCCCTCCCGAAAGAAGGGGCACTTCTGCCGTTCTTTGTGCAATGGCCACCGCAAACGGGTTCATCGGGCTAAAGGCGGCTCCGAGGATGGCAGCCCCGAAACTGACGCACACCGTTACGTAGGAATTATAGCCCAGCTTGTCTGTAAAGAACATCAAAACCGGGATCAGGGCAATGATCTCCTCCTGCATTCCATTGAGGGCGCCAGCGGAAGCGAAGAGTAGCGAAATAACCAACAGGCCCAGCTGCTCCTTTCCCTGCAACAGTCCGGTGGCAAAGAGGACCCCGTCCCGGATAGCACCTGTTTTTTCAATAACATAAAAACTCCCGCCCAGCAAGAGGATAAGCACCAGCAAGTCTGCGGCACGGATCATCCCCTCCGGGACAGCCATGAATGTCTGAAAAATTGATGGCGGATGCGGTTCTATATAATGGAAGGAACCCGGGACCACCATTTCCCGCTGCAATACGGTATCTTCCTGTCGTTCGTATTGTCCCTGCGGGATAATATAGGTCAGCAGGCTCACGAACAGGATGAAGGAGACCATGATCACCAGGGCATGGGGAAAACGTTGCATACGGTGGTTTTGGTTGGTCTTCAATATTAACTAATAAATCGATATGAAGGTTACCCCCGTACATCTTACAGGAAATGAGCGGATCCCTTTGGTTTCATTCCTGGGTAGTAGTGGTTGAAACCCCTCCGGCTCAGGCGGCATGCCCGAGCCACCCCCGACGCTCGTGCAAACCGCCGGAATGTCAAATGTTATTCGAAGGAACGGCAAACCATCCCCATACCAGGGTACCAGCAGGAATCAGATCAGTGGGGTAGCCGGTCCCTCACCAACCCATACACGAAGGTGCCCAAAACGGCAGAAGCAATCACTACCAGGATAGACCAATACCCTGCGCCCAGCAAGGTAAACATAGGCCCGGGACATGCGCCGGCCAGTGCCCATCCCAGCCCGAAGACGACCCCTCCGTATATGTATCGGGCAAAACTCCTTTCTTTGGGCTGCAACTGAATGGTCTCACCATAAAATGAACGCCATTTGCGCCTTTTGATAAGCTGTACCGATAGAATGCCTACCAGAAGGGCAGACCCCATAATCCCATACATGTGGAACGAATCAAAACGAAACATTTCGTAGATCCTGAACCAGGAAGCCGCTTCCGATTTGTACATCACAATTCCAAAAAAGATGCCGATAACCAGATAGATACTTGTTTTCATATGCTAAAAAATTAAAGGGAAAAGCAGATAGATCATCAGCATGCCGCCCAGAAAGAATCCGATAACAGCGAGCAGGGAGGGGAATTGAAGGTTGCTCAGTCCGGAGATGGCATGCCCGGATGTACATCCTCCCGCATAGCGTGCCCCAAAACCGATCAGGAATCCTCCGGCCACAAGCAGCAGCAGGCTCTTAAGATGGAATAGCGCCCCCGGGGCAAACAACTCCTCCGGCAGGTAGGCGGCGCCGGCACTTTGAAAACCCAGTGATTTAAGTTCGGCAATGGTCCTGGGATTGATATCAACTGCCGTTCCGTCCGACAATAAATGTGCTCCAATGAACCCCCCTGCAATGGTCCCAACTACTACGATGAGGTTCCATCGCTGCTCTTTCCAGTTGAATCTGAAAAGTTCGGATTTCTTACCGGCTCCGCAAATGGTGCACAGGGTCCGCAGGTTGGACGACATCCCGAAGTTCTTCCCCACCAGCAGAAGGATGAACATGGTGAGGCCAATCAGGGGCCCCGTAACGTACCAGGGCCATGGTTGTAATATATATTCCATAAAAGTTAGAATTAACGAGGGATTAAGGTACTGAATTGTTATAAAATCAAGCTGCCTGTGGCATAGCTTACAGGTTACTGCTGTCCCTCGGGCCCTATACTTCCTTTCCCTTGAGCATTTTGTTCCAGTACAGATAGGGGAGCCCGTATTTTTTGAGCATCCAGAGTCTCCAACTTTCTTTGGAAGAATCGGATATCAATAGCCTTTTCAATTTTGGGTCTGGCGTAAAATGGTTGCCGTAGTCAAATTCGGCCAGTACCATTTTGCCATAATCCGTTACGAGCGGACAGGAAGAGTACCCATTGTAGGATTTGGATCCGATGGGTTGGTTTTTAAGCAAACGTAGCAGGTTGTCCACCACTACCGGGACCTGTTTGCGGATGGCGGCACCAGTTTTGGCTGTTGGCAGCCCGGCCACATCCCCCAGCCCGAAAATATTGGGGTAAGTCATATGCTGCAGGCTGAAGGCATCCACATCCAACCACCCGGCCACATTGACCAGGGGGGATTTCCTGATAAAGTCAGGGGCAACCGAAGGCGGGGCCGTGTGAAGCATATCGTAATGAATGCCCGTAAGTTTCCCTTTAGTTGTAGTCTGAAGGTCTTTGTGGTTGTATTCCTTAACATGGGTCGCAAAACGGTACCAGGCAATCTGATTTTCCGCATCAATCTCAGCCAGTTCGTAGCCGAAGCGGAGGTTGATATCCTTTCGGTCGACTACCTCCATAAGGGTCCTTTTAATTTCAGGAATGCCAAAAATTACTGTTCCCGGGGTGGCAAATACGACCTCGGTATCTTTCCGTACCCCGCTGCGGCGGAAATAACTTTCGGCAAGGTACATGATCTTCTGGGGTGCGCCGCCGCATTTGATAGTAGTTGTCGGCTGGGTAAACAGCGCTGTTCCCCCTTTAAAATTTTTCAGTACTTCCCAGGTATGCTGCGGGTCGGTATAGTTGCTGCAAACGACCCCTTTATCCATAGCTTCGGCCAGGCCGGGTACCAGGTCCATGTCATAGGCGAGTCCGGGCGCCACCACCAGGAAATCGTAAGAATATTGATTCCCCGACCGGGTTATTATGCGGTTTTGAAGGGGTTCAAAGGTAAGGGCAAAGTCCTTTATCCAATCAGCCCCTGAAGGGATTACCTCTGCCATGGGCTTCGCCGTTTTGCTGAAATTATAGGTCCCGGCGCCAACCAGGGTCCATGCAGGTTGGTAATAGTGGATTTGAGAGGGTTCGATAATGGCTACCTCCAACCGGGGATCCTTTCGCAATAATTGTGCAGCTGTCATTATTCCCCCTGTGCCGCCGCCTATGATGAGTATTTGATAATGTTTTTTCATGATGCCTTTTATTGTTGTTAACTAAAGTACCGCCCCCTTCCCGGACCAGTAGTGATAAAGAATTCAGGGCCATTCCAGGGCCCGGTGCTGGAATTGCATCGGGCCCTTCGAACGCCATTTTGGATCAAAGCAGGGTAGTGGGGCATACGTACTCCGTTTTGGGAAGCGCACTGGCCGCCAGGGCCTCAAACCCGCCCCTCAGGTCGGCAAAATGGTCCCAGCCCCTCTGCTTAAGGATGGAAGCGGCAATCATGCTGCGATATCCCCCTTCACAATGCAATACAAAGTATTTGTCTTTCGGGAATTGGGCCAGATGCTTGTTGATCTCATTCAGGGGCACATTCACCGCTCCGATAAGGTGTTCGGAATCGTATTCGCTTTTCCTGCGGACATCAAAGACCAGGGGGTTTTCTGTCCTGAATGCCTCTTCGAATTCGTCGATGGAAATCCGGTTTGCCATTTCAAACTCTTTTCCAGCAGCTTGCCAGGCTTCGAATCCCCCTTTCAGATAGCCAATGGTCATATCATAGCCTACACGCGAAAGGCGGGTTATGGCCTCTTCTTCCTTCCCGGGATATGTGATCAGCAGGATGTTTTGTTTCAGGTCGGGTATCAATTCCCCAACCCATTGGGCGAAATTCCCCTGCAAGCCAATGTTGATACTGTTGGGGACAAACCCCCCGGCAAAATCCTCTGCATCCCGGGTGTCCAGCATCAGGGCGCCGCTTTCATTGGCAACCTGCTCGAAGCCATCGGGATCCAGGGCCCTTGTGGCCCGGTCCATTACGGTATCGAGGCTCTCATATCCCTGGATATTCATCAATACGTTCTGAGGAAAATAACCCGGTGGCGTAGTGAGTCCCTTAAGCAGCTCCTCAATAAATTCTTCTTTGGTCATATCGGCACGCAAGGCATAATTCACCTTTTTCTGGTGGCCCAGGGTATCCGTCGTTTCTTTGCTCATCATCTTCCCGCATGCCGATCCGGCACCGTGATTGGGATAAACGATCAGGTGGTCGTCCAGGGGCAGTATTTTCTTCCTCAGCGAATCATACAGAAGGCCTGCCAGTTTCGTTTCGGTCAGGTCGGCCACTACGTGCTGCGCCAGGTCAGGTCGCCCGACATCCCCGATAAATAGAGTATCCCCTGTAATGATGCCGTGTTCTTTTCCTTTTTCATCGATCAGGAGATAGGTAGTACTTTCCAGGGTATGTCCGGGGGTATGGATTACTTTTACCCGGTAGTCCCCTACCTCGAATACCTGTCCGTCCTCAGCCACAATGGCCTCATACCCGGGCTTCGCATTGGGTCCGAAAACGATTTGCGCACCTGCTTTTTTTTGCAGGTCGAGATGGCCGCTCACAAAATCGGCGTGGAAATGGGTTTCAAAAACGTATTTAATTTTGGCATGGTCGGCCCTGGCCCGGTCGAGATAGGGCTGTACTTCCCTCAAGGGGTCGAAGACGGCCGCCTCGCCCTTGCTTTCGATATAGTAAGCCGCATGGGCCAGGCAACCGGTATAAATCTGCTCTACTTTCATTATGTTGTGTATTATTTGTTCTCTGCAGCAAAAATAACCTGCTAATCCCAGCCACACAGTGACTTTTGTTACATTGAAGTTTTATTGGTTTGGGATGCGATCCGGGCTTCCGCGCCCCTTTCAAATCCGGGGGCCGTACATCGGGCATAGGCCTCGGAGGTGCTGACAAAAAGATTTTCCTTCCCGATCTCCTGCATCAGGCCGCTACTGTAGAGGATATCCCGTACGGGGCCGATCGCGCTGGCTATCATAAGGGTTACCCCCCGCTCCTTCAGGTCCAGGATCAGCTGGCGCAGGAGGTATACCGCGCTGCTGTCTGCATAACTGATCCCCTCTGCATTGAGGATCAGGTACTTGAGGGCAGGCCCCTTCGAAGCCATTTGCCGGTGGATCTCTTCCCAGAAGTACGCCTGGTTTCCAAAGAAAAGCTGGCCGTCAAACCGGATCAGCAAAACAGATTCATCGGTTTCTATGTCGGCCCGGAACCGGTCTATATTCCTGAAATACGGGGTGCCTTTTATCTTGCCCAATACGGCAATGTGTGGCCTTGAGATACGATACACCAGGAGGAGCAGGCTAAGGAGCACCCCCAGGAGGATGCCATCCTTAATCCCGAAAATCAGGGTGATCAGGAAAGTGGCCAGCAACAGCAGAAATTCATCCTTCCGGTCCCGGTACAATTCCACCGGGTACTTTAAGTCTATAAGCCCTGAAACCGCTACCAGGATAATGGCTCCTAAAATGGCCGTCGGGAGGTATTGGAAGAGCGGGGTCAGGAACAGCAGGGTCAGTGCGACCATGGCCGCGCTGATCAGGGCGGCGACCCCTGTTTTGGCACCGGCCTGGTCGTTTACCGCGGTCCTTGCAAAACCCCCTGTAGCCGGATAGGAATGGAAAAGGGATCCTACAATATTAGACATCCCCAGGGCCACCAGTTCCTGGCTGGCATCCACCTTATAGTCGCGATGCCGGTCCTCCATTGCTTTGGCTATGGAAACTGCCTCCATAAAAGCGATGACGGCGATGGCCAGGGCGGTAGAAAAAAGTGCGGCAATGGATCCGCCCTGTATAGTCGGTAGTCCGAAACTTGGCAGCCCCCCGGGGACTTCTCCAACGATCCGGACGCCCAGGGTATCCAGCCTGAAAAAGTAAACCCCCAATACGCCTAGTACTACCACCGTTACAGAGGCCGGGAATTTCCAGCCCGCCTTTCGGAAATACAAAATGATCCCTGTTGCGGCAATCGCTATGGACAGGGTAATCCAATGGGTTCCCGGAATGGCCTTTAGCAAATTAAAGAGGAGGATATGGACCTGGTTGCTGCCAGCTATATCCACTCCCATCAGGTATTTCAACTGGCTCAATCCGATAAGCAGGGCTGCTGCAGAAGTAAACCCGCTGATTACAGGCCTGGACAGAAAATTTACCAGGAAGCCCATACGGAACAATCCCAGGGTTAGCTGAATGACTCCCACGAAGAGAGCAAGGAGAACGGCCATAGCAATATACTCTTCAGGACCGGCGAGGGAGAGGGCCCCCAGGCCGGCAGCCACAAGGAGCGAATCCATTGCCACCGGGCCAACCGCGAGTTGCCGGGAGGTGCCGAAGATTGCATAGGCCAGCTGGGGGACCAGTGCCGTGTACAACCCATATATTGGGGGCAGACCGGCAATCATGGCGTAGGCCAGCCCTTGCGGGATCAGAAGGATCCCGACCGTGACCCCGGCCGTGATGTCCCCGGTGAGATAGGCCTTTTTATAGGAAGGCAGCCATTGGAGGATAGGAAAAAAACGCCGCAACATAGGCACAGTATTTATGCAAAAATACCGGCTTCACAGCAAATAATCAGTAACCTAGGTTACAGGCCCCTAAAGATCGATGATTTCAATATGACTCCGGTGCAATTTGATTTTTCCCAGTTGCTCCAGTTTTTTCAACAGCCGGGATATGACCACCCGCGAGGTGTGCAGTTCATAGGCGATTTCCTGGTGGGTCTTCCGGATGCCTTCCTCCCCGGTCACCCGGGACTTTTCTTTCAGATACTGCTCGAGCCGCTCATCCAGTTTCATAAAGGCAATGCTGTCGACCGTATTAAAAAGTTCATTGAGCCGGTTGTGGTAACTTTCAAAAACGAAATTACGCCAGGTCCTGTAACGGGCGGTCCACTCCTCCATTTTGCGGACGGGGATCATAATAAGCCGGGTATCCGTTTCAGCAATGGCCCGGATCTCGCTTCTCGCATCGCCCAGGCAACAGATAAGCGTCATGGAGCAGGTGGATCCCGGTTCGAGGTAATAGAGCAGTAATTCATCCCCCTGCTCGTCCTCCCTAAGGATCTTCAGGGCCCCCGAAAGCAGCAGGGGGATTCCACGGACATAGTCCCCGATATCCATAATTTTGCTGCCCGCCGCGTATTCCTTATAAACGCCCACTTCCTCGATCTCCTGAAGCAACTCTTCTTCGAACCGGCGGCCGTAGCTTTCCCTTAAATACTGTTTCATAGTTGAAAGAGGATACACTTCATGAAGGCAAGATAGCACTTATAGGGAAAAGGTAATAATCGGTACCGATCCCGCTATTGGCCCAGGGGTGACGCCTTAAACCCGATCAGTTCTTCGGCCCTGAATTCCACCGAAATCTGAATGGGGTTGCAGCAAACCTCACAGTCCTCCACGTAGTTTTGAACAGGCTCCGACGGATCCAGTAATACAGAGATGGTTTCCCAGCAATACGGGCATTGGAAACTGATGTTCAAGCATTGGCATCTGTTTGAGCCGGGGGAAGCGGGATCCGGCAGCCCGGGGCCGATGGCGATAATCCTATATTTCAACGTTCAGCAACTGCCCGGTAAGCTGTAACAATTGCAATTCGGCCAGTTTGGCATCGTACTTCGCCAGGCTCTTGTTGGTTTGTGCGTTGAGCAGGTTGATCTGCGCCTGCCGAAATTCGATGGAAGTGATCCTGCCCAGCTGGAATTGTTCCCGGGACCGTTCGAAGTTATTCTGGTTCGTGATCACATTTTGCTCCTGGATCCGGAAAATGGTCCAGCCGGTTTTCATAGATTGCCAGGGCGTTCCGTATATCGCGATTTACTTCCAGGGCGATCTGTTTCCTGAGCAATTGCTGGTTCTCATAGGCAATTTTCGCATTTTTAACGCGCACGGTAGTACCTCCTCCGTCAAACAGGTTCCAGGTGAGGCTGGCGCCTAAACCCAGGCTATAGGAATTGGTATTCGTCCCCGGGAAGACCGTGCCGGAAAGGAAGGCCGACGGGGCGCTTTGGTTGAGGTTCCAGCCGTATGAACCGGTCAGCCCCACCGTAGGCAGGTAGCCGGATCGGTTCACTTTAATATCGTATTCATTGATGGCCAGGTTCCTCTCGGTCTGCAGGATGGCGACATTATGCTCCATGGCCTCAGACACATATTCGTCCAGTTGGATCTTAGGGATGAACTGGATGATGGTATCCACCTTATAATGCGTGTCGAGCTGCTGATCCAGCAGGACATTCAGGTCACGTTTTGTGTTTTCCAGTTGTTGACGGGTATTCAGCAGGTTGATGCTGTCGTTCGTGACATCTACCTGGGCATTAAGGATGTCCAGTTTGGTATTTTGTCCGAATTCAAAGGCATATTCCGCCCGTTTGATGCGTTCCCTTGAAATTTGGAGGGCCTCTTCCAAAACCTTTCGGTTTTCGGTAAGCCTGGCAATCTCAAAGTAAACACTGAAAAGTTCCAGAATGGTATTTTCTATCGTCTCCCTCGCCTGCAGTTCACTGAGGTGGTACTCCTCTTTCAGCTGCTTGTAATTATAGTACCTTCCGAGGCCATCAAAAAGGGTGTAATTCAGGGTGACCCCTGCATTATAACGCTGGCTTTCGGCCTTGCTGATGTCGGCGTCAGGGCGCGGATCTCCGTTGTCCAGGAACTGCCCCGGGAATTCCGTGTTGCTCTCGAGCCGCCCATAATTGGCCCCGGCGTTCCCCGTGAGGGTGGGCAGGTAGCCCGAATTCAGGACGCTTTTGTTGTTGGCTGCGATATCTACCTGGTTGCGGGCCACCTGGATGCCGAAGTTCCGTTCCAGTGCCAGTTGTACAGCCGCGTCTTTGGACAAGAGAGAGTCCTGGGCCTCTATTTTACTATAAAATCCTGCAAATAGTAAAAGAACCGTAAATAATAATCTCATGAATTTCTATCTTGTAGATCCCCGGATTCGCCGACCAGCTCCTCTTCCATATGACGAGAGCGCTTTCCATTGGCCAGGACTGGGGATTGTTTCTCCAGATGGGCTTCTTCTTTTTGTTCCTTGATGGCGCGTTCCACTTCCTCTTTTGTAATGCTATCACCTGTTTTCAGCCACTTGGCACCCACCTTGACCTTATTATTGAAGGAAAGAAAAATGGGGAGCATCAAGAGGGTTAGCACGGTTGCGTATCCGATCCCATAAGCTATGGAAATGGCCATGGGTTTCAGGAACTGTGCCTGCCTGCTTTTTTCCAGCAACAGTGGGGCCAACCCGGCAATAGTGGTGGCAGAGGTGAGGAAAATGGCCCGGAAACGAGACCGGCCGGCTTCGTATATGGAATCTTCAAATTTCATCCCGTTACGCAAATTCGTATTGAATTTACTGATCAACACCAGCCCGTCGTTCACCATGATCCCAATAAGGGCGATAATCCCCAGCATGGAAAGGATGTTGATGGGGAAGCCATGGAAGAAGTGGCCCCATGCCACGGCGGTAAGGCCGAAGGGCACCAACAAGATGAGCATCAAAGGCTGGCTGAAGCTCCTGAAAGTAAATGCGATGGTAATATAGATCAGGACCAGGACTGTAAAGCCCACCACTTTCAGGGAATTAATCATTTTATTGGCCTCCCGGTTCTGACCTTCATATGAGGCGGTAACCGTAGGATACCTCGAATGTATTTCGGGCATGATATTGTTGCGGAGATCGGCCATGATATCGGTGGCACTGGTGGTTTTTTCGTCTTTGATATCAGCCGTAACCTGGATTTCCCGGCGCCCGTCGAGGTGGTTGATGGCCACATCGCCGCGCTGAATGGTATAGTCTGCAATTTCTTTAAGGGGGACGCGGTCCCCGGATGGGGTATTGATACGCATTTCATCCAGGTCGGTTATAGACGAGCGGTTGGTGCGGTCGTACCTTACCCAGACCCGGATCTCGTCCTGGCCCCGCTGGAACCGCTGGGCCTGGGTCCCAAAGAAACCGGCCCTCACCTGGTTCATTACAGTGCGAAGGTCGAGCCCGAGTAAATAGGCTTTTTCCTTAAGTTGCAAACGGATCTCCTTGATCCCGGCCGGGTCGTTATCAGCCACGTCCTTCAATAAACTATTGTTTTCCAGGGTGGTCTTGAGTTCCTTTTTTGCCGCTTTTAATTCCTGTATGTTGTTCCCGAGGAGGGATACGGATACCGGGCTTCCTCCGAAATTACCCCCCGATCCGTAAATCAGGCTTTCAACACCAAGTACAGGTCCGACCAGATCGCGCAGCCGGTTGGTAACCATCTCGGAAGATATCTCATCGGGGCGTTCTTCCCCCGGCAACAGGTTAATTTCCAGTCTGGCCTTTGAAGACCCCGGACCAATGACCCGGATCATGTTTTCGAACAAGTCTTCATCCGTACCGGCAAGATACTTTTGAGTAAGTTCGGCGTTCACGATATCTGCCTTGTCTTCGATGTAACTGATAATGGAATCGGTTACCCTTTCGTTAGTGCCATTGGGCATTTGCAATTCCACGTCCACCCTGTCACTGGCTACCCTGGGGAAAAATGCCGTGCGGATGATCCCCCCTCCGATACATCCGAGGGTGAGTACCAGGGCGACCACAAAAAAGGCAAAGGTCAGCACCTTGTGCTCCAGGGCAAATCGCAGGGATGGCGCATAAAGGGTATCCCGCATCCAGGCCATGATCTTGTCGCCGGTCCGGTTAAAGCTTCGCATCTTCTCAAAAACCAGCCCGAGCCCTTTTTTGGGCCTGGTATCCTGGGGCTGCAAGGCCTTGGAATGTGCCAGGTGGGCAGGCAGGATGATCACGGCTTCGATCAGCGAGATGATCAGGGTAAGAACCACAATTACCGACACTTCGCTGAAGAATTCGCCGATCCGCCCGTCCAGGAAGAAAATTACCGAAAAGGCCAGCAGGGTGGTAATGATGGCCGAGAGGATGGGGGGCAATACTTCCAGTGTCCCGTCTACTGCAGCCTGTATGGGGTTTTTTCCCCTTTCGTAATGCTGGTAGATATTTTCGGCTATCACAATTCCGTCGTCCACCAGGATCCCCACCACGATGATCATCCCGAAAAGGGAGAGCACATTGATGGTCACATCAAAGAAGTGGGCAAAGATAAACATGCCCAGAAAGGCGATCGGGAGACCGAAAGCCACCCAGAAAGCCAGGCGGGTATTCAGGAAAAGGGAGAGGAAAAGCAATACGAGGAGCATCCCCATGATGGCGTTCTTTGTCAGCAATTCCGTACGCTGTTTCAGCACCTTGGAGCGGTCGTCCACCGTAGTGAGCTGGACGTTATTATTTTTATGGTTGAAATCCTCAATGTATTCCTTCACCTTGTCGGCCGACGAGATCAGGTCTTCGGTATTGGTGCTGGTGATGGTGGCGTTAACAGCAAGCCGTCCGTTGAAAAAAGTCGCGTTGGGCGTTTCGGAAAAGCGGTCCCGGATAATGGCCACATCCTTCAGCCGGACGGTCCGTCCGGAAGCGTCGGCCCGGATGATCAAATTAGAGAGTTCATCCCCGTAATAAGAGCGGTTGTTCGCCCGGATAAGGTATTCCTCGGCATTTGTTTTGATGTTGCCGCCAGTGACCAGGATGTTGGCATTCCCAACGGCCCGGGCCACCTCATCGAAGGTCATATTATAGGCCAGCAGGTTGTTCTCATTGACCGCAATTTCAATTTCCTCCTGCGGATATCCGGTCATCTCCACTTTGGAAATCCCGTCAATGGCCCGCAGGTCGTTTTCGATCTGCCGGCCGATCTGCTTCAGGGTTACAAGCGGGACATCCTTCCCACTGATCGCAAAACTGATGGTGGGCCGCACCGCCTCCAGTTTAGACACCACAAGGGGTTCCATTCCCGAAGGAAAGGTAGGTACGCGATCGACGGCGTTTTTCACTTCCAGCAACATAAAATCCACATCGCGTCCTTTCTCGATCTCGACATTGATGGACCCGCTGTTCTCCCTGGAATTAGATGTCACCCGTTCCACCCCTTCCAGGCCCTTCAGGTTATCTTCAATTTTTAAGGTGATCCCCTCCTCCACTTCCTGCGGTGAGGCCCCCGGGTAGTTGATGCTGATAAGGATATTCCTGGAATCCGTTAACGGGAAAAAGGATGATTTCAGGGATTTGGCGCCAAAGATCCCAAATACAATGAACGCGAGGATCACCACATCCACCGCGACATGGTATTTGATGAAATAGGAGATAACGTTCTTCATCTGTTCAGGGTTTGGAGGTTAATTCACCGCGGTTTCCCCGCCTTCCGCACTTTCACCGCCGGTGGTCTCGTTGTCTTCGTATACTTTTACAAGCATGCCCGCGTAGGCCCCCACAACAGGTTTGGAGAGGATGGTGATCCCATTGGGTACGTCCTTCAGAACCACGCTCTTATCCGTGAAATAAACCGGCTTCACATCTATGAGGTCCAGAATGGAATCCCGGACCACGAAGATCTGGTTGTTTTCCATCAGCAGGCCCCGGTCTACTTCAATCGCATCGGTTTCCTCCCTGGCATTCAGGTTTGCTTCCAGGTACATCCCTTCCTTCAGGCTTGGGTTATGCACCTCGATAAAGGCATTTATGGTCTGGGAATTCTGGTCGACCCGGGCATTGATCCGGGTAACCGTGCCTTTGAAGGTCTTGCTGCCGTCCAGGTTTACCAGCTCAACCTGCTTGCCCACTTTCAGCAGGTCGCTAAAGGTCTTGCTGATGGCTACCTGTAACTCGTACACATCCGGATTGATAAATTCCCCAAGCTTCTGCCCGGAACGGATCAGGGTTCCCTCGGTAACCAGCGCCTCCGTCAGCACCCCGTCAAAAGGCGCACTGATCGTATACTTTGACAACCGTTGCTCCATATTCTTTACATTATAGTAATTGGTGAGGATGCCACGGCCGGTAATAAAATACCGCTCCTTATCGGAGGTCATCTCCGGGAGGGGCGGGGTAGGTTTGTTCATGTCGAATCCCTTCAGGTAATCCTCCCACTTTCCAGAGATCTCCGGGTAATCGAGCCTCAGGTCGGGCATTACAGAGGTAATCAGGTTATACAGGCTGCTCTTGGCAGATTGCACGCTGGCATAGTATTCCGCAGCATCTATTCGGATCAGGGTTTGCCCTTTCCTGTAGTTTTGCCCTGCTTTGAATAACTTGCTCCCGTGGCGAAAGACCCCCTGCACCTCGGCATAGAGCTCTACCCGTTCCTTGGCTACCAGGTTGCCGTTGGCCGGGACAACAATCGGCACCGAGGTATTATGAACAGTGTCGACAAATACGGTCTTTACCACCTTCGCCGGCCTGGGACGGGGAGTGGTTTTGCTTTTGACAATGGCAATGGCACCATATATGGAAGCTACAATCAATAGTACTCCCAATATGGCAAGGGTAATCTTTCTAGTATTCATCCGTTGGTTTAGTAATCTTCACTTAGATTGCAAAACTATCCATTAGTTTAAGCGTGATACGTTAATTAAATCTTAAAACGAACCTACTCCAGGAGTGGGAATGACCCTCAGGGATCGGTAAAAAGATGCTGATTACCAATGAATATTCGCTTAAAGCCGACTATTCCTGTAGGTTTAATTACCTAATTCCTGGAATCACAAAATCCGGTGATGAGAAGGTCCTATCCCCTTCCAGGGACGGAAGTCCCAAAAAAAGGGATGCGAACCCGCATCCCCTTAAAACTAACTATAGAGTGGTACCTGTTGAATTCAATTGTCCGGGTCGTCCTCGAACTTGGTATCGGCCATGCGGGTCCTGGAAAAGTCCACATCCTTGAAATTTTCGCGATCTTCCTTCGAATCGTAGTCGATCACCAAAAATTGGTTCCGGTCCATGGATTCCAGGGTTTTGAAAGAATCAAACTCATTGTTTTGCAGCTGGAGGACTTTCAGGCTGGCCAGTTGTCCGAATGCCTCGGGAATAGCCCCGCCGAGCTTGTTGTTTGCCAGCACCAGCTCTTTAAGCCTGGAGAGCTGCCCCAGTTCGGCCGGTATTTCCCCGTAAAGTGTATTTTCAAAAAGGCCCAGGCTTTCCAATTGGGTTAACTTTCCGATACTTTCCGGAATTTCTCCCCAGAGTTCATTGCTGGACAGGTTGAGTACCTTCAAACCTGCAATATCTCCCAGGCTTTCAGGGATACGCCCGCTGAAAAAGTTATTGAATGCGGATAGTTCCTCCAGGCCGGCCATTTTTCCTATATCGGAAGGGAGGGTGCCCTTCATTCGGTTCATTTCCAGCTTGAGCACCTTTAGTTTATACAATTTCACCAGGCTGGCCGGGAATTCGCCTGTGATATTATTGAAGGCCAGGTTGAGTACGGTCAGGTTTTTCAAATCGCCCAAACTTTCCGGCAGGGGCCCCATGAGGTTATTCCTGAACAGGTTTATCTCCACGACGTGGTCTTCGGCAATCCTGATTCCGTTCCATTCCGAAGCCGGTTGGCTGAGATCCCATTTCCTCACCCAATGGTAGCCATTGGTGCTTTCAAAAAGGTCTATAAGCGCCTGCTTCTCGGCAGTGGGGATTTTGGCATATGCCCCACTGAAAGAACCGATAACTATAAGGAAAAGTAGGAATATCTTATTCATACAACCTTTGCTAAGAGAATATAAAACCCGTAATTCCAAAAATTTCTATTATTACCTACGGAAATTACTTACATCAAAAGTAGCTACTTGGTCTGATATTTCAATCTTTTTGTCGACAAAATACCCTCCTTTGTTGTAAAATACGGGAATGATGTGGTGTAAGGATTACCGATGGGTCAGGATCCGGGCTCCCGGGTGAGTTTTTCCAGTTCCAAACTGAGCCGTTCCCAATCTTTCATCCGGTTTTCAAGTTCCTTTTTGTTTTTCTGGTACTCATCGAAAAAATTTTCCCTGCCAATGGTCTGGTCATAATTCATCAACAGCTCATGATCCGTTTCGGATATGTGCTTTTCCAGGGCGGAGATTTCCCCTTCCAGGGCGCTCAACCGGTTCTTCAGGGATTTCACTTTCTTTTGTTGACGATAATCCTGTTCCGGCCGTTTCCCTTTGCCGGCTGCCGAATCGGGCGTTGTTTTCCTTTCGATTGCCCTGAAATCTTCTGCCTGCCGCTGCTCCAGGTAATAATTGATATCTCCCAGGTACTCCCGGATCGCATGATCCCTGAATTCATAGACCTTGTCTGTAAGCCCCTGCAGGAAATCCCGGTCGTGCGACACCAGGACCAGGGTCCCGTTAAAATGTTGCAGGGCTTCCTTCAAAACCTGTTTGGAACGGATGTCCAAATGGTTGGTAGGCTCATCCATGACCAGGACGTTGAAGGGTTGCAGCAGCAGTTTGGCCAGGGCCAGCCGGTTTCGTTCGCCGCCGGAGAGTACTTTTACCGGCTTGTGTACATCATCCCCGCTGAAGAGAAAAGCCCCCAGGATATCCCTGACTTTGGCCCGGTTGGATTCATTGGCCGCATCTGTCATGGTATCCAGGACGGTTTTTCCCCCGTCCAGGAATTCGGCCTGGTTCTGGGCAAAATACCCGATCTGGACATTGTGGCCTATTTTGAGGTGCCCCTCATGTTCCAGGTCGCCCACGAGGATCCTGGCCAGGGTGGTCTTCCCCTGCCCGTTCTGCCCCACAAAGGCGATTTTACTGTCGCGCTCCAGGAGAAGGTCGATTCCCGCCAGGACCTCCTTTCGGCCGTAGCTCTTTGATAGGTTGCGCATTTCGGCTACTACTTTCCCCGGGGTAACCGATACGTTAAACCGCACCTTCATCACCGAATGGTCTTCCCCATCCACTTCGATCCGTTCCATGCGGTCCAGTTTCTTGATCAGGGACTGGGCCATGGAAGCCTTGGTAGACTTGGCGCGGAATTTTTCTATCAACCGTTCGGCCTGCTGTATCTCCCGTTCCTGATTTTTGCGTGCGTTCAGTTGCTGTTCCCGTATTTCCTCCCGTATGCCCAGGTACCGGGAATAGGGTTGCTGGTAATCGTAAATGCGGCCCAGCGAAATCTCAATGGTGCGGTTTGTGACATTGTCCAGAAACATTTTGTCGTGGGATACGATCATTACGGCCCCTGGAAATTGTTGCAAAAATTGCTCCAGCCAGATAATGGAATCTATGTCGAGGTGGTTTGTCGGTTCATCCAGGAGCAGGATGTCATTCTCCTGCAGCAGGAGCTTGGCCAGTTCGAGCCGCATCCGCCAGCCGCCGGAAAATGTGTCCGTTTGCCGCTCAAAGTCAGCCGGTTTAAATCCGAGCCCTTTGAGGATTTTTTCGGTTTCGCCCTGGTAGCGGTACCCTCCGAGGATGTCGTATCGGTGGGTAAGTTCATTCAGGTCTACCATCAGCTGGTGGTACCCTTCGCTTTCATAATCCTCCCTTTCGGCCAGTTGCTGGTTCACCCTATCCAGTTTCCCCTCCAGGGATTTTAGCTCTCCGAATGCCTGGTAAGCCTCTTCCCGGACGGTACGTCCCTGGATAAATTCAATATCCTGTCGGAGGAAGCCGATCCTGACCTCCTTGTCTGTAGCCAGGGACCCGGAATCGGGTTTCATATCTCCGGCCAGGATCTTCAGGAGTGTGGATTTGCCGGCCCCGTTCCGGCCAATCAGGCCCACGCGGTCTCCCGGATTCAGGCGGAATGCAATCTCTTCGAAAAGGAGATCTCCGGCGAAGGAAACAGAAAGATTGTGGACGTTCAGCATGGATTGTGACCGGGGTTACAAAATGAGAGGATGCAATTAGGTACCTTTGTCAAAATTTGGTGCAAATGTTAAAAAAAGGAAGCAAACTCTACAGCATTTTAACAGGAAGTTGCCCGAAATGCCACGGGGAATCCATGTATATTGAAAAGAACCCTTACCGTCTCGGGAGCCTGTTTAAAATGCACGAGCGATGCTCACAATGCGGGACCCGCTACAAAATAGAGCCCTCCTTTTTTTACGGTGCCATGTATGTAAGTTACGCGTTGGGCATCGCCTTTGCCGTGGCCACCTTTGTGATCGTCTTCCTTATTTTCGGCGCAAGCCTGGTACCTACTTTTATGGCCATTGTTGGGACGCTCATTGTGTTCATGCCCGTCATCATCCGCCTCTCCCGCAATATCTGGATCAACTTTTTTATCCATTACGACCCCCGGGCTACGAATTCCCGGTGAGCCGAAGGGATGCATACCGGGCAATGTCTATTTCGGGATCCACGGCACCTTCTTCCTCCGCAACCTGCCATAGCTGTCGGGCAGCGTAGGGCGCGAGCATCACCCCCCGGGACCCGAAACCATTCATTACAAACATGTTTCTATGTACCGGGTGCCGCCCGACCAGGGCTCGCCTGTCCGGCACGGTCGGCCGGATGCCGGCTGATTGACCGCAGACCGTATACGGGCAGGTGAGCAGTTCGTCCAGTTTATGGCACAGGTACTCCCTGGCTTTACGGCTTGGAGACCTGTCTGTATACCGGTACTCATAGGTCGCTCCGGCCAGGTAGTTATCATCCCCTAAAGGAATAAGGAAGACAGGGCCCTTGATAATTCGGTCCTCCCTGAGGCCGGGGCAGTTGATTTCCAGGTACTCCCCTTTGTTTCCCTGCAGTGGCAGGTAGTTGAAGTATGGGTTCTCCTGAAGTCCGAACCCCTCTGTAAAGACAATATTCCTGGCGGTGACCCTGTCATAGTCCACAGAATCATCCTGAAGTTTTAACTTCCCAAAGTCCATACGGGTGGGGATCAAAAGCCCCCTGGTCTTTAAGAGGCCTGTGTAGGCTGAGAGCAGCGATCCGGTATCCACCCTGCCGGTTCCGGATACTTCCCCGAGTCCGTAAGGTGCCAGGAGGGAAGGGTTTTTATTCCGGTGGATTTCGGCAGAGAGGAAGGCGCCCAATGCCGTGGAGTCTGCAGCCGTGACCCATTGGTTTTGTTCCTCGACGGATGAGAATCGGCGGAATATGGGGATGCTGTGATGGTAACTGGTCCCCAGTTTTTCATCGAGCCTGCTGTAAAACGGGGCCACCAGCGGCAGTTGCAGCTCTGCCTTCCAGGCCTTGTTAAGCCTTTTGAGTACCACCGGATTGTAGATCCCGCCGGCTACCCGGGAGGCTGCGGGACCGCCGTCGTCTATCACGCGGAAGGAACGACCTTCCCTTTCCAGGGTCTCACAAAATGCAAGTCCTGCCAGGCCCAGCCCTATGACCAGATAGTCTACCATGGCGCAAATGTAGACAAACGAGGCGGCTTACTGAAAAGTGGGCAGGAAGTAGTAGCAGTAGCAGTAGTAGTAGCAGTAGCAGTAGCAGTAGCAGGAAATTAAATATGAACTGCCGGCATTTTTCATTGGAAGGATCTAATTTGTAATGGGGCGGGGTTAGGAACCCCGGGGCAAATGAAATTTTAGTGTCATTTGTGCCGGCCAATATTGCTCCCAAAGTAAGCGTTGGCATTCCCATGGATGATCTGTTGTGCCATATGGGTGAGATCGGTACCCCAACAGCGAGATTCCTCCTTGCTGTACTCCGTTGGAATGACAATTTGGTCGTATTGTTTATCCTCTGAAATAACCCATACCTGTCATTTCGAACCGAACGCAGTGAGCGTGAGAAATCCCATAAATATTGCTCCAAATACCTTGAAGGAGATCGCCGCGTCTCGCCTTAACTTGTAATGACAGCCCTTTTCACGGAGAAGCTGGTGGCGTGTTCCGCAAAAATTCCATGCTGCCGGCATTATTCAGTGGAAGGATCTACCTTGAATTGGGGAGGGGGAAAACCATTGACCCCATAAAAAACCCCGGCAGCATGGCCGGGGTTTCCGAATATATTGTGAATTGGAATTCTAAATGTATGGGAACAGGCAAGCCGGGAGCGCTGATGGCACACTCAACACGGCCGGTCCCTGTACCGCGTTAATACGCCCACATGTCCTGTTCGCGGTCCCGGATCTCTTCTTTGATCCGATTCGCTTCCAGAAGCTGGAACAAGGCGTTATCTGCAATATAATCCTTGATCTCACGGTCTCCGTGGACGTTATCCTCCTTGTAGATCACGGCATTGAACCTTCGTGAATTCAGGAGCATATCGAAGGATATGGGCATAGCTGAATTCCGTTGGTTAAACACCTTGGCCTTGTGAAGGATCTGGCGGGCGCTTGGGTACCATACCCAGAACAATTCCACCAGGGCGTCTTCGGGGGCCATGCTTTCGTCGTCAATGAAGTTAACGTCGGGCGCCACCGGGGCAATCCCCAGCAAGCGGTACTTCAGTTCCCCCTGCCGCTTGTCGAAATACCAGATCCCTTTGATGCGGTATTCTTCAATATCGGCAGCAGTCAGTTCCCGCTGATTGATATACTCAGGGGAGATCTGTTCGCCTGCATTGTATTGCTCGTACCCGAGATCGGTGGTATCCACCTTTTTGAGGGTAGCGGCCAGGTCGCTGAATTTACGTTTTTCCGTGAAATAGGAATCCACATAAACATCAGTCAGTTTCCCGTTTTTGATGTTCTTGATCAGTACATCATAGAGGGATCGCCGGTCGGCACCGATATCGATGGTATCGAGCGGATAATACAGGGGGAAATTCACCCTTTGGTCCAGGTCGATGACCTCCCAGACGGTTTTGGACCAGAGGATGTCCCTGTCGTCCACATACCCGTAATCCAGGGGAGTGTCATTATCGGCCAGGATCTGCGCCTCGGTTTTCTTCCCGATTTCCTCCGGCTTTTTGGCATTCAGGATATTTGCCTGAGCCATAGTAACCGTTGGCAGCGCAGCGAGGGCTCCAACCAATATTATATGCTTCCAATTCATAAAATTACAATTTAATGTTCTTAGTTTGTGATCTCCACAACCACGGGAGATACCTTCTTCAACTTATAGCTTTTGTTATTGGTGATGTAGGCTTCGATATCGAAGATCTGCACCGCATCACCCCTTCCGGCACGTCGCAGGGCCGATTTTGCCCTATCGTCCAGTTTGTCTCCGCGAACCTCAACAGTAGGTTGCCCGGGCACTTTGAACTTGAAACCGCTTACCGCAAGGTTCAGGTCAAAGTCAAAGTCTTCCAGCAGGGCGCCAACGGTAGAGATCTCAAGGTTTTTCCGGGGCATGGAAACGCTTCCGGCTTCTCCACGGACCGAACCGGCCGGCCTCGGGATATCCTTGATCCTGAATTCAGCTGGGGTGCTGATCCGTTGCCCGTCTGGCAATACACCGGAGGCTACAATGGTCACGGTACGTCCTGTACCAGGGTTCATGATATACTGGCTGCCGCTTCGGCGTGAAAGGCCGGGGGCAGAAGCCGATACTTTATTGTCAGGAACTCCCGGGATGGAGATGGTCATAGGGTTTGAAACCCCACGGTAAACCACGTTCATCTTATCCGCAGCAATTACGGCGGCATTCGGCTTGGTAATGGTGGAGAAAGTGTTCTTCACCGGTACTTCCGTTTCTACTCCGTCCTGCATATAGATAAGGGTTCCGGCAATTTGGTGATCTCCCGGGTTGCCGGCGCCGATCAGCATCTGCACGCCACCTTCCTGGAGTTCATAGTCTTTGCCTTCGGCCAGTTTCCTGCCGTCCAGGGTCAATTCCGCTTTCACCGGCTTGGCCGATTTATCGGTCTTCCCGAGTACGATACTCCCCTTAAACTTTTCCCCGGCGTAAAAAGCCGCCTTTTCCTGTTCCAGGAGGGTGGAATAGTTTGTAAGGGAAACCTGGCTGGTCAGCTCGCCTTGCAGCATCGCTTTCAACGCGGCCTCTTCGGTCGCTTTGATATCAGACTGCAGCGCAGTGATCTTGGTCAGGGAGGCAATCAGCGGAAAGCCTTCATAATTGTACTGGAGCCAGTCTACATTGACCCCGTCCCTGCGGCGGACTTTCCCCTTCTCGTCCCCGGTTTTGAATCGTTCGTTTACAATGGCCTGGACCTGACCGAAGTCATCTCCAAGGATATTGAGAACGTTCGCACGGTATTCATGGATCCTTTTCATGAATTCCCTTCCTTCCGGGGCGAGGTTATCGCCCTGCCAGAATTTCTGGTCGAGGTAATCTGATTTATCCATCACCTGGTAGTCTTTCGGATCTTCCACATCCTTCACCATGCTTTTCTTAAGATTCTCCAGGTAGGTGTAATACTCCTGCGAAAGCTGTTTAATCTGTTTCGCATCCTGATATAAATCGGCATACTTTACGGCGTCTTCAGAGGCTTTCGTCTCCAGGTTGGCCAAAAAAGCGTCATTATTATCGGTAATCTTGGTATTAGAAGCTTCCAGCTTTTCGTTCATAAGACCGAAGGCCGCCAGAACTTCTTTACTCATATTCAGCGCGAGCATAGCGATGAAGATCAAATACATAAGGTTGATCATCTTCTGCCGCGGGGATTGTTTTCCTGATGCCATGTTTTCTAATTAGTATTGATTATTCAGTTGATTTGGGAACAGTGTCAGGGAACTAATTAGTTTCTGCTGCTCATGGCTGTTAACATGCCACCATACACTCCGTTCAGGGAGGAAAGATTGGAAGCCAGGGATTCCATTTGATCTTTCAGGGCACCGGCATTCTGAACCACTTCCTCGTTGATGGAAGCCTGTCGGCTTGCGCTTTCAAGCTGCACCTTATAGAGGCTGTTCAAAGACTCCATTTGGGCGGCGGCCATAGAAAGCTCTTCAGAGTACTTCTTGGTGTGCTCAATGGCATCTGCTGTAGGGGCAATACCTTTGGCGGCTCCTTCGAAGTTGCGGATACTGTTTCCAAGGCTGTCGAACAGCTGGGCATCGATATTGGCTTCTTTCAGCAACTGATCCAGTTTCCTGGACAACATGCCTTCGGCTTCCTTGGCCTCCTTGGCATCATTTTTTCCGTTGCCTTTCCCCCCGGTAAGTTCGGGGTAAACCAAAGCCCAATCGTATTCGTCATCTACAGGTTCAAAAGCGCTAATAGCGAAGATCAGTGCTTCTGTGATCAGACCGATCGCGAGGAGGAGGCCTCCTGTCAGGGGTCCGAACTCCCAGTGAAGGATTTTGAACAACGCCCCGATGATCACCACCGATGCTCCCAGCCCGTAGGCCATGTTAAATAATTTCTTTGTTGATCTTGACTGTGCCATAATTCATTGATTTAAGTTTATTGATAAAAATAAGTATTTGGTTAAAGTTTGAACAGGTTATACAATTATCGTGTGGAATCTTCCTCGCCCATGTAATCCTGGACAGTTCTGAATCCGATGTAACTCCTTGCCGAATCCTGGTATTCGTAGTCCCTCGTGCTTACCTGCAGGAAGTAGGCCACATCTTTCCAGGAGCCCCCCCTGATCACCTTTCGGGCATTGTCACCTGAATCCGCATTCGGGTTCATAGTGGAGGCGTATTCATAAGAACCGGGGTAGTAGCTGGAATTCGTCCATTCCGATACGTTACCGGCCATGTTATACAAATTGTAGTCGTTGGGTTCGTAAGATTTGGCTTCTACGGTATACAGGGCCGTGTCTGCAGCATAGTCTCCCCGTTGCGGTTTGAAATTGGCCATAAAGCAACCGGTGTCACTGATAACATAAGGACCACCCCAGGGATAGCTGCCCCCTTCGATCCCGCCGCGGGCCGCATATTCCCATTCGGCCTCAGTAGGGAGGCGGAACTGGTTCACAAATTGCTTGCCGCGTTCTTTCTGGAAATCGTTCTTGAATTTGGTTCGCCAGTTGCAGAATGCCTTGGCCTGCTTCCAGTTTACCCCCACCACGGGATAATCACTATAGGCATCGTGCCAGAAGTAATCATTGTGCATGGGTTCGTTGTAGGAATATTCGAAATCGCGGATCCATACGGTGGTATCCGGGTAGATCTCCAGTTCTTCATGCTTGATGAAGTCTTTCCTCCTGCCCTCTCTGGAGCGCGCGGCAGCCTCGATATCCATCCAGCTATACTTGTACTTTCAGCTTGGTCACATCGATGGAACGGCGACCGTTATAGGATTCCTCTTCAGGGAATATACATGGAGTCCATGACCTCGGTATAGTATTCATCCGGGTAATCGGCAACGTCCCAGATCAGGTCTTCATCCGTATTCAGGGCGCGGCCTTCGTAGCCAGTTGCCCCCATCCCGGAATAATTGTCGAGCATATACCTGTCGTATACAGTCATTTTGGTGGTGTCTGCGTCTTTAAATGCATATTCCCCGATCCCTCCGTCTTCGGGTCCCATTCCCAGTTCATCCGCAAGGATGGCCAGGCGGGTCCTCACAATGGAATCGCGCACCCATTCCACAAACTGGCGGTATTCACTGTTTGTGATCTCAGTGTCGTCCATATAAAAAGATCGTACGGTAACGGTTTTGGTTGGTGCATTCAGGACATTGGCCATGTCCTCTTCACTTTTCCCCATGATAAATGCGCCCCTGTGGGATCAGCTCCATGCCGTAAGGTTTTTCGGGATACCATTTTTTACCCTGGACCCCGACCAGTTCGCCTTTAGTTTTTGAGCCACAGCTTGAGAGCAAAAAAACAAACGCTATAGAGGATAACAATAGCTTCTTCATACTTTAGGTTAAATTTCGATTTAGACGATAAACAGAAATGGTGTTTATTACTCACTAAAACTGTATTTTGAATAATTTATTGTACAAACCTGCCGGTCTGCACTTTAAAATTATCCGCTCATCAGTTAAAACCTTTCTTATAGGCTTTAAACCACCTTTCAGGAATGATCTGATCGCATGCGTCCAGATAGTCCTGCTCGGTGCATGGTAATAACGCCGGTGATTTGGATTTAGTATGTGAAGTAAGGAGGGATGGGACCTCCACCCACCACCTTTCTGTCAGATGGCTTTTGAAGAAAACCAGTTCCTCGGTTTCAGAGGGGACGATGAATTTACTGAAGTCGTCGTTCTTTGCAGAAGGGTATTCCTTCACCCTGTAATTGAACCCTTCCATAAAATACCAGATGATCTGGGCGGTTAGTTGGAAGGCCTGGGGATGGTTTTCGATCTCATACATCCCAAAGACCGATACTTCGTCGCTGATCCCCGCATAGCGAGCGATGGCACATATCTCCCGGCCATTGAACCCATTGGGGGAAAAGGAGCGGAAACTCCCATCTCGCCGGCTTTGATGGCCCTCGCATCGATACTGATGATGTGGGCGTTTCGCAACAAGGGTTCTGCCAGGGTAATGTCTGTAGTTACTTCCCCCAGGCGGTAGGCATCAAAGAAGAGCCGTTCCATGAGGTCGATTTCCTCCTGGGCATTGAAATAGCTTTGGTAGCCCAGATTGGAAAAATTAAAAAGGTTATTGGGTTTGTCGGTGATGATCTTACTCATATAGGAATGGGAAGAGATCAGTTCTTCATCGGCACCGAAATCAAAGCGACTGTCCACGGCTACCAGGTTCACCATTTCCCGGATCCCGTCAAAGGCCCGGTAGGTGGGATAGGTAATATCCTGAGTGGCTCCGATGATAATAGGAATGATATTTTCCTCCAGTAATTCGGCCACCACCTCCTTCACCACAAAATAGGTATCTTCCACGGTTTCTCCTTCTTAATATCGCCCAGGTCTACAATGGTGGCGTTCCAGTTGCCCATCATAAGCCGGTATAGCGCCATCCGGATTTCTGAAATATCCAGGGGCTTCCGTTTTCTTCTCAAAGGCGTTCCTGGATTCATTGACCCCGAGGATAGCGAAAGAAGCATTTGCCAGGACCGGTAAACCGTCCCGTTCGGTATGCATAAATACATTTTTACCCAGTGCCTGGGGGGGGAGCAACTCGCAATGGGCAAGTACTTTTTTGCTTACCGGAACTAAAAAATCAAATGCCATACCACGGGATCAGCCTTTTGTTTTCCTGGATTTCTTCTTGGGTTTCTTATTTTCTATAAAGGCGCGGGCGTCTTCAAGGGTACAGCCCGGAAACATCCACTTCTTTGGGTATTTCCACGCTTGTCCTGCCTTTTATAATCGTATGCCGGCCCCAGCGGGCCTTTTCTATGCGGATCCCCTCGTCTGCCCATTCCCTGACCAGCTTTTCGGATTCCTTTTTCTTCTTGGCTTCAATGAGTTCGGCAATATCCTCTTCGGATAGGTTATCAAAATTATACTTTCTTGCTTACGTTGATAAACATATTGTCCCATTTGATAAAGGGCCCGAACCGGCCTTTCCCTTTGGTAACCGGTTTCCCCTGGTAGGTAGCAATCGGGGCGTCTGCCCGTTCCTTTGCCTGGATCAGTTCGATGGCCCGGTCCATATCGACATCAAAGGCACTCTCCCCGTTCCCAAGGGAAACGAATTTCTTCCCATACCGCACATAGGGGCCATACCTGCCCACATTGGCTTCCACTTCTTCTCCCTTATACGTGCCCAGTTTCCTGGGTAGCTTAAATAGGTCCATGGCCTCCTCATAGGTAATGGTGGCGATGGACTGGTCGGGCAACAGGCTGGCGAAGAGTGGTTTCTCCTCCTCGTCCACCGTGCCTATCTGCACCATGGGGCCAAATTTCCCGAGGCGCACGGCCACCTGCCTCCCGGTCTTGGGATCGGTGCCCAGCACTCGCTCCCCGCTGGCCCGGTCTGCATTTTCCTCCACGTCCTGCACATTGGGGTGGAAATCCTTGTAGAAATCGCGCATCACTTTTTGCCAATCTTCATCTCCGGAGGCGATCTCATCGAAGTCTTTTTCTACTTTGGCCGTGAAATTATAGTCCATGATATTGGAAAAATGGTTGACCAGAAAGTCGTTGACCACCATCCCGATATCGGTGGGTACCAGCTTGCCTTTGTCAGACCCCACAGTCTCGGTCAGTTCCTTGGAACTCAGGTTTCCATCCTGTAGCTTCAACTGGAGATAGGATCGTTCGGTTCCGTCGATACTGCCTTTCTCCACATATCCACGATTCTGAATGGTGGAGATGGTAGGGGCATAGGTTGATGGCCTTCCGATCCCCAGTTCCTCCAGTTTCTTTACCAGGGTGGCCTCAGTATACCGGTATGGGGGCCTGGTGAACCGCTGGGTTGCCTGTATATAACTATTTTCCAGTTTCTCCCCAATCCTGAGGGTGGGCAGGATCCCTTCCTGCTCATCGGCGAGATCTTCTTCGTCTTTCCCTTCCATGTATACTTTAAGGAACCCATCGAAGCGGATCATCTCCCCGTTGGCACTGAACAACTCCCCGTGACCGGAAGATTGCACTTTCGCATGGGTACGTTCCAGTTCGGCATCGCTCATCTGGGAGGCCAGGGTACGCATCCATATCAATTCATATAGCCGCGCCTGGTCTTGCTCCAGCCTGGGCGACTGGTCCCTCATGTCCGTGGGCCGGATAGCCTCGTGGGCTTCCTGGGCCCCTTTGGTTTTGGACTTGAAATTCCGGACCGTGCTGTAGCGTTCCCCGTAATTTTCAATTATGGCGTCCTTGGCCGCCATGATGGCTTCCTTTGAGAGGTTTACGCTGTCCGTTCGCATATAGGTGATGAGCCCGGCTTCGTATAGTCGCTGTGCCACCTGCATGGTCCTGGCCACGGAAAAATACAATTTCCTCGAGGCTTCCTGCTGCAGCGTGGAAGTCGTGAAAGGGGCCGCCGGCGATTTTTTGGCCGGTTTTGTATCCAGTTCCGCCACCGAAAAGGTACTCCCGATATTTTTTTTCAGGAAAGCCTCGGCTTCCTGCCTGCTGCCGAATGTTTTATTCAGTTTCGCAGTTGAATGCCTCCCCCGAATCGGTCTTGAACTCCGCCTGTATCCGGAAGGATGCCACTGTTTCGAAGGCATCTATTTCTCGTTCCCGTTCCACGATCAGGCGGACGGCCACAGATTGCACCCTTCCTGCCGAAAGCCCCGGTTTCACTTTTTTCCAGAGAACCGGAGAAAGCTCATACCCTACCAGGCGGTCCAGCACCCGGCGGGCCTGCTGGGCATTCACCAAATCGTAATTGATATCGCGCGGATTTGCGATGGCGTGTTGGATGGCGTTCTTGGTGATGGAATTGAAAACGATCCGGCGGGTTTTATTTTTTTCAAGGGCCAGGGTTTCCGCCAGGTGCCATGAAATGGCTTCTCCCTCCCGGTCTTCATCGCTGGCCAGCCAGATGATATCGGCTTTTTTTGCCAGGTCTTTCAGTTTCCTGACAATGCTCTTTTTCTCCTTGTCAACAATATATTTCGGGGTAAAGTTATTTGCCACATCCACTCCCAATTCCTTGGAAGGCAGGTCGGCTATGTGACCAAAGCTGGATTCCACCTTGTAATCCTTCCCCAGGAATTTCTCTATGGTCCTTGCCTTGGCAGGCGACTCTACGATGACTAAATTCTTTGCCATTCAATGGTTTTTGAAGTCACAAAAGTATGTCAATTTTTTTATTTGGGATTTTAATATTCCGGCAGGGCACAAAAAAGGCATCCGGGGGTACGGATGCCTAAGGTCTTTTGTGCGAGGGGGTTTCAGAGGCTAAAGGTACTGATCCACTTCAGGTCGTCCTGTAGGTAGCTATATTGATAAAGGTTTCCATCGCCCACCACCAGGAGGCATTGTTGCAGGGGGATCACATCATAAGCAGCGAGGTCTGTAAACTGATTGAGGGGCCGCAATTGCTCCACCTCGGACTTGTCAAAGACCTTAAGGCCCGATTGGCCGTCACATACAAAGAGTTTATTGTCCCTTACCCCCAATCCATAAGGTTCGTCCATGGGATAGCTTGCCTGGAGTACGGGTTGGGTGAGGTTGGAAATGTCTATGACAAACAGTCCACTTTCCGTGGCACCGCAGGCGTTGCCCCCCCTAAGGGTGACGAAGGCGTGGGATCCGTCCACAACCACCGGGTCGCAGGCAGTGCCGTGCTGGAACTCCGAAATGAATTCCGGGTGGGCGGGATCGGTGATACCATATATATACATCCCACGCATGCTGCCCAGGAAGAGGTAGTCGCCCTGGCTGAAAACCGTTTCAATATCAAACCCCGCGTTCAGGTCGGGTAATTCCTGCGGGTTTTCGAGCTCGCCTATATTGAATATATTAATGGTATGGCTATCTACTGCGTAGAGGTAGTCCCCCACTATCCTGAAGCGTGCCAGGGAGCCGCCCTGGCCTATCCCTGCATCGGAAGCCACTTCCGCGAACAATACATCATCCCTCCACAAAGGCGTTTCTTCCACCCGCCTCCTCTCGGTGGCGAGTTCCCATCCCAGTAATACCTCATTCTCATAATCGATGTCGCCGTACTCAAATATATCGGCCTCCGCAGGCCATACCACATGATCCGCAAGCACGTTGTACAACCGCTTCACGATCCGGATATGGTTTAAATCGGAAATATCCAGTACGATCAGGTCGGTCAGGCTATCGGCATACAGGTAATCCCCTTTGACGGAGATGTCGACATTGCCGGCGATCTTGATAAAAGCGATCTTTTTTGGGGAGCTGGGGTCCGAGTTATCGATGACATGCACCCCTTTATACTTGTCGTTAACGAAGACATAGTTCCCGTAGGCATATATTTTTCCGGACTCTTCAACAGGTTTGGGGCCGATCACCTCAACACTGTTCTGGAATTCGGCCCTGGTCATGGTGATGGGCCGGGCTACCAGATAGTCTGCATATTCTCCGTCCGGCTTATCCTCCTTGCTACAGGAAACAGAGAGAAACAATGCAATGAACAGGAATGGGGCCTTCAGTTGCTTCATAATAAAAAGTTTATGGTTAAGTCCTATAAATGTAGGATGAAAACCAACTCCTCCAGTTGCGTTATTTTTATTAAATTATTAACTGTCATATTGTCATAAACGGCGTTTAAATAGTATCTTTGCCTCCTTAAAATACAGGCGAAACCTTAAAGATCCATGGAGAAGGTAATAGATGAATCGGTACAGGGAAAAGCCCTGGTCCGGAAGGAGCGGGAAGCCAATTCCCGCAAACTGTATATAGAGAGTTATGGCTGCCAGATGAACTTCTCGGATAGCGAGATTGTGGCGTCCATCCTGGCAGGGGCCGGTTTTAATACCACGCCGAGGATGGAGGAGGCAGACCTGATCCTGGTGAATACCTGCTCCATCCGGGAAAAGGCGGAATTGACCGTCCGCAAGCGCTTGGAGAAATTCAATGCGGTGAAGAAGAACCGCCCGGACCTGAAAGTCGGGGTCCTGGGCTGTATGGCAGAACGGCTGAAGAGCCAGTTGCTGGAGGAAGAGCAGATCGTGGATATGGTCGTGGGGCCCGACGCGTACAAAGACCTCCCCAAGCTGGTCCGGGAGGTGGATGACGGGCGGAATGCCGTGAACGTCCTTCTTTCCCGGGAAGAGACCTATGGGGATATTTCCCCTGTGCGCCTGGATTCCAACGGGGTTACGGCCTTCGTATCCATTACCCGTGGTTGTGACAACATGTGTACCTTTTGCGTGGTGCCCTTTACCCGCGGCCGGGAACGCAGCCGGGATCCCCAATCCATACTCCGGGAAGTGTCCCGGCTTTGGGAGCAGGGCTATCGGGAAGTTACCCTCCTCGGACAGAATGTGGACAGCTACCTGTGGTACGGCGGCGGACTCAAAAAGGACCTCGTATACGCCTCGGAGATGCAGAAAGCCGCAGCCGTGGATTTTGCCGGTTTGCTGGGGATGGTAGCCCGGGCGCAGCCGCGCATGCGGATCCGGTTTTCCACCTCAAACCCGCAGGACATGACCCTCGGGGTGATACAGACCATGGCCCGTTACCCGAATATCTGCAAGTATATCCATCTGCCCGTTCAAAGCGGCAGCAACCGCATCCTGAAAGCGATGAACCGGCAACATAGCCGGGAAGAGTATATGGAACTCATCGACAATATCCGTGAAATCATGCCCGATGTGGCCATCAGCCAGGATATGATCGCGGGCTTCCCATCGGAAACTGAAGCTGACCACCGGGATACCCTTTCCCTTATGGAATATGTGAAGTATGATTTTGGGTTTATGTTCGCCTATTCCGAGCGCCCGGGCACCCTGGCCGCCAGGAAACTTCCTGATGACGTGCCGGATGAAGTAAAGAAGAGAAGGCTGAGGGAGATCATTGATCTGCAGCAACAGCACGGACTTTACCGTACCCGGCAGCATCTGGGTAAGGTTGAGGAGGTCCTTGTTGAAGGGCATTCCAAAAAATCGGACCAGCACTGGATGGGGCGCAATTCGCAGAATACGGTCGTGGTCTTTCCAAAAGAGCACTACCAGAAAGGTGATTTTGTACAGGTGGCCATCAGGGATTGTACCTCGGCCACCCTCATAGGGACAGCGGTCGGCTACGCCTGACCCATCCGGGTAACCGGAATCCCAGAACGCAAGAAGCAACAGCAATGGAATCTATTCAAGCCATAAAACAACGCTTTGAGATCATCGGAAACGATGTCAAACTCAACCGTGCCCTGGAAAAAGCGATGCAGGTGGCCCCCACGGATATTTCGGTGCTGGTCACCGGCGAAAGCGGTGTGGGAAAGGAAGTGATCCCCAAGATCATTCATTCCCTGTCTCACCGGAAGCATGCCAAGTATATAGCGGTGAACTGCGGCGCCATTCCGGAAGGCACCATCGACAGTGAACTTTTCGGACATGAGAAAGGCTCCTTCACCGGCGCTACCCAGACCCGGAGCGGGTATTTTGAGGTAGCCGACGGGGGAACCATCTTCCTCGACGAGGTCGGCGAACTGCCCCTGCCCACCCAGGTGCGGCTCCTTAGGATCCTGGAGAACGGGGAATTCCTGAAAGTAGGTTCCTCCCAGGTGCAGAAGACAAACGTGCGGATTGTGGCAGCCACCAACATGAACATGATCGAAGCCATTCAGAAAGGCAAATTCAGGGAAGATCTCTATTACAGGCTGAGTACTGTGGACATCCATATTCCGCCCCTGAGGGACCGGCAGGAAGACATTCACCTGTTGTTCCGAAAATTCGCTTCCGACTTCGGACACAAATATAAAATGCCGACCATCAGGCTGGAAGACGATGCCGTACAGCTGCTGATAAAATACCGGTGGCCTGGCAATATCCGCCAGCTGCGAAACGTGGCTGAACAGATTTCGGTACTGGAGGAAAGCCGGAATATTTCGGCTGCCACCCTGAATAGTTACCTGCCGAATGCGAACAATTCCACTTTGCCTGCCGTGATCGGTACCAAAGCGAAAGAAGGCGATTTCAGCAATGAACGGGAGATCCTTTACAAGGTGCTGTTTGATATGAAAAGTGATCTGAACGACCTCAAGAAACTCACCCTGGAATTGCTGAAGACCAGTGATACCTCCAAGGTGCAGGAGGAAAATGAGACCCTGATCCGCAAAATCTACGGATCAAATGGGGAGGATTACGAGGAGGAAAGCGAGGCCATGGAAGTACTGCCCCTGCCGCAGCGGCGGGAGGAGCGGCCGGAAGCCGCAGCACCTGATGACAAGTACGACTTCGCAGAGGAAATAGAAGAGGAAGAAACCTTATCTTTACAGGATAAGGAGATCGAACTCATCAAAAAATCGCTGGACCGGAACCGGGGCAAACGCAAGGCGGCAGCAGCGGAACTGGGAATCTCCGAACGCACCCTGTACCGAAAAATCAAACAATACGATCTCTGACCGGGGCATTAATCAAAAGCAAGACAGCTTCCTTGAAAAAATCTCATTCCATCCACATTGCTGGCACTCGCCACCCTCGCCCTTTCCGGGTGCGGGGCCTATAATTTTACCGGTGGGGATGTGGGTACGGCCCAGACGTTCCAGGTGAACTATTTTCAGAACTATGCCTCCCAGAGCCCAGGGTCTACTTTTGATCCAGGCCTGGACCGGGATTTTACCCTGGCCCTGCAAGACCTGATCCTGAACCAGACCAGCCTGGACCTGGTAAGTTCTAACGGCGATTTGCTGTACGAAGGGGAGATCGTGGAATACCGGGTGTCGCCCATGACCGCCACAGCCGAACAACGGGCTGCCCAGAACCGGCTTACTATCAGTGTTAATGTGCGATTCTTTAACCGGACCAAAGAGGATTCCGACTGTGAAAAACGCTTTTCATTTTATTATGATTACCCTGCCAACGCCCAGTTGTCATCAGTCCGGGACGAAGCACACCAGAAATATTTGAACGGATCGACCAGGATATTTTCAATGCATCCCTGGCCGATTGGTAAGAACCTATGAACGTATCGGATTTCACATACCTGTTGCAGCACCCCGGGGAAGTCCTGGATAAAGACCAGACCCGGCAGCTCGAGGACGTACTTGATGAATATCCTTATTTTCAGGCCGCCAGTGCCTTGCACCTCAAGGGCCTGAGGAACCTCAACAGCTTTCAATACAATAATGCCCTTAAAGTGACCGCCGCCTGTACGGCCGACAGGGACATCCTATTTCGATTTTATCACTTCGGAGGAATTCCTGCAGAATTCCATCGCCGATACCATCTCGGGAAAACGAATCCGCTGAAGGAACACCCGATCATTGCGGAGGAGGTGGTGCCCGACCCAGGGCAGGCCATCGCCCTGATCGAAACTTCTGAGGACGAACCGCTTCCCCGTTCTGCTAAAGATGCAGACGACATCCTGGATCCCTCCCTTTTCAAGTCCAAAGACCCCGAAGTGGATAAAGCCCTGGCCGCAAAACGGAAAAAAGCGGCTTCAGACCTGGAAATCGGCAGGCCCCTGACCTTCACCCGCAAGGAAAAATACTCTTTCGGGGAATGGCTTGCAACTCACCTCCCTTAAAGCGGTGAAACGCGAAGTGGAAGAGCGGGAAGGAAAGGAAGAAAGGCCGACAGGGACAAAAAGCCATCCGACACGTAAGCGAAAATTCGAGTTAATCGACCAGTTTATCGAGAAGAATCCGAAGATCGTCCCGGGGGATGACCCTGCGGAACGGGTGGATATCAAATCCTCCCTGAAACTGGACAAAAACGAGTTGATGACCGAAACCCTGGCCAAGGTGTACCTGGAACAGAAAAAATACAAAAAAGCCATTCAGGCCTACAAGATATTAAGTTTGAAATATCCGGAAAAAAGTAGTTTCTTTGCAGACCGCATAAAAGCGGTAAAGAACTTACAGAAAGATAAATAATAGCGAATGAGCACATTTTCTATCTTCCTCGTCCTGATCATCATAGTATGTTTCCTGCTGGTGCTGGTGGTAATGGTTCAGAATCCCAAAGGCGGAGGACTTTCCTCCTCATTCGGAGGAGGAGGAACCCAGGTAGTGGGGGGGGTTAAAAAAACAGGGGATTTTCTGGATAAAAGCACCTGGACGCTTGCCGGCCTGCTGATTGTTTTAATCCTATTATCCAATGTAGCCCTCAAAAGCAATTTCGCAGGGAATGATTCCAAATTGCTGCAGGGTGACGATATTGAAACTACCGTTCCGGAAACTGTACCAGAAACCGTACCGGAAGAAACTCCGGCACCCCAAGGATGCGAATCCTGCCAATCCGGACCAGTAATTAAGGATGTATTCCCCTGCAAAATGCCAGCATTAATGACAAGCTGGCATTTTTCATTTCCAATATGTCAGTTTTATTTCATTGGCATAATTTCTGTCAGATAAAGAATCGAAACTTCAAATATTTAAACACTGTATAATATGGCTAAATTAAACATCAAACCATTGGCCGACCGGGTACTTATTGAGCCCATGGCTGCGGAAACCAAAACCGCCTCGGGGATCATCATTCCCGATACTGCTAAGGAAAAACCCCAAAAAGGCAAAGTTGTTGCTGTTGGTCCCGGAACCAAGGATGAAAAAATCACGGTTAAAGTGGGTGATACCGTCCTTTACGGCAAATATTCCGGAACCGAGTTGAAACTGGGCGGGACTGAATACCTGATGATGCGGGAAAGTGACATTTTAGCAATTATTTAATCAATTTATAAAATCAAACTATAAGAAATGGCAAAAGATATAACGTTCGAATTAGAAGCACGGGACGGACTTAGAAGGGGTGTGGATGCCCTGGCCAACGCGGTAAAAGTAACCCTGGGGCCTAAAGGACGTAACGTGATCATCAGCAAATCATTCGGGGCCCCCGTGGTAACCAAAGACGGGGTGACCGTAGCGAAAGAAATAGAATTGAAAGATGCCCTGGAGGATATGGGCGCCCAGATGGTGAAGGAAGTGGCCTCCAAGACCAGTGACCTCGCCGGAGACGGGACTACAACTGCCACTGTCCTCGCCCAGGCCATCGTTAAGGAAGGGCTTAAGAACGTGGCCGCAGGTGCCAATCCGATGGACCTCAAAAGAGGGATCGACAAGGCCGTGGAAGCCATTGTGGAACACCTGGCCAAACAAACCAAGAAAGTGGGCGATTCCTCAGAAAAGATCAAGCAGGTAGCCGCCATCTCTTCCAATAACGATGAGACCATTGGAGAACTGATCGCGGAAGCCTTTGAAAAAGTGGGCAAGGAAGGTGTAATCACCGTGGAGGAAGCCAAAGGAACCGACACCTACGTAGACGTGGTTGAAGGAATGCAGTTCGACCGGGGATACTTGTCGCCCTATTTTGTGACCGATTCCGAAAAAATGGTTGCAAACCTGGAAAATCCGTATATCCTGCTGGTTGACAAAAAAATCTCCACCATGAAGGATCTCCTTCCGGTACTCGAACCCGTAGCGCAGTCCGGAAAACCCCTCCTGATTATCTCTGAAGATGTGGACGGGGAAGCCCTGGCCACCCTGGTGGTCAACAAACTTCGCGGCTCCCTGAAGATCGCTGCGGTAAAAGCCCCAGGTTTTGGCGACAGGAGAAAAGCCATGCTGGAGGATATCGCCATACTGACGAATGGTACCGTGATTTCGGAAGAACGCGGATTTTCTTTGGAAAATACCACTATAGACATGCTGGGAAGTTGCGAGAAAGTGAGTATCGACAAGGACAATACCACCATCGTTAACGGAGCAGGCGCAGCCAAGAACATCAAAGGCCGCGTGAACCAAATCAAATCCCAGATCGAAACGACCACTTCCGACTATGACAAGGAGAAACTGCAGGAACGCCTGGCCAAACTGGCCGGCGGGGTGGCCGTACTCTATGTGGGTGCCGCTTCCGAAGTGGAAATGAAAGAAAAGAAAGACCGGGTAGACGATGCCTTGCACGCCACTCGCGCGGCAGTTGAGGAAGGAATCGTAGCCGGTGGGGGAGTTGCCTTCCTTCGCGCCAAGGCCTCCCTTGGGAAAGTGAAGGTAGAAAACGCCGATGAAGAAACCGGCCTGCAGATCGTGGCCCGGGCCATAGAAGCACCCCTGAGGACCATAGTTGAAAACGCCGGTGGCGAAGGGTCTGTGGTCGTTGCCAAAGTGTACGAAGGCAAAGGTGATTTCGGATACGACGCCAAATCGGAAAAGTATGTGGACATGCTGAAGGCCGGGATCATCGATCCCAAGAAGGTGACCCGAATCGCGCTTGAAAACGCGGCCTCGGTTGCCGGAATGATCCTTACTACCGAGTGTGCCCTTACCGACATAAAGGAAGAAAACCCTTCCGGACCACCCATGGGCGGAGGAGGCGGAATGCCGGGAATGATGTAATATCCCCCATAAGGGCAATACATAAGACGAAAACCGCCTGCAGCAAACTGCAGGCGGTTTTTTTATACCCGCGAGGCAAGGGGGCGCCGGGGGTGACGGTGGGATTCATATGCTCAGGAGAACAGCCAGTAGGCCAATGCCCAGCCTAATGGCTCAGAATAATAGGTAGTTCACTGTCATGTCGAGCGGAGTCGAGACACCTCTGAACAATTGCACTTTACTCACATTCGTATTCGCCTGGAACACCCCTCGACTCCGCTCGGGATGACCGGAGGGGCGAACCCATAGTCGAATTTATATTTCTGTCATGTCGGGCGGAGTCAAGACACCGCTAAACGATTGCACTTTACTCACTTTCATATTCGCCTCGAACACCCCTCGACTCCGCTCGGGATGACCGGAGGGGCGAACCCATAGTCGAATATGTATTTCTATCCTGTTGAGCGGAGTCAAGACACCTCTGAAAAGCTGGACCTTACTCACATTCGTATTCGCCTGGAATACCCCTCGACTCCGCTCGGGATGACCGTATGGGCGAACCCATAGTCGAGTATGTATTTCTGTCCTGTCGAGCGGAGTCAAGACACCTCTGAAAAGCTGGACCTTACTCACATTCGTATTCGCCTGGAATACCCCTCGACTCAGCTCGGGGTGACCGTATGGGCGAACCCATAGTCGAGTATGTATTTCTGTCATGTCGAGCGGAGTCGAGACACCTCTGAACAATTGCACTTTACTCACTTTCAAATTTGCCCCGAACACCCCTCGACTCCGCTCGGGGTGACCGTAGGGGCGAACCCATAGTCGAATATGAATTTCTGTCCTGTCGAGCGGAGTCGAGACACTAATAAGGTAAGATATTCACCGCCTCCCAACGCTTCCCGACAGGAAACCATCATGGCAGCGAATATTGTTTTAAACCATCGGAAAAGACGTGATATTAAGTACCTTTGGTAAAATTTCGACATGCTCAAACCCCTCAAACCCAAAGTGCGAAACTTGCTGCAGCAGCAAGGAAAAAGTACTGAGGAAAGGCTGCAGGCCCTTTGTGCTTTTTTAAAGGAGAATGTCCCCCATTACAACTGGGTAGGTTTCTACTTCCGGAATGGCCGGAAGGAAGAACTGGTGCTCGGCCCCTACGCAGGGGACCCCACAGACCATACCGTGATCCCCTTTGGCAAGGGAATTTGCGGACAGGTGGCCGTGAGCAACCGGAATTTTATGGTGCCCGACGTGAAGGCTCAGGAGAATTATATCTCCTGCAGCATCCATGTGAAATCTGAACTGGTAGTCCCGCTCTTTCTCAATGGCGAAAACATCGGCCAGATCGACATCGATTCGGAAACCCTGGATGCCTTCGGGCCGGAAGATGAGCGCTTCCTGGAATTCGTCACCCGTGAAGTAGCCGGAATTCTTTAAAACTTTAGGCTTTTTGTTGATAAGCCGGCCGCCCTTTTCGCTTCAAAAAATATACATTTGTTTCCTTAACCAACCCACATAAGGAATTAAAGATGAGCACTGTTAAAAAGGCGCATGCCGCACTGATTTCCGTCTTCCACAAGGAAGGCCTGGAACCCATTGTCAGGAAACTGGATGAATTGGGCATTACCCTCTACTCTACCGGGGGCACAGAAAAGTTTATCCGGGAACTGGGTGTGGAAGTGGTCCCCGTGGAAACCCTCACCAGTTACCCCTCTATCCTGGGCGGGAGGGTAAAAACCCTGCACCCAAAGGTTTTTGGCGGGATCCTCAACCGCCAGGACCGGGAAGAAGACCTGGCCCAACTGGAAGCCTATCAAATCCCCCAGATCGATCTGGTGATCGTGGACCTGTACCCATTCGAAAAGACCGTGGCAAGCGGGGCCAGCGAGCAGGAGATCATCGAAAAAATAGATATAGGCGGTATTTCCCTGATCCGGGCGGCAGCCAAGAATTACCGGGATGTGCTCTGCGTATCCTCCAGGGAGGAATACAAGGAATTCCTGGAATTGATCACCATCCACGAGGGAGGGTCTACCCAGGAGGAGCGGCAGCGTTTCGCCACCAGGGCATTTAAAATCTCTTCACGGTATGACAGTGCCATTTTCGCCTATTTTAACCGGGACAATTCCGCCCCGTCCCTGGCGATCAACGAAAAAGAGGGAAAGGTTTTGCGCTATGGCGAAAACCCTCATCAAAAGGGATTTTTCTTCGGGGACTTCGACGCGATGTTCACCAAATTGCACGGGAAGGAACTCTCCTACAACAACCTGCTCGATGTGGACGCAGCGGTGCAGCTTATGAATGAGTTCAGCGAGGACGGCCCCACCTTTGCCATCCTCAAACACAACAACGCCTGCGGCCTTGCCACGCGTGATACCCTCAAGGAAGCCTATGTGGATGCCCTGGCCGGGGACCCGGTCTCGGCCTTCGGTGGTATTCTCATCTGCAACCGCGAATTGGATGCTGCCACGGCTACCGAAATACACTCCCTGTTCTGCGAAGTGGTGATCGCCCCATCCTTTACCGATGATGCCCTGAAAATCCTGAAAGGGAAAAAGAACCGTATCCTGTTAGTGCTGAAATCCGTAGCCTTACCGCAGACCCTGGTCCGAACGTGCCTCAACGGATACCTGGTGCAGGATAAAGATTCACACACCGATACCGAAGCCGATTTGGATTATGTGACAGACAAGAAACCATCCGAACGCGAGTTGGCCGACCTGTTATTTGCTTCCCGCATCTGCAAGCACACCAAGTCTAACACCATAGTCCTGGCCAAGAACAGGCAGTTATGTGCCAGCGGCACCGGCCAGACTTCCCGTGTTGACGCCCTGAACCAGGCCATCCACAAGGCCGGCTCCTTTAATTTCAACTTCAAGGGAGCCGTGATGGCCAGTGATGCTTTCTTCCCTTTTCCCGATTGTGTCGAGATTGCGCATAAAAGTGGCATCAGCAGCGTTATACAACCCGGAGGTTCCATCAAAGACCAGCTGAGCATTGATTTTTGCAACGAAAATCAGGTGGCCATGGTAATGACTGGCACCCGTCATTTTAAGCATTAATTTTACTACTTTTGTCGATGAAATACACCCTCAAACCAAAACCAAACTACTGCACATGGGATTTTTTGATTTCTTGACCGAGGAAATAGCCATCGATCTGGGCACGGCGAATACCCTCATCATCCACGCCGATAAGGTGGTTGTGGATAGCCCTTCCATCGTGGCCAGAGACCGGGTAAGCGGCAAGATCATAGCGGTTGGCAGGGAAGCCAGCATGATGCAGGGAAAAACCCATGAAAACATTAAAACCATACGCCCCTTGAAGGACGGGGTAATCGCGGATTTCGACGCTTCGGAAAAGATGATCAACATGTTCATCAAGAACATCCCCGCCCTCAAGAAAAAATGGTTTCCCCCTGCCCTGCGGATGGTGATTTGCATCCCGTCTGGCATCACCGAAGTGGAAATGCGGGCGGTGAAGGAATCTGCTGAGCGCGTCAACGGCAAGGAGGTATACCTGATCCACGAGCCCATGGCGGCTGCCATAGGGATCGGCCTGGATATCATGCAGCCCAAAGGCAACATGATTGTCGATATAGGCGGTGGGACCACCGAGATCGCTGTTATCGCCCTTGGGGGGTATCGTTTGCGACAAGTCGGTAAAGATCGCAGGGGATGTGTTCACCAACGACATCATCTATTATATGCGTACCCAGCATAACCTATATGTAGGGGAAAGTACGGCAGAAAATATCAAGATACAGATCGGGTCCGCCACGGAAGACCTGCAATCACCCCCGGAAGAAATGTCGGTTCAGGGCCGGGACCTGCTGACGGGGAAACCGAAACAGGTTTCCATTTCCTTCAGGGAGATAGCCAAAGCCCTGGACAAATCTATCCTTCGGGTGGAAGACGCCGTGATGGAAACGCTCTCCCAAACCCCTCCGGAATTGGCAGCCGATATTTACAATACCGGAATCTACCTCGCCGGCGGTGGTTCGATGCTCAGGGGGCTCGACAGGCGGTTATCGCAAAAAACAGACCTCCCCGTGTATATTGCCGAAGACCCGCTCAGGGCCGTGGTTCGCGGAACGGGTATCGCATTAAAGAATTTGGAACGCTATAAAAGCATCCTGATCAAATAGGGGCTCACCTGTGAAATCGGATGAGGACGCTTGTAGGACGGGGACCTTCAACAGCAAACATGCATGCAGCAGATCATTAACTTTATTGTTCGCTACAAGACTGCGCTGTTATACATTCTCCTGCTGATAATCTCCCTGGCCTTCACGGCCAATTCCCACTCCTACCACCGGTCTAAATTCTTCAATTCAGCCAACTGGGTAACAGGTACCATCTACAATACGTCAGAAGACATCACCACCTATTTCGACCTGGAACAGGAAAATAAAAAGCTGATCGAGGAAAACAAACGGCTGCGCAGCCTGCTCTTTAACCGCGAGATTCCGGCAGCCGTGAGCGAGCCGGATTCGGTGGCCCCGGAATACCTCATTCAAACGGCGGAAATCATCAAAAATAGTTTTGCCAACCCGGACAACTATATCACCATCGATAAAGGCAGCGAAGATGGGATCCGGCAGGATATGGGGGTAATCACCTCCAAGGGGATCCTGGGGATCGTGGAACTGACGACCAGCCATTTTGCGGCCGTACAGAGTATCCTCAATTCAAAATCCACTATAAACGCCAAGATAAAAAACACGAATTATTTCGGATCCCTGGTTTGGGACGGCAAAAATTACAACGTGGTCCAGTTGGAGGATATCCCGCGGCTCGTTCCCATCCTGGTGGGGGATACCATCGTGACCGGGGCCATGTCCAGTATTTTCCCCGAAAACATTCCAATTGGGACCATCAAGAAATACGCCCTCAACGAATCCCAGAGTTTTTACAGTATCGATGTAGCTTTGTTCAACGACATGACCAACCTGAAACATGTTTACATCATAGAGAATAAAGCCAGAAACCCGAGATTACAGGAACTGGAAGAGAAAATCAACGATGAGCAATAATCCTGTAATTCATAAACGTCCTGCGGTTCCTGCTCCTGGTTTTGGCGCAGGTATTGGTATTCAACAGGCTTAATTTTTTCGGGTCTGTCAATCCTATGGTCTACATCCTGTTCCTGTACTGGTACCCCATCAAGGAAAACAGGAACCTATTTATAGCCCTGGGCTTCCTTTTGGGCTTTGTCATCGACCTTTTTTCCGATACCATGGCCCTGCACGCTGCAGCCACTGTTACCATCGCCTATCTGCGACCGGCGATCATGCGCTTCGTTTTCGGTGTCAATTATGAATTTCAAAGTTTTAAACTCTCCAATTCCACCCGCATACAACAATTCACTTTTTTGGCGTTATTAGTATTGACACACCACACGATTTTCTTCAGCCTGGAAATTTTTAGTTTTTCTAATTTGCTGTTAATTTTGAAGAAGATCGTATTTACCGGGATAGGCACGATCATATTATGTACATTGTTCATTTCTCTTTTTGGGGTAAACAGAGAATGATACCCGGGATTTCCGTCCATTCAGGCAGATGGCCGTATCTAATTTCCTACATTTGTACCGGACTGGGAGCGGGCCCACCACAGGCAGGAAAACCCATGCCCCAGGATTCGATTAGTCATATCACATGAAAAAGTTTTTGTTGTCATCCATTATTTTGATCATCGGGATCACCTTTGTTGGGAGGCTGTCCTATCTGCAGATTTTTAGCTTCTCCCCCGATCAGGTATTGGAAGACCCGGCAATCAAGGCCATCTATGACTACCCGGAACGCGGTTATATCTATGACCGGAATGGCAAATTGCTGGTAGCAAACCAACCGGCTTATGACGTTATGGTTATCCCCAGGGAAGTAAAACCGCTGGATACACTTGAATTCTGCAGCCTGCTCGGGATCTCCCGGGAACAATTCCTGGACAAGCTCCATAAGGCAAGGGTCTATTCGCCCCGCCTGCCCTCTGTACTCGTACACCAACTCTCAAAGGAAGACTATGCCCGGCTACAGGAAAAAATGAGGAAATATGAAGGGTTCTATATTCAGAAACGTTCCTTACGATATTACAATACAGACAGCGGCGCCAATGTGCTGGGTTATATCAGCGAGGTAAACGAGGCGGAACTCGAGCGCAACCCCTATTATGTGCAGGGGGAACTAACGGGGCGCACCGGGATAGAAAAGGAATATGAGGAATCCTCAGGGGACGTAAAGGGGTAAAATATATACAGAAAGACCGATTCAACCGGGATATCGGTCCCTACAAAAACGGGATCCTGGACACCCTGCCTCAGCCGGGTACGGAGATCAATATCACCATCGACAAGACCCTGCAGGAATACGGAGAAAAATTGATGCACGGGAAACACGGGGGTATCGTAGCCATAGAACCCTCCACCGGGGAAATCCTGGCGCTTATCTCCGGCCCTACCTACGACCCGGCCTTGTTGGTGGGGCGGGAGCGATCAGAAAATTACAGCAAACTGCACTACGATACGATCTCCAAACCTACCTGGGACCGCGCTATTCTGGCCGAACCTTCCCCCGGTTCCCCCTTTAAAACACTCAATGCCCTGATCGCCCTCCAGGAAGGGGTTATTACCCCGGAGACCACGTTCAGGTGCTATCATGGATTTTACGTCGGAAACACCCTCAGGGGTTGCCACTGCGGGGGTGGGATACGCGATCTGAACAGTGGGATCTACAAATCCTGCAACGCTTATTTTGCAGGTGTCTTCCGAAAGATCTATGATAAATATCCCACCACGGACGAAGCCATGGACGTATGGGAAAAGCACATAAAAAGTTTCGGCCTGGGAGATTACCTCGGATACGACCTGCCTAATGGCCGCAAGGGCCGCATTCCCAGCAAAGAATACTATGATAAGTTATATGGCGACAACCGCTGGACCTCCAGTTATATCATTTCCAACGCCATCGGGCAGGGCGAAGTGGCCGCCACCCCCATCCAACTGGCCAATATGGTCGCCGCAATAGCCAACCGTGGCTTCTATTACACTCCCCACCTGATCAAAAAAATCGGAGGCAAGGAAATTGATAAACCGGAGTACACCGTCCCGAAATATACCACGATCGACCGTAAATATTTCGAACCCGTGATCCAGGGAATGGCGGATGTATACAAGAAAGGAACCGCCAGATGGCTACAGATGCCGGGCATAGAGATTGCCGGTAAAACGGGGACAGTAGAGAATTATACCAAGATCAACGGGGTCCGTACCCAGTTAACTGACCACTCCATTTTTGTCGCATTCGCCCCGGTGGAAAATCCGAAGATCGCCCTTGCCGTATACATAGAGCACGGATATTTCGGGGCTCGCTATGCCGGGCATATCGCCTCCCTGATGATCGAAAAGTACATCAAGGGCGAGATCACCCGGACAGACCTTGAAAAAAGGATGCTGGAGAAAACGCTGGAAGCGGAGTACGCCAAACCCTACAGCGGGGAAGAATTCAAGATTAACGAACATGTCTGGTAGAAGCCTGGTTAAACGCGTTGATTGGCTCTCCATCCTCATCTATCTCTTACTTATCGGAATCGGCTGGATCAATATCTACTCCAGTACATTTTCAGAAGACCATCCCCATATCTTCGATTTCAGCCAACTGTACGGGAAACAACTATTCTTTGTAATGGTGAGCCTGGCGGGTGCCTTGCTCATCCTGGCCTTGGAGGCAAACATTTACGAGCGATTCGCGGGCCTGTTTTACATCATTTCCATGGCCTTTTGCTGGGTTTGTTTGTTTTTGGAAAAACCATCGCGGGAGCGACCTCCTGGTACAACCTGGGATTTTTTAACCTGCAGCCCTCGGAGATCGCCAAGGTCACCGCCTCCCTGGCCCTGGCAAAATACCTCAGCGATATCCAAACTGATATCAAACGCAGGAAAGACCAGCTTATACGCTTTATTGATTATTATCCTGCCCGCCGCACTGATCGTCCCCCAACCTGATCCCGGAAGTGCCCTGGTATTTTTCGCCCTGGTTTTTGTGCTCTTCCGGGAAGGACTCCCCCTTATCTACCTTGGCATTGCATGTCTTAACCGTAATCATTTTTATCACCACCCTGATGTACGGGACCATCTGGGTAGCCATCGGCCTGGCCCTCTTGATCATCCTGATCTTTCTCCTGAAAAGGGCGAAGACCACGGATTCCCGCTGTTTCCCATCACGGCCCTCTTCGTGGTGTCTATACTGTTTTCCCTTTCTGTGGACCAGGTATTCCACCAGCGTATTCGAACAACGCCACAGGGACCGCTTTAGTTTATGGCTGGGCCTGGAAAAGAACCCGGATAAACTCGAAGAAATCCGCAAGACCATAGGGTACAATACCTATCAATCTGAAAAAGCAATAGAGTCCGGCGGTTTCTTCGGCAAAGGGTTCCTGGAGGGGACACGCACCAAGGGAGATTTTGTGCCCGAACAACATACCGACTACATTTTCAGTACCGTGGGCGAGGAATGGGGATTTCTGGGAACCACCACCGTGGTGATCCTGTTTACTTTGCTACTGCTCCGGCTGGTTTATCTGGCGGAAAGACAGAAGAACGCCTTCAGCCGAATGTATGGCTATGGGGTAATTTCCATCCTTTTCATCCATTACTTTATCAATATTGGGATGGTCATCGGTATCCTACCTACTATCGGTATCCCCCTGCCCTTCTTTAGCTACGGGGGATCAGGACTGTTAGGCTTCACCATCCTGCTGTTTATTTTCCTCAGGCTGGATGCCAATCGCCTTAATGAGTGGTGATGCATCGGGAAGATTTTGTAAGTTTAACGCAGGCTATATCGTACTAAGTGCCTGGCCGGAGCCCGGCCTCATAAAAATGAAAAAGAACATGATAACCTGGAAAGACGTAATACATTTTCGGTGGCCGGTAATCCCCGCCCCGACAAAAGGATCGAAAAGACAGATGCGGAGTGGCAGCGCTAGTTGACACCCCCCCAATACAGAATAACCCGAAAAAAAGGTACCGAAGCCCCGCATTCCGGCGAATTTTGCAGCAGCCACGAAGCCGGTAAATACGCCTGCATATGCTGCGGAACCCTCCTCTTCGATTCAACCATAAAGTTCGAATCAGGAACGGGTTGGCCCAGTTTCACACAGCCATATAAAAGAAAATGCCATCAAATATGTGAAGGACCGCTCATTTCGGGATGACCCGCGTGGAAGTGCAATGCAATACCTGTGACGCCCATCTGGGACATGTTTTTCCCGGATGGCCCCGAACCCACAGGCTTACGGTATTGCATCAACTCAGAATCCCTGGAACTACTGAAAGAAACCACCCCCAATGAAACCTGAAAAGATGTCATTCGCGACCTTCGGCGGGGGATGCTTCTGGTGTACCGAAGCTATTTTCCAGCAATTGCAAGGGGTACACAAAGTGGTTTCCGGGCTACAGCGGAGGTAAGGTCGCCGGGGAAACCAACCTATCGCGAGGTATGTTCGGGCCGCACCGGGCATGCGGAAGTGGTGCAGATCACATTTGACGGGCAGCAGGGTCTCCTACGACGACCTGCTGAGGGTCTTTATGAGCACCCACGATCCGACCACCCTGAACCGACAAGGGGCCGATGCAGGTACTCAATACCGCTCGGTTATCTTTTACCACGATGCCGAACAGGAAAAAGTGGCAAGGGAAATCCTGGCTGAAATGGCCGAATATTATCCCAACCCGATTGTCACGGAAGTGAGCCCGCTGGAAACATTCTATCCCGCGGAAGACTATCACCAGGATTATTACAACAAAACCCCGGGCAGGGGTATTGCAATTTTGTGATCAGTCCCAAACTCGCAAAGTTCCGGAAAGAATACGCAGATAAACTGAAGGTTCCAAGCCTGAAGGGCCCGACGTAAGACCGAAGCTATCCGGGTACAAGGGCAATCGTTCGGTGCGGTGCAGCGTAATGATATCGAAAAAGGCAATGGGCGGCGTGATGGTTGCCTCAAACAAAACTTCCCTGGTCCCGGCGTCCACTTCTATGGCCTTGGCATAAGCCGCTCCTCCATTTTGAATGGCCCCCGGGGAGACGATAACATGGTCTTCAGATGCCATGTAGTCCACGTCCGAAACAATGCGTGAAAAGGTGTCTGCGCCCCGTTCCTTGCCGTATTGCCATTGCTGTTGTACCGTCATGGCCACAGGATCTATGGTGTAGCGTACTGCCCGGCTATATTGTGAGGCCGCCCCGTAATTGCGGGAATCCCCGTTGTCAAAAACCATCAGGTCTCCGTTGGGCAGGAGTTTGGGGGCATGCTGATACCAGGCCCATTCGAAATCGGGGTGGTTTGAATTGCCGGTGATGACTCCCGTGTCGGAAATAGGTTGCCCCTGGGCGTCAAGGGGTTGCAGGAGGAATGCGTTGAGATCCTGCCCGTTTCCTGCCAGAGCCCACCCTTTGTGGGGAGCCAGGATCCATACCACTTCGTTGGCTGCGGTAAGTTTTACCACCCCCTGTGTGCGTCCGGAAACCACTATAGTGTCATCAGACGGATCATAGTACAGGCCGTTCGCATGAAACCAGTCTACCGTGTCCGTGGTCCAGGTTGTACGTCCGTACTGCATGGACTCCTTCAGGTCCCATTCGTTGATGACCTCCCCCGATTGCCGGTCTATTTCGATGATAATATCCTCTGTTGTGGGGACTCCCAGCCGGTTTACGGTAACCAGGAAGTTTCCATTGGGCTTTTCGTAGACTTCATGGTGAAAGCCATATCCCGGCATTTCCCAGGTATTCAATACATTACCGAAAAGATCGATTTCATATATGCGGTTATCCGGGGCAGCCCCGGCATCGCTTCCGCCTGATCCGAAGTACAGGTTTCCGTTGGCCAGGCGTTCTACCCCGACATCGTAAAAAAGTGTGCCCAGGGTGGGGTGTTTACTGAAGTCGAGATACCAGCGGATCCTGCCATAGGAATCAAACATAAAAGGGCGTTGCGGGAAGAGGGTTCCATTGTGCCCGAAGTAGCTCACCAAGGTCATGCCTTCTGCCATGGCCTCCCGTCTTGCCTGCTGAATGGTAATCTGGGGCATGGAGGAATGCAAAGGCGAGGTGTGGATGGTATAGGGCTGTGTGCCCAGGTCATTTCCATCAGTGTCAAAAAATGTAAGCAGCACAGAGTTATCGTATCCCGCATAGAGCCCGTGGACAGGTATTTCCAATTCCCGGGCCGTGCCGGGGAAGGCATGTACCACGTCCGAATCCGGACCGTCCTGCCCTTCAATACGCAGGCTCACCCGCACCTTCAAACTTGTTTTAAGCGTGATCATTGCGGATAAGGGGGCATAGCCCGTCGGATTCAGGCTAACGGCACTGCTTTCAATAAAGTCCAGAGTCTCTTCAGGGTCCGGATGCGAGCCAGGATCGGGATTCGCCCCATCGTCCTTGCTGCAGGACACGGTGAAAAGGACCAGGAGCAATGCCAGTAGTATCCCGGGGAGAATACGGTTTCGCTTCGCAGGTGGTTTTGTCATTTTTTGGTTTTACCCTAAATCCGCATCCTCTGATGGATCAAAGGGGAGTCAGGCTTCCGAAAGATAATAAAAGCAAACAAAAAACCCCATGCAGGTGCATGGGGTTTATATGTATTCGCCAACTGTGTTTTAATCCTTCACACTCGCGAGCTTGGTATTTTCGATATTGTTCATCTTGAGGTCCTGCAAGACATTTACGGCTTCCTCCACATATACGTCTTTGGCCAGGTTTTGGTGCCAGCGGTCCCGTTTTTCCCTCAGGACGGAATCCTTGGTGAACAGCTCGCGTTCATAACCCAAAGACTGGAAAGTAAGCTTGGAATCGTAATTGGAAATAGCTCTTGAAGAATTGTGATTTTTCCTTATCGTCTTCCGCTTCCTTCTTATATTTCCCATAATTCAGGGAGATCACGGTCTCATCCTGTTGTTCTTTCAGCCATTTTGCATTTTCGTCGATCAATTTGATCTGAGGGTTAGCGGCCATCCGCCGCTTACTGTTTGCTATGGTTTGATCATAGTCGATATACCCGTCCCAGGTCTGGTATTTGGCCGGGGAGATCTTATCCCAACCCAGCGGGTTGTTCTGGTCTCTTTCTCCCAGGTCGATATAGCTGTAGCGATCCGGGACCACCACATCGCTCTTCACCCCTTCGAGCTGGGTGGAGCCACCATTGATCCTGTAGAATTTCTGGGTAGTCAGTTTGATGGCGCCCAGGTCTCCGTATTCGTTGCTCCTCACGATGTTTTCAAGGGGGATGACATTCTGTACGGTCCCTTTCCCAAAGGTTTGCTTGCTACCGATTACAATGGCCCTCTTGTAATCCTGCATGGCCGCCGCAAGGATTTCGGAAGCAGAAGCGGACAATTCGTTTACCAGGATCACCAGGGGGCCGTCCCACTGTATGCGTTCGTCTTTGTCCTCATAGATATCCTTATCTTTTCCGGCAGATCGTACCTGCACTATGGGGCCATCTTTAATAAAGAGGCCGGCCATCTCCACAACGGTTTTAAGAGAACCTCCCCCGTTGTCCCTCAGGTCCAGGATCAGGCCCTGAACGCCTTCTTCCTTCAGCCGTTCTACTTCTTTTGCCACGTCTGTAGCCGCATTCCGTTCTGAATAATCATCAAAATCCACATAAAATTTCGGGAGATTGATAAGACCGAACTTTTGGTCGCCTTTGATCACTTCGGCTGATTTGGCATAGGATTCCTCGAGTTCAACCACGTCCCGTGTCAGCGACACTTCCTGAATAGACCCATCCACCTTCCGCACGGTGAGGTCCACCACCGTACCCTTAGGGCCCTTGATAAGTTTAATGGCGTCGTCCAGGCGCATTCCCACGATATTCACTGGGGGTTCCCCATCCTGTCCTACCTTCAGGATCTCATCCCCGACTTCCAGGGACTGGTCTCGCCATACAGGGCCGCCTGAAATGATCTCCACGATCTTGGCGCCTTCCGATTTCTTCTGAAGCCTGGCGCCAATCCCCTCAAACTTCCCGGACATGCTGATATCGAATTTATCCTTGTCATCAGGGGCAAAATAATAGGTATGTGGATCGAACTCGTCAACAATGGTATTGATATACTGTACAAACCAGTCTTTTCGTTCCAGGTCATCGACGAATTCGAAGAACTCGTCCAGGGTCTGGCGGGTTGATTCCCTCGAAGCAACTTCCACTTCCGCAGGGGTCATAGGCCCTGAGGGAGCGGCGGCGTCAGGGTCTTCCATGACTTGCTCATCTCCGGTGTCCTCATCGGTCACCGTTATATCTTGCTTCTGATTATTCAACTTCGAATCATAGGTACCAATCGTGGCATATTTAAGCTGTTTCCTCCAGCGTTCACGCAGTTCATCAGTATTTTTGGCAAACGGTTGTTTGTCATAATCGATATCGATGGTTTCATCCTCATTGAAATTGAAGGGTTTTTCCAGCACTTCCTTGTAAATTCCCTTCGCTTCCTCCATTCGCTTAATAAGTCGCTCATATACCAGATTGAAGAAGCTGATATCTGTGTTTTTAATCTGGTCGTCTATCTGGAATTTGTATTGTTCAAATTCGAGGATATCCTCTTGCAGGAAATACCGCTTGGTGGGATCGAGGACATTGATAAAATCGTCGAACACACTGGCTGAGAAATCGTCATTGATGTCCTTGGGTTGATAATGGCCCCGTTCGAGAACATAGGTAATAAGGTCCAGCAGTAATTTATCCCTGTCATCGTTTTCAAATGATTTATTGGTAAAACTGCAGGAAGCTACAGCTATAAGGATCACCAAAAAGCCGAGTGTTAAATTCCTTCTCATTGATTATCTTTTTTTCAGCCCTGGGGCCGGATTTGAATTTCGCCTTGACTATTTAACAGAATATAGGTAAAACGCTTGAATTTACTAAGATACTGAAAAAACTATGCCAGTCCGAAAGCGCCAGCCATTAATTTTTTGTTAAAGCCCGTCTGGCTTAGGTTTTGGGACGATCAGCCAACTGCCCGGGGCTTGTTTTCCCAGGGTAAAAATTAAAGCATTGCCGCTTCGCCGGACGGGGTCATTCCTGTAATTGAAAAGGCCTCCCCCATAGCTGTTCCCACATTAAAACGTATTTTTGCGATGTAAAGTATACCACATGCAAAAACCGCTCATCCTGGTGATCAATGACGATGGGATCAACGCTCCCGGGCTTCTTGCGCTGACGGAATACATGAAGGGATTGGGAGAGGTGGTGGTGGTTGCCCCGGAGAGTCCCCAGTCTGGTATGGGCCATGCCATTACCCTGGACGACACCTTGTATCTGAAACGCATGCGCACAAAAGCGGATTCCCCTGAAATGTACAGTTGCAGCGGTACCCCGGCCGATTGCGTTAAACTGGCGCTGCAGGAGCTGCTGGACCGCAGGCCGGACATCTGCGTATGTGGCATCAACCACGGTTCCAATTCCTCCATAAATGTCATTTATTCGGGAACCATGAGTGCGGCAATAGAAGCGGGGATCGAGGGGATCCCGGCCATCGGATTCTCCCTTTGCGACTACGCCTGGGAAGCCAATTTTGAGCATTCCCGTGAATTCGTGAAGACTATTGTGGAGGAGGCCTTAAAAAATGGAATGCCCAATGGGGTGGTCCTCAATGTGAATATCCCCCGCCTCCCCCGGGAAGCCATAAAGGGGATCAAAGTTTGCCGGCAGGCCAGGGCAAACTGGAAAGAAAAATTCGACAGGCGAACCAATCCTTCCGGGAAGGTGTATTACTGGCTGACCGGAGAATTTGAATTGCTGGACAAAGGGGAAGACACGGACGAATGGGCCCTCGCCAACGGCTATATTTCCCTGGTCCCCACACAATTCGACCTGACCGCCCACCACGCCATACAGGATGTTAACAATTGGAAATTGATATGAATCAGAAGAAAGAAATAGCAATCGGATTTGCCGTAGGATTGATTGCCAATACAATAGGGACCCTCCTGTATGTGTTGCTGTTCTCAACCATGGGGATAGGAGATACCTTCAGGGCGGCCATCGCCCAGGGGCAACTGGGGAGCTTGCTGGCCCTGGGAGCCATCCTCAACCTGGTTGCGTTTTTTGGCTTTTTGAAAATCCGGCGCGACCAAAGGGCCAAGGGGGTGCTAATCGCCACCGTCCTTACGGCCCTGATCATCCTGGTATATAAAGTGTTTTAAAGGTGATACGATTGTGCAGGAAAAAAGGATAGATTAGTTGCCGGGCAACCCATCCATCCCGAATGGCCAACCCGACAAAGGGGATCGAACAGGTAATTCAGGACCCGGGGTTGCGAAGAAAACCGGTATATGAACCGGCCCCACAAGGGCTCCTGTTTGGAAGCAATAGCTGAATATGAAGTACTATATCATAGCCGGGGAGGCATCAGGCGATCTGCACGGGTCTAACCTGATCCGTGCCCTGAAAGACCAGGATTCCGGGGCGACCATCAGGTGCTGGGGGGGTGACCTCATGGAAGCGGCCGGCGGTACTTTGGTTAAGCATTACAAGGAAATGGCTTTTATGGGGTTCTCCGAAGTCCTGACCAACCTGAAAACCATTGTGCACAGCCTCAGGTTTTGCAAGGAGGATATCCGCGCTTTTCTGCCTGACGTGATCGTATTTATCGATTTTTCGGGCTTTAACCTGCGGATTGCGAAATGGGCCAGGGCGCATCATTTTCGAACCAATTACTATATCTCGCCACAGATCTGGGCGTCCCGGGAAGGGCGGATCCGGCGGATCAAACGGGACATAGACGCCATGTACGTGATCCTGCCTTTCGAAAAGGACTTCTATGAAAAGAAATATGATTTCCCGGTACATTTTGTCGGCCATCCCCTGATCGATGCCCTGGGGGACAGGCAATTCCCGGATGCTGATGCCTTTCGAAAGGAGAACGACCTCCTCTCCAATAAGGAAATTATCGCACTCCTGCCGGGCAGCCGCAAGCAGGAAGTGGAAAAAACCCTGAGGGTGATGCTTTCGGTAACAGATGATTTTCCGGCCTACCAATTCGTGATCGCCGGGGCACCCAGCCTGGACGCAGAATTTTATGCCCCCTTCCTGAACAACCCCAAGGTCGGTTTTGTAAAAAACAAGACCTACGCCCTGTTACGAAATGCCCATGCCGCCCTGGTGACCAGCGGTACCGCTACCCTGGAGACCGCGCTCCTGAAAATTCCCCAGGTGGTCTGCTACAAGGGGAACTGGATATCCTACCAGATTGCCAGGCGTATTATTACCCTGGACTATATCTCCCTGGTAAACCTCATCATGGAAAGGGAAGTGGTAAAAGAACTGATACAGGCCGATCTGAACCCGGGTAACCTTAAAAAAGAACTCAACGTCATCCTCTCAGGCCCCAAACGAGATGCCCAATTGCAGGCATACGATAAGCTGGAACGTAAACTGGGCGGGAAAGGAGCCAGTGAAAAAGCGGCAGCGCTAATCATAGCAGGCATTGCACAGTCCCCCAAAAAATAAACGGCGGTACCCTGCATGTCCGGGATAAAATGGTGCCAGGTACCCGCGCAGAAGGTGAAGGGAACAGCTTGGGAGGTAGTTGATGCCAGCCTGGAAATGCGAATGAAGAATCGGCCTGCTATCAGGAACACGAATTCCTTTACGGAGAGAAAGGGATTTATGCGGTTCATACGAAAAAGAGGGCATCCCTCGTTGTTTGTTTAAAGGCCCTGCTTGGGCAGGCCGGATGCTCCGGCAAGGAACAAGCTGGCAATATTTGGTTACCTTTGATACCTGAGACTCCATAATTGCAACCGGATGGCCCGTACAATAAGCTCGGTACTCCTCCTCCTGCTGCTCGCGGCCTGTGGCGCTAAAAAACGGGCTGCGCAGACCGAAAGTCGCCACCTGAGTGTCGAGGCATCTGAAGAAAAAGCAGGGGCAGAAGAACGTTCAGAAGCCGGGTTCACTATCGAATCGGGCAGTAACGCGAGCTCAGAAACCATCGATGAGATCATCAACACCGCCCTGACCTACTCCGGCACACGCTATAAGTACGGGGGGACCAGTAAGAGCGGCATGGATTGTTCCGGCCTCCTCTATGTGGCTTTCAGGGCCCATGATATTGAATTGCCCAGGGTCTCATTCGAAATGGCTGAAAAAGGAAGGCGGATCCGGGTGCGGGATGTGAGCAAGGGCGACCTCTTATTTTTTAAAACCAGCCGTCGCGGCCGGAGGATCAATCATGTCGGGTTGGTCGTGGCCGTTGAAGGCGATGATATCAGATTCATTCATTCAACCTCATCCAGGGGGGTAATCGTATCGTCCCTGCATGAAGGTTTCTGGAATTATTCATTTGTCATGGCCGCCCGCATGCTATAGACTTCATGGATCTTCTTAGGTTTATCCCGGTGAAGCTCACCATCCTCCTGGCGGCCGGAATCCTTATTTCCAAATACTGGGAACAGGGGCCGTACCTGCCGGCCATTATAACCGTTGCCGGGTTGATCCTAATGGCAATCCTTTGCCTGCGGCGCGGCAGGGAGGCAGACCCGCTTTTCGCGCTGGCAGCAAGCAGCAGCATAATCGGCCTTGGCATGTTGTGCTATTCCCTCTCCCTTCCTGCGACCCGGGCAAACCACTACGCCCGGTATACAGCAGACCGACCCGGGCTCTTTACGGTAAAAATCAGGGAGGAACTAAAAACGACCCGTTACAGCGAGCGGTATATAGCAGACATTAAACAAGTGGATAACAGGCCGGCAGAGGGGAAAATACTGCTAAGCATAAACAGGGATCCTTCCCATGTTCCGATTGCTGTAGACGATGAACTGCAGCTACATGCTACCCTCCAACCAATCCGCCCGGCCCTGAATCCCTACCAATTTGATTACTCCCTATATATGCAGGGTTTGGGTATCTATGATCAGATCCGCGCCAACAAGGCTTCCTTTTGCCGGGTATCACATCCGGCCACCACCCTGCCCGGGATGGCTGCACGCCTTCGGGGAAAGATAAGCCGGGCGCTCGCAGCCACGGGGACCGGGCAGGAAGAGCTCAGCATCATCGAGGCACTGCTGCTGGGGCAGCGAAATTCTATTTCCAGCGAAACCTATGATGCATATAAAAACGCAGGGGCCGTGCACATCCTTGCCGTGTCAGGCCTGCACATCGGTATCCTTCTCTGGATTTTGCATTTTCTGCTAAAGCCACTGGAACGGTTGCCGGGGGGCAGGAAGATCAAGCTGCTTTTTTTATTGCTGCTGCTATGGTCCTATGCCTTGCTGGCGGGCCTCTCACCTTCTGTCATAAGGGCTGTAAGCATGTTTTCCTTTGTGGCCTATGCACTCTGCCTCAACCGGCCTTCCAACGCCTATAACATTTTGGCATTGTCTATGTTTTTTGTGCTTTTGGTATTCAGCCCCCGCCTGCTTTTCCAGGCTGGATTTCAAATGAGCTATGCCGCTGTATTTTCCATCCTCTGGATCCATCCCAGGCTACAGGCCCTGTGGAGGCCCCGTCATGAGCTGGTGCGCAAGACATGGCAGTTACTGTGTGTGAGCCTGGCCGCCCAATTGGGGGTATTTCCCACAAGCCTGTATTATTTCCATCAGTTCCCCGGCCTTTTCTTCCTTTCCAGCCTGTTGATCATCCCTTTGCTCGGGATCCTGCTAAGCGCTGGCTTTCTGATCGTCCTTCTGGCCTTATTTAACCTCCTCCCCCCCGCGCTGGCCGGGCCGTATGGCTACCTTATAGGCGCAATGAATGGCCTTGTAGGCTGGATTGGAAGACAGGAAGCCTTTATTTTCCGGAACCTGCCCTTTGATCTCCCCAAACTGATTTGCTGCTACATCATTATCACGGCCTTTGTGGCCTTACTTTCCGGAATTACCTATAAAAAGACCATGGTATTGCTCTCCGGGCTAATCGCCCTGCAGCTTTGGGCAGGTTTCCGGACCATGGAAGTACGGGGGAAAGAGGGGGTATGGATAATGCACGATTCGCGCAATACCTTGCTTTTTCATCAAACCGGCTGCCAATTGGACTATGCATCTAAAACCGGGGAAGTGCCTGAAAACCTCCTGGCGGGCTTCCGGGTTGGTGCGGGTATAAAATATGTCAAACAGCAGCCCCTTGCCCAAGCCTACCAATGGGAACAATCCAGATTATACCTCGTCGACGGCAAACTTCCGATACCCCCCTTCTCTGACGATACGGTGTACCTGTTGCTGGTCAATTCCCCGAGAATACACCTGGGACGGATCCTGGAAGCCTCGCACCCTGTGGAAGTCATTGCAGATGGAAGCAACTACCCCTCCTTTGTCGCCAGGTGGCGGGCAAGCTGTGAGGCCCTTAATATCCCCTTCCACTACACAGCAAAAAAGGGAGCCTACGAACTTCCATTGGAATAGCGATCAATGCACCCCGTGCATCAATTTTTTTAATACCGGATGCAGGAGCATGGCTAATAATCCCAGGGTAAAACATACGCCTGAGAAAATCCCAAAAAAGGTGCTGAGGGAATATTCTGCCGTGATCCGGTCGATCATCCCCCCCATGGTGCCTGCAGATTTTTGGCCAATCGCCAGCGCCAGATACCAGATCCCGAACATAAACCCGATCATACGGGGCGGCACCAGCTTGCTGAGGTAGGAAAGGCCCAGGGGCGAAAGGCACAATTCGCCCATGGTGATGAATAAATAGGCCAGAATCAGAAAGACCATACTCACCGATGCCGTGTGGGCCCCTTGCGGAATCCCCATGGTACCGAAAACCAGGACCGCAAAGCCCAGGCCCTGGAGCATCAGCCCGAAGCCATATTTAAACGCCCCGCTGGGGTTGTATTTGCTTTCCCACCATTTGGTAAACATGGGGGCCAGGGTAATGATATAGAACGAATTCAGGATGGCGAACCAACTCGCCTCCACTTCATTTCCCGGTTGGGAAAATTTCTCTGCCAGGCGGAACAGGACCAGCGCCCATATCCCCAGGAATGCTAGTCCCAGGGCCCAGTTAGAATAGGGGATTTTTTTATAGGTCTTACGGAACAAGAGGTACAGGACCCAGGTTATGATCATGAGAGGTACCGTGGTAAGCAGGGCGTCCACGACCTTAAAGACCATCGATGCCGATCCCACCAGGGTCCGGTTGGTGTAATCCCTGGCAAATATTGTCATTGAACCCAGATTCTGCTCAAAGGCTGAAAAGAAGAACACCGTAAATATCCCGAAGATGGCTACCGCGAAGATCCTGTCCCTTACAACCCTGGAATATCGCATCGTCCTGGAGATGACCAGCACAAGGAATAGCACAAGGGCAATCAGGACGGTACTATTGGAACCGTCCAGGCCCCCTAGGTGATAATTCAGCATATTGACGTTGCCGATCTTGGAAAGAGGGTCATTGAACAGGTAAAGCAGCCCACCCAGGCTACTGAGTACGATGAGGACCTTGTCCAAAAGCGTGAAGGGGTTTAGTTTTTCACCTTGCCCGGCCACTCCTGCGGGGTGGTCTTGCTGTTCGGGCGAAATCATATCATAAGCGCCTTTGAGTGGTTTGGCGCCAACCTGCCCGAAAAGAGCCGAAGCCTGCCAGAACTGTATTAATCCCAGGAACATGAAAATCCCTGCCAGGCCAAACCCCCAGGACCAGCCGAAATTTTCACCCAGGTAGCCGCAAAGCATCATCCCGAAAAAAGCCCCGGCATTCACCCCCATGTAGTAGAGGGTATAGGCCCCATCTTTTTTGGATTCCTTATCCCGGTACATTTCGGAGATTACCGAGGTGATGTTGGGCTTAAAAAAGCCGGTGCCAATCACCAGGAAGGCGAGCCCGAGGTACAAAGCCCATGAAGTCTCAACCGCCATGCAGGCGTGCCCCAGGGTCATGATCAAACACCCGATTGCCACCGCGATCCTGTACCCCGTAAAACGGTCGGCTATATAGCCCCCGAGGATGGGCGTCAGGTACAGCAGGGAGCCATAGGTGCCTATCAGGGCCAGGGCATTCTCCCTCGGCCATCCCCAGCCCGGGTTATCGCCGATCAGGGAGGCGGTGAGGAAAAGCACCAGGAGGACGCGCATGCCGTAGAAGGAAAACCGCTCCCACATCTCCGTAAAGAAAAGGACGAATAGCCCGGCCGGATGCCCCAGGACCTTGTCTTTGAACATGTTTTCAATATCTGTATTCATATGAAACGGGGGTATGTTGATTCCTTATTTTCGGGTTCCCTTGATCTTAGGACTCATCGGCCAGTTCAAAAGGTTCCTGTTCGTTTCGCGACTCGTCCTTCTTCAGGTCTTCTGCATTATGGGTCAGACGTTTCAGGGGCTTAAGCAAGGCCATGACAAGCAAACCGAAGATCACGCAAAATATGGTGATCCCGGCGAAGGTATTTAACTCCCCGGCTTCCGAAGCGCCTTCCCCAATAAGCCCGGCCACTTTGTTCCCCAGCCCGGTGGCGGCAAAGTATACCCCCATCATCAGCGCCCCGTAACGAACCGGGGCCAGTTTGGTGATAAAGGAAAGGGCCACCGGGGAAGCACAGAGCTCTCCCAGGGTATGGAACAGGTAGGCCAGGGCCAGCCAGTACACGGCAGACTCCCCTAATTTTTCGTATTCCATGGTTGCAAATACCATAAAGACAAAACCAAGGCCCATTATGATTACGCCGTTGGCCATTTTGAACAGGGAGGATGCTTCCCGGCCCCGGTGTTTCCACCATAGCCAGAAATTGGCTACCGGCACGGCAAATACCATGATATAAAACGGGTTGAAAAACTGGAAGGCAGCGGCGGGGATCTCATAACCGAACAGCATCCTGTCCGTCCGGTTTTCCGCATACAGGTTCATCAGCCCACCGGCCTGCTCGAAAGCCCCCCAGAAGACGATCACGATCACAAAGGAGAGCAGGAGTACCAGATACCGGTCCTTTTCCACTTTCGTTCTCAAATCGCGATATATCGTGGTCATCATCCCGACCACAAGTGACAGGAAAATAAAAAAGAGCAGGTAGGCAACCGTTTGGTCATCGATATAGAACCAGGTCAGCAGGCAGGAAGCAATCCCCAAGAACAAAGTGATCACCAGGGGGGTCCGGCTGGTGAACTGGTCCCTGAATATTTCACGCATGGAAACGTCGTCTGTATTGGCCTCATTTTTTTCAGGGGGATTGCCAACGGTAACCAGGTATTTCTGGCCGCTCAGATAGACGATCTGTCCGCAAACCATCCCGACAGCTGCCAGCCCGAAACCGGCATGCCATCCGTAAGCATCGGCCACAACGGCCACCACCAGGGCTGCCAGGGCCGCGCCGGTGTTGATGCCTATATAGAATATGGAAAACCCTTTGTCCCGACGTTCATCCCCGGGCGGGTACAAGCCGCCAACCAGGGTGGAGATATTGGGCTTTAACATACCCACCCCGGCAACGATAAGCACAAGGCCCAGATAGAAGGCCCAAAGCGCCTTAATGGAGAGGATGCCGTGACCGGCCACCAATAGGAAGCCGCCAATCATCACCGAACGTTTTTGCCCGATGAGTTTGTCGGCGATGATCCCGCCCGGGATAGACGCCACGTAAACCAGCATGGTATACCACCCGTACAGGGAAAGTGCCTCCGCGTCTAACCAACCCAGTCCCGGATTGTCACCGACGGTCAGGGCTGTCAAATAGAGAACCAGGATCCCCCGCATCCCGTAATACGAAAACCGTTCCCACATTTCCGTCATGAATAAAATGTAGAGTCCGACCGGATGCCCGAACAATTCCTTTTCATGTGCCGGTTTAGTGGATGGGGTCATGGGATTGGTTTTTGTCAGTTTGGAGTAATTGGCGCTCTAGAAAACCGGTCATCATCCGGAATAGGTGCAGGCGGTAATTCCCGCCGTCTATTCCGTGATCCCGATCGGGATATATCGCCCATTGGAAGGTCTTGTCTGCCTGGACCAGGGCATCGATCATGCGCATGGAATTCTGCACATGCACGTTGTCATCCGCACTGCCGTGTACCAACAGGTAATCCCCCTGCAGCATGGATGCAAAATTCAGGGGCGAGTTTTCATCGTAACCCGAGGGGTTTTCTTCAGGGGTACGCATATAGCGTTCAGTATAGATCGTATCGTAAAAGCGCCAATTGGTAACGGGGGCTACCGCGATCGCCACCTCAAACGTATCATGGCCCTTCAGGATACAATTGCTGGCCATAAACCCGCCATAGCTCCACCCCCAGATCCCGGTACGCGCGGGGTCTATGTAGGGCAGTTCACTGAGTTTTTGCGCCGCGGCGATCTGATCCGCCACCTCGTACTTCCCCAATTCCAAATAGGTTTGCTTCTCAAAATCCCGGCCTTTGAATCCCGTTCCGCGTCCATCCACACAGGCCACCACTATTCCGGAGGCAGCCAGGACCTGGTGCCAGTAATCATTGCTTCCCATCCAACTGTCGGCCACAACCTGGGAACCGGGTCCGCTGTATTGGTATAACAGGAGTGGGTATTTCTTGGACGGGTCGAAGTCAGGGGGCTTTACCATCCACATATTCAAATCGGCCCCATTCAGGGTAAGGGTGCTGTATTCCCTGGGAGACCATTGGTATTGACGGAGTTTTTCCAGTAAGGCCGAATTATCTTTGATTAGGCGCACGGCTTTCCCGTTCCTGGCCAGATGAAGCGTGTATTCCGGGGGGGTGTTTGAATTGGAATAGGTATCGATATAGTACGAATAATCTGAACTGAAATCGGCTTCATGGGTCCCGGGCCGGGAACTCAGTTGTTTTTTCCCGTCTCCCCGGATTCCTATGGCGTAGAGGCCCCGGCGTGTGGAACCCATTTCAGTGGACTGGTAATAGACCTGTTCGGTTTGGGGATCAAACCCATAACAATCCGTAACCTCCCAGGAGCCTTTGGTAAGTTGCCTGAGCAGCTTCCCGTCGGGCCCGAACAGGTAGAGGTGGTTATACCCATCCCGTTCACTGGTCCACAAAAAACGGTCGTCCGGAAGAAAGTCCAGATAATGATTGTCCGTGATATCCACATAGGCGTCATCCCTTTCTTCCAGCAGGAGGCTGGCCTTTGCCGTGGGGGCATCCACCTTATATAACTGCAGCCGGTCCTGATGCCGGTTCAGGGTCATCACACTTAACTGGCCCGGTTTGTGCATCCACTTTATCCTGGGGATATAATAATCCTGAAGCAGGCTCACCCTCTGGGTTTCTCCACTCTCCAGGTCGTACAAGTGCAGGCTAACAAATGAATTATCCTCCCCGGCTTTGGGGTATTTGAACTGATAGGGATAAGGATACAGCCAATCCCCATACAATTCCATTGTAAACCAGGGCACGGAAGATTCATCAAATCTCAGGAAGGCAATGCGGTTCCCTTCCGGATTCCATTCATAGGCTTTCACCAGGGAAAATTCTTCTTCGTAAACCCAGTCGGAAAGTCCGTTAATGACGTGGTTTTCTTTGCCGTCTGATGTTATTTGCCGGGTGGTTTTGGCGGGCAGGTCATACAAATAGAGGTTGTTCTGATACACATAGGCAACGTAGTGCCCGTCAGGAGAAAAGGCAGGTTCCCGGATCTTATTTTCCGATATCTGCGTGAGTTCCTTCTTCCCCCGGTCATATACATAGTACACAGCCTGGGTGGAGCGCCGGTATATAGACTCTTCCCCGGTTGCCAGCAGGATGAGGGACTCGTCCCGGCTAAACTTATAGGATGTAAAATAAGGGATGTTACCCGGGCCGCCGGATGCCACAAGGGTCTCTGTTTTATCCAGGGTTTTGTAACTGTAGGCTGCGATGGAGCTGCTATGGCTCGCAGGATCTGCATGGAGGACCGTATATTCCTTCCCGTCGCTCATGGAACGGAGGGCATACAATGTTTCCGTATCAAAAGAGCCGTTCCAGATCTCCTCCAGGCTTATGGCTTTTTGCTGGGACAGGGCCTGTTGCAGCATTAAACCGAAAAGCATGAACAGGAATGACCGGAACTTCATAAAATTCATAAAATAGGGTTACCCGTTTCCAAGTTTACTAATATTTTCCCAATAAAAATAACTTTGAAACATAAATGTCGCCGATACACAAGCCTGTGCCGAGGTACCGAAAATAGGCCGTGAATCACTATATTTGAGAAGTTAAACACCTGCTCCATGACCCCTCCTATCGAAGGATTTTCCAAACTCACCAAAGAAGAAAAGATCGATTGGATCGCGGCCAGGTTTACAGATAATTCGGAAGAGACCAAAAGGATCCTTAAACGCTACTGGAATCCGGATACCAAGTTACAGCAACTGCATGACGAATTCATAGAAAATACCATCAGCAACTATTATTTGCCGCTGGGGGTGGCCCCTAATTTCCTGATCAACGGGAAGTTGTATGCTATCCCTATGGCTATTGAAGAAAGTTCGGTCGTCGCCGCGGCAAGCAAGGCGGCCAAGTTCTGGCTGGAGCGGGGCGGCTTTAAGGCCCGTGTGTTGGGTACCGAAAAAACAGGGCAGGTACATTTTACTTTTCGGGGTGATTTTAGCAAGCTCAGGGAATTCATCGAAAAAATCACCCCCGCCCTCCATGAAGGGGCTGCAGACCTTACGGCCAATATGGTGAGGCGCGGCGGGGGGATTACCTCCATAAGCCTGAAAGACCAGCGCCAGGTCATGGAAAATTACTACCAGCTGCACTGCACCTTCGATACCAAAAATGCCATGGGGGCCAATTTCATCAATTCCTGCCTGGAACGGTTTGCCCATACGATCCTGAAGGAGGCAGAAAACTATGCGGGATTCGGAGAACAGGAACAGCCGGATATCCTGATGAGCATCCTCTCCAATTATGTCCCGGATTGCCTGGTACGGGCCGAAGTGGCCTGTGCTGTTGAAGACCTGGGAGAAATACATGGCATGCGCCCATCGGTCTTTGCCAATAAAATTGTGCAGGCCGTGACCATTGCCAATGGAGATCCCTACCGGGCAGTAACCCATAACAAGGGGATTATGAACGGAGTAGATGCGGTGATCCTGGCGACGGGGAACGATTTCCGGGCGGTGGAGGCCGGGGCCCATGCCTATGCGGCAAAAGAAGGCCGGTATGGCAGCCTCACCCACGCAGAGGTCAGGGAGGGAATTTTTCACTTCTGGTTGGAAATTCCTATGGCCCTGGGGACGGTTGGAGGGCTCACCCGCCTGCACCCCATGGTGCAGTTGTCCTTAGACATCCTTCAGAACCCTTCCGCCCCGGAACTGATGCAGATCGTCGCCGTAGCCGGGCTGGCGCAAAATTTCGCTGCCCTGCGTTCGTTGGTCACCACCGGTATTCAGCAAGGCCATATGAAAATGCACCTGCTGAATATCCTGAACCAACTTTCTGTTTCCAAGAAAGAAAAAATCACCCTCCTGCAAGAATTCAGGGATCAGCCTGTAAGCTACCGGGCCGTGGAAAAAGCGCTTGAGCGCATGCGCATAAGCCCATGAGCCAGTTGTTCTACAGCCACGGAAAACTGTTACTAACGAGTGAATATGCCGTCCTGGATGGTGCGCTCAGCCTGGCAGTTCCCACCAGATTGGGGCAGGCCCTCATTTTCCAGGCCCAAAAATCCTCTTCACTCAGCTGGGAAAGCCGGGACCATACCGGCAGGATATGGTTCGAGGCAACCTTTCCACTCGAGGAGATCATCCCGACCGGGGAAACAGGATTGGGCGACGGCACCCGAAACCGCCTGCTGCAGATCCTGAAGGTTGCCAGGCAACTGAATCCGGGTTTTCTGGATGGAAGAGAAGGAGGTGCCATAGAAACCCGGCTTGAGTTCCCGATGGATTGGGGACTGGGTTCCTCATCTTCCCTTATCAGTAATCTGGCCCGTTTGGCAGGGGTCGACGCTTATGAGTTGCAAGCCCGAACATTCGGAGGCAGCGGGTACGATATTGCCTGCGCCGAAAGTCCCGGGCCCATCCTTTTTCAACGGAAAAAGGGAAGTGGGCCCACCATTCGACAAGTAGATTTTAGCCCCCCGTTCAGGGATAATCTCTACCTGGTGCATCTCAACCGGAAACAGGACAGCCGGAAAGGCATACACGCATACCGGGATCGCAGCACCAAACGGGAACCCCTTGTCACGGCCTTGACCGGGTTGACACAGAACATCCTGAGTGCCCAAAACCTGGAGGCGTTCAATGAGTATCTGGAAGCCCATGAACAGCTGGTAGCCGACTGCCTGGGACTCCTTTCGGTCCGTCAGGAAAAATTCTCAGATTTCCCCGGGGGGCTTAAAAGCCTGGGGGCCTGGGGCGGTGATTTTATTCTCGCTACAGGAGGGCCTGAGACACCTGGGTATTTTAGAAGGAAGGGGTATCCCACCGTACGAACCTACGGCGAAATAGTCTTGTAAAAAAAGCCGCTCCCGAAAGGAGCGGCCTGAAAAATTTAAATCGGTGAGGGCCTAAAAAGCCGCCGTATTTTAATAGAAGGAAGCGCGGTTATCTTCGATATCTGCCTTCTCTTTCAGCGCATTGTAGGCTTCGTTGGCCACCCGGCCCGCACTGGCGGTTCGCAAGCTATTCGCATAGGTGCTGTAGTTGTCGAGTTTGGGAGCCTCCTCCTTGTTTTTCAGCTGGATCATAAAAACCCCGGTTTCCCCTTCAATAAGGCCGGAGGTCTGGCCCGTATCCATCGCGAAAGCCGTACCTACCACCAGGGGTTCGCGTCCGGCCCCAGGAATAGTGGGCGACTTTATGGTCAGAGAGGAAGCGGATGCCAGGCTCAGGTTATTGGAAGACACAAAATCCTCCAGGGATTTGCCTTTATTATCGGCTATGATCCGCTCTGCCTTCTTCTTTTTCCGGAGGATGGGCAAAACAGTAGCCGAGGCTTCTTCCACAGACATCACCCCTTTCTTGTATTTCGCGGTGAGTTGTACGACGGCATAGCTATTGTTGATGCCAAATCTTTTGATTTCCCCCACGTCCGTATCGGAATTGAATGCCCATTGCACTACCGCCCTTTGGGCACCCAGCCCGGGGAGCATTTCGTCCATTGCCTTGATCTTGTTCACAGGGCGGACCACATACTTCTTTTCCTCTGCCAGGTCGGTAAAGGGTTTGTCTGAGGTGGTGGTGGTCATTTCAAAAGCGGTGGCTTCGGTAAACAGGGTATTCAGCGTTTCTTCCGATGGTTGTATTTTCCGGCTCAGGGTGGCGAGCTGAACCACATCCCTCTTATCATCGATTTTAACGATATGGTAGCCGAATTCGGTTTCTACCACACCGATGGTCCCTACCGGGTTCTGAAACGCAAAATCATTGAATTTTTTGGTCATTACCCCTTCCTGGAAGTACCCAAGATCTCCACCCTGCGAGGCGGACGGCCCATCGGAATTATCCCTGGCGAGTTCTGCGAATACCGTTCCTTCCTCCCTGGCCTTTGCCAGTAATTCTTTGGCGCGCTGCTCAGCTTCCTCTTTGGTGCGGGTTACCTGCGGGTTCGCCCTTTGGGCACCTTTGTATGAAATAAGGATATGGCTCGCCTTCACGCTGCCATTGGCCTTTTTATCCACCATGCGCGAAACCTTATAGGCTCCGTCATCCCGGTAAGGTCCGAAAATCTCCCCTACCTGCAGGGCCATCAGGGAATCGGCAAATTCAGCGGGCAGGTCGCTCTTGGATTTATACAGGGTATCAAATTTGGTGTCCGAGTTGCGTTCGAGGAAGGTAGCCAGGTCAGTCGTATGGCGGAAACCAGGAATCGTGTCCGTGGTATCCCGTTCCTGGGAATATTCCACCTGGTCTTCCAACAATCGGTTTATATCCTCCTTAACGGCAGCTTCATCTTCTTCGGAGGGCTTCTCTTCAAAATAGACAAACTGAATGTCCCTGGAGCTTTCCTGTTGGAATTCGTTTTCATGCGATTCTATATAGTCCCGGATCTGGTTTTTGCCTATGATAATCGTACTGTCCGGGATACTGGTGTAGGGAACCCGGGCATACTGAATATCGATCTTGTCGTTGGCAAGCTTATATTCCATCTCGCCTTCTTTGAGGGTGGCGCCCATCCCGGCCTTGATGAGATTGAAATAGGTTTGTTCCTTGGCAGCTTCCACAATGGCCTGCTCGTCCTGCAACCAGTCCTGGTAGCGATCCGGGGCCGTGGCGCGGAGTTCGGCGATAAATTCCCTGAACTTTGACTCGTCAAAGTTTCCGTTTTCATCCTGGAACTGGGGATTTTGGGCAATCCCGGGATTGTTTCTTATCACATTGATGATCTGGTCCTTTTCGATGGCTATCCCAAGGTCTTCAATTTGCTGGCTCAGGATAGTGTTGCGAAGCTGCTGGTTCCAAACACTGTTCACCAATTGCATGGAAGTAGCTGAAGGGGCGCCGGATCGCGAAGCCCGTTCCACTTTCTTCCGGAATTCGTTGATGGGGATCTCCTTCCCATTGATTTCGGCCACGGTAGACCCCACCTTCCCGGAAGCAAACCCGCTTTTCTTGAATATGCCGGATATCACAAAGGCAAATAGGGATAAACCGATGATCAGGATGAGGACGGTGGTGCGCTTACGTATCTTTTCTAGAATTGCCATCAGGAGCGTATTTAAAATCAGTGGGCGAAATTACCATTTTCCAGTTAATAATAAAAGCATAAACTACAGGGATAAACCGCCGGGTTATAATCATTCCTTTTCCAGGATCTCCAGGGCCACGAGATCTATTTTAGTATTGGACGAATCCAGGATGGTAAACTGGAAATTCCCCACCCTTATGGTGGAGTCCTTTTCGGGGATCTCCCCGGTCTCATTCACAATAAGTCCGCCGAGGGTTCCATATTCATCACTTTCCGGAAGTTCCAGTTTGTAGTTCTCATTCAGGTAGTCTACTTCGAGCCTGGCCGAAAATTTGAAGTGGGTATCGTCTATCTGCTCCTCCAGGAAATCGGTGGTGTCGTGTTCGTCTTCAATTTCGCCAAACAATTCCTCCACGATGTCCTCCACGGTCATCAGCCCGGAAGTGCCGCCGTATTCATCCAACACCACGGCAATGCTCTTTCTTTTCTTGGTGAGGACGTTGAGCACTTCCTGGATGAGCATGGTTTCAGGCACATACTCTACCGGCAGCAAGACGGATTTGATGGTTTTGGGTTTCTTAAATAGTTCATAGGAATGTACATACCCGATAATATCGTCTATGGATTCCTTAAAGATCAGGATTTTGGAATACCCGGTCTCTGTAAAAAGCTTCGTCAGGTTCTTGGGCGTCTCATGGAGTTCAACCGCTGTGATCTCGGTCCGGGGCACCATGACCTCCCGGGCTTTTACGGCCGAAAATTCGAGGGCATTCTGGAAGATTTGTATTTCAGAGTCCACCAGATCTTCGGCTTCCACGGTCTCCATCTGTTCGGTGATGTAGTCTCCCAGTTCCATTTTGCTGAATGCCAGCTGCACCTCGTCCCCATGGGTCCCAAAAAAGGTACGGAGGATACGGTCCGAGACTCCGATCACAAAGTCCGAGATGAGGGAGAAAATGATGTAAAATATATATGCAGGGATGGCCAGGGCCTTCAACAAGGTATTGGCATAGATCTGAAACAGGACTTTGGGCAGGAATTCGGCGGTAAGCAGGATCAGCAGGGTAGAGATCAGCGTCTGGGTCAACAGGCTGAAATTTGTGAGCAGGGCAGTGAGGAATGCGCTTTGGGAAGGCAGCATCCCCTGGAACCAGGACATGAGCAAATCACCCATAAACAAGCCGTAAACCACCAGGGCAATATTGTTGCCAATAAGCATGGTGGCAATGAATTTGGACGGTTTTTGGGTAAGTCGCGACAGGACTTTCGCCAGAATACCCGACTGTTTTTTTTCGATTTCAATGTGAATCTTGTTGGCGGAGATAAAGGCGATCTCCATACCCGAAAAAAAGGCCGAGAGCGCAAGGGACAGGATAATTATGGCAATAGTGGCTTCCACGGCTATTCCTTATTTTTGATCCCTGCGTTTCTCAAATCGCTTCCTGTAATTCCTGCGGAACAGGAACATCCCAATGGATACGATTGCAAAAAAAATAAAAAGGTAGGTATCCTCTCGTGCGGTTTCCCACAACGTTACAATTTTATAAACGGAAACGATGGCAACTGCAAGGTATAAGTATTCGGTATAGCGCAGAATGTTGATCATGAAGATTCTTCTTTAATGGTCATGAGCCCATAGGTCTTGTGGGCATTGAAAAAATCGAACTCGCGGTTAAAATCCATCCCCTCCCCGTCCATAATGGTCCCGTCCTCGGGATTCGTAAAGGTAAATTTTTCCTGGGTGAATATCCATTCATTTGTCTGGTCATAGTACAACTGGGAGGTTTCCAGCTTCTTGCCATCATAGGTTTCCAGGACCACATTTCCCCTGAGGTCGATCAGGTCTGTGTTGGCGTAGATGATCCCGTAGTCGGCCCGTACCACACTCCGGTTATTGTCTTCATCGAAGAATTCCACCTTTAGTCCGTCCGGAAATGTCCGGTACTGAAAAGAAAGGTTGTTGAAATCCTCGCTCAGCGGACTGGTCAGGATCGCAAGGACCCGGGTTGTTTCCCGGTCTTCGGAACCGGTGGGCTGGCCTGTCTCGGTGTAGGTAAGGGTGACATCTTCCACCACCCCTTGCGGGTAGACCAGTTTTCCCGCCTCTTCCCCCACCCGTTTATAGGTATCCAGACAGGACAAAAAAAGCATTGCCACAGTTAAGACCGTGGCAATACTGATAAAATTATATCGAATGTTTTTTGGCATTCTCAGAGGTTAGGCACCTGCACGCTGCCTCCCACCCAACAGTTAAAGCTGATGGTTTTTCCGGCCATACCGGAATTGAAAATGTCTGTTTTGGAAGGCGCTTTTGCGTTATAGCTGGCAGCAGCCTGGCTGGCATGCCCACTTAAGGCAGGATCCACCCGGCCGGCCCTGGAAGCCATATCTGCAGCTTTCCAGTAAATGGCTCGTTTTTCGAAGGTAGACCCTCCGCAGTCATTGGCGCTGCTTGCATAGAGGTTGGCAATCAGCAAATAAGCTTTTCCATTGGAAGGATTGGCATCGATGGCCTTCTGGGCATAGTTCCTTGCCTGCGACTTGCTGGACCTTCGGATGGTTGTTGCAATCTTATAAAGGATCTCTGATTTCTTGTAAGGATCGGTTTCCAAATCCACCGCCTTGTTGAAATCGGCAACGGCGGCATTGGTATCCCCGGCCTTTTGTTTCAATGTACCCCCGTAAAGGTATGCACTGGCCGAAGGTTCGAGCGCGATCTGCGCTTCGAAGAGTTTTCGGAAGAGGGGGTCATCGGTACATTCCTTACTGAACATACGCCCCACGGCTCTTTTCACCCATTTGATATCCCCTTTTTTCTCTTCAAAACTTTTCTGGTACAGCGGGATCAGGTTGTCGCAGTCTGCCAGGGCGCCTAGTTTTGAATCGATACTGGAAGCGATTTTACCATAGGATTCCGAGTTGGTGGTGGCGACCCTCAATTCGCTCTCCTCCTTTTTGGTCAGGGTACCTGCGTCTTCTTTGGGCAGGAGTTTGGTAATCTGGTCTGTGAGCTTTTTGTTTTCCGCATCGATCTTCTCGGTCACATCGTCATAGGTGTCAAACACGTCCTGAAGATCCTTTTTGCCGGCGGCGTGAAGATCTACCAGGCTGGAGAAGTAAAGGTATAAGGCCTTGGGGTTGGTGAAATTATCGGAATCTTCCTTAAAGGCCTTGTCGAGCATATCGAACAACTCCTGGTCGGAAGCCATTTTATTGTCGTATTTCAGCAGTGCCTTGTCTATGGCGACATCGGCCTTGCTGTATTTGGTAGGGAAGTATTTCAGACTGTTGTCGTACAAGTCCATCAGTTCCTTGACGAATTTGTCCTTTTCGGCACCGGAACTGTTCTCGATCTTATAGGAAAGTATACGTTCCCCCAGGCTGAAATTGGCCTTGTTGATAGCGGGGCAATTTTCATATACCATTTTCCAGGGCGCATAGGCCGCATCGTAATTTTTGACTTTTGCATGCTCCGCGTAAATAGACAGGTTGGTCATGCATTCTGGATTCTGCGCCTGTGCAAATCCGGCACCCACAAAGCCCAGAACAGCAAAAATCATCAAGTAAAATTCCTTTTTCATTGTGGTCTATAATTTAATGGGGTTAAAATACTAAATTTTTATTAATCTATTCGCCTTTTTAAGAACCATCTATCGTTTAAAGACAGTCCTAAATTGACTTTAAAATAGTTTTCTTCAACCAGATTCGCAACGGTAGTTCCCTTTCGTCCAAATTCAAACCCGAGATTCAGATTTGAGAAGCCAACATTGTCTATCGGCAAACCAAGACCAAAAGTTATGCCAAAGTAGTTTATCTCACTTCCCCTTACCACCAGTCCGGACTGCTCCATATGCATTCCCGCACGGTAGGTTATGCGTTTCAGATAGCTGGTAAAGGAGGCATAATCAGGAACATAGTACGCCCCGACCCCAAAACTGCTGGCATTCTTATATTCCGTCCTGTCCAGGGAAACGAATTGATTTTTGAAATCGCTCATAGCCTGAAACGAATATTCGGCTCCCAGGAACCATTTCTTGTCTTGCCCGTAGCCCAGGCCAAGGGTGGTTTTGGTTGGGATCTTGATGGCGGTCCGGTCCAGGCCGCTGGTACTCAGGTCGACATCAACCACTTCGATTTCGTCCCCGGACGCCCTGGAAAACGAACCGATTCGCTGCAGGTTCTCTGAAACGAGGTTGGCCTGGGTATGTACCGTCAGCGAGGTAAACAAGGTGTTTTTTGCGGTAATTTTGGGCGTGTAGGTGAGCCCGTAATTAAAATCGAAACCATTTATCTGAGACTGGCGGCGGTCCAGCGTCCCAAATTCGACACTTTCCACGCTTTGGATGCGTTGATTGGTCAGGTTCCCGAAATTGAAGTTTACAGTAGCTCCCAGGTAAAGCTGGTCCAGGAGCCGGTAGCCAAGGGACAGGTATACCTTATTGAGGCCTCCCTGTCCGGAATATTCGTTTAAAACGGTAGCGCCGTTTGTATTCGTCGTTTCTTCCAGGAGGTGGTACCCCACAGACGAATAAGGCATCAGGCCGAAGCCGCCCCCGAACCGGTCACTCAGTGGGAATCCGATTGAAAGGTATTCCAGGTTGGTCAGGGTAATTTTTTGGCTTTCCGTGTAGGTATCCAGCCTGACACGATCTTGCGAAAGGGACCCGGCATAGGTGGTCAGCCGAAGCTTGCCGTAGGCGGCGGGATTGTTGAGGTTGATGTGTATACTGTCTGCATACATCTGCAAGTGGCCCATCATCTGGTTCTCCACCGTAGCCACATTGCTTATAACGCCTACACCGAAATACGAATAAGGGGAGATGGTATTATTTTGGGCATGTACGGCATAGAATGCAAGGCAGCATAAGGCAATAACCAGTCTTTTAATCATCTAGCGTCGGTTGTATTCCAGCAAATAATTTAAGCCTTCGAGGAGAAAATTAGAATTCGCAAATATGGTACTTTTTAACCGTTTAGACAAAAATTGGGCATCGCCCCCTGTTAAAATAACTGTTAAATGTGGGAATCGGGAAGCGTAGAGGCTTATCATCCCGTCAATCTCCAGGCAAAGCCCATTGATCGCGCCGCTGTGCATGCTGCTGTCCGTGGATTTGCCGATGAAGTCTGGCAGCTCTTCAACGGGTTCGAGCAGGGGAAGGCGGGAGGTATGCTCGTGCATGGCGCGATAGCGCATACGGAGGCCGGGGGAAATAGCCCCGCCCAGGTATTCCCCGAAGTCATTCACCATGTCATAAGTGATACAGCTGCCGGCATCCACTACCAGGGTATTGGTATGAGGGTTCTGGTAGAAGGCCGCAGTGGCGAGGGCCATACGATCTACCCCCAGGGTTTGGGGCGTGGCATAGGAATTTTTAAAGGGCAGGCGAGATTTCTGACTCAGGACGTGCACCGGGCAGAATACTTTTAGCACATCCAGCCCCTTTTTGTCGAGATGGGTTACAGAAGAAACAATGGCCTGCCGGATCCCGGGATGGTCGTCGAATACCTGTTTTGCCACATGGCAAAAGCCTTCCGGACTAGCTTGTTTCTGGAAGACAAGCTGGTTCCTTTGGAAGATGGCAAGCTTCACGGAAGTGTTTCCGGCGTCGACGATCAGGTTCATAGGACAAAGATCAGGAATTGAAAAAAAACCAGGGCCTTTTTTCCTTTTTTTGTTTGTAGTTCCTAAATTTGAAATTATATTTGCCCCCGCCTTTGCCCGGCCTGTGACGGCGGGGCTACGGCAGACGCGCCAGCCTCCCTGACGGGAATTAAAGCGTGTTTTTTTGTTGTTGCACTTCCGGCCTCTGGATGATGGCGCAAGTCCCTTGACAGGGATAAATTTCATCCTTCATGTGTCGTGCAAAAGGCTTAAATTAAATATTGACTTACTGGTACCTTAGCTCTCCCGATAGTTATCGGGAGGTAGAGCAACGGACTGTCCCGATAGCTATCGGGGCCGTGTGTCCCTGGTCGTGGCCTTCCGCCTTGCGGAAGTCACGATACCGACATCCGCCGAAGGCGCGATCGTCGGTATTCGATCAGGCCATACGTTAAAATTATATATTGACTTACTGGTACCTTAGCTCAGTTGTCCGCCCGGACGAATACCGGATCGGACAAGCACCTCCGGAAGAAGTGGTTCGTCCATTCGGACGGGGTAGAGCAACGGACTGAAAATCCGTGTGTCCCTGGTCGTGACGTTCCGCTTCGCGGAAGTCGCGATGCCGACATCCACCGAAGGCGGGATCGTCGGCATTCGATCAGGCCATACGTTAAAATAAAATAGTGGCTTACTGGTACCTTAGCTCAGTTGGTAGAGCAACGGACTGAAAATCCGTGTGTCCCTGGTTCGATTCCTGGAGGTACCACTTAATGCGCCAAACCCGCTCCTTTCTGGAGCGGGTTTTTGTTTTCAGGACCCGCGGAAAGCTTGCATTCCGGAGGGGACGGGAAACAAAAAACGCTGCCGCAGGCAGCAGGGTTTGGCATTTTAAGGTGTGGTTCCAAAGGAACACCCCGCTATGCGAAGTTTGCAACTTCGCATATGCTGTCAGGCTCTTCCAATGGTCAATCAAATTTCTGAAAAACTCCGCCAGTTTATTAAGCATCTTCAATCGCCAAATGGGGAGATTAGTGAGTCTGAAAGACCTGAGGATTTCGATAGGGTCACAAAAAAGAGCCTGAGTGAGTTAAAAGAAGAACTTATAGCTTCTTTGGAATGGCTTAGAGCAGAAGGAGCAAAACACCAAAGTGTAGATACATTTGCCAAGAAACTGGAGATTTTGGGCGAAGTTAAGAGTCTAAAGAGGTTAAAAATTGCACTCTCGGTTTATTTCACATATGAGCAACTAATAAATTCACCCGATCCAAGATATGATAGTTTCTTTGCCTCATTATTAGATACCTTGGGTGAATTTCCTGCTGAGGCACGAGTATTATCCTGGAATTATGATAGCCAATTTGAACTATCCTATCTTGCTTACATAAAAGATGATCACATACAAACGGCAAGAAAAAGGCTGCCCGCTATGCGAAGTTTGCAACTTCGCATATCCTAACTTTCTAAAAATTGGAGTTACCTGCAAGGAAAATACACAACTTCAATGCTTCTTGTAAGACGAAATTGTATTTGAATGTCCTATTTAGAAGGATATCGCATCCGGGATCCATCCAAACCCCATTTCCTGACCCTGACTGTTGTTGGATGGCTCGATGTATTTACGAGGTATTGTTACAGGGACCTGCTTCTTGATAATCTTGGATATTGTATTTTAAACAAGGGAATGATATTGTATGGCTATGTTATTATGAGCAATCACGTTCACCTGATTGTTCAAGCTGAAAATGGTCTGCTGTCAGAACTTTTACGGGATTTTAAAAAACATACCTCCAAGATAATTCTTAGAGCTATCAAGGACGAACCTGAAAGCCGGAGAGACTGGATGATCTCATATTTTAGTGAAGCCTGCAAGACGCACTCCCGCAACGAACATTATCAATTTTGGAAGTATGGGAATCACCCAGAAGAGATATACTCTACAAAATTTTTATGGTCAAAGCTTGATTATATCCATCTAAATCCGGTCAGAGCCAGGATTGTCAAAAGAGCTTCAGAATATATCTATTCAAGCGCTTCCAACTATGTAAATGGAGAAGGTATCATCAGTGTCTCCCTCGCTGCAAATCCTGTTATCGATGTACACAAAAAAGATGTTTTTTGGAAAAGCATCTCATGGTAATTTGAAATGCGAAGTTGCAAACTTCGCATAGCGTGTAAAAAAATATTTTTCCGGCCACTTTCTGTTGCGTCCCCGCTATGCGAAGTTTGCAACTTCGCATATCCTAACTTTCTAAAAATTGGAGTTACCTGCAAGGAAAATACACAACTTCAATGCTTCTTGTAAGACGAAATTGTATTTGAATGTCCTATTTAGAAGGATATCGCATCCGGGATCCATCCAAACCCCATTTCCTGACCCTGACTGTTGTTGGATGGCTCGATGTATTTACGAGGTATTGTTACAGGGACCTGCTTCTTGATAATCTTGGATATTGTATTTTAAACAAGGGAATGATATTGTATGGCTATGTTATTATGAGCAATCACGTTCACCTGATTGTTCAAGCTGAAAATGGTCTGCTGTCAGAACTTTTAAGGGATTTTAAAAAACATACCTCCAAGATAATTCTTAGAGCTATCAAGGACGAACCTGAAAGCCGGAGAGACTGGATGATCTCATATTTTAGTGAAGCCTGCAAGACGCACTCCCGCAACGAACATTATCAATTTTGGAAGTATGGGAATCACCCAGAAGAGATATACTCTACAAAATTTTTATGGTCAAAGCTTGATTATATCCATCTAAATCCGGTCAGAGCCAGGATTGTCAAAAGAGCTTCAGAATATATCTATTCAAGCGCTTCCAACTATGTAAATGGAGAAGGTATCATCAGTGTCTCCCTCGCTGCAAATCCTGTTATCGATGTACACAAAAAAGATGCTTTTTGGAAAAGCATCTCATGGTAATTTGAAATGCGAAGTTGCAAACTTCGCATAGCGTGTAAAAAATATTTTTCCGGCCCCTTTCTGTTGCGTTCCGGGTTTTATCGGTTTTCCCCTCAAAGAATTTTTATTTCATGGCATTTGTACGAACTTTGCCGCGGATTACCTCCTGACGGGTCCCGCCACCGTGTGGCGCTGAAGCCGTTATAAGGCGCAGCCACACCAGGCCGACCAAAACCGAACCATATGCCAAAGACCAGGAATCTGGACACTAAATTTCTGAACCTTCTTGCGTTCTGGACCAGTTTGGTAGGGGTCCTCGCCTTTTTCTTCGATTTCGGGTTTTCCCATTCCTCCGGGGTGCAAATCAGCCTGAACGAATATTATTTCGTGGTACTGGCCATGGGGATCCTCGCATGCGTCCTTCGCTACGTTCAGATCAAAGGCCTGTCCAGGCGGCGGGTATTCGTGTTCGACCTCCTCAGCGTGTGCTTCAGCATCCTGATTATCTACCTGCACTTTGTACGCAGTGAATACCGCAGCCCGGGGACGTTGTTCTACAATGATAACTGGATCAAATTTGCGGTCTTCCTTACCTTTATCAGGGAGTTTTCCGAAATCCGGGTCAACTATAAACGCACCCTCCTGAACCCCGCACAACTCTTCCTGGTCAGTTTTGTGACCATTATTTTTATCGGGGCCCTGCTCCTGATGATGCCCGGCGCTTCCTATCAGGGCTTGTCTTTCGTCAATGCCCTGTTCACGGCCACAAGCGCCGTCTGTGTCACCGGCCTGGTGGTGGTGGATACCGGGTCTTATTTCACGGATTTCGGGCAGGTGGTCATCATGCTCCTCATCCAGGTCGGCGGCCTTGGAATCCTTACGTTTGCCAGTTATTTCAGCTATTTCTTCAAAGGGGGCGCTACCTATGAAAACCAGCTGGTTTTGAGCGATATGACCAATTCCAATAAAATCGGGGAAGTCTTTTCCATTCTAAAATATATCCTGGTCATTACCTTTACCATCGAACTCATTTCGGGTATCCTTATCTTCAGCAGCCTGGATCCTTCCCTCTTTCAATCTGAGGGCGAAGTTTTTTTCTTTTCTGCTTTCCACGCCATTTCGGCATTTTGCAATGCGGGCTTCTCAACTCTTGAAATGGGGTTATACGACCCGGCCTTCCGGCACAATTATTACCTGCACCTGGTCCTGCTTTGCACCTTCGGGTTGGGTGGGCTGGGGTTTCCGATCGTATCCAACCTCATCCAATTCATGAAATACAAAGCTTCCAAGATCTTTTTTTCCGGCAGCAGCAAATCACGCCACAAACCCTGGGTGCTCAACCTCAACAGCCGCATTACCCTGGTGACCACCTTTTCCCTGACCACCCTGGGGTTCCTGGCCTTCTATTTCCTGGAGTACCACAACACCCTGTCCGAACATCACGGATTCGGGAAGGTAGTCACAGCCCTTTTCGGGGCGGCTACCCCCAGGACGGCCGGGTTCAATACGATCGACACATCGGCCATGGGGATGTCCACCCTTATGATCATCCTCTTCCTCATGTGGATAGGGGCTTCCCCTTCTTCAACCGGAGGAGGGATCAAAACCAGTACCTTTGCCATTGCCACCCTCAATGTATTGAGCCTGGCCAAGGGGAAATCCAGGATCGAACTCATGAGGCGGGAAATCGCAGACATCTCGGTGCGCAGGGCTTTTGCCATCATCGCCCTCTCGCTGATGGTCATCGGGCTCGGCATTACCCTGATCGTCCTGGCAGACCCCGCCAAGAGCCTGATCGCCATCACATTCGAGTGTTTTTCCGCCTATAGTACGGTAGGCCTCAGCCTGGGGATCACCCCGGATCTGAGCACCATCAGCAAACTGGTACTGGTGGTCATTATGTTCGTGGGCCGGGTGAGTATGCTCACCGTCCTCATCGCCGTCTTTAAGAAGATCAAACACAAGAACTACCGCTATCCGACAGAAGAAATTTTAATGAACTGATTCTATGAAATATATTGTAATAGGCCTTGGAAGCTTTGGCGCCCCCCTTTCGGAAAAACTTACGGCAGAAGGCCACGAAGTGATCGGTATCGATACCCGTATGGACAAGGTAGACCTGTACAAGGAACGCATTACCCATACTATATGCCTGGACGCCACCGATGAGTTTACGGTTTCCGGATTGCCCCTGAAAGACACCGATGTGGTGATAGTAGCCATAGGTGAGGACCAGGGGGCCAATATCATGGCGACAGCCCTGTTCAAAAACCTGCAGGTTAAACGACTGATCAGCAGGGCCATCAACCCCCTGCACGAAAAGGTACTGCAGGCCATAGGGGTGGATGAAATCGTACACCCGGAGGAAGAAACCGCAGGCCGATGGGCCAAAAAGCTAGGCTTTAAGGATGTGATTGATTTTTTTGAACTCAGCGACGAGTTCAGCATCATCGAAGCGAATGTGCCCCCGGAATGCATCGGAAGGTCGATTTCAGAAATCGGCTTCCGGGCCACTTACAACCTGCTCGTGCTCACCACCATTAAGAAGACAGAAGTAAAGGGGGTTGTTGGCCACACGCAGACCGAATCGAAGGTGCAGGGAGTGGCTACCTCCGACCTGGTCCTGAACGCAGACGATATCCTGGTACTGTACGGGGCCAACAAGGATCTGGAGCATTTCCTGGACAAACACGCCTGAGAAAAAGACCGCCCCAAAGGTTCTTTGGCAACAGCGAACAGGTCTCCGAACAAACGGGAAATGATCCCAATGCCCCCGTAATTTTTTATGACTCCCATCATGCGAAAAAGTTTCGAAATCCTTATTTTACGGGCAACTAATAAATATACCAATGGGAAAATTTGTAATTACAAAAGACAAATCCGGACAATTCCGATTCAGCCTGAAAGCCGAGTAACGGCCAGGAAATATTGGGCAGTGAAGCTTATAAGACCAAATCGGCCTGTGAAAACGGGATTGCATCCGTTCAGAAAAACTCACAAAACGATGCCCTTTACGAAAGAAAAACGGCCAAGGACGGCAGCCCGTATTTCAATCTGAAAGCCACCAACGGGCAGGTCATTGGTACCAGTGAGATGTACAAGACCACCGCTGCCATGGATAACGGCATTGCCTCCGTTAAAAAGAACGCAGCCGGGGCCAGAGTGGAAGATAAGAGCTAGCCAGGGTTAATCATCTTTTTTACTGACATAATATATCAGTGGCCATTCCGTGCAATGCGGGTGGCCCCTTTCCGTAAGTGGAAAACAGGTAAAGACAGGTCATGAGTAGATGATCAGCTGGTTAAGCTTTTCGATACAATCGTACAGGCGGTCTTCGAGGATTTCCAACTCGGCATGGCTGCGGCCACAACATATTCTTCAAAAGCATCCTCAAGGGCATTCAGGTTTACCGGCTTAAGCCGGAGACCTTTCTTCCGATCCAGGCTTTCAAACCGGGTATCCACCATTTCCAGGCACATTTTACAGATCTGCCTCAAAGCCAACAAATGCATCCGATTGTTTTCCTTATACGAATTGGTGAAAACGATCATAGGGGATCGGTCGGGCATGATCTCATACTGGTGTAATACCCGCATCACTTCCTGAAAATATCCATTTTATTTTCCAACGATAAATCAACCATCAGCTATGCTTTAGTAGAAACCCAGATGCTCATTAAAGCTAGGAATCCTAACAATAAATAACAAGTGGCCAGCAAGCAAAATTAGCTCGACTTGGGCACATCTCCTCTCAGTTCCAGGGCCGTGCCTGAAGGGTCGTTAATGGAGATTTTTCCGGGGGCTTTAGGGAAATCTTTGATTTGAATGTATCTTGCGAACCATCAACTGATACCGTTTTGATTGAAATTGATGTCAACACTTCCAGGCCTGAATTGCAGAAGAAGCTCAAAGCCAACGGCTGGTTGTTTGAGGAGGAAAAATCATGGCCCTTGAGGTTCCCGGGGAGGGAAACATGAACGTGGTGATCCGGGTGGTCACCAACAAACGTTCCTTCATCCTGAAGCAGTCCAGGCCCTATGTCCGGAAATACCCTGAAATAAAAGCCCCGGAAGATCGCAATAATGTGGAGTATCAGTTCTATAGAACCATCAGGAACCCGCAGGCCCAGGCCCATTTTCCACGTATCCTGGCCTACGACCCTTCCCATTATCCTCCTGCAACTGGAAGACCTTGGAGACTGTGAAGACCTGACCTGCTGGTACGAAAGGCGGGAAGTCCTCCCGGAGCCAGCTAAGCATACTCATCCAAATTCTCAACCATATCCACGCCGAAAAGCCCCCACCGACAGACTTCCCGGGGAACCTGACCTTGCGGGAACTCAACCACCAGCATGTCTTTGTATTGCCTTTTATGGTGGACAATGGCTTTGCCCTGGATGACGTTCAACCGGGCCTTGAGCGGATGGCCGCGGGTATAAAAAAGACCGCGAATTAAAGGGAAAGTTGCAGAAAAAATTGGCAAACGTTACCTGAAACCCGGTAAGGTGCTTCTTCACGGGGATTATTTTCCAGGCAGCTGGATGGGAAAGGCAATAAAGTCTACGTGATCGATCCGGAATTCAGTTTTGTCGGTTTCCCGGAATACGACCTGGGGGTCATGGCCGCCCATATCATCCTGCAAGTCTGAACCGTGTCGGCTATAATAACCATCCTCAGGGAATATCAGGGGAACGCAGACGCAGACCTGGTTTCCCAGGTGGCCGGGATCGAAATCATACGCAGGCTTATCGGGCTCGCGCAACTCCCGCTGGTCCGTAGCCTCGATGAAAAGGAGTATCTTTTGCAAACTGCCAGAGAAATGATCCTTCTATGAGAGTGTAACCCATACATATTGCCCTTCTTGCTACTGCTGGTATGCTGCAGGGAACCGGAACAAACAGTAACCCTCCCGGAACCCCAAAAGGAATCCTATGCACAGGATAGTATAATGCCAGGGCCTGAGACCTATTACGACCGGGTGCTCGGGGGGCTGGTTGGATCGGCAATCGGCGACGCCATGGGAGCTTCCACGGAAATGTGGTACCGGAAGGACATCCAACTGGAGATACGGCTACATTACCGGACTTACCCCGGCTGTCCGTCAGGAATCCCCTGAAGGAACCTGGGAAAACAACCTGCAGGCAGGTGCCACTACAGACGATACGCGCTGGAAATACCTGATGGTGAAGTATTTTTCGGGAACAGCGGAAATACCAGTCCAGAGGCTTTTGCCCGGTTTATTAGCTTCGTATTACCAATCCGTTGCCGGCGACCTGGCAGACAAGGAAATCCTCAAAAACCCCGATGTGCTTGCATGCAGAGTTGGAAAAAGTGGACTGGATCAGGGAATGGGCACGCGTGGCATTGGCCTATACCAAGGGGACTGAAGCTTACGAACAGGCGTTAAGCCGGTTTTACGGAGGGGAAATGGCCTGCGCAGGCATGTTGTATTCCCCGTATTTCGGCCTGCTGTCGCCCAACCCGGAGGCTGCCTACCGGACGGCGTATGAACACAGTTTGTTCGACCACGGGTATGCCAAGGACATCACCGCCCTGGCAGCAGCCATGACACAAACGGCACTTCAGGGCAGCAGTATGGATTCCATCCTGGATACATCGGTTTTTGTAGACCCCTACCGATATCAGGACAGCCGGCTCCTGGGCAGGATCTCCCTTCAGATCGCAGACGCAACCAGAAATACGGTGCGTCTCGCCAAAGAGGGGCCCACAACAGGGACCGATACCATCCCTCCCCCTTCCTATCCCGGTACGAGCGCGGATTGGTCCAGACAGGATTATATTTATTCGTACCTTGAAAAAAACGAACGGGCCGTGCCCTTCCATGCCGGCGAGATCTGGCAGATTGTGATTGCCGGGCTGGCATACGGGCAGGGCGATTTCCAGAAAACCATGGAATTTATCATAAATTATGGGCGAGACAATGACACCACGGCCGCTGTGGCGGGGATGATACTCGGAACCCGGCTGGGATTTTCAGGTCTGCCGGTTTCTCTGCGCACCACCATAGTGCGGACCAACCGGGAAAAACTGGGGATCGACCTGGAGGAACTCGCCCGGGAAATCGTCGCCGTACACCAAAAAAAATCTCCATAACCATCCGATCCATGGCTAAAACAACCGGATTTATAGACGAAGATTTCCTGTTGCAAACACCTTTTGCAAGGACATTGTACCACGACTTTGCCAAAGACCTGCCCATCATCGATTACCACAATCACCTGCCCCCTGATCAGATTGCCGGAAACCATCAGTTTGAAAACATCACCCGGGCCTGGCTGGCGGGAGATCACTACAAATGGCGGGCGATGCGTACCCTGGGGGTTGATGAGGAATATATCACCGGAAAGGCACCAGACCGGCTCAAATTCAAAAAATGGGCCGAAACAGTCCCCCATACAGCCCGGAACCCTTTGTTTCACTGGACTCAACTCGAACTCAGGCGATATTTTGAATTGGATGAACTACTGAACAAGGATAATGCTGACCGCATTTTTGAAGATACCTCCGCAAAACTCCGTCAACCTTCACACAGTACGCTCTCCCTTTTAAGCATGATGCAGGTGGAGCTGGTCTGTACCACCGACGATCCGGCCGATTCCCTGGAACACCATCAAAAAGCCTCCGCAAGCCTTCAGGACCTGAAGATGCTCCCCGCCTTCCGCCCGGACAAAGCCTACGCCCTGCAAGACCTCGCCACCTACAGGGAATACCTGGGAAGGCTGGAGGCCGTTGCCGGAAAAAGTATCACCAGCTTCTCAGATTTATTGCTGGTGCTGGAACAACGGATCGATTATTTCCATGCCCGGGGATGCCGCCTGGCCGACCACGGCCTGGAGCACATGCCTTCACCTGCCGGGGACGCGGAAGAGATCTTCCTCAAAATACGGGAAGACAGAGCCCTCACCCCTTCAGAAAAAGAAGGCTTTGCCTATGAGGTATTGCAGCAGCTTTGCCAATGGTATCACCGCAAAGGCTGGGTACAGCAATTTCACCTGGGCGCTTTGCGGAATACGAATAAGAGGCGCCTCCGTGAGCTGGGCGCCGATACGGGATTTGATTCGATTGGCGATTTCCCCCAGGCCCGGAGCCTGGCGAACTTCCTCAATAGCCTGGAAGAAAAGGATGCCCTGGCCAAAACGGTCCTCTACAATCTCAATCCCTCAGACAACGAAGTCATGGCCACCATGACAGGCAATTTTAACGGGGAAGGCCTGAAGGGGAAGCTACAGTGGGGTTCCGCCTGGTGGTACCTGGATCAGAAGGACGGGATGGAAAAACAGCTTAACACCTTATCCAATATGGGCCTGCTAAGCTGCTTTATCGGGATGTTAACCGATTCCCGCAGTTTCTTGTCTTTCCCGAGGCATGAATACTTCCGACGGACGCTCTGCAACCTAATCGGCGGGGATGTGGCCCGGGGTGAGCTGCCTGCGGATGAAGCATGGCTCGGGTCGCTCGTGCAGGATGTTTGCTACCGGAATGCCCGGAACTATTTTCCCTTTTAAACTGGTATATTAACTTTTAAAAAGTTCACTCCTTCATGAATCAGCTCTTCACGATTAAAGATAAAATCATTGTCATGAGTGGCGCCACCGGGGTCCTCGGTTCCGCCCTGGCACGGTACCTGGCCTCTGAAGGTGCTTTCGTAATAATCCTTGGGCGCACTCCGGAAAAGGTCGAGGCCCTCGTAAAAAGCATCGGGAAGGAGAACGGGAAAGCCTTGCCCCTGGTAGCGGATGTTACCAACGAGGACGCCTTGCTGAAAGGCCGTGATTTCCTGCAGGAAAAATTCGGGAAAATCGATGTGCTGATCAATGCGGCAGGGGGAAATATGAAAGGAGCGGTCATCCCCCCGGATAAAACTTTGCTTGACGCTGATACAGCTGCCATCCGTGAAGTCATGGAACTCAACTATCTGGGCACCTTCCTGCCTGTGAAGGTATTCCTTCCCCTCTTCCTCAACGCGCGGAAAAGGAAGCATCATCAATTTTTCCTCAATGGCTGCCACCCGCCCGATGACCCGGGTGGTTGGCTACGCCTCGGCAAAGGCCGCCATCGACAATCTTACCAGATGGCTGGCAGTGGAATTTTGCAGCAAGCACGGAAAAGACCTGAGGGTCAATGCCATTGCACCCGGGTTTTTCCTGACCGAACAGAACCGGAGCCTGCTCACCGAAACAGACGGCAGCCTTACCGGGCGGGGAGAGAAGATCCTGGCTCATACTCCCATGGGTATTTTCGGAGAGCCCGCCGACCTGTTCGGTGCGGCCCATTGGCTCTGCAGTGACGCCTCGTCCTTTGTAACGGGGACCGTCATCCCCGTCGATGGGGGTTTCAGCGCCTATTCGGGCGTATAGCCCCAAATGGTTTCGGCCCGGCTGAGTTCCAGATCGTGCAGTTCCAAAGCCTGCCCCCCGGAATTTTTTATTAGGAGGTTTGTATAATGTTCATGGGGAAAGACCTGGGCGGTCATTACGTATTCCCCATCGTCGATAAAAATCTCAATGGACGACCAATCCATCAGGATGCGGAAGGGGACCGACCCGTCCGGCAGCCCATCCAGGGGCATTACCTCCGGGTTCCCTGCGAAATTCGGGTCGAAATCCGTATGTCCCGAAGCCCTCCGGTCCAGCGTAAATTGGCCGGCTGCACCATTCAACCCCAGTTTGAGGGTGTCTCCGGCTTCATTGGTAAATGAAAGCCCGAAATCCCGGCTGCTGGTAGTAAAAAGCAGTTGCGACTGGTTGAAATCGTCAAAAGCGATCTCTGTGGACTGGCCGGGCGGCACCTCTACATTCTTCTCCAGTTCCGATTTCAGGATGGTCCCCAGGCCTACCAGGGGAGTGCTGGCCAGGGTTAAGCCATCCGCTGTTTCCCGAAGGGTAAGGGACCTGGGAAGGGTCATGGCACTGCGCCAGGTTTTGGTGGGGGTTGTCATGGCATAGTCCCAATTGCTCATCCAGCCGATAAAAATCCGTTCGCCTGTGGGGATGTTGTTGTAGGTTACCCCGGCGTAATCATCCCTGCCCCAATCTATCCATTTCTCCTCCTTTTGAGGGGATGTAAAGGCATTGCCGTCAAAATCTCCTATAAAATACTGCGTCCCGCTACCCCCGTTCGGGGCTCCGGGGTTAATACTGACGAGCAGCACCCATTTTTGCCTCCCTGATCCCTCCACGGATAAGGGAAAGAGGTCAGGGCATTCCCAAACCCCTCCATGGGCACCGCGATCTTTTCCGAAAGAACTCATGTATTCCCAGGATTTCAGATCCGCGGAACGATAAAACTCCGCATGGTCCCCGGCTACCAGGACCATGATCCACTGCCCGCTGGGCTCATGCCAGAATACCTTGGGATCCCTGAAATCCTTCTGGTTGTCCGCATTGGGAATGACCGGGTTCCCCTGAAATTTTATCCAGCTTTCGCCCTCATCCAAACTATAAGCGATCCCCTGGGTTTGGTAATTGGTTTCTCCTGCTTTTTCAACTTCAATATTGTGGTAGGTAAAAACGGCTACCAAAGGAGGACGATCCCCATTGCCGAAACCAGAGGTATTCTTTTCATCCACTACAGCACTCCCGGAAAAGATATACCCGTTTTCATCCGGGTAAAGGGCAATGGGGCGATGTTCCCAAAATACCAGGTCCTTGCTCACGGCATGCCCCCAGTGCATGGGCCCCCAAACAATATCCTGCGGATAATATTGGTAAAAAAGGTGGTAGGTACCATTGTAATAAACCAGGCCATTGGGATCGTTCATCCAGTGAGCTTCCGGGCTGAAATGAAATTGTGGCCTGTATTCCTCCCTGTAAAACGAGGCATTCGCTTCGCTTGCCTCCGCTTTTTCAGACTGCTTATCCGGCAACTCAGCCCACAGGGTAACAACAGAACACAAAAGATGCATAAAAAATAGCCTTTCAAATCATTGAGTTTTATCCGGAAAATTGTCATTTGCTTCATAACGTATCAGGGTCTTGCCAAATAGTTCTCCTGCCAAAATACTATCTTTGGACTAGAGTTCCATGAAGATTGCTATGAAGTTATTTCCTTACCTGCTTGCAGGGTTCTTCTTGTTTCGGCTGTCTGCCCAAAAAACCATTGAGGAAACCCTCGAGAAATACAACCGGGGAACGGTCCCTTACATTACGGTATCCCAGCTTGCCGCATCGGAAAACACTATCCTGCTCGACAGCCGTTCACGGGAAGAATTTCAGGTAAGCCATCTGGAAAATGCCATCTGGGTCGGGTATGAGGAATTCGACCCGGCCCGGGTAGCAGCCAGGGTGCCGGGGAAAGAAACGCCCCTGGTAGTCTATTGTTCAGTTGGAGTCCGTTCGGAGGATATTGGGGAAAAACTGATGGCGGCAGGGTATACCCATGTGCGAAACCTGTATGGGGGCATTTTCCAATGGAAGAAAGAAGGGCATCCGGTTTACGACAGCCTGGGAAAAGAAACCGGCCGCGTACACGCCTATAACAAAATTTGGGGTCGTCTGCTCACCAATGCGGAACCCGTCTATTGAAATTAAACCCACAGCGCTTGGACCACAGGAATGACCGGCTTTTACTCATTTTTGCCCGCAACCCCGAACCCGGGAAATGTAAAACCAGACTGGCAGAAGATATTGGCGATGAAGCGGCCCTTGAAATTTACAGGTTTCTGTTACGACATACCGCTTCCATGACCTCGGAGCTCCCGGTTGACAAAAGGGTATGTTATGCCGACGCTATTTGGGAAAATGATATCTGGGACCCCCGGATCTATCAGAAACGATTGCAGCGAGGCAATGACCTGGGGCAACGGATGCATCTTTCGTTCCAGGAGGGCTTCGCCGATGGGTACAGGAAGGTCATCATAATCGGCACGGATCTCTATGATCTGGACCAGGCGGATCTCGAGCAGGCCTTCAAGGCCCTTGACAATGCAGACTACGTCCTGGGTCCGGCCAGGGACGGCGGGTACTATCTGCTGGGGATGAAACGTCCGGATGAACTAATTTTCCGCAACAAATCCTGGGGAAGCGACCGGGTTCTCAGCCAAACGCTGGAAGACCTGCGCGATGAAAAGGTAGTCCTGCTTCCTGAAAAAAATGATATCGATGTCCTGGACGACATCAGGGATAACCCGGTCTTTGACCAATTTTTAAAACACCTGTGACATGACCCTCGCCCAACTGGAAGAATCAGCTGCCTACCTCCACACAAGGGGATTTGAAACGCCCGAGATCGGCATTGTACTGGGCACCGGCCTGGGAAAACTGGCAGACGACATTGAGAACAAAGTGATCGCCCACTACAACCATATCCCCTACTTTCCCCTGGCCACCGTTGAATTCCATAGTGGAAAACTGATCTATGGCCAGCTGGAAGGCAGGAAAGTGGTGGTGATGCAGGGGCGGTTTCACCTGTACGAGGGCTACGACCATGCAGACATTACCTATCCGGTCCGGGTGATGCACCGGCTTGGGATTAAAAAGTTATTCATCTCCAATGCCGCCGGGGCGATCAACCTCAACTTCCACAAGGGCGACCTCATGCTCATAGAGGACCACATCAACCTGCAGGGCGGGTCGCCCCTGGCCGAAAACAATATCTCGGAATTCGGGGAACGATTTGTCGACATGAGTGAACCCTACGACCGGCAGATGCGTGAGCAGATTGAATCAATGGCGAAAAAGCTGAACATCCCCCTTCAAAAAGGAGTGTATGTATCCGTCATCGGGCCGCAGTTGGAAACCAGGGCGGAATACCGAATGCTAAAGATCCTCGGCGCGGACGCCGTGGGGATGAGCACGGTACCCGAAGTAATTGTAGCCAACCATTTACGACTACCGGTAGTAGCTGTCTCCGTTTTAACGGATGAATGTGACCCGGATAACCTGCAACCCGTGAATATCCGGGAGATCCTGGCAGTTGCCAGCAAAACCGAGCCCAAAATGATCCAATTGTTCAAAGCGCTGATCAAAGAACTATGACCAAAATTCTTAGGGTTGAGAAAAGGGCCTGGGGTAAGGAAGTATTATTTGCCCCCAACCCGCGGTTTAAATTCAATAAACTGTCCATACCGGCATCGCAAAGGATGATATTGATTTTATTCACATTCCTGTGTAATACCCTGCAACAGCCGGCAAAGGCTGCCATCGGGCATCCCCCGCGGACCGGAATTTGTGCTAAGGCCCAGGGGCTTTCCCATGCTACATGGGATGCGCTGCTCCAAAGGCATGTGAGAGCTGATGGCCTGGTGGATTACAAGGGCATGCTCCGGGACAGTACGGCCCTCAATACCTACCTCCAACTCCTGTCCCGTCATGTTCCCGGTGAAGGGGCCCCGAGGGAAGACAGGCTGGCCTATTACATCAACCTGTACAATGCTGCAACCGTCAAACTGATCCTCGAAAATTATCCCGTAAAGAGCATCCGAGACCTTCCCCATCCCTGGGATCGCGAATGGATCCCGGCTGGTGGCCAGATGCTTTCGCTCGGGCAGATAGAGCACCAGGTCCTAAGGAAAATGGGGGACCCGCGTATCCACTTCGCCATAAACTGCGCCTCCCTTTCCTGTCCGAAACTGGGCAAACGGGCCTACACCGCCGATGACATCGACAGGCAGCTGGATACGGCCGCACGTGAATTTATCAATGACCCTGAGAAAAACCATATCAACGGGGACAAACTGGGACTTTCGCGCTTGTTTCAGTGGTATAAAAAAGATTTTACAACCCAGGGGTCACTGCGCGCCTTTATCCGCAGATATTCCCGGACCGAGGTCGCGCCCGGGGCTAAAATCACTTTCCTGAAGTATGACTGGAGTTTAAATGACATTAACTAACCCCTGTATTAGTGTTATAATTCCCACCCTGAATGAAGCGAAGGGAATCGGGGCGCTGCTGGATCGTCTCAGGGAGCTGGGTAGTCCAAAAACTTTAAGGGAAATTATCGTAGTGGACGGCAAGAGTTCAGACGCCACCGTACAAAGGGCCAGGGATGCAGGTGCCAGGGTAATCCATTCCCCCAGGGGGAGGGCTATTCAGATGAACAGGGGGGCTGCTGCTGCCTCCGGAACCATCCTGTATTTCCTGCATGCAGATACCCTGCCCCCGGCCGGTTTTGACAGGAGTATCCTGGCTGCGGTTGAAAAGGGCTATGAAGCGGGGTGTTTCCGCATGCAGTTTGATTCAGATAGCGGGTTCCTGAAATTTTTCTCCTGGTTTACACGTATAAATCATCCCTTTTGCCGTGGGGGCGACCAGTCCTTATTTGTGACCGCCGGGCGATTTAAAAGATCTGGTGGGTTCGACGAATCGTATCGTATCTACGAAGACAATGAATACACGGCCCGCCTGTATCGGAATACCCGGTTCGCCGTACTGCCGGAGCAGGTGACTACCTCTGCCCGACGGTATCGGAAGAAAAATATGGTCGGGCTGCAATTTCACTACGCCATAATGCACCTCCTCAAAGGCCTGGGAGCCGGACCACAGACCCTACATCGCTACTACAGCCGGTATATCGCCATCAAAAGGGGAAATTCCTAGCGCGTTTCAAAATCGAGCATGACCCCTTCGGAAATCCATTTGGCAAGGGCCTGCCGGTTCTCCGGATCGAGGATTCGCCGCTGGTCCCGTTTGTTGTGGATGTTCCCTATTTCTATATAGGCCATGGCCGGGAGGGTGTTTTTAACCAGATACAGGTTGCTCCGGTCGGAGAATGTCCCTGTATATTCCCGGTTCGGTTGGTAGCGGTGGTAATTTTCCTGGAAGGTCTTATGAATGCATTCGGCCAGATGTTTGCCGTTCTGGCTTTGTTGGTGGTGGTAAAAAAAGACATCGATATTCTTCCCCTCGCTGCGGCTGTCGACATGGGTCACGATCAATCGCTGGTAAGCCCCCTTGTGCTTCAGATACAATTCGTTAACGGCCCCCACCCGCTGCTGCAAGCGTTCCAGCTGGCCCAGAGGGATGGCCTGGTTCGGATAGGTCACCTCGTCATTGTCGATTTCCAGCGTCCGCTCATCCCGGATCCCGTCATTGGAATCCCTGATGATCACATATACCATGGCCCCGTTGGCCAGTAATTCCCTGGCCAGCCTCAGGGTTACATCGTATGCATATTCATCTTCGGCTATGATTTTCCCATTATGGCGTTCTATGGCACCGGGGTCTGGGCCTCCGTGGCCGGAAATCAGGTAGTAGACCGCTCCTTTCAAGCGGCTGCTTACCGGCTCGACATATTCATAGTCCGGGCCAAAAATAGGATATTCCGCCCCCGAACCCAGACTGACCCCCGTATCAGAAGAGCCCTCATCGGCCAGGGGAATCTGGTAGGTCCTGCCCACATACAATTCACTGCCATTCCGCAGGTTGTCTGCATTCAGTTCCAGGAAGTTGCTGTAGTACTTAATTGGGTTGAGGCCCTGTTTCCTCAGCAGGGAATAGATCCCGTCCCCGTCTTCTGCCTTCGCAGTCTTCATGGGCGACTGTGTAAAAACAAAACATGGGAAGAGAAGGAGGGGGATCAGATTAATAAACGGCCGGGTAAGCGTCACGTCGAAAGGCTTTATTACAAAGGTTATCAAAAATGGACACGAATTCCAAGAATTATATTTAGAAAGCGCGGGATGAGCGGGAAAGAAGCTAATTAGAGCCGTAGTAAGCCCTTATCACATCCTGTGCGGGTTTATTCTGTGGGGTATACCGGTTGCTGCGGCTGCCCTCCTCCCTGGGATCCTGAAACCACTTCCAAACAAATCCCCCGGCAAACCAGTCTTCTTTCCAGAATGTCTCGAAAAGTGCTTTCTTGGCATTGACCTGCGCATCGAGGTTTACAGCGCCGTCTTCCCTTGAGGCCATCCAGGGTTTCCAGGCCGTATAGTCGATGCTCCGATAACCGAATTCGGTAAAAAGTACGCCGCGCTTCACTTTTTTTGAAAGTTCTTCCATCTTGTCCCGCCAGGGTTCCCAGGCTTTAAGCAGTGTCCCCACTGCAGGGGTCTTATCTTCAGAGAGGGGGAAATAGGCATCGATCCCGATGTAATCCAGTTCCTGCCAGAAGGGCGTTTCCTGGTATTCATCCCAGTTGGCGGCGTAGGTGAGCTTCCCCGAATACACGGCCCGTACCTTCCTGATGAGCCCCTGCCAAAATTCGGGCCTTTGCTCAACGAACCGCCGCAATTCGGTGCCCACGCAAAAAATCCTGACCCCGGTTTCCTCCGCCAGGGTGGCATAGGCGAGGATAAAATCTTCATAAGAAGCCTCCAATTCCTTCCAATCCGCTTCCGTCGCCATGCTCATGGTCCCGGTGAATTCGCCCCGCCATATCCAAAGCTGGGGCTTGAGCATAACTTCCAGGCCATTGGCGTGCAGCATCTGAATATATTGCCGGGCGCCTTTTCGGGTTTCTCCAAACCACTGCCTGTCCGAATCATATATAATATTGGGCTCATGGACATTCCGGAGGAATCCATAGGGCATGATGGCCACATAGTTGGCATGGACGTCCAGCAAGGCATCCACGTGCTCCTGTCGGATAGCCTCCCTGGAGGCCACCAGGGACAACCCATTGATCTTTGGTACCGCCTGCCCGCCACAGGCAGCCAGGAGCAGGTATATTGCCAGGGAAATAATGCGCTTCACCAGGGGGGTCATTTTGTATGCAAGATATTTAAATCGCTTCTAAATTACATATGACCGCTAAGTTATTATCTTTAAGAACGACAGAGGGGACCACAGGCCTCAAGCCACTGCGCGTTCATGGAGCACATCGCAATTATAGGAAATGGAATAGCCGGCATCACCGCCGCACGGCACATCAGGAAGCAGTCCGATTTCAGGATCAGTATCATCTCCGCGGAGGCGGAGCATTTTTTTTCAAGGACCGCCCTGATGTACGTCTATATGGGCCACATGCGGTGGCGGGACATAGAACCCTATGAGGCGCAGTTTTGGCAAAAGAACCGGCTCAACCTGGTGCAGGGGTACGTAGAAAAAATAATCCCCGAAGAAAACACCCTGTTCTTTTCAGACGGAAGACATATGACCTATGACAGGCTGATCCTTGCCACAGGGTCGAGGACCAAATTCTTTGACTGGGAAGGGATGGAACTTCCCCAGGTAACAGGCCTGGTAACCAAACAGGACCTCGAAAAGCTCGGGCGCCTGGCGCCAGACAACATCCACTGCCCCAGGGCAGTCATTGTGGGGGGCGGGCTTATAGGCGTGGAAATGGCCGAGATGCTCCGAACCCGGGATATAGCCGTTACCTTCCTGGTAAGGGAGAAGGGGTTCTGGAACAACGTCCTCCCGGAAGGAGAATCCATGATGATTTCCAGGCATATTGAAGCCCACGGGGTTGAGCTAAGGCACGAGACCGGGTTAGGTAAGATCCTGAGCGATGAAAAGGGCAATGTGCGTGCGGTACAGACCACGGAGGGCGAGGAGATACCCTGCAACCTGGTGGGGATTACGACAGGGGTAACCCCCAATATCGGCTTCCTTAAAGGCAGCGGGATTGAGACGGACAGGGGCATCCTGGTAAACCGGATGCTGGAAACCAGCGCTCCGGGATCTATGCCATAGGCGATTGCGCCCAGCAAAGGGAGGCATGGGGTAACCGACCCACAGTTGAAGCGGTATGGTATACCGGGCGTATGATGGGCGAGGTCGTGGCCAGGACCATCTGCGGCATTCCCACAGCGTACCAGCCTGGCAATTGGTTCAACAGCGCCAAATTTTTCGATATAGAGTACCAGACCTATGGGTGGGTATTTCCCGATGATAAACGCAGGCCCCGGGAAGCCCATTTCCACTGGCGCCATAAGAATGACCGCCAATGTGTTACAGTGGCTTACGATAAGGAGGATGGGGCTTTCCTGGGCATTAATACCTTTGGGATCCGTATGAGGCATCCCGTGCTCGATTCCTGGCTAACCGGGGGGAAATCCGTTGATTTCGTTATGGAACACCTGCATGAGGCCGGTTTCGACCCGGAATTCACCTCCGCCAACTTTCAGGATATCCGCCAGGCTTACCGAAGTGAATTAAAAAGTACGACTACATGAGCAGTATTGACCGCGACATGTCCCTTACCGGGCACCCCCCAACCCAGATCACTTTCAGGCAAAAGCTGGCCAGTGGCCTTGGGATGGCAGGGCTCCTGCTCCTGCTCCTGGCCTGGTTAAACGTCGATTTCCCGAATAAACCCCTCTGGCTGACCCTCTCCCTGGCGGCCATGGCCTTAGGGGTGATCTGGTTCAGCGCTGAAGCCTATCGGCACCAACCAGCAGGGATTAAAAACAATGGGGTGTATTTCAAAGCCATGACTTCCCGTGGTTTCCGAGCCTGGATCCTCGCACTCGCGCTTACCGGCCTGTACATCCTGCTCTACTTCTACCCCGCTACCCTTGGATTGAATCCAAACGGCGCCAATCATGGCCTCATTGCGCTATTCGACCCACTGAGCCGGCTGCTCAACGGCCATCAGGCCAGCCAATGGTTTGTATATGGTACCCTCTATACCCTGGCAATCCTCATATTCGGGATTAAATTTATCTGGAAGTACCGCCATAACCGCTATGAGGTCCTTCGAACAATCAGCGTAATGTTCTTCCAGACGGCTTTTGCATTCCTGATCCCGGAAATCATGGCCAGGCTGAACGGCAAGCTTCCCTACTACGACCTTAAATCGATCTGGCCACTTAATTATTATAATTTTGAGCGCTACCGGATCAATGCCTTTATAGATGCCGGCGATATCGGCCTGGCTATGTTGCTTTTTGGCATCCTGTCTGTATTTGTGATAACCCCTCTGCTCACTTATTTTTACGGAAAGCGCTGGTACTGTTCCTGGGTCTGCGGCTGTGGGGGGCTGGCCGAAACCGCAGGCGACCCGTTCCGGCACCTGAGTGACAAAAGTCTTATGGCCTGGCGGGTAGAACGCTGGGTGGTGCATTCTGTGGTCGTGTTTGTAACCCTGATGACCACCGCGGTAGTCTATTCCTACCTGGGCAATGACAGCGGCAAATACTGGCTCACCCGCGACAGCTTCCTGCTCGGGGTGGCAACCCTGCTGACCCTGGTATTTGCCTGGGCCATGATTTGGAAAAGGGAGCAGCTTCAAAAAGATGCCCGTTACGGGGCAATCGGGTATTTTGTTATCATAATAAGCCTGATTGGGTTCCACTACCTCAGCGGGGATAGCAATGTCTTCCTTTTCAGGTCTGAAACCCTGAGAAAGAGCTATGCCTTCCTCATCGGTGCCGTTTTTTCCGGGGTAATAGGGGTAGGCTTCTACCCGATTTTCGGGAGCCGGGTTTGGTGCCGATTCGGTTGCCCCATGGCCGCCATCCTGGGCTTTCAACAGCGATTGTTCTCCAGGTTCCGGATCACCACCAATGGCGGGCCAGTGCATTTCGTGCGGCAATTGTTCCACCTATTGCGAAATGGGGATTGATGTGCGCGCCTATGCCCAGAAAGGGGAAAATATCGTTCGTTCAAGCTGTGTGGGATGCGGGATTTGCTCTGCCGTCTGCCCGAGGGGGGTCCTGAAACTGGAGAACGGGCCCCACCAGGGGCGTAACGAAAGCAGGGAATTCCCCCTGGGTAACGATCCGGACCTCCTGGAGCAGGTACTTCACTCCGCCGGGAAGACTAAAAGTTCACAATCAATATGAACAATCCCGAATGCCACAATTCAGCCCCGCTCCCATTTGCCACAGCCTCCCTTGTGAAACCACTGGTCCGAAACAAAGTATATGGCCGACATACGCCTGATCATTCCTGCTTTTAACGAAGGAGCTTCCATCGGGAAGGTCCTGGCCGATATTCCAGCATCCGTGCGTGAAATCATTGTAGTTAGCAACGGCTCTACGGATAATACCGTTGAAATAGCCCGGAAATCGGGGGCTACAGTGCTTACAGAAGAGCGCCTGGGATATGGATACGCGTGCCTCCGTGGAATTAAATACCTGGAGACGCAATCCAAAGCCCCTGATATTATCGTATTTATGGATGGCGATTATTCCGATTATCCTGAAGAACTCAATAAACTGGTAAGCCCCATCCTCGAAGGAAACGCCGACCTGGTGATCGGGGCGAGAAAAAAGAGTTGAGGGAATCAGGTGCCATGACACCGCAGCAGGTGTTCGGGAATTGGTTGGCCACTGGCTTGATGAGATGGTTGTTTGGCGCAACATATACCGACCTTGGTCCGTTCAGGGCCATCCGGTATACGGCCTTACTTTCACTGGAGATGATGGATAAAACCTATGGATGGACGGTGGAAATGCAGTTGAAAGCCCTGAGAAGAAAACTGACATATACCGAAATACCAGTGCGTTACAGGAAAAGAATTGGAATTTCGAAGGTGTCAGGAACGATAAAAGGTACTATATTTGCCGGCGTAAAAATTCTGGGTTGGATCATTAAATACAGTTTAAGATAAAATGGGACTAACAATTGCTTACATCATCATTTCAATATACAGCATTGCATTGTTGCTAATTTTCTTCTACAGCCTGGCACAGCTGAATTTACTGGTCAACTATCTGGGACACAAAAAGATGAATGCGGAGGCCCCGAAATTCAATCTGCTCGATCCCAAGGAAATTCCCTTTGTCACCATACAATTGCCTATCTACAACGAAGAGTATGTGGTGCAGCGCCTGCTAGACAATATTGCCAAGATCGAATACCCTAAAAGCAAATTGGAAATACAGGTCCTGGACGATTCCACAGACGATTCAGTAATGGAAACCGCCGCACGCATACGCGATCTTCAGGAGCTTGGACTGGACATACAGCATATCCGCAGGGAAAACCGGGAAGGGTATAAGGCCGGGGCACTGAAAGAAGGGCTGAAGATTGCCAAGGGGGATTTTATCGCCATTTTCGATGCCGACTTCCTTCCGGACAGCGACTGGCTGAAGAAAACGGTCATCTACTTCAAAGATCGCGAGATCGGGGTAGTTCAGACCCGATGGGGCCATATCAACAGAGATTATTCCACCCTTACCCGAATTCAGGCATTTGCCCTGGATGCCCACTTCACACTGGAACAGGTGGGGAGGAATTCCAAGGGGCACTTTATTAACTTCAACGGTACCGCGGGGATCTGGAGGAAAGAATGCATCCTGGATGCGGGCAACTGGGAAGGGGATACCCTCACTGAAGACCTGGACCTGAGCTACCGGGCACAGTTGAAAAACTGGAAATTCAAATACCTGGAAGACGTGGAAACCCCCGCCGAATTACCCGTGGTGATCAGTGCTGCCCGTTCCCAGCAATTCCGCTGGAACAAAGGGGGCGCCGAAAACTTCAGGAAAACGGTTTGGAACGTGATCACCGCCAAGAATATTTCCTTTAAAACTAAATTCCACGGGGTAATGCACCTCTTGAACAGCTCTATGTTCCTTTGTGTATTCATGGTAGCCGTCCTGAGCATCCCCATGTTGTACATCAAGAATATCTACGGGCATTTGGGTTGGATCTTCGAGGTAACCAGCTTCTTTATTGTCAGCACCATCATCCTATTCATCTGTTACTGGTTTACCTATAAAAGCATACAGGGCAGCAGCTTTGATAAATTTGTGGATTATATAAAACTGTTCTTTACGTTTTTCTCTGTCGCCCTTGGGTTTTCCCTGCACAACTCCATGGCCGTCCTTGAAGGGCATATGGGCAAACGGAGTGAATTTGTCCGTACCCCTAAATTCAACATCAACAGCCTGACAGACAGCTGGAAAGGGAATAAATACCTCACCAAAAAGCTTTCCCCCAATATGATTCTGGAATTTGGCCTGATGTTGTATTTCCTTTTCGGGATGTACAGCGCCATTCCCCTGAACGACTTTGGGTTATTTCCATTCCATTTCATGCTCTTCCTTGGATTCGGGTTTGTGTTTTTTAATTCGCTGACCGCCAAAGCATAGCTTCCGGGCTTTCAGGAAGCGGGAAAAAAGAATCCTGGGCCGGTGGCGGCAGGACAGGGCTTTCTTGGCAGTTCGTCAAATTTTTCAGTTCTTCGTAGTACTGCAAAACCAACCTGATGATCGCCCGGCTCAATGCTTATTGGAGACTCCATAGTATTCCAATACTGCTTGCCGTTGCCAGCCTGGCACTTTACTATACTTTCTCCGTGCTTTTGGAACGGACCGACACGGCTCGTCTCCTGGCCGTTTACGCCGCCTTGTTTTTCATCTGCGCCAAACTGATTCAATTTGAAAAATGGAATTTCCGGTTCCTGCTGGTCTGCGGCCTGCTTTTCCGACTTGTTTTCCTTTGTTCCTGGCCGAACCTCTCTCAGGATTTTTACCGGTTTATTTGGGATGGGCGCCTGATCCTGGCCGGAGTCAATCCATATCTGTATACGCCAGACGAATTCATGCACACGGCCCATCCGTTACTAGCCCACCTGGATGAGTTGTACAGGGGAATGGGGGAGCTCAGTGCCCGGAATTACAGCAACTACCCGCCCCTGCACCAACTCCTTTTTGCCCTGGCAGCCCTGCTGGGAGGAAAGGGGATAACAGGGCCACTGGTGGTTTTCCGCTGCCTGAACCTCCTGGCAGACCTGGGAATTCTCCTCATAGGTCGTAAATTGCTGGTAAGGCTCAACCTGTCTCCCCACCTGATCTTTTGGTATTTCCTCAACCCCCTGGTGGTAATCGAACTTACCGGGAATGTGCATTTTGAGGGGGTGATGCTTTTCTTTTTACTCTGTAGCCTCTATCTGGCATTTTTTTCACGCTGGTATTGGGCCGGGATGGTCTATGCCTTCTCTGTCGTGACTAAATTGGTGCCCCTGATCTTCCTACCCTTGTTCCTTACCTCCTTCAGCCTCGGGAAAAGCCTTAAGTTTTATGCGGTTGTCGGGGCAACTTCCCTGGCTTTCACCCTGCCTTTCCTGGCACCCGGGGTGATCGACCATTACGGGCAAACCCTGGGATTGTGGTTTTCCAATTTCGAATTCAATGCCGGAGTATACAACCTGATCAAAGCGGCGGGGCGTATGCTTCATGTCAGGCCATGGGAACTCATAAAAAGTTACGGCCGGCTGATCCCCTGGATAGTAATGGGCGTAGTGGCGATCTTTACGATATTCCGGCAGAACCGGAAACCAAAGGTGTTGATGGGCTCCATGATGTGGGTCCTCGCCTGTTATTACCTCCTATCCCCCACCGTCCATCCATGGTATATACTCCCCCTCGTACCCCTGGCCGTGTTCACCGTATTCAGGTTCCCCCTCTATTGGTCGGCCGTGGTAGTTCTGAGCTATGCTGCCTATGCCCGGCCCGATTACCGGGAAAGCCTGTGGATGTTAGGGGTTGAGTATATTGTAGTGATTGGAATAATGCTGTACGAAATCATCAGGCTTAGGGAAGATTTTTTTTCTATTCGCAAAAAATAACGGGCAAATGATGATTTTATAATTTAATTTGTATTTTTGACTTTACTATGAATGCAACAGCACATCTTTTTCAAGAATCCAGGATATCTGTCTCCAGGTGTCTTCGTGTGCCAACCCGCCGTCGCCCGTAAGGGTGTGTTCTAGTTTGGAAATAGGTGCGTCCATTTCCGCAAATCCAACTTCATCCTTTCATTCACTTTATTTCAATTAACAGGCAATGGATATCCTGATTGCTAACGAGTCACATTCCAAGTATGCACAAATAATCTGCGATACACTGGCCGAGTCCGCCAAGGTCCGGGGGACCGGTATTGCCAAAAGAAGCCCGGAATATATCATCCAGCGCCTGCAAAACGGCAATGCAATCATCGCCCTGGACGGTGACACCTTTGCAGGCTTCTGCTATATTGAAGTGTGGGGACACCAAAAATTTGTGGCCAACTCGGGCCTGATCGTCCACCCCGACTTCAGAAACCAGGGCCTTGCCAAAAAAATAAAGAAAGCTGTTTTCGATCTGTCCCGGAAAAAATTCCCGCACGCCAAGATTTTCGGGATTACCACGGGCCTCGCCGTCATGAAAATGAATTACGAACTCGGCTATAAACCGGTTACTTTTTCCGAACTTACAGACGACCCCGAATTCTGGAAAGGCTGCCAGACCTGTAAGAACTTTGATATCCTTACCCGTACCGAACGCAAGATGTGCCTTTGTACCGGCATGCTCTATGACCCGGAGCAGGTACCCTATAACAGCAAGAAGAAAAGGAAGGAACAAATAAACGGAAGCGCCTTCAAGCGGCTCAAAAGCATTAAGGAGCAACTTTTCCTAAAAAAGAAGAACAATGAATAAACTGGTATTAGCCTATAGCGGCGGGCTGGACACTTCCTATTGTGCCAAATACCTGTCCGGTGAGAAGGGCTTTGAGGTCCATGCGGTAAGCGTGAACACCGGGGGATTCCGGCCCGATGAAATAAAACAAATAGAGGAAAAGGCCCTGAAATTAGGGGCGGCATCCTATACTTCCATCGATGCCGTCCACCATTTCTATGAAAAAGTGATTAAATACCTCATTTACGGCAATGTCCTTAAAAACAATACGTATCCGCTTTCCGTAAGCGCGGAACGGATCATCCAGGCCATTGAAATCGTAAAATATGCCAAAGAACTCGGTGCGGGGTATATCGCCCACGGCAGCACGGGGGCCGGTAATGACCAGGTGCGGTTTGATATGATCTTCCAGATCCTGGCACCGGAAATTACCATAATTACACCTATCCGCGATGAGAAATTGTCCAGGGAAGAAGAAATCGCCTACCTGCAGGCACAGGGGGTGGAGTATTCCTGGGAAAAGGCGAAATATTCCATAAACAAGGGGCTTTGGGGGACTTCCGTAGGGGGCGAGGAAACCCTTGGTTCCAGCCGTCCGCTTCCGGGCGGGGCATATCCCAGCCAGTTGTCCGCAAGCGGGCCGCGAGAGCTTACCTTGCGTTTTGAGAAAGGGGAACTGGTCGCCATAGATGGGCAGGAAGACCATCCGGTTAACAATATTATCCGCCTGAATGACATTGGCAGTACCTATGCCATTGGGCGCGACATCCATGTGGGGGATACCATTATCGGCATCAAAGGCAGGGTGGGGTTCGAGGCCCCGGCTTCTCTGATGATCATCAAGGCGCACCACCTCCTGGAAAAACACACGCTGAGCAAGTGGCAGCAGTACCAAAAAGAACAACTCGGCAATTTCTACGGCATGTTGCTGCATGAGGGGAATTACCTGGATGAGGTTATGCGCAACATTGAAGCCTTCCTGCAGGACTCCCAGAAAAATGTGAGCGGGGACGTTTTCCTTACGCTCCACCCCTACCGCTTTGAACTGGGCGGTATCGACTCTGAACACGACCTGATGAACGCTTCCTTCGGGAAATACGGCGAAATGAATAAAGGCTGGACGGCAGAGGACGCCAAAGGATTTATACGGATCCTCTCAAATCCGGGGAAAATTGCGGAACATATAAAACTGAAACATGATTAAGGCTGGCATCATCGGGGGTTCCGGTTATACGGGAGGGGAACTGATCCGCCTGTTGCTGCAGCACCCGCAGGCATCCATTGATTTTGTGTACAGTACTACCCGGGCCGGGCAGCGTGTATCCAAAGCCCATCCCGACCTGCTGGGGGTAACGGACCTCACCTTTTCCGGGGAGGTAAACCCCAATGTGGATGTGCTGTTCCTCTGCCTGGGGCACGGAAATTCCAGGAAGTTCCTCGAGGCCCACCCCCTTCCCGGGTCGTGTGCCATCATAGACCTCAGCAACGATTTCAGGTTGACGGAAGACGCCAGGTACCAGGGCCGTCAGTTCGTGTACGGCCTCCCGGAATTACATGCTGACGAGATTCGCAAGGCAAAAAATATCGCTAACCCGGGCTGCTTTGCCACAGCCATCCAACTGGCCCTTCTGCCCCTGGCAAAAGAAAAGTTACTGGGGTCGGATATCCACGTAAACGCCATCACAGGCAGTACAGGGGCGGGTATCACCCCCACGGATACATCCCATTTCAGCTGGCGGAATAACAACCATTCCTGGTATAAGCCTTTTACACACCAGCACATGGGGGAGATCCTGCAAAGCCTTCACGCCCTTCACGAAGACTCAGGGCAGTTATTCTTCCTGCCCACACGCGGGAATTTTACCAGGGGGATCCTGGCTACCGCCTACACCCAATTCGAAGGTTCTGAGGCAGATGCATTTGCCCTTTATAGCGACTATTACAGGCAAGCCCCGTTTACACACCTCTCAGATGAACCCATAGACCTCAAACAGGTGGTAAACACAAACCATTGCCACCTGCACCTGCACAAACACGATACGGTATTGCTGGTTACCTCGGCCCTGGATAACCTGTTGAAGGGGGCTTCAGGACAGGCCGTTCAGAATATGAACCTGATGTGCGGAATACCGGAGGCGGAAGGCCTGCACCTGAAGGCAGGGGTATACTAAATGGCAACGTATAAGGAAAATTTAAATTATTCATTCAACTGAACGAGCATGAAAATAGCTGTCATAGGAGCCGGAAACCTGGGGGTGTCAATTGCCAAGGGCATCCTGCATAGCAACGGGGCCTCCAGCATGTACCTCACCAGGAGGCAGGTGGAAAGCATCCGCCCGCTGGAAAAATATGGCAATGTTACGGTTACCCCAGACAACAGGGAAGCTGTAAGGAATTCGGATATCCTGATCTTTTCTTTGCAACCGGCACATTTTACCGCCATCCTCGAAGACGTCAGGGAGCTCCTTTCCGAGAACCACGTGGTCATCTCCACAGTTACTGGTTACAGCATCGAAAAGATCGAAGCCGTGCTTGGCGCAGACCGGTTCATCATCAGAACCATGCCCAATACGGCTATTTCAGTTGGTAAATCCATGACCTGTATCTGTGCGAATACGGCGGGGAAGAAAAGGATAGAACTAGCCCAGGCCATTTTCAACCGGATGGGGCATTCCATGGTAATACCCGAAAGCCGGATGCAGGCGGCCACCGTCATTTGTGCCAGCGGGATCGCCTTCTGGATGCGCCTTATCCGGGCTACTACCCAGGGGGCCATCCAGCTGGGATTTGATGCGAGGGAAGCCCAGGAACTCGCCATGCATACCTGCAACGGGGCAGCAAGCCTTTTGATCGAATCCGGGAACCACCCCGAAGAAGAGATCGATAAAGTGACCACCCCAATGGGCTGTACCATAGAAGGGCTAAATGAAATGGAACACCAGGGCCTGAGCTCTTCCCTGATCCGGGGGATGATCGCTTCCTATGACAAGATTAGCCAGATTAAAAAAAGTTGAACATGGAATTGTTTGATGTGTACCCACTTTATGATGTAACCCCCGTTAAAGCCCGGGGAATCCTTGTAACCGATGACAAGGGGGTGGAATACCGTGATTTTTATGGAGGACACGCCGTCATCTCCATTGGCCACAGCCATCCGCATTATATCAGCCGTATAACCGAACAACTTCAAAAGATCGGGTTCTACAGCAATTCCGTACACAACCCCTTGCAGGAGGAACTGGCCCTGAAACTGGGCCGGATGTCGCAGTGTGAGGATTACCAGCTTTTCCTCTGCAATTCCGGCGCGGAGGCCAATGAAAATGCCCTCAAAATGGCTTCTTTCCACACGGGAAAATCCCGGGTAATTGCCTTTACCAACAGTTTTCACGGGCGTACCTCGGCAGCCGTGGCAACCACCGATAACGATTCCATAAATGCCCCGCTCAACCGCCAGCAACAGGTAAGTTTCGTCCCGTTCAACGACCTGGAGGCATTCGAAGAAGAAGCGGAACGGGGTGATGTGTGTGCCGTAATCCTGGAATGCATACAGGGGGTGGGCGGCCTGGATGAACCGGACACCGGCTTTCTGAAGGAGGTGGAAGGCATCTGCAAATATCACAATATCGTCCTGATCGCGGATGAGGTACAATCCGGATATGGCCGGAGCGGGAAATTCTTCGCCTTCCAGCACCACGGCATTCAGCCGGATATCATCAGTATCGCCAAGGGCATGGGCAACGGTTTCCCGGTGGGCGGCATCCTCATTGGGGCTCACATAAAACCCACCCACGGCCTCCTGGGGACGACCTTTGGAGGCAACCACCTGGCATGCGCTGCCAGCCTGGCTGTGCTGGAGGTAATTGAGAAGGAAGGCCTGGTGGAAAATGCCGCGCGCCTGGGGGTATATTTTAAGGAGAAGGCCCGGGCCATCTCCCAGGTTGCCCGGATAAAGGGCCGCGGACTGATGTTGGGACTTGAATTCGATTTCGAAGTGGCCGACCTGAGGAAACGCCTGATTTACAAAAGGCATATTTTTACAGGCAGCGCTAAGAATAAATATGTCCTCCGTGTACTCCCCGCCCTGAACATAACCGCCGAGGATCTGGATTATTTTTTTAATGCCCTGAAGGCCGAATTGTAAGCATGGGAAACCTGTTGCACATAACAAAGAGAGACGCGGTCCTGATGCATATGGCCCGGTTAATAGCTGCCCGGGAAAAGGAGATCCTTCAAGCCAATGCGCAGGATGTGGCCCAATTCGCAGGAGACGACCTGGCCCTTTATGACCGTCTGAAACTCGATCAAGCCAAGATCCTGGGGATGGTGCAATCTCTGGAATCGCTGGCACGGCAATCAGATCCGCTTGGGGTGGAAAGATACCGGTTTACACATGCCAATGGGATGGAAATTACCAATCGGACGGCCGCTTTCGGCACCGTGCTGATCATATATGAATCCCGCCCCGATGTGACTATCGAAGCCGCCGGGATCGCCTTTAAATCGGGGAACCACATCCTGCTTAAGGGTGGAAAAGAGGCGCGAAGGAGCAATTTATTACTCACAAACCTCTGGCAGGAATCCTTGAGAAGCCAGAATATAGCCGAAGACTGGGTCCGGTACCTTGATTTTTCCAGGGAAGAAACCCGGGACTTCCTGCTGCACCCTTCCGAAAAGGTAGATCTGATTGTCCCCAGGGGGGGTGAAAAGCTTATCGACTTCGTACGCAAGCACGCCCGGTGCCCGCTTATCATCAGCGGCAGGGGGAACAACTTTTTATTTGTCGACCGCGATGCCGACCCGGATATGGCCCGGCAGCTTATCATCAATGCAAAGACGAGTAAGATCTCTGCCTGTAACGCCCTTGACAAAGTGCTGATAGACTCCGGATTACCAGAGAAGGAAGGTTTTCTCAGGGAACTCACCCAACAGCTCGGGGAATATAAGGTATGCATCCTCACGGACGCCCGGCTGGCATCATACGGATACGGGCAGGAACTCGGGGAGGAAGCAGTATGGTACCAGGAATTCCTGGATTATAAGATCGTATTGGGCGAGGTTAAAGACTTAGGGGCAGCTATTGAGATGATCAATACGTATAGCGGCGGCCATTCGGCTACCATCGTAAGCCGCAATCCGGAATCGGCCGCAAGGTTCATGGATGAAGTGGATGCTGCGGCGGTATACCATAACGCTTCGACCCGGTTTACAGACGGGGGGCAATTCGGGCTGGGCGGGGAACTGGCCATCAGCACGGACAAGCTGCATCAGCGGGGGCCCATGGGCTTGCAGCATCTCACAACTAACAAATGGTACGTCTCCGGGGACGGACAGGTACGAAAGGAGGCTTAGGATAGGACCCATGAAAAAACAAAGGATATTATTGAAAATAGGCTCCAACACCTTAACCCGGGAAACCGATCAGCTTTCCCGGGGAAAGATTGAAGATATCGGCAGGCAGGTAGCCCAACTCCGGGAAACGCATGAGTTTATCATAGTAAGTTCAGGTGCCATTGCGGCGGCCAGGCAATTTGTTAAACTGGAGCATTCCGGCCCGGATATAACCGTGAAACAGGCCCTGGCTGCTATCGGGCAACCGCATCTGATGCGCATGTTCCAGGAGAACTTCAGGGAATTGGGATTGCTTACCTCCCAATGCCTGCTCTCTTATTCCGATTTCGAAAACCCCAATGCCAAAGCCAACATCAGGAATACTATCAACGTATTGGTTACCAATAATTTCATCCCTGTCATCAACGAGAACGACACGGTGGCTACAGACGAGATACAGTTTGGCGATAACGACAAGCTGGCCGCTCTCACGGCCACCCTGCTGGAAGTAGACCTGTTGATGATAGCCACCAATACCAATGGCATTTATTACCGGGAGTCCCTTGAAACTAACCAACCCCGAACCATCCCGCATATCAAGGGCATTACAGGCCTGGCAGCTGAGGTTAGCACCATAAAGTCGTCTCACGGCACCGGGGGGATGCGCTCCAAAATTGAAGCGGCTGCCATAGCTCGCGAGGCAGGGATCGAAACCTGGATCGTTAATGGCATGCATGATAATTTTATCCTGGATGCATTGAATAACCAAAGCCGTTATACCAAAATAACATGATGCAAAACTACCTCTCCATACAGGACATTGATTCCCTGCAGAGCTGGATAGCGGAAGCCCGGGCCCTTAAGACCGACCCGCGCCGGCACCTTAACCTGGGACAGGGGAAAACACTGGGGCTCCTCTTTTTCAATAATAGCCTCCGCACCCGCCTGAGTACCCAGAAAGCGGCCATCAATCTGGGCATGGATGTCATAGTTATGAACTTTGGCAATGAAGGATGGGCCCTCGAATACCGGGAAGGAGCCATCATGGACCAGGGCGCTGCCGAACATGTAAAGGAAGCGGCCCGGGTAGTTGCCCAATATTGCGATATTGTGGGGATCAGGGCATTTGCCGGGTTGAAAGACCGGGAAAAAGATGAGGCCGAAGAAGTTCTCAACGGATTTAGCCGGTATGCCGGCATCCCGGTCCTGAACCTCGAAAGCTCCCTGCAGCATCCCTTACAGGCACTGGCCGATGCCATCACCATCGCGGAACACAGCAAAAAGGACCGTCCCAGGATCGTGCTGTCCTGGGCACCCCACCCCAGGCCACTACCCCATGCCGTAGCCAATTCTTTTGTAGACATGATGCGTTTGCAGCAGGCTGATTTTGTAATCACCCATCCGGAAGGATATGAGCTAAATCCGCAGGTAACGAATGGCGTCCCTATCGAATACAACCAGGAAAAGGCGCTGGCGGGTGCGGATTTCGTCTATGTTAAAAACTGGAGCAGCTATTCCGATTATGGGAAGGTCCTCCTACAAGACCCGTCCTGGATGCTGACCAAAAAGAAACTCGGAAAGGCGCAATTTATGCATTGCCTCCCTGTTCGGAGGAACGTGATCGTGGAAGATGCCATACTGGACGGGCCCCAATCACTGATAATTGCCCAGGCAGATAACCGCACCTACGCGGCACAACTGGTGCTAAAAAAAATGCTGGAGTTGTGAAAAAGGAAGCGCTTTCGGTTGTCAAGATAGGGGGGAATGTCATTGAAGACCAGGGCAGGCTGACGGAAATGCTTTCCATATTCTCCCGGTTAAAATCGCCTAAAATCCTTGTTCACGGCGGAGGCAAGCGCGCCACCGAAGTCAGTGGCCAGCTGGGGATTAAAGCAAAACTGATCGGCGGAAGGAGGATTACAGACGCCCCTGCCCTGGAAATGGCGCTGATGGTTTATGCAGGACTGATCAATAAAAATCTGGTGGCCGGGCTGCAGGCCCTGGGCTGCAATGCCCTGGGCCTCAGTGGGGCCGACGGGGATGCGATCCGGGCGCATAAAAGACCCGTAGGGAAAGTGGACTACGGCTTTGCCGGTGATGTCGACAAAATTAACACAGGGACAATGTCATCCCTTCTGAGCGCCGGGATGGTGCCGGTCTTCTGTGCACTGACGCATGACGGCAAAGGGCAGATGCTGAATACGAATGCCGATACCATCGCCTCAGAAATAGCTATCGGTATGAGTCCGTTTTACAACACCACCCTGTTTTACTGTTTTGAAAACCCGGGCGTATTGCGAGACCGCACGGACCCTTCCTCCGTTATCCGGCAAATCGATTCCGTGAAATACAGGGAGCTGCTTGCCCAAGGCATCCTTGCCGAGGGGATGCTCCCAAAAATTGAAAATTGCTTCCATGCACTAAAAAAGCAGGTACCCAGGGTATGTATCGGAGACCTGCACATGTTGCAACCCGGACATGATGAGTATACAACACTGACGTTATGAAGAAGGAAGAGCTGGCCACGTTGACAAAAGATGCTGTTGCCCTGTTGCAACAACTCATTGCCACCCCCTCGTTTTCTTCGGAGGAATCCGAAACAGCTTCAATCATTGCAGCCTGGTTCAAAAAAAAGGGGATAGCCTGCAAACGCATAAATAATAATGTATACGCCTTCAACAAACACTTTCAGGAGCACAAGCCCCTTTTGCTTCTCAATTCGCACCACGATACCGTAACGCCCAACGAGGCCTATACCCGGGACCCATTTGCCCCGGATATAGAGAACGGCAAATTATTCGGGCTGGGCAGCAATGATGCCGGCGGGAGCCTGGTTTCCCTGATGAGTACTTTTGCCTATTTCCACGATGTGGAGGGATTGTCGCACAACCTGGTGCTCGTGGCGTCGGCAGAGGAAGAAAGCTCCGGGCCCAACGGGCTGAACAGCATGCTGGAACACCTGCCTGATCCAGACGTGGCCATTGTGGGGGAGCCCACCCTGATGCAGCTGGCCATTGCGGAAAAAGGCCTGGTGGTCTTTGACGCGGTGGTAAGCGGGACCCCTTCGCACGCCGCCCATCCGAATACAGACAATGCCATCTATAACAGTATTGCGACACTGGAATGGTTCAGGGATTTTTCATTTGACAAAGTTTCCCCGGTCCTGGGCCCGGTCAAACTTACGGTCACCCAGATCAACGGGGGCAGTCAGCACAATGTAGTACCCGCCCGGGTAAACCTGGTCATCGACGTCCGGGTAAATGATTGCTACACCAACCAGGAAATTGCACAAATCCTTGCGGATGCAGCCCCCTGCGAACTCCATCCCCGATCCCTGAGGCTCAATTCCTCCTCCATTCCCAAATCGCACCCGCTGGTGCAATCCGGAATGGCCCTGGGCAGGGAGACCTACGGCTCGCCCACCCTTTCGGACCAGGCAGCCCTGAATTGCGATTCACTCAAACTTGGGCCGGGAGACAGTACCCGCTCCCATTCCGCGGATGAATTCATCTACCTGCGGGAAATCGAGGAAGGGATCGATTTGTATATTGCGCTCCTCGAAGGCTTCCTGCTGAATAAGACCAGGACCTGATAACGACCGGGGGCCCTTGTTCCCGGCTAAATTCAAATGATATGAAACTTTGGGACAAAGGAACCAGCCCCGATAAGAAGATCGACCAGTTTACAGTTGGGAACGACCGCGAACTGGACCTCATTCTTGCCAAATATGATGTCATCGCTTCCATAGCCCATGCCCGGATGTTGGGAAAGATTGGCTTACTCACCACCCAGGAGACCGAAGCCCTGGCCGATGCCCTGGAAGAAATTGGACAGACGATCGCCAAAGGGCAATTTAAGATAGAAGACGATTTTGAAGACATGCACTCCAAGATCGAATTCCTGCTTACCCAAAAACTGGGTGACACAGGTAAGAAGATCCACACGGCCCGTTCGAGGAACGACCAGGTACTGGTAGCCATGCAACTCTACCTGAAGGCTGAGCTCAGGGAATTAAAAACAGGCACCAAAGCCCTGTTTGACCTCTTATTGAAACTCGCCGACGAACACAAAGGGGTGATGCTTCCCGGATACACTCACCTGCAGGTGGCTATGCCTTCGTCTTTCGGGCTTTGGTTTTCGGCTTACGCAGAAAGCCTGGTAGACGATATGATGATGCTGAACACCGCTTATCGCACGGCCGACCAAAATCCGCTGGGCAGCGCAGCAGGGTACGGGAGTTCTTTCCCTATCGACCGCGAATACACCACGAAAGAATTAGGGTTCGGCACCATGAAATACAATGTGGTAGCCGCACAAATGGGCCGGGGAAAAGTTGAAAGATCGGCCGCCTTCGCTCTTAGCAGCCTGGGGGCTACCCTCTCAAAACTGGCTATGGATATCTGCCTCTATATGGGACAGAACTTTAATTTCATTTCATTTCCGGAAACCCTGACCACAGGAAGCAGTATCATGCCCCATAAAAAAAATCCGGACGTCTTTGAGCTGATCAGGGCCAAATGCAATAAGGTACAGGCGGTGCCTGGACAGCTGACCCTGGTGACCAATAACCTGCCGAGCGGATACCACAGGGACCTGCAACTGGTAAAGGAAATAATAATTTCTGCCTTGAACGATATGAAGGCATGCCTGGAGATGATGACATTCAGCCTGAAGCAAATTCAGGTAAACAAGGACATTTTGGATGACCCCAGGTACGACTACCTGTTCAGTGTGGACACACTCAACGAAATGGTCATGCAGGGAATGCCATTTCGGGACGCCTACCGTAAAATGGGGGAGGCCATCAAAAAGGGGACTTATCAACCGATGAAACAGGTGAAGCATACCCATGAAGGCAGCCTGGGCAATCTTTGCCTGGATGAGATCAGGGGGAAGATGGAGGCCGAACTTTGACCTGGCAGATTTGGAGAATCCGTCAAGATTGCAGAACTTGGGATACCTATCCAGGGGGATCTCAATTAACGGGATGGCATGTATTCTTTGGTGTATCAATCGGTGGCCTCGTCGCAGCTAAGGCCGGAGGATTTGGAAGAACTGCTTGTCAGGGCCAGGAAATTCAATCGTAGCCAGGAGATCACCGGTTGCCTGCTCTTCTTCCGCGATATTTTTATTCAATATCTCGAGGGCAGCCAGGTCAGGGTGCTCGCACTTTACGACCAGATCCGGAAAGACCCCCGGCACTCAGCCGTCCGCTTGCTCGCCCATGGCCAGGTTGACAAACGGGAATTTCCGAATTGGGATATGGCTTACGAAAACTTATACGGGGATAATGAGATGATCAATTACATCAAACTGGTCGTTTCAGATTATCTGGAAAATCCTAAAAAAAGAGCGATCCCAAGACCTGCCTCCGATGCATTCTGGGAACAGGTCAGCCGTTTGCTGGCCAGGCAGCAGCCCGATGCCTAGGGAATCATCCCTAAATTAATCACTTCCTGTCGGCTTAGATGTCGCCAGTGACCCCGGGGAAGGTCTTTTTTAGTAAGCCCGGCAAAAACCACGCGGTCCAGCTGATTTACTTCATACCCCAGATGCTCAAATATCCGCCGGACAATGCGGTTGCGTCCGCTATGGATTTCAATTCCCACCTCTTTTTTTGGGGCATTTTGAATGTAGCTGACTTCATCAACCGCCACCGGCCCGTCTTCCAGTTCGATCCCTTCGCGGATTTTCCTGAGGTCGTCTGCCTTCAGGTTCTTGTTGAGCACCACATGGTATAGTTTGCGAACGCCGTGTTTGGGATGTGTGAGTTTTTTAGCGAGGTCGCCATCGTTGGTAAATAGCAGCAGGCCCGTGGTATTCCTGTCGAGCCGGCCAACGGGAACCAGTCGTGCATTCGATGCCTTCGCGATCAGTTCCATCACGGTCCGGCGGCCCCGTTCATCACTGGTGGTCGTGATGAAATTCTTTGGTTTGTTAAGCAGGATATACTCCTTCTTCTCCGGGTTCAGGACCCGGCCGTCAAACCGAACCGTATCGCCCGGCTTTACCTTAAACCCCATTTCGGTAATGGTTGCCCCGTTCACGGTAACATTCCCCGCAGCAATAAACGTATCGGCCTCCCTTCGGGAACATACGCCCGAGTTGGCAATATATTTGTTCAGGCGGGTCAGCCCGGGATCACCATTGCCAACCACCCCCATTCTTTTCTTCACGGGGGCATTCCCGCGCGCATAACTCTTCTTTCTGAAGCGGCCGCCCTGCCGGCCGGAAGCCTTCTTCCCATCTCCAAAATTCGCTCTGCTCATGTTGCGGTAGATTTTTACAAAGGTAGTAAAGGCGGCTCAATCTGAGGTGGCAATTAGCGCAACACCCGCCCGGAAAGCTCCACGGAAAGTGCAGGGAGGCCCAGGACTACATTCAGGTGATGCGGTTCAGTACCAGGCTGACATCGATCAGCAGGATGCTGAATACACCGCTGATGATGATAAACTTCAGGATATTGTGCAACCAGACATAGTGTTTCTTGCTCCGGGAATTCCAGAGCAGGAAAAGGAATAGGATCAGGAAACCAATACTCGCTATAAAGTACAAATACATATAACCTACCTCGAAAAAAAAGATCAAAAGGCTGGCTGGGACCAGGGTAAGTAATATCAGGGCCGAGATACCCCATTTGGAAAAACGGGTGCCATACAGGATAGGGATCGTCCTGTAATTCTGGGCAATGTCTCCCGGGAGGCTTTCCATATCCTTGATCATTTCCCTGGCGAGGATTAGCAGGAACAGGAACATGGCATGTACGAAAATCACGGTCTCGAAATTCTTGTAATGAACGAAGACCACAAAGAACGGGGTAATGGCCAGGGTGGCAGATACGAAGTTGCCCACAAAGGGAATCCGTTTCAGTTTATGAGAATACAGCCAGATGCCAAAGATGTAAGCGGAAAAAAAAACCACGGCCCTGAAAGAAACAAAGCCTGCCAGAAGGACAGAGAGGAAATTCAGCGCAAAGTAGGTGCTGAGCTTGGTACGCTGCGAGACCAGGCGGTCGAGCATGCTCTTGCGGGGTTTGTTGATCAGGTCCTTTTCGGAATCGTAAAAACTATTTATGATATAGCCTGCAGCGATGGCCAGGGCTGAAGCAGACACCAGCGCAAATAGTTGCGGGTCAAATAGGACCGAGCGCAGGGGCAGGTCATGGGCCAGGATGTATATAGATGCCAGATATTGGGCAAGCACAATCATAAGGATGTTATATCCCCTTATGATGGATATTAAACTCAGTGCTTTTAAAAGGAGGAGTTTCTGCTTTCTGCTCAGCATGCAGCGAAAATTAGAAGTTGTAAACCACTTCCAATCTGTATCCCGAAAGGGCTTTTCTGGCTTTTTCCAAATCTTCGGTAAAGCCCAGGATATATCCGCCTCCACCAGATCCGCAGAGTTTCAGGTAGTAGGCATTGGATTCTATGCCTTCCTTCCATAATTTATGGAATTCCTTGGGAATCATGGGCTTGAAATGATTTAGAACCACATGGGAGAGTTGTTTCAGGTTCCCGAACAAAGATTTCACATTGCCGTTGATAAAGTCTTCCACACAGGCGTCTGTGTGTTTGATAAACTGGTCCTTCAGGACTTTCCTAAAACCTTCCTGCTTCATTTTTTCCATGAAGATATGGACCATGGGGGCCGTTTCGCCACTCATCCCGCTATCGAGAAGAAAAACCGCGCCTTTCCCCTCCGGGTTTTGAGATGGAATGCTGGTGGATTCGATATTATCCTTGGAATTGATGAGGATAGGCAGGCTCAAATAACTGTTGAGTGGGTCGAGCCCCGAGGATTTTCCGTGGAAAAAGGATTCCATCATCCCGAAAATAGCCTTTAACCGCAATAGTTTCTCCCGTGTGAGGTTCTCCAGTACCGTGACTTTCTCATTGGCATATTTATCGTAAATAGCCGCTACCAGGGCCCCGCTGCTCCCTATCCCATAACCCTGGGGAATGGAACTGTCAAAATGCATCCCGGCGTCAATGTCTTTGCGAAGTGATTCGAGATCAAAGGTCACCAGGGAGGGGTCTGCCGCCTGCATCTTTTCCAGGTAGGCGGCGAATTCCTTCAGCCCATTATTCGATTTTTTGGCTTCTTCAGTCAGGGGTGCTTCCCTTTTCAAGGCACCTTTGAAAAAGTTATAGGGGATGGAAAGTCCTTTGGAGTCCTTGATGATACCATATTCCCCGAACAACAGGATCTTGGAATAGAATAAGGGTCCTTTCATAATAGTTGAGGTGGCATTATACTTCCAGAGAACGTTCTCCTTGGGGCATAATTGCATAAGGGAAATTACATTTTTTTGGCACCAAATCCAATTTGATCGCAAATATACTGCCCTTCGAAACAATAATCAACCAATGCCTCCTCAATAAATCGTTCCACTGTAGCACTGGCATCCCTGGGATAAAGCAAATGTACATTGGCTCCCGCGTCGAGCGTAAAACAAAGCGGGACCTGTTCTGAGCGCCTGTAATCCCAAACCCGTTGGATGATCCCCAGGGTGTTGGGTTTCATTAATACATAATAGGGCAGGCTACTCATCATCATGGCGTGAAGGACCAGGGCTTCAGATTCCACCACCCTTACAAACCCGTCCAGGTCTCCGGCGGCGAAAACCGGTTTCAGGGTGTCCAGGTTGCTGACAGCCTGCGAATACCGGGCCTGCGCAAAGGGATGGCCCTTCATCAGATTGTGGCCCGCAGTACTGCTAACCTGCTTTTCCCCTTTGTCTACTAGCAGGATGGAATCCTTCATCCCCTCAAAAACAGGATGCATTTTATATGGATACGGAACGGCATACAGATCTGAACTCTCCGGAATACCCGCATACTTGCCGAACTGCACCAAGGGCCCCTGGATACTCCTGCTGGCACTGCCCGATCCCAGGCGGGCGAGGAAGGAGGCCTTTTTTTTAAAGTAGGCGTCTTCCATCCCGGGGGAGGCCTGCCGTTCCAGGTCGGTCAGACAGAGCGCCAGGGCCGCCATTCCACTCGCGGAGCTTGCAATACCACTGCTGTGCGGGAAGGAATTTGAAGTTTCAATAATAAAATGGTAGTCCTTAAGAAATGGCAGATAAGGCCTGGCGCGTTCGAAGAAAGTCTGGATTTTGGGCCGGAATCCCTCCTCCGGCTTTCCGTCCAGCAACACTTCAAAGGTGGGGCTTATCCCGTCGGATGGCCTGATTTCATACTTAAGGCTGGTGGTTGTTACGGCTTTGCTCAGGGTAAAACTCAGAGAAGGGTTTGCGGGGCATTGCACCTCCCTTTTGCCCCAGTATTTTACAAGTGCGATATTACTGGGTGCCTGCCATGTAATACTCCCGCTTTCCGCTTCCAATTCTACGGTCCGGGACACAAAGTCTTTATCCGTCATCCGTTTGCCAGGTTTGGACAAAGATAGGCCATAGGCGGTTTTCGTATGGGGCGAATAAAAATTATTTGCTACCTTGGAATTTCATCCATCCAAAAACCTTGAAGCGAATTTATTCTCACATTCTCCCCGCCACAGCCATTTGCCTTCTCATAGGCTTCGTATCAGGGATTGTAACCCATGGCTCAGTCGACAGTTGGTATGCCGCCCTTGAAAAACCAGCTTTCACTCCGCCCAATTGGGTCTTTGCCCCTGTTTGGACCCTTCTGTATATTCTCATGGGAATCGCCGCCGGGCTGGTATGGGCCAGGGGATTTTATCATCTTTGGGTAAAAACAGCTCTCTATTATTTCGGGTTCCAATTACTTTTCAATGGCCTGTGGAGCATTGTCTTCTTCGGTTTCAGGCAGCCTTTCGCCGCTCTCCTGGTCATCCTGGTTTTGGCTGGTACTTATCATCCTAACTATCAAGTGGTTCAAGATAGTGAGCCCCGTGGCTGCCTATCTTCTGGTACCCTATTTGGTCTGGGTCTTTTACGCCACTTACCTCAACTACCGCATATGGGCACTGAACTGATCTCCCCCACCTGCAAGAGGGGCTCAATTCATAAAAGGGGTATCCGGACAACCTTTTGGTGGCCGGGCTATTGGGTCCGAGAAAGCCCGCGCCCCGGCTATTATGCCAAATGGAATAAATCTGTTACATTTAATGCCTTGCAGACAGAATCCCCTGCCCCTGAAATACCCCGTATATGGAAAAGTTTATACTCGCCTTAGACCAGGGTACCACCAGTTGCCGTGCCGTAATCTTCAACAGGCAAGGTAGCATAATAGCCTCCGCCCAAAAGGAATTCCAACAATATTTTCCCAAACCCGGGTGGGTGGAACACGACCCTGATGAAATCTGGTCCACCCAGGCAGGCATGGCAGCGGAAGCTGTCACCCGGTCCGGTTTGGACGCCAGCGCCATTGCCGGTATCGGGATTACCAACCAACGGGAAACCGTAGTGGTTTGGGACCGGGTCACCGGAAAGCCGGTATACCGGGCCATTGTATGGCAGGATAAGAGAACCGCAGAATTCTGCGATGAATTGAAAAGTGACGGGAAGGAACCACTGATCCGAAAGAAAACAGGCCTGGTGCTGGATTCCTATTTTTCAGGGACCAAGGTAAAATGGATCCTGGACCATGTGGAAGGTGCCCGGGAACGTGCCGAGGCCGGGGACCTGATCATGGGAACCATAGACAGTTGGCTGATCTGGAAAATGACTAAAGGGGCCCTGCATATCACCGATGTCACCAATGCCTGCCGGACGCTTTTCTTCAATATCAATACCATGGCCTGGGATGATGAGTTGCTCGAACTGTTCGGTGTTCCCCGTAGCATGCTCCCCGAAGTGAAGCCTTCCAGCGAGGTATACGGCCATACGAGCCCCAATTTCTTTTCGGAAAAGATCCCGATTGCCGGGATAGCCGGAGACCAACAAGCGGCCCTGTTCGGCCAGATGTGCACCCGGCCGGGCATGGTAAAGAATACCTATGGGACCGGATGTTTCATGTTGATGAACATAGGAGGCAAACCCATAGTATCTGAAAACAATCTGCTCACCTCCGTCGCCTGGCAGGTAGATGGAAAAGTTCAGTACGCCCTGGAAGGGAGCATCTTTATTGCCGGGGCCGTTGTGCAATGGCTCAGGGATGGCCTCAAGATCCTCGAACGGTCCGGGGATGTGGAAAAACTGGCTAATTCAGTGGCCTCTTCAGAGGGGGTGTATTTTGTACCGGCTTTTGCGGGGCTGGGGGCCCCATACTGGAACCAACATGCCCAGGGTGCCATTTTCGGGCTCACCAGGGGTAGCACGGATGCGCACCTGGCCAGGGCCGCGCTCGAATCCATCGCTTATCAGACCATGGACATCCTGAAGGCCATGGAGGCAGACTCGGGCATTACCATCAAAGAATTGCGGGTAGATGGGGGCGCTTCTGTCAATGACATGCTGATGCAATTCCAGGCCGATGTGCTCAATACACAAACCGTACGCCCGAAGGTTGTGGAGACCACCGTTATGGGAGCCGCATTTATGGCCGGCCTCGCAGTGGGTTACTGGGATTCCCAGGAAGAGATCGCAGCCATCTGGCAAACCGACCGGAAATTTAAGCCTACGCAAGACCGTTTACAGGTAGAGGAAGGGATCCGCGGATGGTACCGGGCCATTGACTCCCTGCAACACTGGAGCAGCAACTAATCAGCTAAACCAAACATAGATGACACCATTTATCGCGGAATTAATCGGCACCATGCTTCTGATAACCCTTGGGTGCGGGGTAGTAGCCAATGTGGTATTGAATAACACCAAAGGCCACAATTCAGGGTGGATCGTAATTACAACTGGATGGGCTTTTGCCGTTTATATCGGGGTAGTGGTCGCTTCCCCGTACAGCGGGGCACATATCAATCCGGCGGTTACCATTGGCCTGGCCGCAGCCGGTGCATTCCCCTGGGAATCGGTCCCCTCCTATCTTCTCGCACAGCTAATCGGTGCCATGCTGGGAGCTGGCATCGTGTGGGTAACCTACAAAAAGCATTTTGATATCACGGCGGACAAGGACGGGAAACTGGCTGTATTCTGCACGGCCCCCGCTTTGCGGCATTACGGCTATAACCTGTTTGGGGAAGGGGTTGGCACCTTTGTCCTGATGTTTGCCGTGTTATTTTTTACGGATGCCACTATTACCGAAAGCGATACCGTCATCGGCCTGGGTTCCCTGGGGGCACTCCCTGTGGCCATTACCGTGTGGGGAATTGGCCTTTGCCTGGGAGGAACCACTGGCTACGCCATAAATCCGGCCCGGGACCTTGGCCCCAGGATTGTTCATGGCATCCTTCCTATCAGAGATAAACGAGACAGCGACTGGTCGTATTCCTGGGTGCCCGTTATCGGCCCGATCACCGGAAGCCTGGTGGCTTCCCTGCTGTACCTCCTGCTCATGACACCCTGAGGTGACAAGAATCCGATTCCCTGGGGAGGTGGCCCGGTTATATCGGGCAAGATGTGGCTTCGGCCATAGTGCCCGATCAAATTAATCGCCCATCAGCGGACCCGTTCAGGATAGTTGGTGATAATGCCGTCTACCCCGAATTTTTTCATACGGGCAATGTCGGCCGGATCATTCACGGTCCAGGTATATAGTTTGAAACCCGCATCCTGTATGGCCTTTACATTGGCCCCGGTCAGGGTCTGAAAGGCAGGGTTGATGGATTCCGCGTGTAACTCCCGTGCAATTGGAAGCGCAGACATCGGGTCGTCTTCGGTCAGAATGGCTATGGGGACTTCCGGATTGAGTCGTCGGATGGCTTTCAATTCATCCCATTTAAAACTGGAGATCAGAAAATCCTCCAACTTCCATCCTTTATTTTTAATATAGGAATTGATGATAAAGTTCACCCGATCGGCGGTCCCGGCACCTTTGAGTTCTATATTCAAACGGGCCTTATGGTCCATGGCCTGCAAAACATCCTGCAACTCAGGTATTTTGTAGTTGCCGTCAAGAACCAGTTTGTGGAGGTCGACGATATTGTATCCCTCAATCGGACCACCGCCATTGGTAAGCCTGTCGACCCTATCGTCGTGGAATACCACAATCTCCCCGCTCTCGATTTTAAAGACATCGATCTCAATCATGTCCACTCCCAAGTCCAGGGCTTTCTCAATGGAGGCAATGGAATTCTCGGTTTCGTGGCCCATAGCCCCTCGATGGCCTATAACCAGGGGGTTTTCTTTCATTTGGTTGCAGCTTAATATTCCCATAAACAGCAGGGCCCATCCTAAAATGGCTCCCGGATTTCTACTTCCCATATTGTCAGGATGTTTAGTACTTGATCTATTGTATACGCTGCCCGGAGGAGTTCCTTCCGGGGCCACGCAGTTTTAACGCCTTTCAAAAATACAATTTCAAGCCGGAATCACAGCCTGTTTACAGACTTCTGGCCAGAGGCCAACCCTGTTAATTTATGATATTCCTAATTTTTTGAGAATTTAATTATCAAACACTTAGTATTTATTTAATACATTTAACATACTAGTAATCAATTAACAACTAAACGATGTTTACCAAACAAAATTTATTGGCCACGCTGGCCGGCTTTGCCGTCATTTTCCTGCTTGGCTACGCCATCTGGGGGATCGCTTTGGCAGATTATTTCGCAGGCCACTCCCTCAACAATGTGATGAAAGATCCCCCGAACCTGGGAATGGTGGCCCTGAGTAACCTGATCGCGGCATTTGCCCTGAGCAGCCTTTACGGCAAATGGGCCCGGGGTGTGCATTCGGGCAAGGAAGGGTTCCAGTTCGGTGCCTGGATCGGGGTTTTCACGGGCTTTGGGATTGGGTTATTGTGGTTTGCCACAGCAGAATTAAGCGACCTGACCGGAACCCTGGTGGAAGGGGTGATCGAGGTTATCTTCTACGGGATTGTCGGGGCAGTGATTGCCCTGGTTTACAAAAAAGTAGGCGCTTAGGAATTTGCAGGCCATCCAGTCAAAACGCGGATTTTCCGGGTCCTCGGACAACGGGAAATCTGCTTTTGCATTCAGTGCAGCCTGAAAATAAAGGATTCCAGGGGCGCGATCCGGACAGCTATACTCCCCTGGCCATTCACTACCCGGAGGGAAGCCCGCTCCTTATCATACAGGCATTCCTCCAGAGGATACGTACCGTCCTGAAGGTGCCATTCCCGAATGACTTCCGGAGGGATTAGGAGTGTAAAGGCATAAGGGGCATGGGCATCGAAATTCGACAAAATAATCAGCTTTTCCCCCTCAGACCACCGCACGTAAGACAGGAGCCGTTGGTTATAGTATTCGGTATGATCCCGGTTATAGTAATGGATATCCCTGTAATGCCCCATCAGGGCATCACTCTTGATCACAAAATTAAGCAACCGCTTGTAAAAATCGCGGAGCTGGCGTTCCTCCGGACTTTAAGGCGCCCCCGTCGAATTTTTTCTGGTTCATCCATCTTTGGTGGGCCGGGACCCCGATATAATCAAAGATAGAAGTCCTTGAAGGCTTCCCGAAGCCGGCATCCTCCTCAGCCGCTTCCCCGACCTCCTGCCCGAAATAGATCATAGTGGGGGAAGTGCTTATAGTCGCAGAAACCACCATGGCCGGTTTGCCCACCCTGGCATCTCCGGCAAATCCCGGGCTGGCAATTCGCTGCTCATCATGGTTTTCAAGAAAATGAAGCATATGGTGTTCTATATCTTCCATGCCCTTTTGCACAACTGGCATATGGTCCGTCCAGCCGTGTCCCTGCATGATGTGTTTCAGGCTGTCATAGAATTCAACCTTGTCGTATAGGTAATCCATTTTCCCCTGGCGGATATAAGCCCGGTAGAGATCCGGATTGTAAACCTCGGCCAGCAAAAAGGCATCCGGATTCTGATGCTTGATATGGGAATTCAGGTAACTCCAAAAAGGTACCGGCACCATCTCCGCCATATCGAAACGGAACCCGTCAACCCCCTCAGCCAGCCAGAACAAGGCAATGTCCCTGAATTTTATCCAGGAGTCGGGCACTTCCCGCCCGTCCCAGTATTCGAAATGCGCCTCGGCCGGCTTGTTTTCAAAACCTTCCGGCAGAAGGGGAAAATCATAGGAGCCATCCGGCTTTACCCCATAATTCACTTTCACGGTCTCATACCAGTCGTAAAAATCGGGTTGTGCCTTCCGCGAACCGTTCCCGGTCCATTTGGCCGGGACTTCGTGAAACTTGCCATCGGCCAGCGGGTGCTCCTCCCCCCCAGGGGCTGGTATCCGTCCCGGTTTTCAGGTACCTGGAATGCCTGCCCCGGGATATAGTAGAAATTATTGTCGCGCAGGTACTCCACAGTGGTATCGTCTGAGGCACCGAAAGGCTCTTTCCCTTCCGGGGTTGACCGCCCCACATAATCCCGGGCCACATGATTGGGGACGATGTCGATAATCAGTTTAAGCCCTGCCCGGTGCGTCCTCTTGATAAGGGATTCGAACTCCTGCAACCGGCGGCCGGGATCGTCAGCCAGGTCGGGATCTACATTGTAATAATCCTTCACGGCATACGGCGAGCCGGCCCTTCCCTTTACCACATCGGGGTCGTCGGGCTTAATACCGTAAGCCGAATAGTTAGTCACCTGGGCATGGTGCGGCACCCCGGTATACCATATATAAGTGACCCCCAGTTTTTTGATTTCGCGCAGGGCCTTGTCACTGAAGTCGGAGAATTTCCCCACCCCGTTTTGTTCCAGGGTGCCCCAGGGAATATTGGCGGTCCCGGTATTCCCGAACAAACGCGTAAATACCTGGTATACAACTTCTTTTCTCTTAATTTCCGGAACGGAATCCATACTTGGGCGTGGTTTTTCCACCGAACACCCTGCCAGCAATGCCAGAAAAAGGGGGTACAGGGGAAGACGGCGTTTCATTTTAGTGGGAGGCGGCAACCTGCGGTTTGAGGACTATGCGCTCCCCATTGAGCCGGATAGACATTTCTTCCTTGCCTTCCAGCAGGAAAGTGGTCTTTTCATGGCTTACGGTAACTTTCAGGATACGATGCCGGAAATTAATCTTAAAGGAATAGGATTTCCATTTCTGAGGGATCCTCGGGCTGAACGAAAGCTTGTCATTCTGAATGCGTAACCCCCCGAAGCCTTCTACAATACTCATCCAGGTCCCTGCCATCGAGGTAATGTGCAATCCCTCATGCACTTCTTTGTTGTAGTCATCCAGGTCCAGGCGTGAGGTCCGCAGGTAAAAGGTATAGGCCTGTTCCATCCGGCCCAGTTTGGCCGCCTGTATGCTGTGTACGCAAGGGGAAAGGGACGACTCATGAACGGTAAAGGGTTCGTAGAAATCAAAATGCCGTCGCAGTTCCTCCACGCTGAAATGGTCTTCAAAAACATAGAATCCCTGAAGTGTATCGGCCTGTTTAATATAGGGCGAACGGAGGATGCGGTCCCAGCTCCATTTCTGGTTGATGGGACGCTGAAATTTATCGAGATTGTCCACCGTGATCAGTTCCTTATCCAGGAAACCGTCTTGTTGGAGGAAGATTTTTCGTTCTTCCGAATAGGGGAAGTACATGTTCTCAGCCACTTTTTTCCATTCGGAAGTTTCCTTTTCGGTGAGCTTGGTATATCCGATAATCCGTTCATAATCTTCTTTATACCCGTCCCTGACTTTTGATAATTGTTCCAGTGTGAAGTTGATACACCACCTGGCCAGGTAGTTGGTATACCAATTGTTGTTTACGTTATTCTCATATTCGTTGGGCCCGGTTACCCCCAGGATGACGTATTTTTTCTTTTGTTCCGAGAAAGTTGCCCGCTGGTTCCAGAAACGCGATATCCCGATGAGTACTTCAAGCCCCATTTCCGGGATATAGCTGTAATCGCCGGTATACCTGTAGTAGTTGTAAATTGCGAAGGCAATGGCGCCATTCCGGTGAATTTCTTCAAAGGTGATTTCCCATTCGTTGTGGCATTCCTCCCCGTTCATGGTAACCATGGGATAAAGGGCGGCCCCATTGGTGAAGCCCAGTTTTTTGGCATTCTCTATAGCCTTTTCAAGGTGGTTATAGCGGTACTTCAGCAATTTCCTGGCCACTTCCTGGTCTTTGGTCGCCATATAAAAGGGAATACAATACGCTTCGGTATCCCAGTAGGTGCTCCCGCCATACTTCTCTCCCGGTAAAGCCTTTAGGGCCTATATTCAGGCGGGAATCCCTGCCGGTGTAGGTTTGGTTGAGGTGGAAGATATTGAAACGGATCCCCTGTTGGGCCCTTACATCCCCATCGATGGCGATATCGCTCATTTCCCAGATGGCAGCCCAGGCGCGTTTTTGCCGTTCCATCAAGCCCTGCCAACCCAAGCTCGACGCCTTTTTCAGTGTTTTTTTGGCCGCATCTACCAGGGTGTCCGGTTTATGATTCCTTGAAACCGTATACCCACCAAATTTTTCCAGGGTAGCGGTTTCCCCTTTTTTTAATTTTAATTTCATAAGTATGCGCTACCCTGAGATCCTCCCTGACGGGCCGGGGTGCAACCTCCGCTACCTGCCCCTCATGGAGAAGCTGGCATTGCATGAAAGTACAGGTATCAAAGTTGGTTTTCATGGTATGGGCCTTTATGAAGGCCTGGTCCCCTTCGGAGAGCACCTCCGTGGTATTCCAGAACTTGTCGTCCCAATTGCTGTCTTCATTCGTGATCCCGCTATCGAGGTAGGGGGTGAATGCCAGGTTTGCTGTACCTTTAAGCAGGGTTACCTGGTATGAAATGGCGCCCATTTCATCCAGGTCAAGGCTCAGGAAACGGGTAGCCTGCACCGCCAGTTCCACCCCATTGGACAGGGTGGCTTCAAAGCTTCGGCGGTACCAGCCTTCCTTCATGTTAAGTTCCCTTCGGTAATTTTTTACAGAACTGCAGGTATTAAGATCAAGGGGATCCTCATCCACCTGCACCTGTATCCCAATCCAGTTAGGTGCATTGAGTACCTTGGCAAAATATTCGGGATAGCCGTTTTTCCACCAACCCACCCGGGTCTTATCCGGATAATAAACCCCGGCAATATAACTGCCCTGAAACGTTGGGCCGCTGTAGTCTTCTTCAAAATTGGCGCGCTGGCCCATGGCGCCATTGCCCAGGCTGAAGAGGCTTTCAGACGATTTAACCCGTTCTTTTTCGAACCCCTCTTCAATGATGGACCATGCATCTGCCAGAATATAATCCTGATTCATCAGAAATGTATTAGGTCTTTAATAAAATCCAATTTGATCTCCGTAAAGTCTTTAAAGGTGTAATCGGCCTCCCCGAGGATTCTTGCATCCCCAATCCCCACGCTGGTCATACCGGCCCGGCAAGCCGCTTCTATCCCGGCCACGGCATCTTCGAACACCACGCAGCCCGAGGAGGGGATACTTCATCTTCTCTGCTGCAATCAGGAACACTTCCGGATCGGGCTTAGCCTTGCTTACCTCGTTGCCATCAACTATAGCTTCAAAATACGTCAATAGATTAACTTTTCCCAATATCGGCCTGGCATTCTTACTTGCCGAACCCAACGCCATAGGGATTTGGCGGTCTTTCAGGAAGTTGAGTACCCTCATGACCCCCGGGAGGATTTCCGAGGCATCCATTTGGTTAATATACGATAAATAATCTTCATTTTTTTCTACAAGCCAGGCGTCGAATTGTTCCTGGCTGGCCTCGATTCCCCCCATTTCCAGAAGGATTTCCAGGCACCGTTTACGACTTACCCCCTTGAATTTTTCATTTTGTTCTTCATCAAATGGGATTCCCAGTTGATCGGCAAGTTTTTTCCAGGCCTGATAATGATACCCGGCTGTGTTCACGATAACACCGTCCAGGTCAAAAATAATTCCTACTTTTTTCATATAGGGCAGCTTGCGTGTTTATCCCGATTATCCCTGGCCCGGTAGAGCCCGGAAATAAGTCTGGCTCGTACCTGGATTCCGGCCAGGTAACGACCTTTTCCGGGGCTTTTTCACCACAGTCGTGTGTGTTTAATCATACCAAAAGAAGTGGCGCTTACCAGGAGGCCGCAGGAAATCGTTTTAATTTAAAAAACCGAATTGCCAAAAGATTGTGAAAGTAATCCATTTAAGGAAATCATAAAAATATGATTTATTTAACAGCTGGGAGTAATAGTTAAAAACATCAGGAAAGCTTTATATTTTCTTATGCCTTAGAAAAAAATACTATATTTGTTCAGGTATTGACAAGAATTGCACCCCATAAATTCGGATCGCATAATTTATTTAAGGCAGGATTATAAGATCACCATTTTCTAAAAGTTATTAACACGAAACCGTTTTCGTACCTACTTAGGATATTAAGGTAAAAGATTTTAACAATTATTTTACATAAGTTAGAACCTTGGAATTAAAATAACTAAACTTAAAATTAACTATTTATGAAGATTACGCTACTCAAATGCTTTCTGTTAGTTGGGGCAATCTTAAGCTTCGGCCTGATGGAAGCGCAGGAGGTAACGGTGTCCGGTACTGTTACCGATGCGAACGGTCCGTTGCCAGGGGCCAGCGTTGTGGTTCAGGGAACCACGACCGGAACTCAAACAGATTTCGACGGAAACTATACGCTCGATGGCGTACCCTCGAATTCCACTCTGGTTTTCAGCTACATTGGCTACAGTTCCCAGCAAATACCGGTAAATGGCAGAACAAGCATCAACGTACAACTTGAAGAAAGTGCAGAAGCGCTTAGTGAAGTGGTCATCATTGGATATGGTACCACCACAGTTAAAGATGCTACCGGTTCTGTTTCCGCGGTAACCGCAGAAGATTTTAACACAGGTGTCATCACCTCTCCCGAAGAATTAATTCAGGGAAAAACCGCCGGGGTTCAGATAACCCAGACCAGTGGGGAGCCCGGGGCAGGTATCGATTTCCGGATCCGGGGTACGAACTCGGTCCGATCTAACAACAACCCGCTTTTCGTGGTGGACGGGGTCCCGTTGACGAATGAGAATACGTCTGCCGGAGGTTCCGATATCGGTTTTGGTACAAGTGCCCCCAGGAACCCGTTAAACTTCCTCAACCCATCGGATATTGAAAGCATCAGCGTACTGAAAGATGCTTCCGCTACCGCTATATATGGATCACGGGGTGCCAACGGGGTGGTGATCATCACGACCAAAAGCGGAAAAGGTGCCGCCAGGAAAGGCGTTGTGGAATACAGCTCCAATATCGGTATTTCCGCTCCCGCCAATACCTATGATTTACTTAATAAGAAAGAATTTTTGGCGGCCGTGGCGCAATACGGCGGAACACCTGCTGATCAGAACTACGGTTATGATACAGACTGGCAGGATTATGTGACCCGAACCGCGGTTTCCACGAACCAAAACGTTTCCTATTCCCAAAACTACGGGCAGGGATCGGTTCGGGGTACTATCGGATATGCCAAACAGAACGGGGTGGTTCAGAATTCCTCTCTGGAACGTCTGACCGGCAGGATCAATGCCCTGCACCGGTTTTTGGATGACAAACTTGTGTTGAACCTGCAGGCCACGATGTCCAGGATCAATGACGAAAGCGCCCCTCTTAGTGGTAGCGCCGGTTTTCAGGGTGACCTTCTGGGGGCTGCTTATTCAGCCAACCCAACCTGGCCAACCAGGCCAGATTTTAACCCCGGAGGGCAGTTAAGCCCGGCCACCATGCTGGCCTACATCCAGAACACCACCCAAACAGACCGGGCCCTGGTGAATTTTTCTGCAGAATATAACATCCTTCCAGAATTAAAAGGCAAGGTAACCCTTGGGTATGACTATTCCACTTCCAACAGGATCGCGGTTGTTTCCGCTGAGGGTCGTAATATCGGACGAGGAGCATTTGGCAATGGCCGTGGCTCTATGAACGACCTGGACACGGAAAGTAAATTGCTGGAAGCGACTTTGAACTACAACAAGGATTTCGGGGATTCAAACCTGGATGCCCTGGTGGGGTATTCCTATCAGGATTTTAACCGCAAGGGGCGGGATATCGAAGCCTGGGGCTTTCAAACCACAGACCTGAACCAGATGGGCAGGGATATCAGATCTTCTGCTCACGCCGTGGAATACCGGATCTCCGGAGAATACCAGCAATATGGATTCGACACTCGAAACAGCAATGTGTTTGTAAACCGGCTTTTCCCGACTCCGACATCCACCACGGTTTCCCAGCCAATTACCGCAGTTCAATCTCTATTTGCCAATACCTATGACAACACGGATGAATTGCAGTCCTTCTTTGCAAGGGTAAATTATTCCCTGGCCAACAAGTATCTGTTTACGGTAACCATGAGGGCAGATGGATCCTCCCGATTCGGTTCGGACAACCAATACGGGTATTTCCCTTCCGGTGCCTTCGCCTGGAAGATAGCCGAAGAAGATTTTATGGGTGACACCTTCTCAACCCTGAAGCTGCGCCTGGGATACGGTATTACCGGGAACCAGGAAGGCCTTGGGTATGGAAACTTCATTCGCCGGGAGCGCTATGCATCAACTGGAATAGCAGATGGTGGAACCTTGGATGCCCCCGGACTTACAGCCGTTGCCTTTGCCAACCCCGCACTGAAATGGGAAGAAACCACTTCCTACAACGTCGGACTGGATTTTGGAATTGACAATGACAGGCTGAGTGGGAATATCGATGTATATCGTAAAGAAACCACAGACCTGCTGCTGCTCATACAGGCGGCTCAGCCATCACCGCAGCCTACCTTCTTCCAGAACCTGGATGCCACCGTGCTAAACCAGGGGATTGAATTTGCGTTATCTTATGATCTCATTCAAATGGAGGACGTCAATTGGAACGCCTCTTTCAACATAGCCTACAACGAGAATGAGTTGCAGGATTTCGCCGGGGCCATACAGGCCGGAACCATTAGAGGACAGGGGCTTTCAAACGCCTTTGCCCAGATCCTTGCCGGAGGTCACCCGCTGTTCTCCTATTTCCTGAGGGAATTCCAGGGCTTTGACCAGAATGGCCAGCCCATTGGGGACGTCCAGACATTTATTGGCAAGGATGCCTTGCCAGATATAAATGCCGGCTTCTCCACCAACCTCAAAATTAAAAACTGGGATTTCTCAGCCTACCTGGCAGGACAATTTGGATTTTATGTGTATAACAATACCCAAAACGCCTTTTTTACGGCCGGCGCTATTAACAACGCCCGTAACGTTACCAAAGACGTACTGACCAGCGGGGAATCCGGAAATGCCGAAGCTGCAGTATCCACCAGATTTCTGGAAAGTGGCGATTTTGTCCGCCTCCAGAACGCAACCGTTGGGTATACCGTGCCTCTTAGTGGTGAAGGGCTTTTCAAAAGCCTGCGCCTGTCTGTAACTGGTCAGAACCTGTTCCTTATTACCAATTACAGCGGTCTCGATCCCGAGGTAAGCACGCAGCCTGGAAGCAGTGATCTCCTTAACTCACTGCCAACAGCAGGAATTGATTATACATCCTTTCCAAGACCCAGAACTGTAACCTTTGGATTAAACGCGACATTCTAAATAAAAAATTGAATTAATCATGAAAAGAAAGCAAATCAAATATTATTTATGGATGATATGTTCCGCGCTCTTCATTCTTTCCTGTACCAATCTGGAGATCGACGAGACGGACTCGATCATCTCCCAGTCATCGGGCGAAGGTTTTACAGGAGTAAGCGATCCTGGAAGTGCTCTTGTTGATCTTTATAACAGCATCAAAGGAAATATCGAAAGCAACGATAACCTGTATGCCCTTAGTTCGGTCACTACAGACGAAATGTTGATCCCAACCAGGGGAACAGACTGGGGAGACAACGGTATTTACCGTACCCTGCATACCCATACCTGGTCTCCCTCCCATCAGTTCATCCTGAATGTGTGGAACGACTTTAATCAAAACATCTTCCGTGCATCCGAGATCATCGATGCCAGAAGTAACCCTACGGCAGCCCAGGCAGCGGAAGCTAAGTTCCTGCGGGCCTTCTCCATGTTCCAGATTATGGACCTGTTCGGCGTGGTGCCTTTCCGGGAACCAGACGAGGGACCTGAGATCAATCCCAACGGTTTTAAGCAGGACCGAAGCGTTGGATTTCGTAATCCAGGATCTGAATGATGCCATTGCCGATCTGCCTGCACGTGGCCCAAGTGCTGACAACAACAAGGCCAGCAAGGCTGCCGCCAGGTTCCTGCTGGCCAAGGTACTCCTGAACAAGCATATCTATAATGGTTCCGGTACGCCTGAAGCTGCAGATATGAACCAGGTTATTTCCCTGGTCGATGCCATAGCCGGTGACGGCTACGCCCTACAGGCCGGGTATTTCGACCTCTTCAAGGAAGATGTGGACAACGAAACGATTTGGTTTACCAAATCTTCCGATGGAAACAGGATTTGGGATGGCCTGCATTACAACCAGGTAGCCCCGGATAACACCGGTGGTGGATGGAACGGTTTTTCTACCCTTGCCGAATTCTATGACCTCTTCGAAGGGGATCCGAATTCCAACACCGTTGGGTCCGGACAGGAAGAAAGACGAGGCTTTGTGCCAGATGCAAGCAATGCCGGCCCTTCAAACCTCGGAATCGGATATGGATTCCTGATCGGGCAACAATACGACGCAAATGGAAACAAACTCCAGGACCGTGCCGGAAACCCTTTGATATTTACCAGGGATTTTCCCGGGTTGGTAGGTAACAATGAACGGAACGGGATTAGGGTGATCAAATACCACCCGGTAAACGGAAGTTTTGCAACCATGTGATCGTATTCCGCTATGCGGAGGCCCATTTGATGAAGGCTGAAGCACTAATGAGGAGCGGGGGTGATCCCACTGCCCTGGTTAATGAATTGCGGGTAATACGTGGCGCCACCCCTCTCGGCTCTGTATCCGAAAGCGATCTGCTGGCTGAAAGAGGACGCGAATTGTATAATGAATACGCCAGGAGGGATGATCTCATCCGTTTCGGGCAGTTTACCAAGGACTGGGAATTCAAAGCTCCTGAAACCGTTGGGGATGATACAAAAAATCTGTTTCCCATTCCCACTAACGCGCTCCTTTCCAATCCCAACCTGGTTCAGAACCCGGGCTATTAAAATTTGAATTTAAGTGTTTGAAAAGACCACCTACACAGGTGGTCTTTTTTTATTTCCAGCCCTATATTCCACCATCATGCCGGCCAGTCCGAATCCGCAAATATGCCCGGTATTCCCTTGCTCTGTATCCTTGAAAGCTATAACTTACTCCCTCCAGAAAGATAGCTTGCCAAATGTACTTCATAGGTTATGATATCGGTAGTTCTTCTATAAAAGCGGCCCTGGTGGAGGCAGGGACCGGGAAGGCCCTGGCCGTTGTGAATGCGCCCGAAAAGGAGATGGCCATCCTCGCCCCGGAGAGCGGATGGGCCGAACAAGACCCCGAAGACTGGTGGAAATATGTTTGCGAGGCCACCAGGAAGCTTTTAAAACAAACCGGAGTCAGTGCCTCCGAAATCAAAGGCATAGGGATATCCTATCAAATGCACGGGCTTGTTTTGCTGGATGCGGAAGGACGTACCCTCAGGAATTCCATAATCTGGTGCGACAGCAGGGCAGTGCCTTATGGTGCGAAAGCATTTGAGGAACTGGGAGCCGAAAAGTGTTCGGAGCACCTCCTGAATTCCCCAGGTAATTTCACGGCATCCAAACTTAAATGGGTGAAGGAGGAAGAACCCGAAACCTATGCCCGCATAAGTCATTTCATGCTTCCCGGGGATTATATTGCATATCGTTTGAGCGGCTCGGTCAATACAACCATTTCCGGGTTGTCCGAAGGAATATTCTGGGATTTTAAGAATCACGAAATTGCAGGCTGGCTCATGGACTACTACGGATTGAAAAGGGCCCATATCCCCGAAATTGTGCCTACTTTTTCCGAACAGGGCCAGGTGTCCTTGGAAGGTGCCGCCGCCTCCGGCCTGGCACCGGGAACCCCCATCCTTTACCGGGCAGGGGACCAGCCCAATAACGCCCTTTCCCTCAACGTCTTTCACCCCGGGGAAGTTGCCGCCACCGGAGGGACTTCCGGCGTGATGTACGCCATAACAGACTCCCTCTCAGTAAAGGAAAGTTCGCGGGTAAATAATTTTGCCCATGTAAATTATTCCGAAGACCAGGCTTTTATCGGTAAACTGCTTTGTATCAACGGGGCGGGAATTCAGTACCGGTGGCTGCTCAACAACCTTGACGTGGCTTCCTATGAGGAGATGAACGCCCTGGCCGACTCGGTTCCCATTGGATCCGAAGGAGTGGTGATCCTGCCATTCGGCAACGGGGCCGAACGGATGCTCAATAACAGGCGGGTGGGTACACGCATCCTCAACATCAACCTGAATACCCATAACAAGGCCCATCTGTGCAGAGCCGCGCTAGAAGGGATCGCGTTCTCCTTTGTATATGGTATGGAAATCATGAATTCCGACGGTATAACGGCCCGTGTGATCCGGGCGGGAGACGATAACCTGTTTCGCTCAGCACTTTTTTCCAGGACCATTGCTTCCCTCCTGGGAAAGGAAATCGAGATTTATCATACCACCGGGGCTATTGGCGCCGCCAGGGCCTGCCTCGTAAACGGTTCGAGCCTGGAGGCCTACGGGAAGCAGATCAAAGACAACGACTTTGTGATGAGCTATCAGCCCGCCACAGACATAAAGGCCTACCGGCAGGCTTATCAGCAATGGAAAAAAGAACTGGAATCAAACATCAAAACCAATTAATATGGCACTTATAGGTAGCAAGGAATACTACAAAGGAATCCCCGAGATCAAATACGAGGGCAAAGAATCCGATAACCCGCTGGCATTCAAATATTATAACCCGGATCAAAAGGTCAGCGGGAAAACCATGCGGGACCACCTGAAATTTGCGGTGGCTTACTGGCATAGTTTCTGCGGAACGGGAGCCGACCCTTTTGGCCCGGGAACCCTGAAGTTTCCCTGGGACGAACCCACGGATGCCCTGGCCGCCGCCAGGGAAAAGGCCGATGCAGCCTTTGAATTTATTACCAAGATGGGATTTGGGTATTACTGCTTCCACGACTACGACCTGGTGCGGGAAGCTCCTTCCTTTGCCGAGTCCGAAAAAAGGCTGGCTGCAATTGTGGAATACCTGAAGGAAAAACAACAGGCTTCCGGGGTGAAACTCCTTTGGGGCACCGCTAATTGTTTTTCTAACCCGCGTTACATGAACGGGGCTGCGACCAATCCCGATTTTAAGGTTCTCGCACGGGCAGGCGGACAGATTAAACTGGCCCTGGATGCCACCATCGCCCTCGGAGGTGAAAATTATGTTTTCTGGGGTGGTCGTGAAGGGTATATGTCCCTGCTGAATACCGACATGAAAAGGGAACTTGACCACATGGGCCGATTTCTCGGCCTGGCGAGGGATTATGCCCGTGGCCAGGGATTTAAGGGTACCTTCTTTATAGAGCCCAAACCCATGGAACCTATGAAGCACCAATACGATTTTGATGTGGCTACCGTGATCGGGTTCCTTCACCAATACAATCTACAGAACGACTTTAAATTAAATATCGAAGTGAACCACGCTACCCTGGCTAGCCATACCATGCAGCACGAATTGGCCGTTGCCGCATCCCATGGCATGCTGGGAAGCATCGATGCCAACCGGGGCGATTACCAGAATGGCTGGGATACGGACCAGTTCCCGAACAATATTCAGGAAGTCACCGAAGCCATGCTGGTATTCCTGCAGGCAGGGGGGCTGCAGGGGGGTGGTATTAATTTTGACGCTAAACTGCGAAGGAATTCTACGGATCTGGAGGACATTTTCCACGCCCATATAGGTGGAGCCGATACCTTCGCCAGGGCCCTACTGACGGCCGATGCCATTTTAAAGAGCTCAGATTACCAAAGCCTTAGGAAAAAAAGGTATAGTTCTTTTGATTCCGGAAAAGGGAAGGATTTTGAAGATGGGAAACTCAACCTGCAGGCACTGTATGAACTGGCCCGCGAGAATGGCGAGTTGCAACTTCAAAGCGGCAAGCAGGAACTCTTTGAGAATATCATCAACCGGTATATCTGATCCTTCTCGCTGATAAGCACCCCTACATAGGCCCGATCCTGCCAGGCAGGCAATCCTTGCCTATTGCGCGAAATAGATATAGATCGCAATTACCAGAGCAACTATGGCCAGCCCTACCTGGTTCAGGTACTTGTAGGGTACAATATCCACCTGCTTGGTATACTCCTGTACGTACGCCACCTTCTGAGGGGCGATCTTTCCGATCAGGAGCATGATGAGGATATTGGCCAGGAAGAGGATAGCCATCACATGCAAGTAATGGGGATAGGCCGCCGCCTCTGTGGCTGCCAGGGTAGCCTTGTCTGTGATCCCCGCATCCGCAGCCTGTTCCATGGCACGATCCACCAGGATGGGCTTTAATACGAACTGGCTGAGAATGTATAAAATGGAGCCAGAAATAATCCCGATCTTAGCTGCGATGGCAGGCACGTGTTTGGTCAGGTAGCCGACTACGATTATAGTCAGGATCGGGATACTATATATCCCGTTTACCTCCTGGAGGTAGCCAAATAAACTGCCCGCATTGGCAATCAGCGGTGCGATGAACATGGAGGCCAGGGCCAGGACAATTCCAAACCACTTACCGTATTTCACAACGGTCCGCTCGGGTGCGGCAGGGTTGATATGCTGCTTGTAAATATCGATCCCGAACAGGGTGACCGAACTGTTCAACACGCTGTTGAAGGAACTCAGGATGGCGCCAAACAGTACGGCCGCGAAAAACCCGAGTAAGTAGGGCGGCAATACTTCATTCACCAGGGCCGGATAGGCCTGGTCTGCCATGTCCAGTTTCCCTTCAAACAAATGATAGGCAATGATCCCTGGAAGGACGACAATTAACGGTCCGAGGACCTTTATGAAAGATGCCAGCAACAACCCCTTCTGTCCTTCCTTGAGGTTTTTTGCCCCCAGGGCCCTCTGAATGATCTGCTGATTGGTCCCCCAGTAAAATAATTGCACCAGCATCATCCCCGTAAAGATCGTGCTGAAAGGTACCGAAGCAGTTGGACCGCCGATGGAATTGAATTTGTCCGGGTTGTCGTGGTAAAGGGTATGTATCCCCGCGAACAAGTCGCCATTCCCAATGGCGAGGAGGCCAAATATGGGGATCATGATGCCTCCCACCAACAGGCCGATCGCATTGATACTGTCTGAAACGGCAACGGCCTTCAAGCCACCAAAAACCGCATAGATAGAACCGATAATCCCGATGCCCCAAACACAAACCACCAGGGCGGCGGAATCTGAAATGCCCAGCAGGTGGGGCACGTCGAACATGGTACTGATGGCAAGGGATCCCGAATAGAGGATAATTGGCAGCAATACTACCACATATCCGGTAAGGAATAAGGCGGAGGTTATCGTCTTGGTAGCCACGTCATAGCGTTCCTTCAGGAATTGGGGCACCGTGGTAAGCCCGCTCTTTAGGTACCGGGGCAGGAGAAAGACCGCCGTAACCACCATGGCGATGGCGGCCAGGGTTTCCCAGGCCATGACCAGGATCCCTTCCGAATACGCTGTCCCGTTGAGGCCCACGATCTGTTCCGTGGAAAATTGGTCAGTAGCAGGGATCCGGCGATAACCCCGGCCGTAAGGCTCCTGCCTCCTAAAAAATAGCCATCTGAAGAAGATTCATCCGTTGTTCTTGTCGCAATATAGGAAATGACTGCAACCAGCAAGGTAAAGCCGGCAAAAGAGAGGATACCTACCATTTTGAGTGAAGTTTGGTTTGTTTCCCTAAATATATTGGATTATTTACAAACTCATCCCCCCGCAGCGAAATTATCCCGCATAAAACAGTCATGATGTAAGCCAGCTTTTCCATTCAATATGCCAACCCTGAGCCATCTGCCGGAATACATGGGTTTCCGCATGAAATATTAACTTCTCATTAATCTTATTAACTTCTTCTTAATCCCGCCTTTCTGAGCCTTTGCCTATCTTTCCTGCCTGGTTTGAATCGCATAAGAAGGATGGTTGGACTTGTTTTATTGCCGGTCTCCTGAATAGTGGCTTCGGCATAAAGGAAGATTAACTTTTTAGTCAGTTGGTGGGACCCGAAAAAATGCACTTACGCCTTACAGGCAATCTGAATAAAACGCCCAAAGTAAATTCCCCGAAAACGCCACCGGAAGCGGGGAATCATGGGCCTTTTTCGGAACTTCCCCAGGCCGGTTATCTCCAAATATACATTCCTATCTGGACAGGCAGGCAAGACCGGCTTTGCGTTTCCCGATTCCAATCCGCGGTTCCTTCCGGGCATTTCTAAATTCGCCATCCCCAACCCCTTCGGCTACCCTTCGGGTAAACCCTTTTTGTACATTTGGGGCCTTTGTTTAAAATGGCCCCGGGGAAACGGTAAAAATGAGTTAGGAACTAATGAATACAATGAATATCACATATGTGGCCGACCTGGATGAGCGGACAGGTAGCTTTTGTTAACAGGCTATATATTGGGATACTTGCGAAAAATTGAAAATGAGGGTGAATTCTGAAAATACAATCGTTGCATGCATTCTCCTGCTAGTATTGCTCGCTGCCGGATGCAATGAAGACAGCAAAACGACGGAAGGACAAAACGCCGGCAAGCCCACGCTTTTTAGCCTGGTGGCACCGGATAGTTCCGGGATCGATTTTGTCAATACCGTGGTAAACCAGAAAGAATTTCAACATTTTCAAATACCGGAATTTCTACAATGGAGGCGGAGTTGCGATCGGCGACATTAACAATGACGGCCTTCCCGATATCTACCTCACCGGAAACATGGTCCCCAATAAACTCTACCTGAACAAGGGGAACTTTAAGTTCGAAGATATTTCCAAAAAGGCCGGGGTGGAAGGCAACAAACCCTGGTCTACGGGGGTGGTAATGGCCGATGTGAACGCAGACGGGTATCTGGATATCTATGTGAGCAACGCGGGGAACATGGAGGGGAACAACCACGACAACGACCTCTATATCAATAATGGCGACCTGACTTTCACCGAACAGGCAGCCGAATATAACCTGGCAAAGACCGGATTTTCCACCCATGCCAGTTTCTTTGATTATGACAAGGACGGAGACCTGGATGCCTATATCCTCAATAACAGCAATATCCCCGTAAGCAGCCTGGGCTACGCCGGACAGCGGGAAGTACGCGCCCAGGACTGGGAAGGGGTCCCGGATATCTTTAAAGGCGTGGGGGATATGCTCATGCGGAATGATGACGGGGTGTTTACAGATGTCAGCAAGGAAGCCGGAATATATGGCAGTTTGATCGGGTTCGGGCTGGGGGTAATGGTGACGGACATCAACAAGGACCTCTATCCGGATATTTACATATCCAACGATTTTTACGAGCGCGATTACCTCTACATCAATAATCGCGATGGTACTTTTAAGGAAGATATCGAAAATTGGACCTCCCACCTCTCCCTCTCCGCCATGGGTATAGATATGGCCGATATCAACAACGACGGGAATGCGGAGGTTTTCATCACAGACATGCTCCCCGAACCAGATGAACGGGTCAAATCGGTGATGGAATTCGAAGGGTATAATATCTTCAAACTCAAGCAAAGCAAGGACTTTTATCAGCAATACATCCAGAATACCCTGCAGCTTAACAACGGCAACGGCACCTTCTCCGAGATCGCAAATTTTAGCGGGGTGGACGCCACCGATTGGAGCTGGGCCGGCCTGTTGTTCGATATGGACAACGATGGGTGGCGGGATATCTTTGTGACCAATGGAGTGAATCACGACCTGACAGACCTTGATTTCGTGGATTTCTTTGCGAATGACATCATTCAGAAGATGGCGCTCACCGGCAAAAAGGAGTCCATAGATTCCATCATCAACAAAATGCCTGTAAAACCACAACCCAACTACGCCTACCGCAACAACGGGGACCTCACTTTTACAAATGAAGATAAAGAGTGGGGATTTGAATTACCCAGCCTGTCAAACGGGGCGGCGTATGGGGATCTGGATAATGACGGGGATTTAGACCTGGTGGTGAACAACGTCAATATGAAGGCCTTTGTGTATCGCAACCACACCAATGAAATGACCGATAACAGGTACATCAAACTCCAGTTTAAAGGGACCGGAAAGAACCCCTTTGCCGTAGGTACCCGGGTGATGCTTTACTATGGTGACAATACGGTAATGCAGGAACTTATCCCCTCGAGAGGGTTTCAGTCGTCCATGGATTATGTGATGACGATCGGGCTCGGTAAAACGGATACCATTGATTCGCTGCGGATCATATGGCCGGATGACCATACCCAGAAGTTTGAAAAGGTGGCCTCCAACCAGTTCCTGACATTCAGGCAGGAAGACGCCAAGGAAATTTACAAAATCCCCGCAGCGAAAAAGATTACCCCCTTGCTGAAGGAAGTCCAGAATCCTTCCCTCCTGGCCCATCAGGAAAATGATTACAACGATTTTGACTATGAGGGGCTTATTTACATGCTACTGTCCCAGGAAGGTCCCTGCCTGGCCATTGGCGATGCTGATGGAGACGGGAATGAAGATGTATTTATCGGGGGAGCTAAGGGCCAGCCCGGCACCCTTTACAGGCATCTTGGAAATGGCAGGCTGCAGCCAACTGCCCAGCCGGCACTGGAAATGGATGCGACATTGGAAGACACAGCTGCATCTTTCCTCGACGCGGATGGGGACGGAGACCTTGACTTGATGGTCGGGACCGGAGGAAATGAATGGGGCACCGAACGACAATACCGCAACAGGCTCTACCTGAACGATGGATCCGGGCATTTTTCCCAATCGCCTAAGGAACTTCCCTCCACCCATAAGAACACCTCAGTAATAGCCCTCTCGGATTTTGACGGGGATGGCGATGAAGATGTATTCATAGGCTCCCGCAGTGTGGTAGGCATCTATGGGGTGAACCCGGACCACCTGATCCTTGAAAACAAAGGCGATGGGAGTTTTGCAGATGTTACCGAACGAGCGGGATATGACCTTAATGAAGCAGGGATGATAACAGATGCCATCTGGGCCGATATCGACGGGGACGGCAAGGACGACCTGATCACCACGGGCGACTGGGCTGCCCCGGGAATTTACCGAAATACTGGAAGGCGCCTTGCCAAAATGCAGACTTCGCTGGACAGTTTGTATGGCTGGTGGAATACCGTGGAAGCGGCAGACCTGGATGGGGACGGAGACATGGACCTCATCCTCGGCAACCAGGGAACCAATCTTCACTACAGGCCATCGCCGGGAAATCCCATGAAAATGTGGGTAAACGACTTTGATAACAACGGTACCATAGAGCAGATAGTTACCCAGACTTCCGGGGGTGGGGACTATCCGCTACACCAGAAGAAAGACCTGACCACACAAATGGCTGCCCTCAAAAAACAAAACCTGAAAGCTTCCGAATATGCGCATAAAACCATACAAGAGATTTTCCCGGAAGAAGTCCTGAAAAATACCATTGTCAAAAAATCATCCACTTCAGAATCCGTCATCGCCATCAATGAAGGGGGTGGTACGTTCCGGATCCAGGCACTCCCGAGCAGGGCACAATTATCCTGCATTTGTGGGATCAGCTGTGCGGATGTCAATGATGACGGCTATACGGACCTTATAATGGGCGGGAATAATTTTGAGTTCAAACCACAATTCTCAAGGCTGGACGCTAATTACGGCTCCGTCCTCCTGGGAGGCAAAGACCTCGATTTCAAGTGGCAGGATTACGACCATAGTGGGTTTATGATCCGGGATGAGATAAAGCATTTGAAGCAGTTCAGGGATAAACAGGGAAGGATCTTCCTGCTGGCTGCCATTAACAATCAAAAACCGAGGGTTTATCTACTGCATGAATAAACTGCCTCTCGTATTGGTACTGGGTATCCTGTTTGGTTGCGGCAGACAGGAAGGGACCCTGTTCAGCAACCCGAAAGCCGCCGAAACGGGGATAGGTTTTGTCAACCAGCTCACGGAAACCGAACACCTGAACATCCTGGATTACATGTACTTCTACAATGGAGGAGGTGTGGCCATTGGGGATATCAACAACGACGGCCTGCCCGATATCTTTTTTTCAGGGAACCAGGTGCAGAACATGCTCTATCTCAACCAAGGGGGGCTGAAGTTCGAAGATATCAGTGCAAAGGCGGGCATTGGCGGGAACAGCAGCTGGAATACGGGCGCAGTTATGGGCGATGTGAATGGCGACGGGTACCTGGACATATATGTATGTGCCGTTGTAGGGATCAATGGGTTTAACGGCCACAACGAATTATACATCAACAACGGGGACGACACCTTCACGGAACGATCGGCCGAATACGGCCTCGATTTGGATACCTACAGCGCATCTGCTGCTTTCCTGGACTATGATTCAGACGGGGATCTCGACATCTACCTCCTGAACCAGGCGGTCCATACCAAGGAATCTTTCGGGAGGGCAGACCTGAGGAAGGTGAGGAACTATGAAAGCGGGGACAGACTCTTGAGGAACGACACCGGAACATTCACGGATGTAAGTGAAACGGCAGGTATTTACGGAGGGGCCAATGGGTACGGCCTGGGCGTCACTGTGGCGGATTTTAACCAGGACGGCCGGCCCGACATTTATGTGGGGAACGATTTCCACGAAGATGATTACTACTACCTGAACAATGGCAACGGGACCTTCACCGAATGCCTGCGCAACCATCTCGGGCAATCCTCACGTTCCTCCATGGGCAACGATGCCGCAGATATCAACCATGATGGCTGGCCAGATCTCATTACGCTCGACATGCTCCCGGACGATGAGAAGGTATTGAAGTCAACGGAAAACGACGAGGATTACCATATTCAAAAATTACAAACTGAATATTTCGGCTACTATTATCAATCTGCCAGAAACATGCTGCAGGTAAATAACCCGGAAGGACATTTTGAGGAAGTGGCGCTTTTGAGCGGGGTGGCAGCCACCGACTGGAGCTGGAGCGCCTTGTTTGCCGACTTTAACCAGGATGGGGAAAAAGACCTGTTCGTATCCAACGGCATCCTCAAACGACCTAACGACCTCGACTATTTAAATTTTGTTTCAGATGAGCAGGTCCGTAAGAAATTAAGCAATACCAGGTTGGTAGATGAGAAGGCACTGGAAATGATGCCGGAAGGACGGGTGCACAACTACCTCTTCGAAGGTACCGAAGGCATCACCTTTACAGACCGGTCCGGCGATTGGATCGCAAAAGATACCATGATGTCCGGGGCCACCGCCTTCGGGGATCTGGACAACGATGGCGACCTGGACCTGGTTACCAACAACCTCAACAGCGGACCCGGGTTGTACATCAATAAAACCAATGAACAGGCAGCCTACCTGAAAATTAAATTTCGTTATCCGTCACCCAACACCCAGGGGATTGGCACCAAAGTTTTCTCATATAACAGCGGGAAACTGCAATACCAGGAACTCTATACCGTCAGGGGATTCCAGGCCTCTTCCGAACCCATTGTACATTTTGGCTATGGCCAGGCAAAATCAATCGACTCACTCCGCATTGTTTGGCCCGATGGTAGAACTCAACTCATAAAAGATGTGCCTGTAAATCAGACCCTTGTGCTGCAGCCGGAAAATACCGAACCCTTTGATTATAACACCCTCCGCAGGGAACCCGCCCCCCTTTTCAATAAGATCCAGGGAAATCTGGGTATCGACTTTACCCATCTGGAAGACGATTATGTAGATTTCAACCGCCAGAAACTGATCCCCTACAAAATTTCAGACCGCGGGCCGGCAACCGCCACTGGCGATATCGACAACGATGGAAAACAGGATCTTTTTTTTGGGGGTTCCAAGTTTATCCCTTCCAGGATTTTCCTTCAAAGGGACACGGCATATGTCGAAAAAAAATACCCTGAAATTGCCGCTGATTCTGTAAAGGAAGATGTTGCGGCCGTAATTGCCGATTTTAATCGGGATGGCCGGTCAGACCTCTACCTGGGTTCCGGAGGGGCCGATTTTTACAATAAAATGAAGCCCTTGCTCGACAGCTACTACACCGGGGGGGATTCAGTATTCAATCCCGCGCCGGTACCGGAAGAATATGAGAACGCTTCCATTATCCTGCCGGAAGATTTTGACCACGACGGAGACCTGGACTTGTTTGTAGCCAGCAATGCCGTTTCCGCAGATTTTGGCAATATCCCCAATTCCTACCTGCTTCGCAATGACGGCGGTACTTTCCAGGCCATCGAAAACCAGGAACTGCAGCAGGCCGGCATGATTACCGACGGCCTCTGGGACGACGTGGACGGAGACGGCACCAGGGACCTGGTGGTCGTGGGCGAATGGATGGGCCCAAAGTTTTTTATGAACAAGAATGGGGTACTACACGAAGAATCTCTTACTGACCGACCGCTCACCGGCTTATGGGAGAGCATTGTTGCCTTCGACATAGATTCAGACGGCGATACGGATTACATCCTGGGCAACTGGGGGCTGAACACGAAATTCCGTGCACAGAAGGGCCAGCCCATGCGAATGTACTACGGCGATTTTGATGGAAACGGCAGTACGGAAACCATCCTTGCGGTTGCCAAAGATGGTAAGTACTATCCCCTGGAAGGTTTTGCGGATCTTTCCGGGCAACTGGCCTACCTGAAGGAAAAATTCAAATCGTACAAGGACTTTGCCGGGCAACCCATTGAGAAGGTATTGGGAGATGATAAGCTGGAGAAAGCACGCGTTTTTGAGGTGTCCGAATTGCGGACAGGCTATCTGGAAAACCAGGACGGTCATTTTAAATTTGTCCCCCTGGACAACTCGATGCAATTAGCACCGGTGACCAGCCTTCTGAAATATGATTTTGACGGGGATGGGAAAGAGGAGGTCCTGGCTGCCGGAAATTACTTTGGGGTTAAACCTTTCCACGGGCGCCTGGGGTCTTTTCCCGGTGCCATTATCCGCAATGCAAAAGAGGTGGTTCCCGGGAACAGGATCGGCCTGGACCTGACACAGCGTTCGGCCAGAAGCCTGGATATCATCCCCCTGAATGGCCACTCCTACCTCCTGGTGACTTTCAACAACGCCAGGGCACAGGTATACGAATTGGTTAAAAAGTATAAAGGAGAATGAGGTTAACAATCCTTTCCATATTGTCTTTGGGCATGCTTCTTTCCTGCAGCAGGAATGCGGCCCCCGTATCCGTTGGCCCTGAAGATTTTCACGCTTCTGTAGACCAGGTTATGGGGATTATGATCCACGACATTTTCTCTCCCCCGGTGGCCAGCAGGATTTTCGCATATCCCAATATCGCCGCCTATGAGATCGTGGCTTTGCACAACCCTGAGTACGTTTCGCTCGTAGGGCAGGTAAATGGCCTTACGCCCATCCCCAGGCCCGATGCTGCGGCGGATATTGATTACCAGCTGGCAGCCCTGGTGGCGCACATGGAACTCAGCAAAAGGCTCATATTTTCCGAAGATCGGATGACATCCTTCCGCGACAGCCTCTATGCCCGTTGGGAGCGAGTTGATAAAGCCCGGATACAGGCTTCCAGGGACTACGGTATGAAGGTGGCCGAGCATATTGGCCTGTGGATGGACCAGGACAACTACAAGGAAACGCGTACCATGCCGAAGTTTACCATCCGTACCGAAGACCCTTCGCGCTGGCAGCCTACCCCTCCGGCCTATATGGACGGGCTGGAGCCCCACTGGAACAAGATCCGGACTTTGGTGCTGGATTCTGCCTCCCAGTTTAAACCAATCCCACCCCCGGCCTTCTCCCTGAAGGAGGACAGTCCCTTCTACAGGGAATTGATGGAAGTCCATGACGTGGGGAAGAGAATTACCGGTATCGGGGATACGGCCGAAGAAGTGCAAATCGCCAAATTCTGGGATTGCAATCCGTATGTTTCCGTAACCCGGGGGCATTTGATGTTCGCCACCAAAAAGATTACCCCGGGGGCCCACTGGATCGGGATTGTAAAGATAGCCTGCCGCAAGGCCCGCCTCGGATTCGACGATACGGTTTACGCTTACACCAAATCATCCATGGGAATTTTTGAAGGGTTTATCAGTTGCTGGGATGAAAAATACCGAAGTAACCTGATCCGGCCCGAAACACTTATTAACCAATATATTGACGAAAACTGGAAACCCATCCTGCAGACCCCGCCTTTTCCGGAATATTCCAGTGGGCACAGCGTGGTTTCCGGGGCAGCTGCCGTAGTCTTAACGGATGTTTTCGGGGATAATTTTTCGTTCGCAGACGATACCGAATTGCCCTTCGGACTGCCCGTGAGGACATTTTCATCCTTTAACCAGGCCTCGGCAGAGGCCGCCATCAGCCGGATGTATGGCGGCATCCATTACCGTGCGGCCGTTGAACAGGGCCTTACCCAGGGCAGGACGATCGGGAATTTCCTGGTGGGGAAGCTGAATATGAGAAAAGGAGGCAATAACCTCGCAATCCGCTGAGCCAATGAGAAAATGGATTTTTGCTATTGGAGTTCTTCTGTTTATAGGCCTGCTGGCCTGGTACTTATTTATCAAACCCTATGACTACCGGGTGTATTTCAGGGCGGCCACTTTTCCAGGCACAATAAATCAAACGATCAAAGCCTGGAATGAGGAGCAGGACAGTTCCCGTATCCTGGGCCAGGGATTCCTTACAGACCTGACACAAAGGCTTACTTTCAATGATTCCGTACATGAATACCATTGGGTGATCGAACCGGTTACCGACTCAACCTCCGATGTATATGTATATGCCAAAGACCTAAACCATGGATTAAGGAACAGGCTGCTCATCCCTTTTTCGGATACGGACTTTGAGAAGCGAACCCGAAAGATGACTCCTGGATTTCGATGAGATGCTCCGGCAGCATGTCAGCAAATTAAAGTCCGAATTACCGGGCGATGCAACAACCAAAGGCACTTATTGCGCCTGTATTTTCGAGAAAGGCCGGCAGGTCGACAAGGCGAGGGGAATGATGAAAAATTACCCCTTTCTGGGATCCTACTTGGTAGACAATAAATTCCGCTGAACGGACCCCCCTTTATAGAAATTACCCAATGGGACCGGGAACACGACAGCATTGCCTATAATTTTTGCTACCCAATCCTCAAAACAGACAGTTTGCCAATGCATCCGCTGCTAACCTATAAGATGTTCCCGCCCAGGAAAGCAATCAAAGCCATTTATAACGGAAATTACATTACTTCAGACCGGGCCTGGTATGCCCTTTTGACCTATGCCGCCAAAAATAACCGGAATATTACCGGTTTACCCATTGAAATCTTCCATAACAACCCTAATTTAGGCGGAGATGCCCTCGACTGGACCACTGAAGTCTTTATGCCGTTAAAAGATGACGATAAATAAACTCCTCCTCTTTCTGCATTTTTGCCTCCTTGCAAGTTGCACGAACTACGGGCAACTCACATTTTTAGCCAAGTTGCCCGGAAACCTGGAAGAAAATTCCGGGCTGGCGATCCTGGATTCAACCTCGTTATGGACAATTGAGGACGGAAGTAATCCGGACCATATCTACCAGGTAGACCTGAAGGGCAGGATCCTTAAGGAATTCAAAGTGAAAAACGCCAGGAACGAAGACTGGGAAGACCTGGCCAGCGACCCCGAAGGCCATGTTTATATAGCCGACCTGGGCAACAACAGCCTGAACAGGGAAGAGCTGGTTATTTACAAACTTCCCGATCCGCGGAATGAGCCCGGCGACAAAATTGATGCCGAACATATTAAACTCAGGTACCCCACAGGAAAAAAGGGTAGGTTCGGAAAACGGGAACAAACGGCACGACTCCGAAGCGATATTCTACCGGGAAGGGTATCTGTACATCATTACCAAAGACCGGGCAAGGCCTTTTACAGGGGAGGCCTTTATTTACAAAGTCCCTGCAAAGAAGGGCTACTACGTAGCCAGCCTCGTAGGAACCTTTACGCCTTGCCGCGTCCGCGGCGTCTGCGAAGTAACGGCGGCCGATATCAGTCCGGATGGCTCCAGGGTAGTGTTGCTCGGTTATGGAACCCTTTGGGTTTTTTCAGGCTTCAGAGGTGATGATTTTACATCCGGCAAGCTTAAGACTATTAACCTAGGGGTCACCACGCAACTGGAATCCGTAGGCTTCCTGAATGATAGCACTTTGTTGCTGTCTGACGAAAGGCTCGGCGGCACGGGCCGCAACCTCTACCGTTATATTCTCCGTTAGAATCCAAATCCAAGGCCAAATGAAAACCGCAACCCGTCGTCACTGTTGAAAAGTGCCAGGGTGGTGGTAAGGATATCAGCCCCATTTATGAAGAAGCCCCCTCCGTATGAAGTATGCCAGGTTCGGGAAGGATCCCCGGGGTACCAGACCCGCCCGTAATCGAATCCCCCGTAAATCCCCATATTCAAAGGGAAGTATTGCGGTCTTTAGCCGGTTCAGGCTTAAGCGCAGATCAGTTTGTTGATAATATGATGTCTTGCCGGTAAAGCGTTCAAAACGGTACCCCCGCAGTCCATCCCGGGCCCCGATATGGGCAGCCTGGTAGAATTCATAGCCATCCCCCAGGTTGAAATGGGCTTTCCAGCGCGTAGCCAGGACCAGGCGGCCGTTGGGAACCACCTTGTAATCCAGGGACAGATCTGGGACAATATAGGCAAAATCGCTGCTGCCGTCGCTGGTATTCCTTTTATAGCCCATCAGGAGTGACGTGCCCATGCCCAGGGTTGGAAAGGCCTGGTTATCCCGGTTTTCATAGGAATACTCTGCATGGGCTCCGACGAAATTATTGCGAGAATCCCCCCCGGAGGCAACATAGAAGTTATTGATAAACCGGTCGGCTGTCCGCTCTACTTCAATAGTTTCAAAAGACAGCCCCGCCCTTAATTTGGCTCCCAACTGCCCGCGCCACACCAGGGAGGGGGCAAAGCGTATGGTTTCGAGTTTCACACGGTTATAGTCCAGCCCCAGGTCATCATCGAGGTTGGGTGATTCGTTCCCAAACCCGAAAAAATTCATGCTGAAATTGGGGCTGGTAAACCGTCCCTCTAATTCCAGATTCCAGTTTTCAGTGATGTTGGCGAATTCGCCCTTATAGCCAAATTCAAATCCGGCGGTGGCAAAGTAGAAGGCTGCGTTAATGTGATGTTGTTGCGTAAAGGGGTTCTGACGGAAGCCGTTATAGGTATAGGTGGCACTCAGGCCAAGTTTGATGCCATCGTCCGGGTTGTAACCGAGGGTGGGTAGGTACTGCCCGCTCGAGGTCCTGATGTTCAGGGGCCGGTAGGTATTTACCTCGTAGTCATCAAGCCGCCTCACATGGCCGTTCCCGGTTTGCGTAAAGGTATTCTTCCTGGATTTGTAGTCATAGATATAAACGCGGGGGTTGGCATTGCCTATATCGTATATATCGTTGTTCTGCCCTCCAATAAGCCGTATTTTTATAGAAGCATCCCCCGGCCCCTTTACTTCAAACCTGTCGTCGTCATCCAGGCCATAGACCCAGATTTCGCGGGTTACATCCTGGCTGAACACTTTGTGAAAAAACTGTTTTCGCTTCTTTCCCCCAATAATCCGGTAGGCTGAAATTTCAACTTCCTCCCCATTGAGACAATTGATCTCGAACCAATCGTCCTTATCAGTCCCCGTAACTACTGCAACCCTATTGAGGATGTCGTAGTATTTTCTTGCTGTTTCCTGTATATGGCTTGCCCGCGAGAGCAAAACCTGTTTTATATGGCTCAGGGTTGCTGTGTCTCTGACCGCTTCCGGAAAATGCTCAAAGGCCTTATCGATCACTTCGGGAGTAATGTTTTTACGAATGATGGCGGCCTCCTCCATCCAGTCCTGCGGGGTAGTTTCACTTAGCAACGCCAGGTCCAGCACATGGGTGAGGGGCTCGGAATTAAAGCCCCGGACGCTTCTGATGGCTTCCCCGTAACTTTCCATTACGCGTAACCCCGGGATGATCCGGTTAGCTATTTGCATCAGCCAGCCATCCCCGTATTCGGAGTATGCCATATCCCTATCCCTTGGGACCGGTTTATACTGGATGGTACCCTTATCCTTATCCCTGAATTCTGCCCACCGCCATTGGTCCACATGGCGGTCCCAATCCCCGATGACCATATCGAACAGCCGTGCACGAAGGTACATTCGCGTATCCACAGAAAATTTTTCGTCATCCCTCAGATCGTCGAGCATGGAATCCGTGCTTTTAAGCTCATCAGAATACCCGAAGCTTTTGAGGTCGCCATGACCGTCCCCGGCATGCTCTTCAATCATATAAAGTTCATCGCCGAATTCCTCATTAAATTCTTTCAGGGCCGGTTGCTTCGGGACATAATACAAAACCGGGTTAGTATGGTACAGGCCCACTGCATCCGATAGTTCCCCTATTGTAAAGGGGGCATAGGGATGTGAGCCCGTATAAAAATCCAGCAATACGTCTTCGGTATAGGTGTCTTCAAACTGGCCGACGACGTATTGGTCTTTGAAGGCCATGGATTGCAGATACTGCTCGGCACTTTTTTTCAGTGCCCTCATCACATATTCCTTACCGCTTTTGTTCCTGAGCCGGAGCGACCTCGACTGGTGGCCCCCTCCTTTCCGAATGGGCTCCAGCCCACCAAAAAGGGTATCGAGGTTCACGGTGGGTGCACGTACCTTGACCCCATAAAACCTGCGATAGCGCTCGCCCCATATTTTACGGAACAGCCAGCCCTTTTCAACTTCCTCCGGGCGGTATACCGAGGCGCGCACAGCAGCTGGAAATGAATCTGGGTAGATCTTTTGCGGAGGGGTCCGGTCCGGGGGCAGGACCCTGGTTGCGAATAGCAAGTCTTCAGTACCCCCTTCTATCGGGCTGTAAAAGCTAACTTCAGAAGAGCCATCCCTGTACACTTGAAGGACGGCATAGCCCAACCGGCTGGCAGCGAACCGGCTGCCGTTCACAAGCCGTGTGGCACCGGTCTTGGATCCTGCCCCACTGACAATTTGAGGCGTATGGTCTTCAATGATGTACTGGAGGGTATGTTCATGGCCGGAGGCCAGGATCACCTTGTCTGAGTATTGAGCCAGGGTGACGAGTTGCTTCCGGAGTTCGCGATAGCGCTTATTCTGGAGGTCCTCGATGGAGGCGCCTGTGGTGCGGCGAAAAATATTGATTACAGAGCCCAGGATGGGAAGCGGGATGGGAATTTCCGCCGGGTAGATCTGCTGTTTCAGGGAGTACTGTCCATCGTGGGAGCCATAGCTGAACATGGGATGATGCAGTACTATCAGGGTAGTTTTGCCCCTGTTTTCCTTGATCAGCCCCTCCAGTTCTTCCATGAACTTCTCCCTGCTTTTGATCTCGCATTTATCGTTCATGGTTGGGTGCCTGTCCCAATTGGTCAGGTACCATTCGGTGTCGATGACTATCAGGGTGAGTTTTTCATCGATCTCTACTGTTTGCAGCGGACATCCGTCATCTGGCATAAAAACATCCTTGTCTCCAAGGGCATCCCTTATATATTCCGCCTCCCTTTCCAGGCCTTTGGGGCCCTCGATTATACCAGTCGTGGTTACCCGGGATAAACAAGGGGCGACCCGGGAAGCCGGCTAGGGTCTGCAGCTGTGCATCGAGGTTGTTTTTGGCCTGCAGGTAAGCCTGTGTAGAATCCCTGGGGTCCGGGAGGCCAGCCGGGTAGATATTGTCTCCCAGGAAGATGGCCGTGCTATTGGAATCTGCCTTGGCCAGCCTGGCCTGAAAAGCTTTGAGGGCGGGGTTCATGGTTCCCGTGGGGGACAGGCCTGCATCGCCAATAAGGTAAAAGGTATGGGCCACCTCCTTCGCGGGTGGCCGGTCCGGGACTTGGTTATCGCCGGTATATTTGGTCTTGTAGGTTGCACACCCAAGCAGCAGGGCCGGCAGGCAAAGCAGCAAGAATTGTTTTTTCATGAGAATTCCTATAGAAACCAAAAATTCGTACTTTGGATTAAGCAATCTGAACTGCCATGTCGGACATACTCCAATCAACTGAAGATTTTGTCGTCAATTTCCTGATCCACCATCTGGATTCCCGATTCCTTTACCACAACCTGCAACATACCCAACGGGTAGTTAAAAGTACTAAAGAATTGCTAGACCATTATCAACTAAATAGCAAGGAAAAGGAAACCGTTTATGCTGGCCGCCTGGTTGCACGATACCGGCTATACGAAAGGCAGCAAGGATCATGAGGAGAGCAGTTGTGCGATCGCCAGCGAGTTCCTGGGCACACAGGGATATGGCAAAGATGAGACCGATGAAGTTTGTAACCTGATCATGGCTACCAAACAGGGATACGAACCTAAAAACCAGCTGGAAAAGATTATGCGCGACGCAGATGCTTCCCACATGGCCATGAAGAATTATATCGAAACCTCAGAGTTGTTACGGGAAGAGCTCTCATTCCTTGGATTGGCCGAATATTCTGCCACTGAATGGCGCAATGAAAATATAAAACTGCTGCGTACAGTCCATCGGTTTTACACGGATTATGCCAAAAAGGAATGGCAGGAAGGAAAGGACAAAAACCTGCGCAAACTTATCAAGGCCAGGAGTTCCCGGAAGAGGATGGCGAAAAAGGAAGAATTGAAGGCCCGGTACAAAAATGAGAGCCCGGAGAGGGGGATACAGACCATGTTCCGGGTGACCATGCGAAATCATCTGAAGCTAAGTGACATTGCAGACACCAAGGCGAATATACTCCTTTCGGTGAATGCGATTATAATCTCGCTGGTATTGTCTAACCTGATCCCCAAACTGGATAACCCCTCCAACGATTACCTGATCTATCCCACGGCCATTTTCCTGCTGTTCAGCATCTGTTCAATGGTCCTTTCCATCCTGGCCACACGGCCCAATATTACCAGCGGGCAATTCAGCAAGGAGGATGTAAACCAGAAAAAGGTAAACCTGCTTTTCTTCGGGAATTTTCATAAGATGAGCCTGCGCGATTATGAATGGGCCATTCAGGAACTCATCAAAGACAAGGAATACCTGTACGCATCTCTGACTAAAGACCTTTATTTCCTTGGGATGGTACTGGACCGGAAATATAAACTACTCCGCTGGACCTATGCTATTTTTATGATCGGGATGATCCTGTCGGTAATCGCTTTTTTCGTGGCTTTGAAATTCTACGGCCCGGACAGGCTCTTGGACATACCTGCTTAAGTCTCAATCTCATCAATCAGGTCCTGATAGGTGTATGTTTTTTCGGTTTCCTCCTGCCTCGCATAGAGGATTTCTGCACGGATAGCCTTCAAGCCGGAAACACCCTGAAGCCCCTCCAGTTCCACCACTTCAATATGGTCCGTGAAAAAGCCCTTTGATTTAAGAAACCTTATATACCGCAGATATTCCAATTCGTCCTTTTTCTGTGAATACACGATACACAGTTTCCGGTTTGGGTCAGGCGTTCCCTGGTACCTTTGATGAACGATTTGTCAATGCGTTTTTTAATGACTTCGTATCGCGCATTATAGGTGCCATCCACATCAAACCGTTTTTCATCCATACGAAATCGGATGGAAAGGGATGTATTGTAAACCAGGATGAGGGAGGCCACATCCAGTTTTACAGGCAATTCGGGTTTCAGGTTATAATAGGCATTCTCCATTTCGCACATGACCTGCAATTGCCACAGCCTCAAATTGTTCAGGTAGAGGGATTCAAATTGCAATTCTTCTGAGATGGAATCGCCTATATACATATTGTGTTCCACCCCGTCTGTCTTATACCGTTCAAAATAGTGCGGGAACATGCGCTGTGCCTCTACCTGCCTCTTGTCAATAACACTTGCCAGCCGTTTGTTGGTTTTCATCACACTTTCGTCATAGTTCTTCCGGTGATCATAATACGACTCGGTGCCTGTGTCGATCTTGGATTCATAGGCCACAATTTCCCTCCTCAACACTTGGTGCGATTTTTTCAGGTGATTGAGCACCGGATTGATCTCCTCTTTCACAAAATCAAAGATGGCCTGCTCGCTGTTGGTATCCAGCATTTCCTTGATCGACTCCATATGCTTTTCCACCCGGAACATCAGTTCCTCATAAATGGGCAATTCATAAATGTCCATCGCGGATTTTAGTACCTGGTTAATTTCGGAAAGCTGGATGAGCAAGGTCTCGTTGAATGGCTGTGTTCCTGGCCCGGGAAGAGTCCCTTATATCAATTTGCCCGTACAGGGGATGCACGTCCCTAAAGACAATTTCCCGGAAACTGGGCTGCCGTCCCTCCAGATCGTCAATAATAAACCGCCTTGCTTCCTCCTCAAATTTCCAGAGAACAGAGGAATGTACAGTGGTGCATTCGTGTTGTATAATCGCATCGATCAGGTTGGCCTCCTCCATTTTGGACCGGATCACCGCCGAAATGATATAGGGCATCACATCCTGCAATTTGGTGGCATTGACCCCGTTGAGCGCACCGCTCCTGGTAGAAACTATTTCCAGTATCCCCATTAATTTACCGTCCCTGGCAATGGGGGCAAAAATCGCGCTTTTGATACCCTGCTCGTACAGGGCCCGGTACGGGGGCTGGGATTCGGATTCCCGGTAATTTTTTTCCACATCGGGAATCACAAATAGTCTTTCTCTAGCAGCAATTTGTCATAACTATCCTTGCATAGCGCTTTCCCGCAATGTACTTCGTCCTTATCGCGAAGAATAAAGCTTTCTATCCCCTTGCCATAGACCCGTTCAAATTGATCGGCTTTGTAGTTATAGGTCACGAAGCCCACCTGGAGATCCCGAATTTTAAAAAAGGAGCGGAAGGTATCCTGCAAGCCGGTCATAAAGGTATCACTGCCGCGCTTGTCACTGGCAATCAGTTCCGATTTGATCTCGGAAATTGCGAACTCCGAAGTAACATCAAACATATTGGCAATTACAAACCCCCTCATCACGAAACTTTCGGGCGGGATCTTTTCCATCCAAAGTTCAAGGCTGTCCGGACTTTCCACCAAAGTGGCCACCTCCTCTTCAGATAATTCCTTTGACCGTTCCGTGGGCAGGATTTCCATGAATTCGGCATTGTACAATATCCTGTACTGGTGCATGACGCCCTGTGCGTCGGGGATATCGTAGTACATCGGGCGGCTGAAATCGAGGTCCACTTTGTAGTAAAATTTAAGGATGACCGCGGCGGCGCCAATGTAGTCTACCCCGTTGTCCTGGTTGCGGACTTCCGGTTTAAAGGAAGGCCCTGCATCCTGCAGGATCTTTTGAAACCGGCCCGATTTTTTGAAGATCAGGTCCCCGTACGGGAGGGTTGCCGCCTTGATTTCATTTCGGCTGAGCAAGGGAGAAAAGGCATCCTGCAAAAGAATGTCGATTATATCCTTATGCTTGTCCAGCAAGCTGCTATCCGTAAACCCTTCCCTAAGCACCGGGAAAGGAGCCTGGGCCTCCAGGACACTCTTTGCGCGTTCCGCAAGGAGAGGATCGTCGCTTGCGGCCAACTTCTCATATTGCTCGAGCAGGGAATTGAAGCTTATGAGGTATTGAAACGGCAAATGTTTGCTTGTGCTGTCCATCGTGCCTGTCAGTCTGAATAATAAGGCTAAAATTACAAAAGATTCCCCATATTTATACGTTGAGCCTGTTCCTCTGCATTGTAGTTTTTCAGATATTTAGACAAATTTAACCCATGTCCTACTCCACCCGTCTCAGCAGGGCTTACCTGGGGGCGAAGCGAATTCCTTTTGACGACAGCTCCAAAATCATTCTTTTCAGTGATTGCCACAGGGGGGATAACAGTTTTGCCGATGAATTCGCAAACAACCGGAACATCTACTTCCATGCCCTGCAGCACTACTACCGGAATGGATTCCAGTATTGCGAATTAGGCGATGGGGACGAACTCTGGGAAAATATCTTCTTCGAACCCATTTTCGAGGCCCATAAAAACATCTACCTCCTCCTGAGGCAATACCACTTAGAAAACAGGCTTCACATGATATGGGGAAACCACGACATGGTGTACAAGAACCCGGACTACGTGGAAAAAGCGCTCAGTTATTATTTTGATCCGATAGATTCCTGTAAAAAAGAGTTGTTCAGAGAAATACAATATCACGAGGCGCTGATCCTGCAACACGACGAAACCGGGCAGGAAATTTTTCTTACCCACGGGCATCAGGCCGATTGGTGGAATTATGTCTTATGGAGGTGGGGCAGGTTTCTCGTGAGGGTGCTGTGGAAACCGCTTCAGGTATGGGGCATAGCCGATCCTACCAGTCCAGCCCGGAATTATAAAGAGCTAATCAGGATTGAAAGGCGATTAAAACGGTGGCTGCTGCAAAATAACCGGTTGCTTACGATAGTTGGGCACACCCACCGCCCCCGATTTCCCGAACCCGATGAGATCCCGCTTTTTAATGACGGGAGTTGCGTACATCCCAGGAGCATTACGGGGATTGAGATCGAAAATGGTGGCATAGCCCTGGTTAAATGGCAGATCGCCACCAAGGATGACGGAACCTTGCAGGTGGTCCGTATTTTGCTGGAAGGGCCCCAAAGGCTCAAAGCCTACCTTCGGGAGGAGCGCAGATAAAAGAAGGGCCGCCATACTGGCCGCCCTTTAAATTTTGCGCATTCGGGAAATGGACTAATTGTCGTCTGTGTGATCATCAATTTCATCCTTCACTTCTTCAGCGCCTTCCTTAACGTCATCGCCTACGTCTTCGGCACCCTCTTTTACTTCTTCTATCCCGTCCTCCATTTTTTCTTTGGCCGATTTATCGTCACGGCATCCCGTAAAGGTGTTCGAGAGGGCAAAAAACAAGAGGACTATATAGGTGTATTTTATCATAATTCTTTGTGTTTAGATGTATTTACTTGAGTTTGTATTAGTTTATAGTGATTTTCTTCTTCCGAAGATCAGGGAGAGTACAAACAATACCAAAAAGATAAAAAATAGGATTTTGGCAATACTTGCCGCTCCGGCTGCGATCCCGCCAAAGCCAAAAATAGCTGCGACAATGGCAAGAACTACAAAAATTAGTGTCCAACGTAACATGGTTATTCGAATTAAAGGTTATTAATTATTTTCCCGGGGGAATTATACCGCAATATACCACTCCTGATGGTCGTCCCTTGTTCCTAAAAAGCTGATTATTAACGCATATACCGGTATCTTGGGGCGATCCTTTCAGGCAGAAGTCAGCGTTGGAGAGAATAGGAGATGCGGGCCGTGAGGGTAGTGTGTTCAGCTAATCGGGAGATCCCCGTAATCTACCCGTTGAAGGATTTTGGCTCGGCCCCTGGGATTTTTATAAAATTCCTTGGTTATCGGGTAGGCCGAAAGGGCGTGTTCTTTTGAATGGCTGACATACCGGATGACCTCTTCCCGGTCGCTTTCGGGATCGAGCCACTTTTGCCGGAACGCCGGGTCTACCAGTAGCGGCATCCCACGATCTATATTCTGTATCCTGCTTATAAAGGAATTGGCGTCCACAATGATCAGGGCACAGGTGATAAACCCGTCTTCGAGTTGGTTGTATACCCCTCCCAGACAAATTGGCGCCCCGGTGGCAGCGTGAACGTAAAACGGAAAAATATCCCCTTTGTGAAGGTAGAAGGTAAAAAAGCCGGAGGCGATGATCAGGCAACGCCTTTTCTGAAACCCCCTGGAATACCATAAATCCCTGCGCAGGCGTTCCCTGCTTAAATTGAGAGTATTCAAGGCGTTTTGGAACAAATCCCAATCTTCCTGATAGTTCTCAGGCAGCAGGCCCCATATGGCAAAATTAACAACCCGCCTATCTGCTCCCGTAACCACAGGAACTATAGATTCCTTGAGCCCGTTGATAATAGGCCGGGGTTGGTATAAGGTCGGGTATTTAAAGGGAACGCCCAACTCCTTTTCAATGGCTTCCCTCTCAGCCGTATTTGAAAGCCGATAGTACATCACCCTTCAAGTAAGTATATGACACCCACGTTTTGTACTGTTATAAAAAGAATTTATGACGCTATTGACACGCATTCCGGCCTAAAAAGATTATTTTGTCCTCATTGTCAGTTTATGGATTACAAGGAAGCCAGGGGAAGGAGAATGACATCAGCCATATGAAACGAGCAAAGAAACAACTCACCCGCATACGAAAGGCACTGGATGGCGAAATCCGAAGGAAACAGGGGGTCTATACCCTTGAAGTCGCCGGGGAATATGGAGATGGCTTTGTAAAATGCATCAGCTTCAATACCTGCATGAGTGCCGTGGTTTTTGATGTGACCCTCGAAGCGGATACCGTAGTGCCTTTGATGCATCCCAGGGCGGATATGGTGTATTTCCTGTATTGCCTCCACGGGAACTGTTCCATACATCTAGACGGGCTACCCGACCTTTTGGCTGTGGATGAATTACAATCCGCTATCCTCTACAGTGCGGAAGGGAGCAAGAACAGCCTGCGAATTGGTCGGGATAGCCGCTTTGTCTGTATTTTCACAGGGATCAACAGGAAGCGGTACCAAACGATTTTTAAGGGAGATTTCCAGGGGCTGGACGGACGCCTGAACCAACTCCTCGATACGGTTTATCAGCGGCACAACCACCACTACCTCGGCAGTTATAACCTAAAAATAGGGGAATATGTGAAGGCCCTGGACAATTTTAACTTTGATCATGAGGTTTCTTCTTATCTGTATTTTGAAGGACATTGCAATCTGATCCTCGCCAATCAGATCGAACAGTTTTATCGCAGTCTGCATACCAACAACAATACCACCAGCCTTACCCAGGACGAATTGCAGCGCATTCAGGAAGTCAGCGATTTTATCAGGAACTATCCGGAAATCCAGCATTCGATCAAATCCATTTGTTCCAAATCGGGCATTTCCCCCAACAAACTGCAGGAAGGATTTAAATTCATGCATGGGAGGACCGTTTCGGATTATGTGCGAAATATCCGGCTCGAAAAGGCGGAACACCTCATCAAGCATACGGATATGAATATTTCTGAGGTCGTCTACTCCATTGGGCTAACCAGTCGGTCCTATTTCTGCAAGATCTTCAAAAACAAGTATTCCTGCAGCCCCAAGGAATACAAAAGCCGGGCAGGCAACAAGGTATTCGTCCCTAAATGATCGGAATACGTTATCAAACCGCAATTACCTACTCACCGTTGGAAATGGTGAGGGGCTTTGGAAAATCGAGGGTACGTATGGGGAATGGAATGTTGATGCCATTGGCGTCAAAGGCTTCCTTCAGTACCAGCATAGCCTGGCTTTTGGCCCGGGCCACTTCGAGTGCGGAGGTCGAATCAATCCAGAACCGCGTTTCAAAATTGATGGAACTGTCAGCAAATTCCGTATAGAGGAAAATAATATCATCCTTCTCAACTTCCTTAAAGTTGTTGGCTATAACTTCTTTCACGACCTTTATCACCAGGCGAAGATCACTTCCGTAAGCAACCCCGCACTGCAATATTACTCTTGACTGGGCCGTGGAAGAAAAATTCTTGATGGGGTTCTCCACCACCAGCTTGTTGGGAATATACACCATATTGTTGTCCGCTTGTTTCAGGCATACCGATCGCAGGTCTATATCCACCACCTCCCCTGCAAAGCCATTGCTCTCGATCCAGTCACCAAATTTTACGAATTTGACATACGACAAAACGATCCCCGAATAGGTGTTGGCCAGGGCGCCCTGCAACGCCAGGCCCACAGCCAATCCCACCACGCCGGCCCCGGCTAAAATTGTATTCAGCGCCTTACTGAGGTTTAGAATGCCAAGCACCAGGAAGATTCCAAAAAGGATGACTACAGCCGAAACCATTTTCGCAATCAGGTTTTTCATGGAGTGCTGTAGCCTGCTTTTTTGCAGCAACCGAAGACTGAACTGGCTGATATATTTGGAAAGGAAGACCGCGATTGAGAATACAAACAAAGCGATCAGGAAGTTTGGCAGGCTTACCACCAGGACATCCAGCCAGGATTGCAACTTGGTGATCATCTTGGCCCAGGCGTTCGAGAATTGATTGTCCATCGGATAGAGATTTATCCCTAAATATAAGGGATTTAGCCCAGGAACGAATCCCGGAATATATTAAACAGGGGAAACAGCCGCCCTGTCACAGACATAAATTTTCGCTATATATAGTAATGGAAAATGGTTCTGGTCAAAAGAATATGCCAGAACCATTTGCAAACAACCAACCAAACGAGTTACCCAGGACGGGTAACTTATCTTAAATATTGTTATATCATCAAGCCCGCAATGGAAATTTGCCCGTCCACCAGCCAGACATTCTCCATGCAACGGTTACAAGTACGGGGTATTCCTCCACAGTTCTTTGCTGTAAAAAGAAATTCATTGACGCTTTTGAAGGGGGTGCCGGTGGCTGGTTGGGCTTTGGTCCCGGAAATGATCATCTGTTCGCCCCTCGCATCCCGGATACCAATCCGAAAGAGGGCAACAATCGGTTTATTTGAACCAAGCCATCCACTGCGAAATCCGTAACTTAAGATTTACTATTTCAAATCCATTGCCATGTCTGAAAAGAAAGGAAAAAGCAAGTTCAGCTTGTTCCGGAACAGGAAGAAAAAAGGCGATCGCAACTATTTCCTGAAAAAGAACAAGTTTACCATCATCGGAGTGGGGGTCGTGGTTTTGATGCTGCTTCTCACCCTGATCGCGGTGATCCTCTCCGGGACCAGGCTGCTGTAATTATGGGCGGCGGGCCAGGCAAACCATCCATCCGGATTTTACCATTGGCCCGGCTGCAAGGGGCCAACATACAACCGTTCTAAAGGATTTTGAAGACAATCGGAATGCTATAAGGGACCTTCACGGCTTTCCCACGCTGGTTTCCAGGGGTCATGTGAGGGAGGGAGGCAATGATGCGTTCGGCTTCCTTTTCCAGCAGGCGGTCTGGTCCCCTGGTCTCGATGCCCCCAACATTTCCTTTGGCATCTATATAGAACAGGACGAAGACCTTGCCCTGAATCCCCATTTCCCTGGCTATTTCAGGAAAGTTGAAATTCTTCCTGATATGCTCCTGAAGTTTTTCCTCAAAACAGGCTTTCCTCTCGGCCTTGGTTCCGCCTTCACAGCCAGGAAAAACCGGGACGTTCTCAATTACGGCGAAAGGCACTATGACCTCCTCTTCTTCCTCATCAACAGCCACGTCATCCACGGAAATGATGGCATCCTCTATCACGGCCTCCTGACTGGTTTCGGTGCTTTCGATCAGGGTTTCCTTAATTTCATCTTCATCCTCCACGATCTCGATCACATCAGGGGCGGCCGGAGGAGGGGGAGGGGGCGCCACGAAGGGTTCGCGTGTAACCGGGACATCTTCCTGAACATCCTCTGTAAGCTGGATCCTTTCAATGAATTTGGCGACGGTGGGGTAGGATTTATGTTCGAGGGCCCGCCAGGTAAAGAATAATACAACGGCCAAACCCGCTACAAAAAACAAGCCCCTGTAACGATCCAAATCTACTTTCGGGTACTTTTTGACTTGCATGACACTTCGCATTTAACACTTTGAAAGTAAGCGTCATGCAGCAATAATACTATGACCGTGATCAGTCTTTGATCCAGTTGAGCCGCAATGGAATGCAAGCAATACAATTGGAAATACCCCGTAAAGTTCGATCAGTATTTAATTATTAGCCTACTCCTTTCCGGGTTTTTTGGGAAGTGCTTCTTCAGGGAATGGAAATAAAATGGTGGAATTCTTTTCCGCAGCGATATTCGATAAGGTCTGGTACAGCCGGAGCTTGATAGCCGAAGGCGACTTGTCCATAAGTTTGCCGGCCTCCAGCAATTTCCCTGCGGCCTGTTCTTCGGCAAGGGCCAGGATAATGCGCGCCCTTCGGGAGCGCTCAGCCTCTGCCTGGTTGGCCATCATCCGTTTCATGTTTTCGGGCAGCTGGATGTCTTTGATTTTTACGTCGATAATATCAATGCCCCAGCCACTGGTTTCCACCTCCACAATCTGCTTGATATTATTGCCCATTTCCTCCCGCTTGGACAGGATGGTATCCAACTCCACCTTCCCGCATACGTCCCTGAGGGCGGCCTGGGACAGCTGGGAGATGGCAAATCTGTACTCCTCCACTTCCAGGACTGCTTTTTCGGGGTCGCTGATCTTAAAAAATACCACACCATCTATGCTGCAGGGGACGTTGTCCTCGGTCATCACTTCCTGTGATACGATATTGATGGTGATCACCCGGATATCGACTATCTGGATTGTCTCCACAAAGGGAACGATCCAGCGGAGCCCGGGGTTCAGTAACCCGACATACTTGCCAAAGCGGAATTTAAGTGCCCTTTTGTATTCAAAAATGACCCGGATACCGGCCAATAAAAACAGTCCGATCAGGAGTCCGATAAGCATAGGAGGATTCATATCAAGAGGAAATTATGGTTTACAGTATTACAAGCCGGGATACGGTTTCCCGGAATTAGGCCATTCCTTTTAAATGTACGAATTTTATCCATGAAAGACCGGGGAATCCGTCCAAGATCCGGCCATTTTGATCCCAGCTTCGCAATAAAAGCCACCCGATTGTAACTGATTTCTTTGTTATCCTGGAATCCGGATCAATTCCTTATCTTGATCGCTCAAATGTCGCCATCTGTAAATCAACCTGCGGTATGCCATTGCTCATTGTAATCCTGGGGATAGCCTTGCTTTTCCTGCTCATTGCCAAATTCAAACTAAACGCCTTTATTACTTTCATCCTGGTATCGCTCATGGTGGGTATTGCCGAGGGGATGGAACTACCGGCCGTGGTAACTTCCATACAAAACGGGATGGGGTCTACCCTGGGTTTCCTGGTCATGATCCTGGGCCTGGGGGCCATGCTGGGGAAACTGGTGGCAGACAGCGGAGCCGCTCAGCGGATCACCACCAGCCTGGTGGCTGGTTTTGGAGAGAAAAATATTCAATGGGCCCTGGTCCTCACGGGGTTTATCGTGGGTATCCCCATGTTTTATTCCGTCGGTTTTGTGATCCTGGTACCCCTGGTCTTTACCGTGGCCGCGGCAACCGGTTTGCCTTTGCTCTATGTGGGGTTGCCCATGCTCGCTTCCCTTTCGGTAACCCATGGCTACCTGCCCCCCCACCCGGCCCCTACGGCGATTGTGGTCCTGTTCAATGCCAACCTGGGGAAAACCCTTGTATATGGCTTGATCGTGGCGGTTCCTGCAATTGTTGTCGCAGGACCATTGTATTCGAGGATGGTAAAAAAAATCCCGGCCAAACCCATGAAGCAATTTATTAATCCCAGGATATTGACGGATGACGAAATGCCCGGCACCGCCAACAGCATCCTTACCGCCTTGTTGCCCATTATCCTGATCGCCTCCGCAACGGTATCCCGCCTATTTCTCCCGGAAGGAAGTTATGTCCTGAAAATTATAGCTTTTTTAGGGGATCCGGTTATCGCCATGCTTATAGCCGTATTAGTGGCCATCTTCACCCTGGGGCTCAGGAATGGCCGAAAAATGGATGAAGTCATGAATTCGGCCGGGAAGGCCGTCTCGGGTATCACCATGGTCTTGCTGATTATCGCCGGGGCCGGGGCTCTCAAACAGGTTTTGGTGGATAGCGGGGTAAGTGATTATATTGCTGCTTTGCTGAAGGATTCAACGATCTCGCCCCTGCTTCTGGCCTGGGGGATCACGGCCATTATCCGGGTGTGCGTGGGCTCGGCAACCGTGGCGGGCCTTACCGCCGCAGGAATTGTCACCCCCATGATCCCGGGTAGCGGGGTCCCTGCTGAATTGATGGTCCTGGCGATCGGGTCGGGAAGCCTGATGCTGTCGCACGTAAATGATGGAGGGTTCTGGCTCTTCAAGGAATATTTTAACCTGTCGGTACGGGATACCCTCCGAACCTGGACGATCATGGAAACCACAGTTGGCATCATGGGTTTGCTTGGCGTCCTCGCGTTGAATGCCCTCATCTGACATATAAAAATTAAATGACATGAATATGGATACTTTACCTTCAGAGAAGCTCAGGCAATCAGGCCTGGAATTACCGCCGGCGCCTCCGCCAGCCGGGGTTTACAAACCGGTTGTGGTGGTTGATCGTTACCTGTATGTTTCGGGGCAGGGGCCAGTAAACCCCGATGGAAGCCTGATCACGGGCCGCGTGGGGGAACAACTGAGCCTGGAAGAAGGGAAGGCAGCGGCCCGGCAGGTGGGCCTTACCATGCTCGCAACCATCAAGGCGCACTATGGCGATCTGGATTCCATCAAGCGGCTGGTAAAAGTACTGGGGATGGTAAACAGCAGCCCGGATTTCGGGAAACACCCCCTGGTTATAAATGGGTTCAGTGAATTGATGTCTGAAATATTCGGGCCCGATATGGGTGTGGGGGCACGCAGCGCGGTGGGCATGATGCTCCCTGGAAATATCGCCGTTGAGATAGAGGCCGTTTTCGAACTGCATAATCCGGTTTCCCCATGACAACAAGGCCCTGGTACAGCCTGAAATCCCCTGAAACCTGCTTTTCGCCAGGATTGCTGGTCTACCCTTCGCGGATCGCAGAGAACATCTCCATCATGCTCCGCATAGCAGGGGGGGCGGACAAAATCCGCCCGCACATCAAGACCCACAAGATGGCCGAAGTTATCCGGATGCAGATGGCCCAGGGAATCAGCAGGTTTAAATGCGCCACCCTGGCAGAAGCCGAACTACTGGGTCTGTGTGAAGCTGCAGATGTCCTGTTGGCCATGCAACCGGTGGGGCCCAACCTGGCCCGCTTTATGGAACTGCAGGCAGCCTTTCCCGCCACGGCTTTCTCAACCATCGTGGATGATATCCGAATTGCCCGCGAATTACAGGAACTCGCTGTAAAGAACGGACAAAGGGCAGCCGTATTTATAGATCTGGATGTCGGGATGAACCGTACCGGGATCCGTCCCGGGGCCCGGGCCATCAGGCTGATAGAAGAAATCAGCACGCTTGCGAACCTATCCTTCAGGGGTTTGCACGTTTACGACGGGCATATCCGGGACTCTGACCCCGGGGATCGCCGAAAGGCCTGCGATGAGGCGTTTGCCCAGGTACGGGAAATGGAAAAGGAACTGGAAAAACTGGGCCTGAAGGTCGGGGTGATCGTCGCAGGAGGATCCCCTACCTTTCCAATCCATGCCGGCCGCGAAGGAGTGGAGACCAGTCCCGGCACCACCTTACTCTGGGATGCGCGCTATGGTACTGATTTTCCGGATATGCCCTTCCTGCCGGCCGCTGTGCTCCTCGGCAGGGTCATCAGCCGGCCCGGGGATTCCCTCCTATGCCTGGACCTGGGGCACAAGTCAATCGCGCCTGAAATGCCTTTTCCCAGGCTGCAACTTCTCGGGATGGACGACTGCCGACAGCTTTCCCAAAGCGAAGAACACCTGGTGCTCGATTGCCCTGCAGCCGGGGACCATCCGTTGGGGGAGGCCTGCTACGCCTTGCCCATGCATATCTGCCCCACCGTTGCCAAGTACCCGGCCGTAATCACCGTGGAATCCGGCGAAATCACAGGCAGCTGGAAGGTGGCGGCCCGGGACCACATGATTTCGATCTGATCCTGGTGCCGGCAAGCCGAACAAATAGTCATGGGGCAAAATGGGGTGGCAACCTGATTTGGTCGAATTTAACAGGGATTTGTATCCCCCTGGCAGGGTATTTGCTAATTTTACCCAAAATTGTGCTATTTTCCCGACCCATGAAACTGTCTGCATATTTTGTCTTGCTGCTTCTCTGCCCGCTGGCCGGCTGGTCCCAGACCGATCTGCCCGCCACCCAGCCCCTGAGCGTTGAACGGGATAATTCCCTGGATGTGCGCCAAAACCAGGACCAGGGTACCAGCCTTAACATGCCTTCTGTCCTGGATCCTTCAAGCAGTATTAATCTGAAAGATTCCCTCATGGCCAGGAACGTAAAAATGTTGCCCGAACGGGAGCTGAAACAGGCGGGATTCGATATGAAAATAGATCCGAAAGTAACTGAAAATGACACGGGGAAATGCCAATGAGCATTATGGCGACATGTACCTGGGCGATATAAAGACAACCGCTAAATACGTCGGGATCGTATGCCGTGACCATGAATATGTGGATGGGGACCGGGTACGTATCTATGCCAATGACGTGGTGGTAGAGCCAAACATACTCCTCACAGGGAGTTTTAAGGGCATCAATGTTAGCCTGGACAAGGGATTCAACCGGCTGGATTTTGAAGCCCTGAACCAGGGTTCCTCCGGGCCGAATACGGCCCAGGTGAACGTCTACGATGAAAAGGGGCAGCTGATCTACTCCAACAAATGGTTGCTGTCTACAGGTTCCAGGGCTTCCCTTATTGTGGTACAGCAGGAGGAGTAGCCTTCCTCTCCCCCGGGTGGTACTGCGCTTCCGCCCGTGCCAGCACATCTTCCTTATAGAAGGCCACCTCCTTGAATTGTCCGTCCGTATAGCGCTGTGCCTGGTCATCAAAATGCGGGGAAGAAGGATGTCCGCTCTCCCCCCCGGCCAGCAGGCTTTTCGCCCGGACTTTGTCCCCGAACTCCACGACAGCCACAAAACTATTCCCGCGGGTACCATAGATCTTTTTGGTGCCGTTGGTGTAGCGGGCCCCGAAAGCCGCCAGTGCGCCCCACCTCCCGGAGGCAAATCCCACCGGAAGGCTCGGTTTGCCATCATCAAAAGGTTGCCGGATCGCCCCGTTGATACGCTGGTACCGGTTTACCTGCCCCCAGGGTGTTTTCCAGCTGCCAAAATCGGTTGTCAGATGATCCAGTGCCTTTTTAAAGACAGCCAGGCGTTCGTGCCGGCGGGAGAAGCAGTACCGAAATAGGTCATCATCTCCATATCGCTCATATTTTCCGGCACTTCCCCCAATTCCCCGTACAGGGTGCCGTAATAGTGGGCCAGGGTCATCGCCACCGATTCCCTTGACGTACGGTAATCCCAGTTGCGCAATACCTCAATGGCTGCCGCCATAGACGGATCGCGGCCCGGCTGTGTGTCATAGGCCGATACCAGGCCGGGGATCAGGACTTTAAAGGCCGGTAAATAGGGGTCGTAGGCCAGGCGGATCAGGCTGTCCAGGGTATAGCCGCTCCGGCCTTTCAACAACGCTATGGCGTGCAGGGCCCGGAAATTTTGTTCGTCTGCAGACATATACTTGGGATAGTCGCCCCGCTTCGGGCTGTAGTCCAGGGCAGCCGTATAAGGGGTGGAATTGCAATTTTGCAACCATCCGTTGGCCGGGTTCAGCAAGTGGATGGTTTCGTCTACCGTGTGGAGGCCCTGCCAGTCGGTCCGGGGATCGCTCCCGTCCAGGGGCTTCGTATAATCAAAGAGGGTATCCCGTACCGGGATGAAATTTCCATGGAAGTAGGCAATATTGTCGTCTGCATCCGCATACACAGTATTATTGGAGGAATTGGTCTTGAGGTCCATCATTTTCCTGAACCCTTCATACCCGCTTTGCTTGGTACGGATAAAAGATTGCTCCAGGGCTTTGGCGGGGTCCCACATCATGGCCGTGGCAACCGGATTACCGTTTAATTTATGGGTGATGGGGCCATGGTGGGTGTGGTACATCGGAAAGGTTTTATCCAGCAATCGGTCCCCTTCCCTGTACTTGAGGGTAACTTCGGATACGCGCACCGGGCGGAGTTCATCCCCGTATTTATAGTACGGCAGGCTGTCCATTTCAACGACCTGCTCCACATATTCATCCATCACATCCGTATAGGTGGACGTATGCATCCAGCCGGTTTTTTCATTGAAGCCCTGGTAAATAAAAAACTGGCCCCAGGTCACCGCCCCATAGGCGTTAAGGCCTTCCTCGCTAACGGCGTGAACTTCCCCCCTGAAATAGAAGGACGTATGCGGGTTGATCAGCAACATGGCATGGCCGGAAGCGGTCAGATTGCCCGAAATGGCGATCCCATTGGAGCCGGCGGGTTCTTCGTATACCGCCCGGGTGGTCCGGAACCGGTTTTTCCCTGGCGCTGAGTGTTGCCGCGCACCCTCGTACATGGCGCGGAGTTTATCAAGGCTCACCCGTTCTATATCCCCGCCTATGGAGCCTTCGCTGAAATACATGGGCATCCAGGGTTCAAAGTGGGTCAGCAGTTTCGGGTTGTACCTCCGGATGGGTGTACAAATAATAGTTCGCCCCGTCGGCAAAGGCGTTACACAAGGCCTTCAGCCAGGCCGGGCTTTTTTCGTAAGCGGCGATGGCCTCCTCCCGGGTCATGAAAAGTCGGGCCCGGAGGTCGCTGTAAAGTGCCTCCCGGCCTTCCACTTCGGCCAGCCGGCCAATGGCCCAGATATAATTGTGTTCCACCCGGTTAAAATCGTCCTCACATTGGGCATACAGCAAGCCGAATACGGCGTCGGCATCCGTTTTGGCGTATACGTGCGGCACCCCGAAATCATCGCGGATAATAGTGGTCCTGGCCGCACGCGCCTCCCACCGCTGCAATTCGGAGGGGGTTTGATCGGCCTTACAGCCCAGGAAAAAAACCCATAGGGCCAGTACAAAGTATTTCATATCAGGAATGACGACTAGTTACTATCGGATCCGGAGATGGTCATAACCCGGAATGGGGATATGAAAATACGGGAGTCCGGGGGTAATGTCCAAAAATAATGTGGTAAATTATAATTGCACAACAGGCAGCCGGCCACCCTATCAATTGGCCTGCCTTTCCTATCTTTGCCGATTCAAACCAATTTGCATGTCCGATAAACGCGTGAGCATCCTGAATGCCTTCAGGACAATTATCTGGCCCCGGAGGAAAATCGTATTCGTCGGCCTGTTCCTTATTGTCATCAGCAAGGCGGCCAGTTTTGTGGCCCCCTTGTCTTTAAAATACCTGATGGATGATATTATCCCGAACAAGAATATCCCATTCCTGAAGCTCCTGGTGGGGGTGGTCATCCTCGCCATCCTGGTACAGGCCGCTACCTCCTTCCTGCTCACCAGGATCCTGAGCGTGCAGGCACAATACATGATCTCAGAGTTGAGGGCGCAGGTGCAGCGGAAGATCCTGTCCCTGCCCATCCGTTTTTTTGACAATACCAAGTCTGGCGAACTGGTTTCCCGGATCATGACCGACGTGGAAGGCGTCCGCAACCTGATCGGCACCGGCCTGGTACAATTGGTGGGCGGTACCATCACCGCAATAGTTTCCCTGATCCTCTTGCTGAGAATAAGCGTAAGCATGACCCTGTTTGCCCTGATCCCTCTAGCCATTTTTGCCGTCGTAGCCCTTAAGGCATTTAAGGTCATCCGCCCCATTTTCAGAAACCGGGGCAAGATCAATGCCGATGTCACCGGCCGGCTAACCGAAACCCTGGGAGGCATCCGGGTCATCAAGGGGTTTAATGCCGAAGCCCAGGAACACAGGGTCTTTGAGGAGGGGGTGTATCGCCTGTATGAGAATGTCCGTAAAAGTCTCACGGCCACCGCCCTGATGACCAGCTCATCCACCTTCCTGCTGGGAGTGGCCACCACGGGGATCATGGGGCTCGGGGGCTACCAGATCATGACAGGGGATCTCACCGTCGGGGAATTCCTCACCTTTACCTTCCTCCTGGGGCTGATGGTGGCCCCTATTGTGCAGATGAGCAATATCGGCAGCCAGTTGACGGAAGCCCTCGCCGGCCTGGACCGTACGGAAGAACTCATGCAGATGGAGCCGGAAGCGGATGAAGCGGACCGAACCGTGGAGCTAGGAAAAATACAAGGTGCGATCACCTTCGAAGATGTTTCCTTTGCCTATGAAACAGACCATGAAGTGCTGCACAACATAAGCTTTAACGCACCTCCCGGATCCGTGGTGGCCCTGGTGGGGAGTTCGGGCTCCGGTAAAAGTACCATTGCGGGCCTGGCTGCCAGTTTTCTGACTCCCCTGTCCGGAAAAGTATTGGTAGACGGAACCGACTTATCCAAGGTCAGGCTTTCAAGTTACCGCAAGCACCTGGGGGTGGTACTGCAGGACGATTTCCTCTTCGAAGGGACGATCCGGGAGAACATCCTCTTCCCGCGGCCACTTGCCACTGAGGAAGCTTTGCAACAGGCGGTCAAAGCCGCCTATGTGGATGAGTTTACGGATCGCTTTGAGAAGGGGTTGGATACGGTCATAGGGGAAAGGGGGATCAAACTGTCCGGGGGTCAGCGGCAGCGGATCGCCATAGCCAGGGCAATCCTGGCCAACCCGAAAATCCTGATCCTCGATGAGGCGACCTCCAACCTGGATACCGAGAGTGAATCGCTCATACAGAAAAGCCTCGCCACCCTCACCAGGGGGCGCACTACTTTTGTGATTGCCCACAGGCTCAGTACCATCAGGAAAGCCGATCAGATCCTGGTAATTGAAAACGGGCGCATTGTGGAAGAAGGGACCCATGAAAGCCTGATCGCCCGGGAAGGCCGTTACTATAACCTGTACACCTACCAGGCCAGGATATAGGGAAAGCAGAAAGTTACCCTGTTTTACAAATCAGCTCTCCGGAGCGAGCTCCACTTCCAGTCCGTCCAGGGCCGGCGTAAGGTGGATCTGGCAACCCAGCCTGCTGTTGGGCTCTACGTAGAAGGCCTCCGCCAGCATGGCTTCTTCCGCGTCGGACTTTTCGGGAAGGGCGTGACCCGATTTTACATAGCACTGACAGGAAGCGCACATGGCCATCCCCCCGCAGACCCCTATCGTACCTTCAGGGGCCAATTCGTAGGAACGCACCAGTTCCATCAGGTTCATGTTCATATCCGTGGGAGCATCCACTTCATGAAGTACCCCGTCGCGGTCGGTTATTTTGATCTTGATATCCTGCATTCGCTCTGCTTGCTTATCGGTTCATGGACACCTGCGTTTTTTGCAGGATGGTTAAACCAGTTCAGTAATATATTAGGGAATCCGTTTCTCAATCAATCGCCTTGATCACTGCCTTGGGGGCTTCCCGGACGCTGCCATCAAAGCCCTGAACTCCGCCCACAGTAGTGTATTTCATGACGTACCGCTTGTCCGGGTGGATACGCTGATACGCACTTTGTACCATCAGGGTGGCCTCATGGAAGCCGCAAAGGATGAGTTTAAGCTTTCCCGGATAGATGTTGATATCGCCAATTGCGTAGATCCCGGGGATATTGGTCTGATAATCCAGGGCATTGTCCACTTTGATGGAATTCTTTTCGATTTCGAGCCCCCAGTTCGCAATGGGCCCCAATTTTGGGGACAGGCCGAAAAGGGGGATAAAATGATCCGCTTCGAGCAGGAACTCATCCCCGGCGTCGGTTGCGCGCTGGATGACCACGGCTTCCAGGGAGTCCTTTCCCCTCAGGCCTACCACCTCAGCCGGGGTATACAGCCTGATTTTCCCCTCATCTTTCAGGGCTTTGACCTTCTCAACGGAATCCAGGGCTCCCCTGAACTCGTTCCTCCTGTGAACCAGGGATACTTCTTTGGCCATTCCGGCCAGGTAGATGCTCCAGTCCAGTGCCGAATCGCCCCCCCCGGCAATAACTACCCGCTTGCCCCGGTATATCCCGGGATCCCGGATCATATATTCAACCCCATTTTCCTCATACCTGGACAGGTTGTCGAGCAGGGGTTTCCGGGGTTCAAAACTCCCCAGCCCCCCGGCGATAACTACGACAGGGGCCTGGTGTCGTGTACCTTTGTTGGTGGTTACAATGAAACTTCCATCTTCCAGGGATTCTATCGTTTGCGCACGTTCCCCAAGAGTAAAGCCGGGCTGAAATGGAGCAATTTGCTCCATCAGGTTATTGACCAGCTCCCCGGCCAGCACCTCCGGAAATCCGGGGATGTCGTAAATTGGTTTTTTTGGGTAGATCTCTGAACACTGGCCACCCGGTTGAGGCAGGGCGTCTATCAGATGGCATTTGAGCTGTAAAAGCCCCGCTTCAAAAACTGCAAAAAGCCCTGTGGGGCCGGCACCAATAATTAAAATATCTGTTTTGATCATGTCTTGTGATCCTTATGCGGATGGCATACAAACGATGAAGTGGGGGTGTGTTCCGGGCTGGTGTCGCTAATCAAGATTAATGACTTTTTCTATTTGGGGGGCATGTTTTTTTATGGTCATTTCAACGCCGCTCCTCAGGGTCATCTGGTTTACCGTACACCCCACGCAGGTACCCTCCAGGCGAACTTTAACGAGGGTATCGTTGTCGATAGATACCAGGGAAATATCCCCTCCGTCGCTTTGCAGAAAAGGCCGGATCTCCTCCAGTGCCATCTCTACTTTTAATCTTAATTCCTCAGAAGTCATGATCCTTTTTTATTAACGGCAGAGCAGCCGGCCATGGTTGTTATTTTTATCGCTTCCGTAGGGGGTAAATTCTCGTTCCTGCGGACCAGTTCCCGAACTACATTGCGAGTCAGTTCCTCAAAGGCGGCTTCACTGGGAGTAGCAGTTTGCAATGCAGCCGGACGGCCAACGTCTCCGGCTTCCCGTATGCTCTGCACCAAAGGGATTTCCCCCAGGAAGGGAACGTCCAGGTCGTCTGCCAGATTACGTGCCCCTTGCTGTCCAAAGATATAGTATTTGTTCTCGGGCAGCTCCTCCGGGGTAAAATAAGCCATATTCTCAACAATCCCCAGTACGGGTACATTAATGGATTCCTGCTGGAACATGGCCACCCCCTTGCGCGCATCGGCCAACGCCACCTCCTGAGGGGTACTTACCACCACGGCCCCGGTCACCGGGAGGGCCTGCATGATGCTCAAATGGATATCGCCTGTGCCCGGTGGCAGGTCCAGCACCAGAAAATCCAGGTTGCCCCAGTGGGCGTCGAAAATCATCTGGTTCAACGCCTTGGAAGCCATGGGCCCCCTCCAGATCACCGCCTGGTCGGGCTGTGTAAAAAATCCTATAGACAGCAGCTTCACCCCATAATTCTGAACCGGAAGCATGCGCGACTTCCCATCCACGTTGGTCGCCCTCGGCTTCTCGTGGGCCACATCAAACATAGTGGGCATGGACGGACCGTATATATCGGCGTCCAGCAACCCCACACTGAACCCCATTTTGGAAAGGCTGACCGCCAGGTTGGCAGCTATGGTTGATTTGCCCACGCCTCCTTTTCCGGAAGCCACGGCAATGATGTTCTGAATCCCCGGGATGGGTTTCCCCTTGATTTCGTTGACCGGTTTTTTCGAAGGTGCGTTTACCTTAATGTTTACGGTAATCTTGGCCTTTTCATATACTTCCCGGTGAATGGCCTTCAGGATTTCCACCTCTGTTTTTTTCCGGGCCTGCAGACTGGGGTTTTTTATCTGCAGGTCTACTACCACTTCATCTCCAAATACCTGTATGTTAGTGATGGCACCGCTTTCTACCATGTTCTGGCCTTCTCCGGGAACCGTAATGGTTTCCAGTGCCTTCATGATCGCTCCCTTGTTCAATTTCATTGCCATATAGGATGTCTTTTCTCTACGCCTTCCATGGAATCTCCACCCGTCATTCCCGGAGGGGGTGTTCCGGCTGCTGCCGGCCCCTACGCTTTGATTCCGCTGGCGCCTTTATATAAAATCATTCTAAACAACAAAGATACAGCAAAGGCCTGAGATTCGGAAACCCCGGCCCTGAAAAGGCTGTAAACGGCAAAGGGTACAATTTATTTAAGGGCCCGGGCCGGGTCCCAGAAATATTTCTCAAAATCCACTATTTTATCATTTACCACCTCTATCCCTTCGTTCTCCAATAATTGTTGCATGAGATTGCTGCCTGAAAAATGGTGTTTCCCAGTTAGCAGGCCATTGCGGTTAACCACCCGATGAGCCGGGATCTCATCCATATCATGGGCATTGTTCATGGCCCATCCCACCATACGGGCACTCCTGGCAGCACCCAGATATTTTGCGATGGCACCATATGAGGTGACCCGCCCATATGGGATCTGCACGGCTACCTCATATACTTTCTGGAAAAAATTGGGAGAGTCCATGGGTTTTCAGGTATAGAATATCCGGATCACCGTGATCATCAGCAGGATGATCATCAATCCGCTGAGGATGTAATTGGAGTTCCTGCTGAACGTGTGGGTCTTGGCTTCCAGTTTTTTAAAGTACACGGTGTACAGGTACAGTACGGCAAAAGTCCCAAAACCGGCGGCGAGGATAAAGGCGCATATATCCCAGATCTCAAACTTGATCCAACCCGTGGCGTTCCACATAGCATTCAGTCCGCTGTAATAGGGAATGGTAAGCAAGTTAAGCGCTGCCAGCAACATCCCCTTGAAGAAGCTGTTGGCCCGGCTGACCTTTACCATCGCCACTTTTTGTTTTCTTTCGCGCCTGGCCGACAAATAGAAATAAACGGCGAAGAAAGCGAATACTGCCAGGGCTATCTTCAGTAGCAGGTCTATGACCTGCGGGTTCCGGTAGAGGAATTTTGAAATAAGAACGGCCACATAAGCCTGCATGACTACCATGACAGAAACCCCCAGGCTGAAGATCAACCCGTTGTTCTTACCCTTCTTGACGCTGGTCTTGGCTGCGTTCATATTGAGTAAGCCCGGGGGCACCGTCGCCATAAAGGCAGCGGAAAAAGTAGCGAAGAAAAGCAGCAACAGGTGCGTCATTTGGATACAAATCGGAACTTGATATAGGTAATGGGTTTTCCCTCTTCCAGGAATTGTTGCTCGTAGAAAGTTTGAATGCCTGTCACTTCTTCCGGACTCCCCTCATTCCTGTACACGTTATGGTTGGCATAAAGCACTTCGCCCAGGGTACCCCCGTGCAGCAGACCGAGGGTATAACCGTGCATGAATTCACTGTCTGTCTTGAGGTGCATCACTCCGTCTTTTTTAAGAATTTGCCGGTACTTTTCGAGAAACACTAGGTTGGTCATACGGTGTTTGGTGCGCTTGTATTTGATCTGGGGATCGGGAAAGGTAATCCAAATCTCAGATACTTCATTTTCGGCGAAAAGCTGGTCGACAAGCTCGATCTGGCTCCTCAGGAAGGCCACGTTGCGAAGGGGGGCTTCCAGGGCGGTCTTGGCCCCGCGCCACAGGCGTGCCCCTTTGATATCCACCCCGATAAAATTCCGTTCCGGATACAACCGGGCCAGCCCTATGGTGTATTCGCCTTTCCCGCAACCGAGTTCCAGAACCAGGGGGTGTTCGTTACCGAAGTATTCGTTCCAGCGGCCTCGAAAGGGAAAATTTCCCGAGGTGACTTCATCCCGTTCTGGTTGGATCACGTTGTTGAACGATTCGTTTTCCCGGAATCTTTTTAGTTTATTCTTGCTGCCCACAGGGATATCGCTCGTTGGTTGGTTTCACAAAACTAAGCAAAACCCGTAAGAGGACATCTATTGAAATTAAGGGGTCCTGGCGGCAACTTCTTCCAGGCGTGCAGGGGATGGTTTCGGTTTTGCCTTCTCCAGGGTAAAAGAAAATTCGGACCCTACCTCCTGGACACTTTCCACATAGATCTTTTCACCATGGGCTTCGATGATGTGTTTTACGATGGCAAGGCCCAGGCCGGAACCACCTTCTTTCCGGCTGCCGCTTTTGTCCACCCGGAAAAAGCGCTCGAAGATCCTCGGGATGTACTCCGCTGCGATCCCCTCGCCATTGTCCGTGACCCGGATGATCACCTTGTTTTTAATAAGGTTTTCCACGCTTACCTCGGTAGTGCCTTCCTTGTGGCCGTATTTCAGCGAATTTACCAGGAGGTTGGTAAGGACCTGCTGAATCTTCTCCCGGTCTGCATGTACCCAAACGGGGGATTCATATTCCATGTCGAAGGTGAGCGCGATATTTTTCTTGGAAGCCTTCATCTCGAGCATGTCGAAGATATTCTCAATCAGTTCGATAATGTTGAAATCCTCGTATTTCAGGTTCAGGTCGCCTATCTCGAGCTTGGTGATCAGGTCCAGGTCTTTTATTATGTATATCAGGCGCTCAACCCCTTTGTTTGCCCGCTGAAGGTATTTCCGGAGCAGCTTTTTATCATCCATGGCCCCGTCCAGAAGGGTCAGAATATATCCCTGTACGGTAAAGAGGGGGGTTTTGAGCTCGTGGGATACATTTCCGAGGAAATCCTTCCTGTATTCTTCCTGGATTTTAAGGGTGTCGATCTCGATTTTCTTGTCTTTGGCGAACTTCTCAATCTCTTCGGTCAGGGTTCGCATGTCGGTCGTGATGGGCCCGGAATTAAAGGAAGAGGATTCCAGGAGCGACACGTCGTCGTAAATCTTTTTGATCCTTCGATAAATAAACTTTTGCACCCGGATCTGTAAAATAAAAAAGGATACCAGAAAGGCTACGGCAGCGAAGCCAAGGAGGGCGAACCAATTGAAGAGGTTATCCGAATACCAGAGAAAAAGCGCCAGTAAGCCCGTTAATACAACGGTGATCAGTAAGGATGAACGATAAGCAAATCGATATGATTTCTTTAATCGGATGGCCATTATAGCACAAACTTATACCCCACTCCTTTGACCGTTTTAAAATGATCATCTCCGATCTTCTCCCGAAGTTTACGGATATGCACATCTATGGTACGTCCACCAACCACCACTTCCTGGCCCCAAACCTTGTCCAGGATTACTTCACGCTTAAACACCTTGTCGGGCTTGGATGCCAATAAGGCGAGCAATTCAAACTCCTTTCTCGGAAGAATGATTTCCTTTCCGTTGTTTACCACCTTATATTCCTCCCGGTTGATCTCGATTTTCCCAACTTTAAGCACTTCTTCATTGGCAACTCCTTCATCCTTGGTCCTTCGAAGGAGGGCTTTTACTTTGGAAACCAGTACTTTGGGCTTTATGGGTTTGGTAATATAATCGTCGGCCCCGGCATCGAATCCCGCCACCTGGGAATAGTCTTCTCCCCTTGCGGTGAGGAAAGCAATAATGGTATCCTCCAGTCCCTTGGTGCCCCGGATGATCTCGCAGGCTTCAATGCCATCCATCTCCGGCATCATCACATCCAGGATGATGAGGTGCGGTTTTTTCTTTTTAGCCTTATCAACGCCTTCCACTCCATTTTTAGCAGTAAACACCTGATATCCTTCGGCAGTGAGATTGTAACTCAAAATTTCTAATATATCAGGCTCATCGTCTACTAAGAGAATCTTTATGTCCTTCTTTTTCATGGAGGTAGCAATTGGTTATCCTTATCAAAAGTAAAAATAATACTTCTATGCATAAAACGCTTAACATTGATTTAATGTTGGTAACGTCCCGGTAACATTACCTCCCGGACAGGATGGGAAAAAGGCGCTCTTCTATAGCCCCGGCGGGAGGTTCCATCAGATTCTGCGGGGCATAAATATGCAAACCGGGGCAAGGGGCGGAAAATCAAATCGCAAGGAAAGTGTGCAGTTTATCGAATTTTACCATATTTCCCCTGAACAGGCCATACGGACGAGACCTAAAATATCTATATTTGTGGAACACTCTTTGTATTGGCTTGTGTATGAAGCACTTTTACCTTATAATCTTTTTCCTGTTCACTTCCCTAACCTTCGCACAGGACGGTCGGTCAGACGGTGATATCGATGGGTTTAAACTCTATCCCAACCCGGCGACCAACGGCAAGGTGTATATCAGTACCAGCCTGAACGGCCCCAAACAGATCATGATTTTTGATGTACTGGGTATCCGGGTTTTGGAAACCACCATCCTGGGAAAGGAATTGGACCTGAGCCAGCTGGATGCCGGTATCTATGTGCTTCGCGTCCTTGAAAATGATAAGGTGGCAACCCGGAAGCTGATTATCAAGTAGTTCCCCGCATAAGGATTCTCACGTACCACTTTAAGTCTTTCCCTATTTGTCGATAAAATGCGCATTTTATCGACGAACGGCAAGGCCTGTTGCGTTGACCTACAATTATTCCGCTTTCACAACAATTCCTGTGTCTCAGGAACGGTTTCTTCTATATTTACTGTGTTGATCCCAAATCAATGCCCATGAAGCTACTTTACTTAGCCCTATTTCTGGCCGTATCCCCAATGGTATTCGGTCAGGATCATGCCTCCCCGGGCCCGGACCCCGCGGAAGAAGCCCACGAGTTTACGCTTTACCCCAACCCGGCATTTGATGACGTTGTGTATATCACTACGCGCTATAACGACCATAAATCCATAGCGGTATATGATGTTTTCGGGAAGGTGGTATTGAGGGATCGTATTTCGACCAATGCCCTTAACATTTCCCGTTTGGTACCTGGCGTCTATGTATTACAGGTAACCGAAAGGAACCATACCATGACCCGCAAGCTGGTTGTGAAATAGACTAACTACCTCAGAGAAGAAAGCCCCGGAAGCGGGGCTTTTTTATTTTGCCTAATTTTACCGGCTGCTTCATTAGTCATGGATACGAACGATCTGTTCCAAATTTCCGGCGACCTGGATTTTTCATCCAGGGCCCTGGAAGTATACAGGTATCAGTACCGGAACAATCCAACCTACCGGGAATTCTGCGATCATCTTGGTAGAGGAGAATCCGCGGTGCACGATCTATCCGGCATCCCTTTCCTTCCCATAGAATTTTTCAGAAGCAGGCAAGTCGTCTGTGGCCATCCGTCCCAGCCTGTGGTATTCCAAAGCAGCGGCACAACGGGTACCCGGCAAAGCCACCACTATGTGGCCGATATAGGCCTGTATGAACAAAGCTTCCTCCGAGCCTTTGAATTGTTCTACGGGCCGGTAGCAGACTATTGCATCCTGGCTTTGCTGCCTTCATACCTGGAACGGGAAGGGTCTTCCCTGATCTACATGGTACGCGCTCTTATAAAGAAAAGCGGGCATCCCGAAAGTGGGTTTTACCTGCACGACCTGGCCGCGCTCCGTGACCGCCTGCTGGCACTGCGGGCCATGAACAAAAAAACCCTCCTGCTGGGGGTTTCATTTGCATTACTCGATTTTGCTGAACGATACCCGGTCCCCATCCCGGGTACCATAGTCATGGAAACCGGAGGTATGAAAGGAAGAAAAAAAGAAATGGTCCGGGAAGAATTACACCGTCGATTGAAAAAAGGGTTTGGCGTCCCAACCATCCATTCCGAGTACGGAATGACCGAATTACTCTCCCAGGCCTATTCTGAAGGGGAAGGCCGCTTCCGATGTCCGCCCTGGATGAAGGTCCTGATCCGGGACCCAGAAGATCCGTTATCCAGACTGGAAGCGGGGAAGGCCGGGGGCGTTAAATCATCGACCTCGCAAACCTGCACTCCTGTTCTTTCATAGCCACTCAGGACCTTGGGAAGGTTTATAACGACGGTAGTTTTGAGATCCTGGGGAGGTTTGATCATTCGGATATCCGGGGGTTGCAACCTGATGGTCCTTTAAGTTTCAGGTATCCATTATAGCCCGCATTTCAGCAAAAATACCGGCATTCCTGGGATGTAAACTCGACAAGAGCAGTTCCGGTGCGGCATAGGTTCCGCCATAAACATTCATTTTGGCCGCGAGATCTGCCCCCTTATTCAAGCAAATACCGGACCATTTCGGGAAGGTTCAGCGGCACCTGCTGCCTCCATAATTCCACCCCGTTGCTCACGGCATAATGTAGAAGGGTGGCCCCGTGGCCATAGCGCGAATGCTGTCGAGCAAGCGAAGGTTGCCGGGCAATGTGTTCCTGAAATTTTTTAAAATCCCCGGACAGGAGGGCATCTACTGTCTCTTCAAAATCCCAGGTCATACGGCTTTTCCAGGTTACTAACCTCTCCCCAGCTGCCGAACCCATATTCATTGGCAATGGTCAATTGGCAGTCGCTTCTTTCCAGTCCAGTTTCATAAGTACCTTGGTTTCCCGCCCCAGGTGGTCCTGGTGATAATTTGAAATTTCCCTGTAATACCGCCTCATTGCGCTCCTGCACCCCTTCCCACATCCTTTGGCAAGGGCCAGAAGGTGGTCCGATATGGCACGGAGAAGGAAGCCTGTTCATACAACAGCTTCCCATAAAAAGCCCGAGTTTGTGCCACCGCTTCGGCAGGTAAATGGATATATCCATACCGGCTATAATTTTGCGGGGTTCCTATTGTGCCCGGATGTGGCAGCAGGAGATTTAGTTAGTTGTCCCCCGACGGGGGCCGGCCTGGCCTCCAGCCTGCCACCAGTACCATATAATTCTTTTTGCCCCGCTGGAGCAAAACGTATTTATCATTGATGAGGTCTGACGCATCTACAATATAGTCTTCCTGTACTTTCTCCTTGTTGACGGAAATGGAGTTCTGCTTCAATTCGCGCCGGGCTTCCCCTTTCGAAGCCAGAAAGCCGCTTGCTTCCGAAAGGGCAGAAACGATATCCAGCCCTTTGGCAATTTCACCCCTGGCCACCACCGCCTGGGGTACACCTTCAAATATTTCAAGGAAGGTAGCTTCGTCCAGCTTCCGCAATTGCTCAGAAGTGGATTTCCCGAACAGGATGTTGCTGGCAGTGATGGCATTCTCCAGGTCTTCTTTCGAATGGACCATACAGGTTATTTCTTCGGCCAGTTTCCGCTGCAACGTCCTTTTGTGGGGCGACGTCCGATGCTCTTCAACCAGGGCGGTAATTTCATCCCTGCTGAGGAAAGTAAAAATTTTGATATAACGCTCAGCATCTTCGTCGGAAGTGTTGAGCCAGTATTGATAGAACATATAAGGCGATGTACGATGGGCATCGAGCCAGACATTCCCCTGTTCGGTCTTTCCGAATTTTGTCCCATCCGCCTTGGTGATCAGCGGGCAGGTCAGGGCGTAACCTTTCCCGTCTGCAATCCTCCGGATGAGTTCAGTTCCCGTGGTGATGTTTCCCCATTGATCACTACCGCCCATCTGCAGGGTACAATTATGGTTCTGGTACAGGTACAGAAAATCATACCCCTGCACCAGCTGGTAAGTGAACTCGGTAAAGGACATGCCTTCCTTGGCATCGGCTGAGAGCCGCTTCCTAACCGACTCTTTGGCCATCATATAGTTTACGGTGATATGCTTGCCCACATCCCGGATAAAATCCAGGAATCCCATATCCTTCATCCAATCGTAGTTGTTGACCATCACTGCAGCATTCTTGTCCCTGCTATCGAAATCCAGGAACCGGGCCAGTTGTTGTTTGATCGCTTCCTGGTTCATCCTCAGGGTGGTTTCATCCAGTAAATTCCGTTCCTCGGATTTGCCCGACGGATCCCCGATCATGCCTGTGGCGCCCCCAATCAGGACATAGGGTTTATGGCCGGCCAATTGGAAATGCCGCAGTAACATAACCCCTACCAAATGGCCTATGTGAAGCGAATCGGCTGTCGGATCAATCCCCAGGTATGCAGATTGCATACCACTCAGCAAATGCTCTTCGGTCCCGGGCATGGCATCATGCAGCATCCCGCGCCACCCCAATTCCCTGACAAAATTCACTGGCATAAAATCACCGCTTAAGTTGATTGCTGCAAATATAAAAGAAATCCTTTGGCGTCTCCTGTCCTTCGCGAAGATATCCCCGTGAATTGGCTACATTTGGATCATGATATTGGTCACAGGGGGCACGGGTCTGTTAGGTTCTCACCTATTGTTGAGGCTGGTCCGGGAAGGCGGACCCGTGCGGGCCATTTTCCGGGACCCCCGATCCACGGAAAAAGTCAGGCAGGTATTTTCATATTATAGTAAAGACCCGGAATCCCTGTTCAAAAGGATCGAGTGGGTAAAGGCTGACCTGAACGATTTACAGGCTTTGGAGACGGCCTTCAGGCAGGTGCGGCAGGTATATCATTGCGCCGCCCTGATTTCCTTCGACCCGGCTGACTTTGGGCTGCTTAATAAAGTCAATGCCGAAGGCACGGCCAATATCGTCAATCTCTGCATTGATAACCAGGTGGAAAAGCTTTGTTACGCAAGTTCGGTCGCCACGGTTGGCCGTCCTCCCGAATCGCGTCTTGCCGATGAGGAGGATTTCGGACCGGACCGGTATCCTAATGTGTATGCGTTGAGTAAACAGTCAGCCGAGATGGAAGTCTGGAGGGGATCGCAGGAAGGGCTGCCCGTCGCCATCGTAAATCCGGGTATCATCCTGGGGCCGGGGTACTGGGATAGCGGAAGCGGGATTGTATTTGGCATGGGGGCCAAAGGCCGTCCTTTTGCCCCTCCGGGAGGTACCGGGTTCGTAAGTGCGGCGGATGTGGCGCAAATTATGGTTTCCCTGATGCAATCTTCCATACGGGATGAGCGGTTTATAACGGTGGCCGGGAATATGACCTACCGGGAATTGCTTACGCAGGTCGCAAAGGCATGCGGGTTACCGGGCCCCGGTATACGATCCCGGGCTGGTTGCTGCAACTGCTCTGGCGTTTGGACTGGCTGCGGTGCCGTCTCGTCGGGAGCAGGCGGAAACTGACCAAAAGTGCGGTAGTATCCCTCCTGAATCCGGTAGGCTATAACAATCACAAAATCAAAGAAGCGATCGGGTTTAAATTTGAACCCCCCGAAAAGATCCTGGAATTTTGCTGCAGGCTCTGGCTGAAGGAAAAAGGCAATTAATTTATAGAATCTTTCCCATCTTCCTGGAGGCGCCTGCTTTCTGCCGCCTCGCGTACGCTGTCATTAACCTCCCTGCGTTTTTTCTCTAACGTTTCCTTTTCGCGTTCGAGGCGGGAAGAAACCTTCCCGTATATCGCCTCGTAGTCCAGGGGCCTCGAAGCGTAGTAAATATCACTGTTTACGAATTGGGCACTGTCTATTCCGTATTTCTTGTAGATATAAGGCATCACCTCAATATCGTTGTTATCCAGGACAGATGGGTTGATGCTCCGGGCCGAATTGAGTATGGCCAGGTCGTACAAAATCTTTGTCATCTTCTCCTTCGGGATCAGATCCTCCGGTTTTTTGATCGTTTCTTCCGCGCATGACAACAGGCCGCAAAACAGGAACAGGGCTATCAAAATTTTCATGCTCATCGGTTAAAGGTTAATCTAGAGGCATTCCGGGTCTCGGAAAACCGGCCATTTTCGTAAGCCAGGTGTCCGTTAATAAAGGTATGGGTCACAGCGGCCGAAAAAGTTTGCCCTTCAAAGGGAGACCACCCGCATTTGTAGGCTATATTCTCCTTCGTTATCTTCCATGGCTGCCTGGTATTAACCAGCACAAGATCGGCAAAATATCCTTCCCTGAGATAGCCGCGCTTTTCTACCTGGAATAAAATTGCCGGGTTGTGACACATTTTTTTTACGATGGTCTGCAATGGGATGCGCCTCTCCTCAGCACATTGCAGGATGGCAGGCAGGGCGTGTTGTACCAGCGGCCCGCCGGAAGGAGCTTCCTTATAGGGCCTGTGTTTCTCTTCCAGGGTGTGAGGGGCGTGGTCTGTGGCTATGACGTCCAGGCGGTCATCCAACAGGGCCTCCCAGAGCATTTCCCGGTCTTCTGCCCGCTTGATGGCCGGATTCCATTTGATCAGCGTGCCTTTCGTCTCATAATCTTCCTGCGTAAACCACAGGTGGTGGATGCATACTTCGGCCGTGACCTTCTTTTCCTCCAGGGGGATGTCATTCCTGAAGAGCGAGGTTTCCTTGCCTGTGGAAACATGGAAAACATGCAGCCGGGCCCCGGTTTTCTCAGCCAGGGAAATGGCCCTGGAAGAAGACAGGAAGCAAGCTTCCTCGCTCCGTATTTCCGGGTGGCACCAAATAGGTATATCCTCCCCATATCGCCCGGTATAAAGGGCCAGGTTCCTTCTGATTGTAGTCTCGTCTTCACAATGGGCCGAAATGACCATCGCAGTATTGTTGAAGATAGCCTCCAGCACACGCTCATCATCCACGAGCATATTCCCCGTGGAAGACCCGAGGAACAACTTTACTCCCGAACAGGCGTTTCGATCGAGGCGTTTGAGTTCTTCCAGGTTGTCGTTTGTTCCCCCGAAGAGGAAGGAATAATTAGCGTAAGAACTGCGGGAGGCCATAGCGAATTTTTCCTCCAGTTTTTCTATGGTCGTGGTCTGTGGGATGGTGTTGGGTTGTTCCATATAGGAGGTGATCCCTCCCGCCAGGGCAGCCCTGCTTTCTGTGGCAATCGTCCCCTTATGGGTTAGGCCGGGTTCCCTGAAATGCACCTGGTCATCTATAATTCCCGGCAGGATATGCTTCCCGCCGGCATCAATAACCCGGGCATTATCTTCACTTATATCCCGGTCAATCCGCTCAATATGGTCGCCCCGGATAAGCAAATCTGCTTCCCGGATGCTCCCTTCATTAACCAGGAGGCCATTTTTTATAATGGTTGATTTCATGACTAGAACCCGTTTTTCTTGAACAAACTGTGAATTTTCATGCTGATGACCCCAAAAACTGCCTCCCAGACAATGGAAGTGCTCATTTTGGATTTCCCCTTTTCCCGATCCGTGAAGATGATGGATATTTCTTCTATTCTGAATTTCTTCAGATACGCCCTGTATTTCATCTCGATCTGGAAGGCATACCCAATGAATTTCACGGCATCCAGATCTATGGATTCCAGCACCTTCCGCCTGTAGCACACAAACCCGGCCGTCGGATCGTGTATCTTCATCCCGGTAATGATTCGCACGTAATAAGATGCCCCGTAGGATAAAAGTATCCTATACAAGGGCCAGTTCACCACATTGACCCCCTTTTTGTAGCGCGACCCGATAGCCATATCCGCCTTGTTCCTGCAGGCCCTGTATAACCTGAGCAGGTCCGATGGCCGGTGGGAAAAGTCGGCATCCATTTCAAAAATATAGCCGTATTTCCTGGCGATCGCCCACTTAAACCCATGGATATAGGCCGTGCCCAAACCGGCCTTTTCTTCCCGGACCTCCAGGAAAAGCAGGCCGGGAAATACCGTTTGCAGATGCCTGACTTTCCGGGCCGTCCCATCAGGCGAATTGTCATCAACGATCAGAACATGAAACCCTTTTTCCAGCTCAAATACCGCCCGGATAATGGCCTTAATATTTTCGAATTCGTTATAGGTGGGAATTATGACTAAGCCGTCTGCCATTGAATCGGTGAGATTTCGACAAAAATACTACTTTCAGGGGTTGGTGGGAAATACCGTTAAATTTTTATCGTTTCTTAAGTGGGCACGGTCCTGCCCATTATTTGTACTTTTGGGCTGAAGCAATACGATCGATGACGCTTAAATCAACCCGACTCTTCCTTTTTTTGCTGGCTGCATTGTTCCTGCTCAACCTGCTGCAAAGCCATTTTACAGAACTGCTTTTCGACGAGGCATATTACTGGTACTATGCCCGAAATATGGCCTGGGGGTATTTTGATCATCCGCCCATGGTCGCCCTGATGATCAAGGCCGGCGAACAATTGTTCAGCGGGGAACTGGGCGTCCGGTTCATAAGTTGCATATTGTCTGTCGGGACCCTGGCCATACTCTGGCAACTGATCGACTCCCCGAAAAAGCAAGCCTATGTCCCCCATTTTTTCGCCCTCGCTTTTTCTATGACCCTGTTAAATGCCTATGGATTTTTTACACTGCCAGACACCCCCTTCCTTTTTTTTACAGCTCTGTTCCTCTGGCTATACAAGAAGTTCCTGGAAAAGGAGACTATCCTCCTTTCCCTGGGGATCGGGCTGGTGATGGCTGCCCTGATGTACAGCAAATACCATGCGGTGCTGGTGATTCTCCTGGTTGTCCTTTCCAATATCCGGTTAGTGTAAACCCGCATGCCTGGCTGGCCGTCGCCGTCGCCCTCTTAAGTTATACCCCCCATTTGATCTGGTTGTACGGGCACGATTTTATTTCGATCCGGTACCACCTTTTCGAACGGCCGAACAGGGGATATGATTTCAACGATTTTACATTGGTTATTTCATCAACCTCGTCGCCCTTTTCGGTTTTACATTTCCATGGATTTACCAGGCACTTTTTAGGACCAGGGCCAGCTGACAAATTTACAAAGGCCATTGCTTTATCTAGTTTATGGATTCCTCCTTTTCTTCTTTATATCCAGTTTTCAGAGGCGGGTTCAGACCCAATGGATCATTGCCATTTGTATCCCGATGGTGGTCATCGTCTACCGATTTATGCTGAACACCCTGAAAACAGAAAGTGGCTGATGCGCACCGCCATCGCCAATATTGTTGATTTTGCTCGTCCTCAGGATAGGTTTGATCTACGAACCCCTATTCCCAATTGTTTTTGAGACCCACGGCAATAGGAAGTGGGTGCAGGAGATCACCTCCCAGGTAGGGGATTTGCCGGTTAGTTTTCGAAAACTCCTACCGGGAGGCACCTATGTATGCCTTTTATTCAGGGAATACCTTCCTTTTCCCTGAACAATGCATATTACAGGGAAAATCAGTATGACATTGATGGATCCGAAGCCCTGGTTCAGGACCGGAAGGTGCTGTATGTCGCGAAGCGCTTTAAGCAAGGGGATATAAGCTATACCGATGCGCAGGGTGACAAGTATTACGGTAAATTTTATCGATGACTTCGAATCGTTCAGGGAACTGGAATGTACGGTGGAGCACAAATCAGGCCCGTGGAAGGGTGCAGACCTGAGGCTGTCTGTCTTCAATCCATATCAAAAAGAGATCCCCCTTACCAAGCTGAGGTTCGCCGTGGTCTTCCTGAATGCCTATAAGGAAGTGCAGGAGGTAGCCCGGATAGACCCCCGCCCTGTGCAAGCGGGGCAAACGTCACTCCCTGCCCTAGACAGTACGGCCTTCAGATTCCGCATGCCACGGGCCGCCAAAGGCGTCCCCTCCTATTTCAGGATGGGCATTTCCGAGAATAAGCTCATTTGGGGAATGAACAGTAAGAATATAGAAATCGAAACATGGAATCCGTAAACAGGGCCATCCTGAACCTGGATTGGATCACCGGGGTGATCCTGGCAAGCCTCTTCTTCCTGGTTATTGCCAAGCGATTCTTTTACAGCCGGTTCCTCAGCTTCATGATCCTGCCGTTCAACAATAAATATATTTTCCTGTACAATAAAAAAGATCGGCTTTTTAATGGATTTCAGCTTTTTTTCAGCCTGTTCCAAATCTTCAACTTTGCCCTATTTGCCTCCCTGGGCGCTGCCCTGCTGATGGACGAACCCTCCTACCGCACTCCTATCGCCTTCCTGGTGGTCCTCCTCGCCATACTGATCTTTATGATTGTAAAAGCCCTGCTGCAGATAGGCAACGGCTATGTATTTAACAACAGCAGGGTCATATCCGAATTCATTTTTAAGAAGGTGTCTTATTTCAACTATAGCGGCCTGGTCATGTTCATGGCCAATGTTGTCCTCTGCTATATAGACCCGGGTTCGAAAGCGGTAGTATACGGGACGGTTTTTCTTATTTTATTGATCAATACCGTGGGCTGGATCACGCTTATCAAAAATCATCAAAAACTGATTGCCAGCTACTTTTTCTATTTTATTTTGTACCTTTGCGCACTTGAAATTGCCCCACTGGTGCTAATCGTAAATGCTCTAACATTTTGAGTCCTATGAAGGTAAAAACTATATTGGTCTCTCAACCGGAGCCGAAAATGGAAAACTCTCCTTACCTGCGGCTGATCGAAAAGGAAAAGGTAAAGGTGGATTTCAGGCCATTCATCCATGTGGAGGGGGTAGATGCCAAAGGCGTCCGGCAGCAGAAGATCGACCTTCATAATTACAACGCCATCATCCTTACCAGCCGGAATTCAGTAGACCACTTTTTCAGGATTGCGGAAGAAATGCGCTTCAAGGTACCGGATACGATGAAATATTTTTGCCAGTCTGAGGCCGTTGCCTATTACCTCCAGAAATATGTGGTGTACCGCAAACGAAAGATTTATGTGGGGAAACGATTTTTCAATGAGCTGGTGCCCCTGTTCAAGAAATACAAGGACGAAAAGTTTCTTGTTGCCTTCCTCCGACGTTTTAAAACCTATTGTCCCGGAAACCCTGGATGAGCTCGGGATATCCTGGAAACGGGGGATCTTTTACAAGACCGTCATCAGCGACCTGTCTGACCTGCGCGATGTGTACTACGACATCCTGGTGTTCTTCAGTCCGTCCGGGATCGAATCCCTCCTGAAAAACTTCCCTGATTTTAAACAAAACGACACTCGCATTGCGGTCTTTGGAAATTCCACCATCCGGGCAGCCACCGACGCGGGGCTGCGTATTGATATCCAGGCGCCAACGCCCGAAACGCCTTCCATGACGATGGCCCTCCAGAAATATATTACCACTGTAAATAAAAAATAGGCCGATCCCCCGGCCGGGGTAAACTATCTTTTAGAACCCATAGCGTTGTGGCCCGCCCCTGCGGATTTCTTCACTGGCATATGCTTCAAATTTCTTGAAATTTTCCCTGAATGCATTGGTGAGCTTAAAGGCTGTGCTGTAATAGGCGTCGTCATTGTTCCAGGTTGCCCGCGGGCTGAGAACGCTGGTGGGGACACCCGGGCACTGGCGCGGTTGCGCGACCCCGAAAACCGAATGGATGTGGTAGGTATCATAGGTATACAATCCGAGGTCTCCGTTCAGGGCGGCGTGGATCATCGCACGGGTATACTTGAGTTCCATGCGTTTGCCTATCCCGTATGGGCCTCCGGTCCAGCCGGTATTAACCAACCATACATTGACTCCCGATTCCTTCATCTTCCGACTTAGCATCTCAGCATATTTCGCCGGGTGCAAAGGCATGAAAGGGGCGCCGAAACAGGCGGAAAAGGAGGGGATGGGTTCCTCCACGCCCGCCTCGGTCCCGGCCACTTTGGCCGTGTAACCCGAAATAAAATGATAGGCCGCCTGGCTGGGCGTAAGTTTGGAGATGGGGGGCAATACCCCAAAAGCATCAGCCGTCAGGAAGAAGATATTTTTAGGATTCTGCCCTATGGAGGGACGCTGGATATTTTTTATGTGATGGATGGGGTAACTTACCCTGGTGTTCTGCGTAACGCTGGTATCGCTAAAATCTACCGTTCCCTGGCTCGTCCATGATTACATTTTCCAAAAGGGCCCCCTTTCGGATTGCCCGGTAGATATCCGGTTCATTCTCCCGGCAAAGGTTTATCACTTTGGCATAGCAACCCCCTTCAAAATTGAAGATCCGGTTATCGGGTGTCCAGCCATGTTCGTCGTCACCGATGAGTTTCCTGAAACGGGTCGGTAGACAGGGTTGTTTTCCCGGTTCCGGAAAGCCCGAAGAAAATAGCGGTATCCCCGGCCTCGCCCACGTTGGCTGAGCAGTGCATGGGCAATGTATTGCCGTACACGGGGAGCAGGAAATTCAGGGCTGAAAAAATGCCTTTTTTAATTTCTCCCGTATAGCCGGTCCCGCCGATCAACACGATCTTCCGGCTAAAGTTGAGGATGGCAAAATTGTGCTGCCTGGTCTTGTCCTTGCCGGGATCGGCCCGAAAGCCCGGGGCATTGATAACGGTCCATTCAGGGTTAAAATCCATGAGTTCCTGATCCATCCGGACGAAGGAACATATTGAAGGCAAATAAATTGGACCAGGGATATTCGGTAATTACCCTCAGATTAAGTCGGTAATCTTCATGGGCACAAGCATAACAATCCCTTACATATAATTCCTGTCTTCCAAATAGCCCGCCACTTTGCGGTACAGGGCATCAAAATCGTCCGGGTCAAAAGGGATGTTTACCGCGCCCCACCAGACCTTATCCTCGGTCAGTGCGTCCCTTACAATAAATCGGTCCAGGGGCGACCGGCCTGTAAACTCACCCGTTTCAACCGCCAGGGCCCCGGAACTGGCTTCCTTTCCCATTTTCTCTTTGAGGGTGATTTCATGCAATTCCTCAGGGGGCAACTGGTAATGGATGTGTTCATTTTTAATACCGTATTCTTGTAGCGAAATCGATTTCGAAATAAGGGGCGAGGTGGACATAAAAAATGATTTTAATTAAACTATAATGAAAAGGTAGGGCTTTCTCACCGGCGTTCTGAATTGTTTGGCCCAACGGTTAAAAAATACGATAAGCCAGTAGTATCCAGCCCGTTATGAGAAATAGACCTCCTATTGGCGTTATGAAGCCCAGGCGCGTTAACTCAAGATCGGTAAGGGTATTCAAGGCTATCAGGTAGAGTGAGAAGGAAAAACAAATGATACCCGCCAACAGGAATATAAAAATCCATTTTTTGCGGTGTTCCTCGACCCGGTTCAGGTTTCCCACCAAAATCAGCAGCAGCGCATGGTACATCTGGTATTCAACCCCGGTGTGATAAACCGCCAGGGCTTCATCAGGGATCAATCCTTTCAGGCCATGCGCCCCGAAAGCACCCAGGATTACTGCCAACAGACCAAGGCAACAACCACTGAGCCATATTGTTTTGTTCATAACTTATGAACCCTATTTTTTTGCAAATGTAACAATTTGATACCTTAGCGGGCGTTATTTTTTAAAAATTCCAGGCGATACGCCGCGGGATATCCCAGGCGGGTCAAGCATTGCCTAGGGGTCGCCCCATGGGAAGTTATTCCCCGGGGACAGCGCTATCGCCGGGTAGACGAACCAAAGAAAGATTATGGCCAGAAAGATCCTGGTTATAGGTGCCGGCAAATCTACTTCCTACCTCCTGGATTATTTCCTTGAGAAAGCCGGTGCGGAAGACCTGCAACTCCAAATAGCCGACCTGGACCCTGTCCGGGCTACCTGCAGAGGATCCGGAACCACCCCCGGATTGAGGGAAGGCCCTGGATATTTTCGACGCCGAGGCACGCAAACAGGCTATAAGTGATGCCGATATTGTGGTTTCCATGTTGCCGGCCTCACTCCACGCCACTGTCGCTGCGGATTGTATCGCCCTGCGCAGGCATCTGGTCACCGCGTCATATGTTAGCAAGGAAATGAAGGCCCTGGATGCTACGGCCCGGGAAAACGGCCTTATCTTTATGAATGAGATCGGGCTCGACCCGGGGATCGATCATATGAGCGCCATGAAGGTGATAGACAGCATCCGGGCCAAAGGGGGTAAAATGCTGCTGTTTGAATCATTTTGCGGGGGGTTGGTGGCCCCGGAAAGCGATACCAACCTCTGGAACTATAAATTTACCTGGAATCCCACGAAATGTCGTCCTGGCAGGGCAGGGCGGGGCGGCAAAGTTCATCCAGGAAGGCACTTACAAATATATCCCGTACCATAAACTGTTTCCGGCAGGACCGAATTTATGGAGATTGAGGGGTACGGTACTTTCGAAGCCTATGCAAACAGGGATTCCCTGAATTACCGTGAGGCATACGGCCTTCAGGATATCCTGACTCTTTACCGGGGTACCATCCGGCGGGTAGGCTTCTCCAAGGCCTGGAATATGTTCGTGCAACTGGGGATGACGGACGACAGTTACACCATTGAGAATTCCGAAGGCATGTCCTACAGGGAATTCACCAATTTATTCCTGCCCTATTCCCCGACGGATTCCGTGGAATTGAAGTTGAGATACTATCTGAAAATCGATCAGGACGATATCATGTGGGGAAAACTGCTGGAGCTCAACCTGTTTGATGCGAAAAAGATATATTCGAGCTTAAAAATGCCAGCCCTGCCCAAATCCTCCAGCAGATCCTGGAAGACAGCTGGACCCTTGCGGATGAGGACAAGGACATGATAGTCATGTACCATAAATTCGGCTACCTGCTGGAGGGGAAAAAGAAACAGATCGATGCGAATATGGTGGTCCTCGGTGAAAACCGTTCCCATACTGCCATGGCAAAAACCGTCGGCCTGCCCGTTGCCATTGCCACCATACTGATCTTAAACGGGAAAATCAAAAAGACCCGGGGTTCAGATCCCGATCAGCCGGGAGTCTATGAACCCATCCTGAAGGAATTGAAAACGTACGGGATTGTTTTCAGGGAACACGAGGTTCCCTATCTGGGATATAACCCCGATTCGGTAGCGGGTTAAAGATGAAAGGAAAAATGATATCTTTAGAAAAAAATGAAAGCCTTTCATGAAATCTACCAATCATACCCTTACAATAGATGGCATAGATAAAAAAATTCTCCGGTTCCTGATGGAAGACGCCCGAAAACCGATCCTGGAAATCGCGCGGAACATAGGAATATCCGGGGCGGCGATCCATCAGCGGCTGAGGAAACTTGAAAAGTCAGGCCTCATCGCTGGTTCTAAATTTGTAATCAACCCCAAGGTTCTGGGGTACACGGACCATGGCCTATATCGGGATCTTCCTGGACAAGGCGATGAGCAATCCGAAAGCCGTCAAGGAACTGGAAAAGATCCCTGAAGTACTGGAATGCCATTATACTACCGGCGACTGGTCAATCCTAATCAAGGTCCTTTGCAAGGACAATGAGCACCTTATGCAGGTGCTCAACAAGAAAATCCAGCAGATTGATGGCGTATCCCGTACGGAAACCTTCATTTCCCTGGATCAGCAGATCAACCGCCAGATCGACTTGTAACAGGGTTCTGCCAGGCCGCGCACAATTCCCAGATACCTATTAATCGCCTTCCACCAAATACCTGCAACCCCCAGTAGACCAGGGTAGCCAGGGAACCAATGGCGGCTACCAGATAGGTACGGGCAGCCCAGGTAAGGGCATCCTTGGAACCTTTGTATTCCTCCGGGGTTACTATATTGCGCTGTTTTAGCCATGCCAGGGCCCGGTGGCTCGCATCGTATTCCACCGGGAAGGGTAATAAAACTGAAGAGGGTGGCCAACCCCATCATAATGAAGCCCAGCCACGGCGATATAGTATCCCAGGCCCATCCCGGCCCCGGCACCCAGCATCAAGCCACCAAATACCACCCACATAGACATGCCGGAAGTGACACTGACCACGGGCACCAGTTTGGATCGTATAGTCAGCCATTCATACGCTTTGGCGTGTTGTACGGCATGCCCGCATTCATGGGCAGCCACAGCAGCCGCGGCCGCATTCCGCTGATTGTAAACCCCTTCACTCAGGTTTACCGTCTTATTCTTGGGGTTATAGTGGTCTGTAAGCATCCCGGGGGCGGAAATGACTTTCACATCGCGAATCCCATGGTCGGCCAGCATTTTTTCGGCAATTTCGGCACCGCTCATCCCATTTTGCAAATGCACTTTGGAATAGTACCGAAATTTGCTTTTCAGCTTGCTGCTCACCAACCAACTCGCCAGTGCGATGGCGCCCAGGAGAATATAATAGATCATCATAATTTCTTGCGTTTTAGTATTTCAGGACCCGGGCCGGATCCCGGATACAAATATAGACTCCTAAGGTACAATGCCGGGGTCCTGTCCAAAAAGGCTTCAAAAACCCGGCCAAATTCAAAAAGGAAGGACAGACTGACAAATTGTACCTCAAGCCGGGATGGCATCCCATTCAAAAGCTTCGATGATCTCTTTATAGATTACCTTGCCCTCGGCAATATTGAGTCCTTTGCCCAGGGCAGTGTTGCTGGTGCAGGCATTTTTCCAGCCCTGTTCGGCCAACTGGCACACGAAAGGCAGGGTTACGTTGGTGAGGGCTATGGTAGAGCGTACAGGGGACTGCTCCCGGCATATTGGCCACCCCGTAGTGGACCACATCGTCAATAATGTATACCGGGTGTTCATGGGTAGTGGGGCGGATAGTTTCCACGCACCCTCCCTGGTCTACGGCCACATCCACAATGACGGTGCCCGGCCGCATCTCCTTCAGCATATCCCGGGTTATCAGGCAGGGGGCCCGGGACCCTTTGAGCGAGTACGGCCCCGACAATGAGATCGTGGTTCTTGATATGCCTCCTGATATTAAATTCATTCGAAAACTCGGTAACCACATGGTTGGGCATTACGTCGTTCACATAGCGAAGCCTTTTCATGTTCACATCCAGGATAGTGACATGGGCCCCCAGACCGGCTGCCATTTTAGCAGCCTGTATCCCCACCACCCCGGCACCGAGCACCAGGACCTTGCCCGGGGGAACCCCGGGTACGCCCCCCAGGAGGACCCCCCTGCCCTTTACCGGTTTCTCCAGGTATTTCGCCCCCTGCTGAATGGCCATCCGTCCGGCCACTTCAGACATGGGGGTGAGCAAGGGAAGTGTTCCGTCTTCATCTTCCACCGTTTCATAGGCAATACAAACAGCCTTCCGTTCCAGCATGGAGCGTGGTCAGGAATTCGTTTGAGGCGAAATGGAAGTAGGTGAAGACCACCTGCCCTTTCCGGATGAGCGGGTATTCTTCTTCAATCGGTTCCTTTACCTTCACAATCATCTGGCTCATGGAGTACACCTGCCCGATGGTATCCAGGACAACGGCTCCGGCCTGTTGATAATCGCCATTGGCAAACCCACTTCCCTCTCCGGCACCTGCCTGTATATACACCTGATGGTTGCGTTTTGCCAGTTCAAAGACACCGGCCGGGGTCATGGATACCCGGCTTTCGTTATTCTTGATTTCCCTGGGGACTCCTATGGTCATGGCTGCTGATATTTTTAGGGGTAATTTCTATTTCATTACCGAATTAATGAAATATTCCCGATAAAATGCAGGGCTCTCCCTTTGAAATATTACTTTTTTTCAACACTTACCCCAAATTTTTTAGGGGTGTTGTTCAAAATATTACTTTTGGCTATACTACAATGTTTACGATCTTGCCCGGGACGACAATCACTTTTTTGGGCTGCCTCCCGTCTAGCTGCTGCCGTGTCCTTTCGTGGGACATCACGGCTTCCTCGATCTGCTCTTTGGTTAAATCCAGGGAAAGTGGCAGGGTGAAGCGCAGTTTCCCGTTGAAGGAAACGGGGTATTCCTTCTGCTCCTCCACGAGGTAGCTCTCATCGAAAGCGGGAAATGGCGCCCGGGCAACCGAGAGGTTGATTCCCCATTAGTTGCCATAATTCCTCGGCGATATGGGGGGCATAGGGGGAGACCAGGATCACCAGGGGTTCCAGGATGGCCCGGGCATGGCAGTTCATGGCGGTGAGTTCATTCACGCAGATCATAAAGGTAGACACGGTGGTATTGAAGGAAAGGGCCTCGATGTCTTCCTCCACTTTCCGGATGGTTTTGTGCAGCACTTTCAGGGCTTCCGGGCCAGGCTCGCCCTCCTCCAGGTGAAATTGTCCCCCTTCCCCGGAATGATACAATTTCCACAGTTTTTTGAGGAAGGCATGAACCCCGCTGAATGCCTGCCGTATTCCAAGGTTTTGCCTGCTCCAGCGGGCCGAGGAACATCTCATAGAGGCGCAGGGAATCAGCCCCGTACTCCTCGCAAATGGCATCCGGGTTCACCACGTTATATTTGGATTTGGACATTTTTTCGACCTCCCGGGATACAGTAAATGCCGGACCATCTTTTTATGAAAAGGACGTTTTCAAATTCAGGGCGCCATTTTTTAAATGCCTCCGTATCCAGTTCATCAGATGAATTTATAAGTGACACATCAACATGTATTGGAACGCAATTTATCTTGATATCCGGCGATTGGAGGCCCGGAAATTTAGAAGTTACTTCTTCTACGATCACATTCAAGCGTTTTTGAATCTCGGGAATTCCGTCAAAATTAGCTTTATCAGAATGTACAATCCGATTCCGCACTTCCTTAGAAACAAAAACCGGATAATTATTTAAGATTTTCGAAATTCCTTCGATTATTTGCTCTTCAGAATGCTGATCATCGCCCATATGCACGTCAAAAAAAATCTGATAGGCATAGGCACTCATCCCCAGGATCATCCCCTGGTTGATCATCTTCCGGGCGTATTCCTTTTTGGGCACCAGGCCCAGGTCGTACATAAAATGCTGCCAGAAGCGGGAGTATAGCAAATGCCCTGTAGCGTGTTCGATCCCGCCTATATAGAGGTCTACATCCTGCCAGTAATTAACGGCCTCCTCTGAAAAAATCGCCTGCTCGTTGTGGGGGTCCATATAGCGGTTGAAGTACTGGGAACTCCCGGCCCAGCCCGGCATGGTATTCAACTCGAGGGGGAACACCGTTTTATGGTCAATCCGCTCATTGGATACCACCTCATTCGCCCGGGTATCCCAGGCCCATTCGGTAGCGTTCCCCAGGGGGGGGTCCCCGGTTGGGGTGGGCAGGTATTTCTCCACTTCCGGAAGTTTCAGCGGCAGGCTTTCCGTGCCGATCATTTGCGGCATCCCATCGGCATCGTAATAAACAGGAAAAGGCTCCCCCCAGTACCGCTGCCGGCTGAAAACCGCATCGCGAAGCCTGAAGTTGACCCGGCCTTCGCCCCGGCCAATGGCTTCCAGTTCCTCCACCACTTTCTTCACGCCTTCCCTGTAGCCAAGGCCATCCAGGAACTGGGAGTTGGTCAGCACCGTTCCTTCCTTATCGGCAAAGGCTTCTTTGGAAACATCCACCCCTTCAAATACATTTGCGATCGGGATCCCGAAATGCCGGGCAAAATCGTGGTCGCGCTGATCCCCCGCGGGAACAGACATGACGGCGCCGGTGCCGTATCCTGCCAGGACATAGTCGCCAATCCAGATGGGGATGGCCTCCCCGGTAAAGGGGTGTTCGGCGTACGATCCGGTAAAGGCCCCGCTTACCCGTTTTACATCAGACAGCCGGTCGCGTTCCGAACGCCTCGCCGCCGCCTTGACATAAGCCTCCACTTCCTTCTTTTGTGCCGGGGTGGTCAGGGCGGATACCAGTTCGTGTTCCGGGGCCAGGGTCATAAAGCTGACCCCGAACAGGGTATCGGGCCGGGTAGTAAAAACAGGGATGACCTCTCCCCAACCGGCCCCTGAGGGGGTTGGGGGGAGGACCTTAAACTTTACCAGGGCGCCTTCGGACCGGCCAATCCAGTTGGTCTGTGCGTCTTTCAGCGGCTGGGGCCAGTCTATATGCTCCAGCCCGTCGAGCAGCCGCTGGGCATAGGCTGTGATGCGCATGATCCATTGGGTCATCTTCTTACGCTCCACAGGGTGCCCGCCCCTTTCGGAGACCCCGTTTACGATTTCATCGTTGGCCAGGACGGTCCCCAATGCCGGGCACCAGTTGACTTCCGTGTCGGCCAGGTAGGTCAGCCGGTATTTTAACAACAGTTCCTGCTTTTCTTTGTCCGAAAACCGGTTCCACTCCGCCGCAGAGAATGCGGGCGTATCTTCGTCGCATGCCGCACGAACCCCCTGGTTACCGCTGGTCTCAAACAGGGACACAAGCCGGGCAATAGGCTCTGCGCGCTCTTTTTCACAGTCATACCAGGATTCAAACAGGCGGATAAAGATCCATTGGGTCCATTTGTAATAGGCAGGGTCTGAGGTGCGTACCTCCCGGCTCCAATCGAAGGAAAATCCCAGTTTATCGAGTTGTTCGCGATAGCGGGCAATGTTGGCCTCCGTAGTACTGGCGGGGGGCTGGCCCGTTTGGATGGCGTATTGTTCCGCGGGCAGGCCGAAAGAATCGTAACCCATTGGATGAAGTACATTGAAGCCTTTATGCCTCTTGTAGCGGGCATAGATATCGCTTGCGATATAACCCAGGGGATGCCCGACATGCAGGCCGGCGCCGGAGGGGTAGGGGAACATATCCAAAACATAATATTTTGGTTTATCCGAAGGGGGCCCGGCCCTTAAAGTCTTGTTTTTTGCCCAGAATTCCTGCCATTTGGCCTCAATTTCCCTGAATTTATACTTCATTGTTCCTGTTTGCATGTCGAATCGGGCAAAAATAAGTTTATTCAATTTACTTTCCTATTTTTGAGCATTCATATGCTGGTATGAGCAAGTCTTTTGAACGGTATCAAAAACGAAAGTTGATCTCCTCGTATTTCTCTGTCGTCCTGAGTATTGCCCTGGTACTTTTCCTTTTGGGGATCCTCGGGGTTCTGGTGCTGAATACCAAAAAACTGGCCGACCATTTCAAGGAGCAGATTACCATCTCGGTATTCCTGAAAGACAATGCCAAGGAAGTGGAGGTAGACCAGCTGCAAAAAAGCCTGGTGATGGCCGAATACACCAAATCGGCCACCTACGTTTCCAAGGAAGAGGCGGCGGAACAGCACAGCGAGGAGATCGGGGAGGATTTCCAGGATTTCCTGGGATACAACCCCCTTAAAAATTCCATTGACGTAAGTTGAAGGCAGATTTTGTCACTACCGAGCAGATCGACAGTATCGCGGCAGACCTGGGCCGGAAAGACTATGTAGAAGAAGTCAGTTATGACAAGCCCCTGATCGCCCTGCTCACCCAGAATGTGAAACGCATCAGCTTCTGGATCCTGCTGGCCAGCGCGATATTTCTGCGGGATTGCCGTCCTGCTTATCAATAGTTCCATCCGGCTCTCCATCTATTCCAAACGCTTTATTATCAAGACCATGCAAATGGTGGGGGCGACCAAATCCTTCATCCGAAAACCCTTTATCCTGGACCAACATCAAACTTGGGGTGCTGGGTTCCATCCTGGCGCTGATTACCCTTGGGGGATTACTGGTATACCTGGACGGGGTTTTCCCGGAATTGCACCTTTTGCAGGATACCGAGTTACTGATTGGCCTTTTCTTCGGGGTATTCGCACTGGGAGTACTCATTTCGCTGGTAAGCACCTATTTTGCCACCCAACGCTTTTTAAACCTTAGGACGGATGATTTATATTACTAACTTTGCCATATGAGTAAAAAACAAAACCGCCCCCAAAATCAGGGGCCGAAACAGGAGTTTATCTTCCAGAAAAAGAATTACCTGTTCATGTTTATCGGGCTTGCGTGTATGGCCCTGGGTTTTATTTTGATGAGCGGGGGCGGAAGCGACAACCCGAACGTATTTGATCCGGATATTTTTAGTTTCAGGAGGATACGTCTTGCACCCACCCTGGTGCTTCTCGGCCTGGGGATCGAGGTTTATGCCATATTGTTGAATCCCCACCCAAAGAAAGACAGCTAATTGGAACCTATAGATGCCCTTATCCTGGGAATCATCCAGGGGCTTACGGAATTCCTGCCCGTTTCCTCCAGCGGTCACCTGGAACTGGGCAAAGCCATTTTAGGCGATACGTCCATTCCCCAGGACAGCCTTTTATTCACTGTGGTGGTCCATTTCGCAACGGCCCTGAGTACCCTGGTAGTGTTCAGGAAGGATGTATGGGACCTGATTAAAGGACTTTTTCAGTTCCGGTGGAACGAAGAAACCAGGTTCAGCCTGAAGATCGTGATCTCCATGATCCCGGCCGCCGTGATAGGCCTATGCTTTTGAAAGTGAAATCGAGACCTTTTTCGGCGGGCAGGTGATGCTGGTCGGTTTTATGCTGGTACTCACAGCCTTGCTGCTTTACCTGGCCGACAAGGCCCGGGATACCCACAAAAAAGTCTCTTATTTCAATGCTTTGGTCATTGGTGTGGCCCAGGCAATCGCCATTTTGCCGGGGATCTCCCGCAGTGGGGCCACCATATCGACTTCTGTGTTGCTGGGAGTTGATAAGGGCCGTGCGGCCCGGTTCTCATTCCTCATGGTCGTACCCCTGATCCTGGGAAAAATTGCACAGGATCTGCTCAGTGGGGAACTCAGTTATCACACCAGCCAGGCCGTACCCCTTGGGCTGGGCTTTCTGGCTGCTTTTATCGCCGGCTTTTCGCCTGTACCTGGATGATCCAACTGGTAAAAAGGAGCAGGCTTACTTATTTTGCCGCCTATTGCCTGTTGTTGGGATCCTGGCTATCGCTTATGCCTTCTGGGCCCAAAGGTAACCGCCGCCCATAATACATCGTTATGACCACTGATATATACCAGGGAAAGCTTTTTGGAAGGCAGGATACTGCTTATAGACAAGCCATTGGAATGGACTTCGTTTCAGGCGGTGAATGCCGTAAAATGGGCCATCCGAAGAAAATTCAGCCTGAAAAAGATTAAAGTGGGTCATGCCGGGACCCTGGACCCCCTGGCCAGTGGGTTGCTGCTGATCTGCACCGGAAAAGCCACCAAACAAATTCCCGCGTTGCAGATGAAAGCCAAGGAATATACCGGAACCATTACCCTTGGCGCTACCACCCCTTCCATGACCTTGAAACAGGATTTGACCAACAATACCCGACAGCACACATTAACCGAAAAAGACATTTACAGTTCCGCAGCTGATTTTGTAGGTGAAATTGACCAGCAACCCCCTGTGTATTCTGCTTTGAAAAAAGATGGGAAACGGCTGTATGAATTGGCGCGAAAGGGGGAGTCCGTTGAGATCCCATCCCGTAAGGTGCAGATCCTGGAATTTGAGATTACCGGCATTCAGGGGGTCCAAATCGGCTTTAGGGTGCTGTGTGGAAAAGGTACCTATATCCGCTCCCTGGCCCGTGATTTTGGCCGTTCCCTGGGATCCGGCGCCCACTTATCGGCCCTGAAAAGAACCAAAATAGGGGAATATCACGTAAATAAAGCACAAAGCCCGGAGGCCTTCAGGGAAAAACTACTGGGGTAATTACGGGAGTCCGTTCTGATTTCCATGGCGTTTTTTGAACCGGCGAGCTTAAAATAAATTGATAAAAAAGGGGTTATAGCAATATGGAACTCAATCGCAGGCAATTGTCATTCCTGATCACGGCATTTTCGCTGGGGATTGTATTGCTCATGCTATTCAATATCCACCTGGGGGCTGAACCGCAACGGGAATATGTTATAGAGATGAGCCTTGCGGATGATGACCTCGAACAACTGCTGGAAAAGGAGGAACAGTTGAAGGAAGACCTCGCGAATGCAGACCCGATCCGAAGCCACATGGCACTTAACGAAACTGCCAAACCCAGTTTCGGGGAACCCGAGCCCCTGAAAAGCCTGCAGGAACTGATGGAGGAGCAGCAGCAAGCATCAGAAGGGGAAACCGATGATGACACGCCAGGCCTCAATTCAGCCTACAATGACAGCCTCCGGGAGCTGGCCAGGAAACGGGAAGAGATCAAGCAAAAGCTGGGGGAAAAGGACGCACAGAAAAAGGAATTCACCAATTACCTCGCCAACAGGCGAACATCAGTTTCCTATTCATTGGTAAACCGCAACAGTTATCGCCTCCCTCCCCCCATCTATACCTGCATTGAAGGCGGCCGCGTCGTGGTTAATATCAAAGTGGATTCAAACGGCTATGTTGAGGAGGCCGGTTTTAATTCGAGCAGTTCGAATACAACCAATGGCTGCCTCGTAGATAACGCCATTGAATATGCCTACAGGGCCAGATTCAGCCCGTCTGCCGAAACCGAGCAGATAGGGACCATAACCTATATTTTCCAGAGTAAATAATCCCTTATTCCAGGCTTTCGGGATTGATGGCCATGCTGTTGAACAGTTTCGCCTTGGCTGTCAGATATTTATTGCGAATGGAATTTTGTTTTAGCTGAGTCTCCAGCAACTTAGATTCTCTCGAATTGATGAGGAAAACCGAGCTTTCACCAAAGGCAAATCGCCGCTCCTCAGCTGCCAGCAGGGCCTTGGTATTCCCCAGTATATCCTCCACCAGTGAATTTTGCAATTCGAAGGATTGCAGCTCGCGGTATACCGCCCGGACCTTGTTCCTGACGGTCACCTTAATATTATCCAATTCATAACGGGCCGTTTCCAGTTTCACCCGGGCCAATTTTAATTCGCCACGTTCCTTTCTCAGGAACAGGGGGAAGTATAGGGAAATGCCCCCCTTATAATTCCCGGTCGTAAAGCTATTGATCGCCGCCGGGGTCTCGGTCAGAAAATTATATTCCAGGTCAACCCTTGGGAGCAATTGATTCACTTTCAAATTCGTTTCCACTTCCAGGGCCTGTATTTTATAATCCAGCGATAGGACCTTCGGATGGTGTTTCAGCTGAAAACTATCCAGCGGCTTCCCCAGGACTTCCAGGCTCCGGTCTACATCGGCTTCAAGGTGTATATCCGGTACTATCTGAGACTGCAATTCAACGGGTATATTTCCTTCCAGCCAAATGAAGTTGGACAATTCAAGGGATTTGTTGCTCAACCGGACCGCTGCCTGCTCCAGGTTCAGGGACCGATCCTGCAGGACGATCTTTGCCTCCACCGTATCTATAGCCGCAATAACACCTGAAATGGCACTTTTCTTTATCCCGTCGAATCTTATTTGTGCATTCCTGAGGAATTCGCCGTATATCTCCGTCTCCCGGTAAGCCTTTAGCCATTCGAAATAAGCAATTGAAGCCTGAAAGAGGATGGTGTTGACCTGCAAATCCCGTTCGGCCATGGCCTGCTCCCGAAACAAACGGGCTTGTCTCAGGGTCGCCATTCGCTCATTGCTCCACAAACCTTTTGCCAGGGAAACGGTTATCCCGGCACTGTAGAGCCCATCGTCCGGTAAACGCTCATCCGGGTTCAGGTAAAGGCCATCATTCTGTTCAAAACTTCCTTTGAACTCTATTCCGTACCAGGTCGGTATTTTGAATGTGGCATTCAGCCTGTCGTAATATTCGCTGGATTTGAATTGTTTACGGTCGTAGTCCACTTCAATTCTGGGATCAAATCCGCCCCGCGCCTTCATCAGTTTGGCTTGCCCTTCGGTAATTCTGAGTGCCGCCTGCCGGGCCACGGGATGATATTTTTTCACATATCCCAGGTATTCGCCGAAGCGAAGAATTTTTAAACTATCCGGCTGGGACCACATCACATTGACCTGCAATAGAAAAATAAAAATGAGGAATACGTTCTTCATCCCTAACCTTTTTTAATAGCCTTCGTCCCGCTTGCAGGCAAATAGTAATTGGGGGGGAACCCGTTGAGCTGCCGCCATATCTCGAACCAAATAGGCACATCTTCCAGCAGGGCCACGGTATTCGCGCCCGATCCTACCCTGAGTTCCTCCGGCCATGGCTGGTCATTGGGGTCCGGGGCGAGCAATATCCGGTATTTGCCATTGGCGCTGATAAAGTTTTCAATCGCAACCACTTTAGAACCATAGGTCCCATAAGATGCATTCGGCCATCCACTGAATACGATGGCCGGCCACCCATCAAACTGGATGCGCACGTTCTCACCCAGATGGATCAGCGGCAGATCTATCGGGCGGATATACGCCTCCACGGCCATGTCGAATTCCGAAGGCATGATATTCACCAGCTGCTCCCCCTCTTTGAAAGTCTGACCCAAGCCAGCCTGTATAGCCCTGTTTATATAGCCATTTTGTGGGGCCCGGATATAGTATAAGCCGTTGCGAATGGTATAGTTGCTGAGCTCGTTTTCCAATTTACTTACCTGTGCTTCCGTGTCATACTGGATGGATTGAGCCGTAAACATGTCACTCCGTGCCTTTGCCACCTTGTCTGCATATTCGGCCCGCACCCGGCTTATCTCCACTTCCGAATTGATCAGCTCGTTCCGGCTACCCAGCAATTTGTTTTTCTGGGAAACCAGTTTGGCCTGTGCCTCCTGTAATTTAAGCCGCTTTTCCTCCACATCGGTAACGGCCTTCAGCCCCTCTGACTCCAATTGGGCCACCCGGTCATACTGGCGTTGGGCAATCGCGATATTAGTCCTGGCCGCCTCCAGGTCTATACTGTCACTTTCCACCTTATATCGGGCCTGTAACATTTTGTTCGCCGCCTGTTTAAGTTTAAGCAGACGTTCACTTTCCAGGGCGCCGATCTGAGCATTCAAAGCACCTACCTTTTCTTCATAGGAAGTAACCGATCGGGATTTGGCCTGCAACTGCCGGTCTGTGCGCTCCATCAGGAGGGGGTCAAAATATTCGTTCTTTACCTCGGAAATGTAAAGTATGGTATCTCCCTTCTCTACATAATCCCCCTCCCGTACATACCATTTCTCAATACGTCCCGGAATGGGGGATTGTATCGTTTGTGGCCTTTGGTCCGGGGTTAGTGTGGTGAGGAAGCCGGTCCCATGCACCGTTTGGGTCCAGGGAAGAAAGAGGATCACCAGGACCATCACTGCAAAGGCTATTAATAACCGGTTAAAATTCTTGTAATATCGAACGCGAAATACCTTTTGGGCAGATCTGTAGACACTCAGGTCTACCTGCCTGTTCAATTTGTTGTGGGAAATATTGAGCATGATCAGGCTGTCTTGGGGATATTTTCAATGCTAATTTGTCCGGATTGCAACGTAATGATACGGGAACAAAGACCCTTCCAGCCCGGGTTGTTGCTCGCTACAATAAGCGCCCAGGGATTAGCAGAATCCGTTAAAAATTCCATGATCCTTTTTGCTTCCGCCTGCTCAAATTGGTCCAGGGGATCCTTCAGGATCAATAAGTTCGGTTTCCTTACGATACTGCGGGCCAACACTATTTTTTTGGCCACAACGGTCGGGATCTGTTTCCCTTCCGGGTATAGCATTGACTTAAGCCCCTGGGGCTGCTCCTTTACAAAGCTTGTAAGGCCGGTTAACTCTATAGCCCGGTAAAGATCCGCATCCGGGATGTCCGGGTCCCCAAAGGTGAGGTTTTCCAGGAGGGTGCCTTCGAATGGGGATTCCTCCAACAGAGATTGGCCAAGGTGTGACCTGTAATAATTTAGGTTGATATACCGCAGGGAAACCTGGTTTACAAGGATATCCCCGCTGCTGGCAAATAAAATTCCGGCGATAAGCCGTAATAAGGTTGATTTTCCCGAACCGCTTTCGCCCTGGAGCAAAATCCGGCAGGAGGGGGTAATGGTCAGGGACACGTTATCAATTATGGGTTTGGACCGCCCGGGAACCCGGTAGCTCAGGTTTTCGAGGGTGACATTGAAACTTTCATTGGGTGTAAAGGGTACTTCGTCTTCTTGCGGCTCGAGCTCTTTATCCACCACCTGGCCCAACTTTTCCAGGGATGTGAGTAAATCGTAAAAGGATTCCAATCCCAGGATCAGCTTTTCCACGGAATTGATTACCAGCAGGATAATGATTTCGGCCGCAACAAACTGCCCGATATTCATTTCCTGGTTCAGTACAAGCAGTCCGCCGATCACCAACAGTCCGGCCGTAACCAGGACTTTGAATCCAATCATTTGTACAAACTGCAGCACCAACACCCGGAAATGGGATTCACGGGCCTCCAGGTACGCGTCTACCAGTTGGTCGTTCTTGTTGAGCGCAAGGCTGGTCCTGCCAGACAACTTGAAACTCACAATGGAGCGCGCTACTTCCTGAAGCCAGTGGGCTACTTTGTATTTATTTTCGGATTCCTCCAGGCTGGTGTCCAGGCCCCTCTGGGCCGTGAACCGGAACACAAAATAAATGAGAAGAACCAACAGGAGGCCGTAAAGGATGAAGAAGGGATGGTAAAAGGACAGCAGGATCAGGCCGAACAGGATCTGTAATAAGGCGGCCGGAAAATCCACCAGTAGTTTTGCAAGCCCTTTTTGAACCGTGATGGTATCGAAAAACCGGTTGGCCAGTTCCGGGGGGTAGATATCGCGAAGTTCACTCATGCGGATTTTGGGAAAACGATAGGCAAACTCAAAAGAGGAGCGGGTAAATATCTTCTGTTGGAGATTCTCAATGATGCGGATCTGCATCAACTGGAGAATCCCCGCAAAAGCCACCGCCAGGGTAACCAATACCACCAGCACTACCCAGGAGGTACTCACCTGTGCCCCCTGGATGAGGTTGATGATTGCCTGGATCCCCAAGGGGAGCGAAAGGTTTACGATCCCTGCAAATATCGCGTAGTAGAAGACCTGCATGATCCCGCGGCGTTCCAGTTGCAGCAAGCCCACCAGCCGCTGCCACGCCGTTAAAATCGTTTTAGCCATTGGATTGGATGGAATTGAAAACCATATGTTTAAAGAAATCAGCAGGGCCTTTGGATTCATGACAATCCGTGAGGCTTTTGAAATGATCTTTCAGGAAATGCTGATGCAAACCCCCTTCCAGAAGCGTACTCGCCAGGCTCAGCCCAAATGGGTATCCGGGACTCACAGCCCGTATCATGTCTGCCACCCTGTATATCAGCCTTTTGTAAATCACAAAATACCCGTCCTTATTTTCCTGATCTACCTCCTTGGTCAGATAGGCTTTGGAGTTTTCATTTATGACAATCCTGTTGAGTATCACCTCATCTATATGTGAAAAATCGGAGTCAGCTTCCGTGGCTGCGGTAAGTATCTCTATGGCAGTTTCCAGTTTTGCGCCAGGCTCCGGAATACTGTTGGTGCTGAAAACAAGGCGGTATTCTAACCAGCCCCAGTACCAGGAGGTCAGGTAAAGGAGTAGCTTATGCTTGTTTTCAAAGTAACGATAGATTGAACTTTCATTCGATCCGATCGCGTGCCCCAGCTTTTTAAACGTAAAACTTTCAAATCCTATGGCATCGATGAGTTTGATGCTTTCCTCAATGATCCGCTTGCCCAGCGATGAGGATTCAGGGTCTTTCAAATAGATTTTATCGTTAATGGAAATCTTGATCGATTTTTTCAGTATATCCATTTTCCCAATTTTTTATTGCGCTAAAATAATAGTATTACTATTAATATATGAAAGTTTAACTTTCAATTAACAGGATTTCCATTCGATTCATGAGAAGACAAAGCCCGGTTACGGAGATTGACTATCTTTATATAACCTAAGCTTTTCTATTTATGGAGAAACACCGTTGTGGCTGGTGCAAAGGCGACCCATTATACGAGGCCTACCACGATACAGAATGGGGTGTTCCGGTAAAGGATGATACCCGGCTATTTGAATTCCTAATGCTGGAAACCTTCCAGGCCGGTCTGAGTTGGATTACCATCCTCAAGAAGCGTGAAAATTTCCGGGCGGCGTTTGATTCTTTCGATTACTCAAAAATAGCAGCCTATGGACCAGCCGATGTGGAACGGCTGCTAATGGATTCGGGAATCGTACGGAACCGGCTTAAAATCCTGGCGACCATATCCAATGCACAGGCCTTTATTAAAATCCGGGAAGAATTCGGAAGTTTCAGCCAGTATATTTGGGGATTTGTAGACCACAAACCCATTCGAAACAGCCTGGAGCACTATAAGAACGCCCCATCCAGTACACCCCTTTCCGATTCCCTGAGTAAGGATCTTAAAAAAAGGGGCTTTAAATTTGTAGGCAGCACCGTGGTCTACGCCCACATGCAGGCCACAGGGATGGTAAACGATCACGAAATTGACTGTTTTCGCTATGATGAGGTTTAGTACGGTGCTGATACTGTTGGTTTTATGGTCCCTCCCGGCATCGGCTCAAATAAAAACAGAGCGGGAACACCGTATCAAACGCAGCTATTGCCCGGATCCGGTCCTGAAATTTGTGGAAGACCATTTTGATGCGGTGCGGCGTGTTAAATTTTACAGGGAAACCGACAGTAGTGGTACCCGTTTTCCCGTCAAGTTCAAAAAAGCCCGCCTCCACTATACCGCAGTCTTCGACGGGGAGGGCCAGCTTCTCAACATACGGTTCAGAATCCGGGAAGTAGATCTCCCAAGGGAAGTGTACTCCTCAGTTTTGCAAACGATCGGCGGCAAATTTGCCCGTTTCCGTATCCGGTCGATGGAGCAGGAATACACCCCGGCTCCAGACGAAGCCCCGGAAAGTCTTATCCGGAATGCCTTTCAAAACCTGCTGCTGCCTTCCATAACCTACCGGATCATGGCGGGAGGCAGATTAAACGGGCAATATGAGGAATATGTTTTTCTCTTTGATTCGGAAGGCAGGCTCAAGGATGCCCATCCAGCCTTACCGGCAAACCACGATCACGTACTTTATTAAATCGGCGGCAGAAAGGGGGCGATTTTCCAAGCAGGCCGAATGCCCGCAATGAGTTACACCCCCGAAAGGGTTCAGGGGTTGCCTCCTGTTTTCAGGATTTCGAGAAACCTTCTCCTTGGAATTTGCCTCGCCCCAAGGGAGAGCAGGTGGGGACTGCTTACCTGGCAATCCAGGAGGCGGTATTTACGTTCCTCCAGGTGGTTCACAAGTTGGATGAGCGCATATTTGGACGCGTTGCTCACGGTATGGTACATACTTTCCCCGCAGAATACATGTCCGAGGTCCAGTCCGTATATCCCGCCCACAAGTTCGTTCCCCTGCCAGGTTTCGAAGGAATGGGCGATCCCCATCCCGAATAATTTGAGGTAGGCATGTTGCATGCCGGGCGTAATCCAGGTCCCGGTATGTCCCTTTCTCGGAACATCGGCACAGTTCTGAATTACCTGTTTGAAGGCCTGGTTACGGGTGCACCGGAAGCGGCCCGAATTGAGTACCCTCCTCATGCTTTTGGAAACCTTCAATTCCCCGGGGAAAAGGACCAGCCTGGGATCCGGGCTCCACCATAATGGCAGGGCATCGTCATTGAACCATGGGAAAATCCCCTGCCTGTAGGCATTGATAAGGCGCCGGGGAGAGAGATCCCCCCCCATGGCCAGGAGTCCGTCCTCATTTGCGTATTCAACCGGCGGAAAAACAGGCTCCTCGCCCAGGACCGGAATGTAATTTTCGGGGGTATTCAAGTTTTTTTACTAATGTAGCCAATTCTTCTAAACCAGCAGGAGGCCCAGGATAAACACACTCCCCCCGACCAGCATAAACAGCAGGGTATAGGGAAGGATCTCTCCGGCCTTGAGGCGGGTGATGCCCAGGAGCGGGAGGGCCCAGAAGGGTTGCAGCATGTTCGTGATCTGGTCGCCATAGGCCAATGCCATGACTGCCTTGTTCAGGGGTACGTGGAGCCGCATGGCTGATTCCACCACCATAGGGCCCTGTACTGCCCACTGGCCTCCCCCGCTGGGGACGAATATATTGACCAGACTCGCGCTGAGAAAGGTGAAGAGCGGCAGGGTAACCGAATTGGAAACCGATACAAAGAAGTCAGAAATCGAACTGATCATCCCACTGCTTCCCATGATCCCCATGATCCCAAAATACAGGGGGAATTGTATCAGGATCCCCGCCGTATCGCCAATAGCTGCATCCACCGCGGCCATAAATGCCCGGAAGTTGGCATGGAGGATCAGGGCGAGGCCGAGCATAAAAAAATTAAGCATGTCTGGCGTGATGTCCAGGTTGCGGATACTGGAGGCATATTGAATAAAGAAGGCCAGGAGGATGAGGCCGCCGAAAATGGAGGACAGCAATCTCGAACGGTCGAGCCACCCCACATCCCCGCTATCGCGGGAGCGCCCTTCCTCAAAAGTAAAGCGCGGGAGCGCCATATCTGTCGGCATCGCCTTTTTACCCAGCCGGTACACCAGCAGGGAAATGAGCAAGACCACGAGCAGGAAGATCCCGAGGTTCGAGGGGCTGAAAACCGTAAGGGAGGTAGGGATGCTATCGGGCAAGCGGGCGAGCATTTCCCCGGGGGCACTGCCCGTCATCAGGTCTTTCAGGTGCCCCGGTTCCGATACCTTCAGGGGTGCCGAGCCGCTAATGCCCCCGTGCCAGACCATCAATCCGGTATACCCGGCCGCCCCCACCAGGGGATAATTTATGGGGATCTGATGTTCATGGGCATACTCCCCTACTTTTCGGGCGAGGATCGCCCCGAAGATCAGGCCCAGCCCCCAATTAAAGAATGATACCAACATGGTGGGCAGAGCCACCAGCACGGCCGCGTTGGCCGGGGAACTAACCTGTCTCGTCAATCGCAGGATCAGCTTTTCCATGGGCTTGCTGAGGACCAGCACGTGGCCGAGTACCAGGATAAGCATCATCTGGTAGGCAAAAACAATCAGGCCCCTGTTCCAGATCCCCTGTTCCCAGTAGGAAAGGATGGCCATAAGATGGCTGCCTTCCGAAGTGTTCCCTGTAAATGCCCATGCGAGGAGGATGGTGAGCATGGTGAGGAGCACCGCAATGGTAAACGGGGTTGGAAGGTATTTCCTGAAAAGGGTTTCAATGGCCCGTGTACTGCTCATAACCCGTATATATGAGGACGAAATGGTAAGTTATCGCCCGGATGGGAAGGGGTCATCCCGGTTAGAAGGGCAGGTCGTCCTGGTCTTCCTCATTCAGTTCATCAACGGGTTCAAAGGCATCCATGGGCGGTACCGGCGGAATCTCATCCGATCCCGTGGGCTGTAGCGTTTCAATCCGCCATCCCTGGATCGAATTAAAATATTTTGTTTCCCCCTGGGGATTGGTCCATTCCCGGCCCCTGAGGTTAATGCTTACCTTTACTACCTGTCCTTCCTTGAAATTATCCAGCAGTCCGGTTTTATCCTGCACGAATTCCACCAGTATGTGTTGCGGATATTGCTCCTGGGTGGTCAGTACCATTTCTCTTTTCCTGAAACCGTTGCTCCCATAGGTTTTGGTCTCATCGATCAATTTGATTGTTCCTTCTATTTCCATTTCTTAAGATTTTGCCAGCAGCACTTTCCAGGCGGAGAGTACTTCATTAATTGATAATAATTCCTGTGCCTTTTTAAATCGAAGGGTCTCGTCATTGGCACTGATAACGGCCCGTAACTCGCGGTTTGAGGAAATAAACTCCTCAATTTCTTCTTCTGTTGGCAGGCGCTGCACATTCCCCAGTTTCCCCAGGTCATTCCCACTAAGGTGACTGCTCCTGAGCAGGTGTTTCGGGATCTGGTCCACCCCAATCCCCAACCCTTGAAGCGGCTTGGGCACTTCAAACAATCCCTTGTTTGCCCTGCAATACCAGTTACCACCCATCCGCGCCACCTGGTCTATTTTCCCGGGGTCGATCTGCCCGTGCTCATCCAGGATATTTTTTTGCAGGTGCAGCTTTACCACCTCCGAGATCACCAGGTTCCCGGCCCCGCCACCGGTTCCCAGCGGTTCCACCCGGGACACCTTGCATTCGAACTGTACGGGTGATTCCGCAACCCGGTAGGGGGCTACCAGGTCAGACGCCACCATTCCCAGGCCTGCCTTGAGGAATTCGTTCTCCCCTTCGGCGTATTCCGTACTGGCCAGGGAAACTTGCTGCACCATGGAATAGCTTACGATATTGATCACCACTTCCATGGTCTTCAGTATATTTTCGAGGGTATGCTTGTTGGTATTGTCGCGGACCCTCCGTGCCGGGGAAAAGATCAGTACGGGCGGGTGGGCACTGAACACATTGAAAAAGCTGAAGGGCGACAGATTGGGCCTTCCCCCCTCGTCCATCGTACTGGCCAGGGCTATGGGCCTGGGCCCTACAGCCCCCAGTAAATAACTGTGCAAGGCCGGCACAGGTACCTCTGACGGCACGATAGAAAGCGTATTTCCCATAAGTGGTAAAGGTACATAATTTGTCCCCCAATCAAAACCCCGGAGGCTCACCGCCGTACAACAATTTAGCTTAAATTAAGTTATCTTAGATGTCGCGAAGAACGCCGCATGAACTTTAATCCGAGAAAGAAGACCGCCAATATCGTATTGCTGATCGCCGCCTTTGTGATCGTGAGTCTGATTTTGTGGAATACCAACAGTTTTTTCAAAAAATTCAAGGAGGAAGAACGCTACAAAATGGAAATTTGGGCCACCGCCCAATCAGAATTGTTACAGTCTTCAGAAAATACAGATTTGGGGAATCTGCACGTCAAGATCTTTCAGAACAACACCTCCACCCCCATGATCCTGGTCAATAAGGACGGCTCTATCAAAACTAACAACATGCGCCCTGAATCTGGTATCGGACAGCAATTATTTAAAAAAAAAATAAGCACCTTCGCAAATGAAAATACGCCCATTGCCATCGCTTATAAAGGGGAGCCTTTAGCCACCTTGTATTATGGCAATTCCGAGGTGCTGAACAAGCTCAAATACTACCCCATTGCCCTTCTGTTGATCATTTTCCTTTTCGGGGCGGTCATTTTCTTTTTCTTCAAGACCAATAAAGCCTCTGAACAAAACAGGTTATGGGCCGGGATGGCCAAGGAAACGGCCCACCAGATCGGCACCCCCCTTACCTCCCTGCTGGGATGGAACGAATTGCTCAAATCGGAAAACATACATCCGGATATCACCCGGGAAATCGAAAAGGACATCATCCGTCTGCAGACCATTACGGAACGATTTTCACAAATTGGCTCCCTTCCCAAACTGGAGCCCTCGGATATCGTCAAAGAAACGCGACACGCATTTGATTACCTGAAACTCCGCAGTTCGCGGCTGATCCATTTCACTTTTGATTCCAAAACCGATGCGTTTCCGGTACTTTTAAACCGCTCGCTCTATAACTGGACCATTGAAAACCTGGTCAAGAACGGGATCGATGCGATGAAAGGCAAGGGCCATATCGCCATTGAAATCATCCCGGACGGGAAGCAGGTGAATGTCCTGGTATCGGATACGGGTCACGGAATCCCAAAAAGTGATTTCAATGCCATATTTAACCCCGGGGTCACCACTAAAAAAAGGGGGTGGGGCCTTGGGTTGTCCCTGGTAAAGCGAATTGTCGAAGAATATCACCAGGGTAAAATCCGGGTCTTATCTTCCAGTAAGGAAGGTACCATCATGCAGATTTCACTTAAAGCAAACCAGAAGGAATGACAAAGGAAAAACAGATCGCCATCCAGGAATCGGAGCTCACCAATAACTGTCCCGAATGTTTCAACCAGGACATGACCCTTACCTTTTACCAGAGGCACACCTATGGGAAGCTCTATCACAGGATTACCCCGGAGGTAACCCACGAGCTGCGCTGCAACAAATGCAATTCCATTATTTATCCGGTAAAGTGGACGGATGATATCGAACGAAGTGTGGAATACTATCAGAAAATGGTGATGCCCGACCGGGCTTCTATACGCTTCACCACCCTGTTTTTTGTGCTCGTCCTGCTGCTGATCTGCCTGGTTGGGGCCGGAGTCTATATATCTCTCAACGGACTGCCGTCCTTCGGCTAGGGAAAGAGCGGGCTATCCTCCCGCTGCCGCCAATTGTTCCCGGATCGCCCGGGCCGTTTCTTCGAAAACCTGTGGCGTTAATTTTTCCTTGTGCTGGAAAGTAGCATTCGCCATACTATGCAATGGGATCAGGTGCACATGGACATGGGGCACCTCCAGGCCAATTACCGTCATCCCAACCCGGTTACAGGGTACGGCCGCTTCAATCGCCCGGCCAATTCGCCTCGCAAAGGCCATCAGGCCCAGGTAGGTTTTTTCGTCCAGGTCTAAAATCCGATCCACTTCCTTTTTAGGCACGCATAAGGTATGTCCCCTGGCATTGGGGTTGATATCCAAAAAGGCGAAGAAGTCCTTTTCTTCGGCGATTTTATAACAGGGGATCTCCCCGTTGATGATCTTGGTGAAAATACTGGGCATGGCGCTCTTACTATTATTTACTGACAGGGATCGTGGCGGGATATCCCGCCCTGAAGATACAAAAATTGAATACGAATTAGCCGATACAGGCTTTTACTGCCTTGTTATTTCAAGGATATCGAATTTGAGCGTCCCGTTGGGCACCTGGATTTCGGCCACATCCCCGACCTTCTTTCCGAGCAGGCCTTTTCCTATCGGAGAAGTTACCGAAATTTTGCCGGCCTTCAGATTGGCCTCGCTTTCGGCTACCAGGGTATATTTCATCTCGGTACCATTCTGTCTGTTTTTAAGCCTGACAGTAGAAAGTACCAGCACCTTGGAAGTATCCAACTGGGATTCGTCAATCAACCTGGCATTGGCCAGTGTTTCTTCCAGCTTGGAAATCTTGAGCTCCAGAAGCCCTTGTGCTTCCTTGGCCGCATCGTATTCGGCATTTTCAGACAAATCCCCTTTATCCCTGGCGTCGGCAATAGCCTGGGAAGCCCTGGGGCGTTCCACATCCCTCAGGTGGTTTAATTCGTCTTTCAGCTTTTTAAGGCCGGCCGCCGTATAATAGGATACGTTGCTCATAACTAATCATTTTCCGGGAAAGCCTTCAGCCCTCCCAAAACTCCTGTCGGAAACCAATTCCCTGGCATGGGTTCAGGGACCAAGTCTCAATTTATGAAAACCTGTATGGCATGCCCCACCTATTTAACTGTAAAGGCTTAGCGCTAAACATTTTGGGGGTGAGTGCCCGCCCTCGTGGTGTTTCCTTAATAGGAAAATCCCCTTTTTTAAAGAGGATTTAACGCAAAGATACATAATTTTTGTTCACTTTTGTCAGGAATGGCTAATTCCGCGTCGCGCATGCGCAAGGCAAGAGTTTTAATTATTTCGGTTATGCTTTTGGCCTGCAGCCATGATGGGGGTTCCCGCAACCCGTACCTCCCTGAAATTGGCTTCAGGTTCGACATCAACCTCAACCTCCCCTTGTACAGCCCCCTAACCAATACGGGAAATGCCGTGTACATAGGGACACAGGGGGTTGGTATCCGCGGGGCTTTCGTAATGAACACAGGGTTCGGAGTATTCCGGGCTTTTGAGGCCTCCTGCCCCAACCATTCCCCTAACGACTGTTCCACTATGGAACTGCACGGGCAAACGGCAACCTGTCCCTGTGACGACTATGAATACAGCCTTTTTACAGGCCAGATGCTCAACCGGCCGGATGACGGCGCCCGATACTACGATATGCTCGAATACCGCGCTACCCAGAGCGGGAATGTTGTGGTGATTTCTAACTAGCCGGGTTCAGTGTTCACTCCTGTACGCCTTCATAACGGCTTTGAATAATTCTCCGGTCCCCGGCGGGGTGTAGGAGATGGCGTTGGCACCCGCCTCAATAGCCATATTGATGGTCTCATCGGTCTTTCCCCCTGTGGCGATAATCGCCACTTTGTCATCTATTTCCCGTATTTTCCTGATTATCTCCGTGGTCTGTTCGGCCCCGGAAACATTGAGGATGTCCGCTCCCGACGCGATGCGGCCTTCCAGGTCTTCCCTGGGGGAAACGATGGTTACCACCACCGGGATGTCCACGATTTCCTTTAATTTAAGGATCAGGGTATTGGGGGTGGGTTTGTTCAGTACGATGCCCAAAGCCCCCTGGAATTCAGCATGGGCGGCCAGTGCCAGTGAGCGGTCGCCTGTGGTCACCCCGCCGCCAACGCCGCAGAAAATAGGTTTATCCGCGGCCAGGATCAGGGCCTGAGAGATGGTGGGTTGCGGGGTGAACGGATACACCGCAATAATGGCATCCGCATTGGTATTGCGGATAATGGCCACATCCGTGCTAAAAATAAACGACTTCAGCAATTGCCCGAATACCCGGATCCCGGAGCACGCTTCGATACTCTCGGGCACCAGCACGATATTCCTGCGCAACCGGCTTCCAAAAGTGGGGATATGTTTCATATGGGTCATATCCCTCACCAAGGTACGCCAAAGTCCCCTTCACCCCCTTCCCTTTTAACGAATCCTTAATTAAAAACGGAGGGTGCCGCCCAGCAGGAAATGGATCCCCGCCTGGGGGTAATACCCGGCCCCTTCTATTGTGGTCACCGCACCCGGATTGGTGAAATCGTCGTCATATGTATAAAAGTAGCCATTGGACTCGTAATGGGCATCAAACAGATTGTTGACCAGTGCCGAGAGGGTAAGGCCGTCAGCCCAGTCTCCCACATCCAGCCGGTATTGTATATTGAGGTCGGTTTGAGAGTAGGCCTTTAAAACCGAGGCCTCGGAATCTATATTCCCCATAAATTGTTTCCCCACATACTTGGTTAGCAGGCTCATCTGAAGGGCTTCCAGGGGGGCATAGGTAAGGTGGTTCCCTATTATCAATGAGGGGGAATAGGCAATATGTGTTTGGCCCAGATCGCGCAATTGCCCGTCGCGCTCAAAGAAAAAATCGACATTCCTATTGGAACTCAGGGCAAAATTCGGTTCCCATCTCCACTTCGTGCTCAAATCGAGGCTCGCATCCATTTCCAGGCCCAGACGGTAGCTGTCTCCCACATTAGCCCGGAGGGGTGCCCCCACGTCGTTCAGTTCGCCGGTCAGTACAAGCTGGTCCTTATAACGCATATAGTATACATTGGCATTCAACTGCAGGGCATCGGACAGAAAGCGCCAACCCAGTTCAAAATCATTCAGCTTTTCCGGTTTCGGGGCCCCGCTTTCATAATCGTTGCGGTTTGGCTCCCTGTGGGCCCGGGCATAAGAAAAGTAGATATTGTTCGCCGGGCTCAGGTGGTAGGTGACACCCGCTTTGGGGTTGAAGAAATTAAATGAATCGTCTACCGTGCCGGTTTCCGCTCCATTGGCCCTGTATCCCACTCTACGGTATTGTAAATCCCCAAAAAGGCTCCAGTCCGTGCCCATGTCGTAAGAGGATTTTGCAAAGAAGTTGAGATCGGTTTTCCGGGAGTCGTCCTCGTAATAGCGGTCCCTAATCGGGTCGCCATTGGAGTATTGGGACCAAAGGACTTCCCCGAAATGGTCGCCCAGGTAAAAATTATAACCGCCACCAAGGACAATCCTGACAGGTGCCTGCGCATAAGTCGCCGAAAATACGGTGCCGTAAAAATCATTATCCAGCCATCGCCTTCTGATATAATCCGTAGAATTAACCTCCTCCCCGTTTAGGGTAAAATCCTCCCGGCCTATGAAGCTCAGCTGGGAATCCTCTGCAAACAGGATATTGCTGTAATACCAATCGTCCACGTACTCCTCATAAAAACCCCGGCCCCTGGTGTAGTGCAAGGCCAGATGGCTGGACCAGGACGTACTCCAGGTCTCATTCCAGTGCAATTGGAAGTGGTCTTGTTTATAGTTGTCTACCTGGTTTCCGTAAAAGCCTTCAAAATTCCCGGCGTCGTCAAACTGGATCCCGGCAATATTGTAAGTCCTGTTGGTATCCAGGTTTGGATCTACCCCTATAGCCGCCAGGGTAGCCGGATCGAAGCCATACCAGGATTGGTAGGTCACCTCATGTCCGCCGAACAACAAGGCCTTGATCAGGGTGTGCCCGTTTAAATAAGCACCTTGCAGGAAATAGGAGTCCAGTGCAGAGGATGCCCGGTCTATATAGCCGTCTGAAGTGATCCTGGAGAGGCGGCCTGCCATTTCAACATGGCCCCGCATCAGGCCTGTACTGAATTTTACAGTGTTTTTCAGGGTATGGTAGCTGCCGGCAGAAGAGGATACCAGTGCAAAGGCATCCTCGGAAGTCTTGTCGGTCAGCAGGTTCAGGCTGGCCCCGAAGGCCCCCGCGCCGTTGGTGGAGGTCCCCACCCCCCTCTGCAGCTGGAGGTTTTCCACGGAGCTGGCAAAATCGGGCATGTTCACCCAAAAGGTCCCATGCGATTCAGGGTCGTTATAAGGGATGCCGTTAATGGTGACGTTTACCCGGGTTGCATCGCTGCCCCGTACCCGGATCCCTGTATATCCCACCCCGGCGCCGGCGTCAGAGGTGGTGACCACGGCCGGAAGATAATTGAGGAGGATAGGGATGTCCTGCCCGAGATTCCTGGGCTGGAAATCCTTTTTCTGTAGGTCTGTAAAAGTTATTGGGATTTCACGGGTTGCCCTGAGGGCCGAGACCATTACCTCGTCCAGTGTAATTTCAGGAGCCTGAAGGCTGTCGGGTTCCTGGTCGGTTATTTGTTGTGCCCCGACTGCGAGGGGGATGAACAGGATGGCGAGGGAAAGCGGTATTATTTTCATTCGTTCACAATTTTGAGACGAATAAAAGGGGCAATTATTCCAGTTGATTCAGGATTGATTGTCGGGCGACTTCCGTCGCTACCCATTGGGAAAGATGCGGTTCAGCCTTGCGGCCGAGCGGCCATCTCAAGCCTAAGGAAACCTTCAGGAGTATTCCCTACAGGCGTTCCCTTCACGGCATTACCCGTGCAGGTTCATTGGGTATGATCTCAGCTTATCCGGTTGGTTTATCTGACAGGACTTGCGGCCTGCAACGTTCACCATACGGAGTTCGCACCCCTTTGAGATATAACAAATATACGACCCGCACGCCTAAAAACATAGCAGGGGGTAAAAATATCCCCGGGCTGGCTGAACAATATTCCGGGCAAGTACGTATCTATAATAGGTTTGCATGGAAATCCACATTTATGGCCCGAAGCAAAAAGAACCGATTCACATTAAAGATCATCGCCAGTTACCTGGTGCTGGTCTTCCTGACGGCCGTGGTGGGATTCTTTATTTATTCGGAAATAAACCACTACCTGTCCGAGCAAAGCACAACGGACAATGACGAGAAACTGCTGCGAACCGGATCGCTCCTAATCGGTTTATACAAGGCAGAGACCTTATCCAGGCTGGCCCTGCAGACCAAAACCAGGGACAATTTCTCCCGCTATGAAAAGAAAATAGATTCCCTGCTCCGGGATATTGATACCCTGAAAGCAAACACTACCCACGAACGGCAGAAAACACTATTGGATAGCATTGAGGTGCTACTGAAGGAACGGGTGGCCAACAATAATGAACTCAGGAACCTCAAAATGCGCAGTGGTGCCAACAATTCCCTGGATGAAGCGCTGCAAAATTTCCGAAAACTCGAGGCTTCCCTGGGCAAGATCACCCCGGAAGGCCTGGCCCCGAACTATAAAAGCCTTTCCCCGAAAGCCAGGGAGGTCATTGAAGACATTGCAGATTACCTGAATGAGAATATCCCGGACAATGCCCGGGAGCGCTTGAACCGCAAGCAACTCGACTCCATCCTGGAGCTTTCCAAAGGGCTTATTACCGAAGCCAGGCGCAGCGAATCCAGGTCGCAGCTGGTTGTGCAGCGTCAGGAGGAAGAGCTACTCAAAAACGACCTGGCCCTCTCCCAGCAGCTTAAAAATATCGTTTCGGCCACTGAGGACGAGGTGCTGCTGAATTCCCTTTATGATACCCAGGAGCGCGAGAGGGCGCTCCAGCGGAGCTTCAGGATAGCCGTAATCGCCACCGTTCTGGGCCTTGGGATCGTGGTTTTGTTCACCTTCCTGATCCATAAGGACTACTGGCAGGTACAGAATTACCGTCGCCAACTGGAGAAGCAAAAAGGGATTACGGAATCCCTGCTCAAGAGCAGGGAGCAATTGATCTCCACCGTTGGTCATGACCTCCGTACCCCGCTGAATGCCATTTCCGGGTACTCCGAACTGATGGAAGCTACCTCGCTTAACCCCAAGCAGCGGGATTACCTGACCCACCTGCGTTCAGCCACAGGCTATGTGGACCGCCTGGTGACAGACCTGCTGGATTTTTCGAAACTGGCTTCCGGACGATTGAAGATAGACGAGGTGGCCTTCTCGCTGCCAGGCATCATCCGGGAAACTTCGGAAAACCTTGAGAAAATATACGCCGGCAAAAAGGGGATATCCCTGATACTGGAAATTGCCCCGGAACTGGAAAGGCCGGTAGTCAGTGATCCCTTCAGGATCCGGCAAATCTTGTCCAATTTAATCGGGAACGCCTTTAAATTTACGCAACAGGGGACCATTATGGTAAGGGCCGGTTGTAGTCCTCCCAGGTCTGGAATGTTGCGGGCTAAGATAGAAGTGATCGATTCCGGAATCGGGATCCCCAAGCATAAGCAGGAAATCATTTTCCAGGAATTCCAGCAGGCAGATGAGCAGGTGGAAAAGACCTATGGGGGATATGGGTTGGGGCTCACCATTTCCAAGAAACTTGCCGAGTTACTGGGAGGAAGCCTGGAGGTACGCAGCAAACCCGGAAAAGGCAGCACATTTACCTTACAGATCCCCCTCCGCGTCGCTCCGGACCGCCAGGCCCAGGAAAAATCGGCCAGCCCCACAGGAAAGGGGAAGGAAAGCATCCTTATTTTTGATGATGACCCGGCCATGCTGCAACTCCTGGAGGACATGTGCCAGAGCCTGGGCATGTCTGCAATTACCTATTCGGATTTTAACGAGCTGCCTCGAGATCGCGAAATTTCCTATGGATTGGTGCTGACCGACATACAGATGCCCACAGCAGACGGATTTGAAGTGCTCAGAAGGTTAAAATCGAATGAATACAGCCATTATACCGGCCAGCCCATTATCGCCATGACCGGCCGAAGGCATGTCAATTTAGACAGCTACAGGAAAAAGGGGTTTGCCGATGTCCTTCAAAAACCATTCAGGAAACAGACCTTGGAACAAGTACTGCAGCGGCTTGGCCGAATACCAGGTCCGGTGGATCCTCCTGAGAATTATCCCGTAGCTGCCATCGGGGCTTCGAACGGGTTATTCAGCCTGGATGCGATTCGATCATTTCTCGGGGACGATAGCGCGGATTGGGCAGGGATCCTCGAAACCTTCATCAGGGAGACCCGTTTGAATATGAAAAGGCTTAAAAAGGCAGTTAATTCTGAAGAATGGGAGGAAATGCAGCGCATCGCACACCGCATGTTGCCCATGTTCCGGCAATTGCAAGCCATCAAATGCATTGGAGACCTTGAGATTCTCGAATTGGGGAGAACGGCAGGGGAAGAAAAAATCCCTGAAATCTACAGGCGTTTGGCGTACAATGCAGGGGAATTGGTTGCCGCACAGGAAAATCTCCTAAAAGCTACAAGTCCAGATTATAATGGTTGATCTTGTTATACAAGGTTTTACGGGTTACCTTGAGCAGTTTGGCAGCTTTTGATTTGTTGAACTTCGTTTTTTTCAACGCTTTTACAATCCGCTCCTTTTCATAGTCGTCCTTGGCCAGGGAAGGATAGGATAGTTCGCCGAGTTGGCCCATAATAACCTCCTCTGGCAGGGCTTCGATCTGCACGGTGTCCTCCTCTGTAAGCAGTACGGCCCTTTTGATTACATTTTTCAGCTCGCGGATGTTCCCGGGCCAACGGTATTGTTCGAAGGCCTCCACCACTTCTTCCGAAAAGCCAATCACCTCCTTGTGCAAACTTTCATTGGCCTGATACAGGAATGCATTTGCGAAGAGCATGAAGTCTTCTTCCCGTTCATCCAGGGAAGGGACTTTTATGGAGAATTCGTTGAGGCGGTGATACAGATCCTGCCGGAAACGACCCCGGGAAACAGCTTTTTTCAAATCCTCATTCGTGGCGGCTATAATGCGCACATCCACGGATACTTCCTTTGAAGCACCTACTTTTTTGACCTTCCGCTCCTGAAGTGTCCTGAGCAGATGGATCTGGTGTTCATAGGAAAGGTTGCCAACTTCATCCAAAAACAGGGTGCCCCCGTTTGCGGCCTCAAAATGGCCTACCTTATCGACCACGGCACCGGTAAAACTCCCTTTCAGATGGCCGAAGAATTCACTGGTGGCCAGTTCTTTGGCAATTGCGCCACAATCAACCGCAATAAATGGGGAATCTTTTCTAGGGCTCAGGTCGTGAATACAGCGGGCGGCTACTTCCTTCCCGGTACCGCTTTCCCCTGAGATGAGCACCGACATTTCCGTGGGAGCGACCAACTGAATGAATTCCATCAATTTCTTTGAGCTCTCGCTGACCCCTTTAATCACAGAAGCCGGCATAGTATTCCGGGACTTCGGTTTAGTAACTTCAGCAGGCTTTTTCCCCTGCGGCTGGGGAGATGTTTCTAGCGCTTTGCGCACCACCGACAGCATTTCATCCGGGGCAAATGGTTTCGCCAGATAATCCAGGGCCCCTTTCTTCATGGCACTGACTGCGGTATGTACCTCTGCATGCCCGGTCATAAGGATTACCCCCGTTTCGGGGGATGCTTCTTTTACATCCGATAGAATTTTAAGTCCGTCGTAATCGGGAAGTCGAAGATCAGTTAGAACCAGGTCGAAACGGGTATTGGAGAGTTTGGTCCGGGCATCGGGAGCCGTATAGCTGCTTTGAACATCATACCCCTGCTTACTCAGGAATTTTTCCAACATCTGGCAATAGGGAATGTCATCCTCTATGAGCAATATTCGCGACATAATTGGTAGTGTATCCTTAGTATAGGGATATACGCAAAAAAAGGCCGTCGCGGAGGTCTTTTAAGAAAAAAATCTTAATTCATTTGCCGGGGGTGGGACCAAAGTCAGGAATAGCCTGGGTTCCCAGACAGGGTTGTGCGGGAGGAAGGGATCGGTTTCCAGGGGAAACCATAAGAAAAAGGAGCCGGGGAATTCCCCGGCTCCTTTTGCCAATTCAAAATATTGGATGCCCACTGGCTTATGCCCGGGGGGCTTAAGACGTCTTACTGAATCCAGTTTCCATCTTCATCGGCATAGAGGGTACCAGCGGTACCATCCTGCAGTGATACTTCCAATTTATATTCATTGGCATCATTCATATACGCTTTATTGATAGTGGCAGTAGGATAGTTTTTAGCCACAGCTGAAGATACTGCCTCAGGCAATTCCTCAACGGCGATTTCCTTATAGGTATCCTGAGTTGCCTGTGCCTCGGTGGCCGTTGCGGATTGATTTTGAGAATCCTCAGGAGTACTCTGGGCAAAGGTGGTCATACATCCCAGTGCCATAGCGATTGCAAATATTACTTTTTTCATGATAAACAAATTTTAATGGTTAAACTCAGCATACACATTGAAATAATTATACCAGATTCCCGGATGCATTCCAATTCTTGTAACTATTTGTAATTGTGTCATTTACAAATAATTCGCGAGAGACATATTTCCGGGGGATTGTGTAAAATATACACGCGGCTGTAAAAATCTTACACATATCCCATGGAGGGCAGGTATAAAAAAACCCTGTAGGATTACAGGGTTTTTCGGATTACCAATTATGTGTAAATCAGGACAAATTTACATGTCAATCCAATTGCCTTCTGAATCGGCATACAATTCGGTAGTGCTACCGTCTTGTTTTGTTACCTCCAATTTATATTGCCCTTCCTGATTTACATAGGCTTTTGTGATTTGAGCATCAGGGAAGTCTTTGGCAAACGCATCGGTTACAGCAGCAGGAAGTTCGCTATTGTCAATAGCACTGAACTCATCCTGAAGAACTGTGATGGCAGGAGTTTTTGTATCGATTACATTATAAGAAGCTACAGCATTTTGAGCCAGAAAACCAGCTGCTGCCATAGTAAAAACCAAACTTAATTTCTTCATTTCCATTTTGTGTATTTTTAAATTATACATGATTTAATATCAATATGTATATAGAAAATATGATGCCATAAGATTACAGCGGCAGATTATTTTATTAAATGCCTGTATGCCTGTATCTTATTGAGACAATGTCCTTTTTACCTGCCATTCGGAATGGTTGGTATTGTGTAGAACGATTACACACTTTGTGTAATTGTTACACGCAAAGGAGGGGAATGGCCGGTCTTCCTATGGGGTACGCCTGGCCTGGTGTGCAGGTTTTAAAAGGTCGTTTACGGTCTTGACCGGATTGAATGTTCTGAGGGGCACCTCTACAAATACCGTATTCCAGAAAGCCATTCCCCCGTTCCATAGTCCGGGCAATTCGAGCGCCTTAAGGGGTTTTCCCTCCTGGGTCTTAGTGGTTATGAACCCCTGGCGGGAATCCACAAAGTTTTGCAATCTGAATTTCTGGCCCCTATGGTCTTTAACCCCGCATACCAGGTCCACGGGGTTAAAATGGGTAGAGTCCCTGAAAATCGCAAGTTGTCTTGCGTCGGATTTGTCTACCTGGGCCGACTCAATTATCTGCAACGAAATATTGCCGTTTGAATCGCGGATCCAGAAAGGGCCACCTCCCGGTTCCCCTTCATTTTTTACCATCCCGCAGACACGGATAGGACGGTTGATCTTATCTTTCAGGATATCGATCTGCTGCCTCAGGCTATAACCCGGGAAGTTTTCAGCCAACCGGACATTAAGCGACTCGATAAGAAATGTTTTGATTTCCACGAGTTGTTCCCCACTTAATTCCCCCTCAAGTAATTCCGCATAGGCGTGGGCCTGTTTCTGCAGTTGACAAAGGTACCCTCCCAGGACCTTTTTACTTTGGTTTACCTCTTCGGCCATGGAAGAAACGACCACGTTGTCTATATTTTTAATAAAAAGGATGTCCGCTTCCTGCTCATCGAGATTTTCGATCAGCGCCCCATGTCCGCCCGGCCTGAACAGCAGGCTCCCATCCTCATTGCGGAAGGGCTCATTTTCCGGGGTGACCGCGATGGTATCGGTCGCTGACTTCTGATAGGAGTAGCTTACATCAAAGGATGTTTTTGCCGCGGCCGAGACCCGTTCCTTAATCCGGCTGAACTCCTTATTGAATAGTTCGCCATGTTGTTCGGAAATGGTAAAATGCAATTGCGCATTCCCACTCCTGCTGGCATAGGCAGAAGCTTCCATCAGGTGTTCCTCGAATGGGGTAGCCAGGTAGGTGCCGTAATTATGAAAGGGCAACAGACCTTTTGGAAGGAATCCGAAGTTTAGCTTGTCCTCCCCCAACATCTCTTTGACAAAAAGGTAAGCTTCCTGGTCTTTGGAGCCAGCTTTCCCACGGATCCTTTTTGCCACCAGGTCGTAAAACGGGAAATGTTCCAGGTTTTCCGCAAATGTTTTCATCCCCGAATTTCCGCTACGCGACAGGTAGGCCTTCAGGGTTTCTGTTTCGGGGTCATATCCTTCCAGGAAGTTGAAAAGGGCTTTAAACATGCGGGAAGCCGCGCCGGAGGCCGGGACAAATTTCAGCAGGTCCAGGCCGTGCCTGACTGATTCATAACTTTTAATACAGCTTTGTTGTGCAGATGAATCCAGGCGCGTAATCCCTTCCCCTGCCACGGCGGCCTTTTCCAGCCTCACGTATGGAATTCCCTGTTCAAAGATTCCTATCTGCTTGATTACCTGTTCCTTGGTGATGCCTTTCTCGGCTAACTGGGCTTTGTCCTTCTCGGTGAAATCCGTCATGTTTTTAAGAGGTTGTCGATGAGTTCTATGGCTCTGGCGAAGCGTTCTTCTTTCGTCCCCTTTAAAATAACGAATTTCCTTTGATATTTTTCGAGGGCTTCCCTGAAATAAGCGAACATACGCTCCCGTTCGTCCGGCTTGTCCCGCAAATCATCCTTCACCCAGGGGGTATCTATATACGTTAACAGGTAAAGGTCGTACCGGTTTTTCAAGGCATATTTCTCCAGAAGCGGGTCGCACTCCCCCGTATAATATGCCTCGGAATAAACCTTGGTCTCCAGCAGATCCGTGTCGCAGACGAGTAGCTTTTCGGCGGATTCCGAAAGGGTATTTTCCAAATACATCTGGCCTTCTGCTATGGGCAGCAGGTCTTCCGGCTCGCAGGTCCTGTGTTCGCGGTCCCATTTCTCCTGCAGGTATTCCCGGGCAAATTCGGGCACCCACCGGGTATGGTAGTGTTCTGCAAGCTCTTGTGCAAGTGTGGTTTTCCCTGTGGATTCAGGGCCGTACAATACTACTTTAACAAGGTCTGTGGGCTTTTGTTCAAGTCTTTCTTCCATGCGATGTAGCCAAAGATGGCAATGAGGGTAAACAGAAAAAACTGCAGGGAGGTAAATATAAGTCCTTTGAACAAATAAAGCGGGACCGAGATAACATCCCCTATGATCCAATAGGTCCAGTTTTCGAGCTTTTTCTTTGCCATCAGCCACATACCCACAAAAAATACGGCGGTAGTTACCGTGTCGACATATGCCGTCCACACGTTAAACTTGTCGAATGCCAGGTACACCAGGGTAACAAATACCAGGGTCGCGACAAATAAGATTACCGACCAGGTTTTTTCCTTCTTTGTGGTTCTTGTAATGGGGATGAAGTGGGTACTATCCACTTTCCGGGTCCATTCATACCATCCGTAAATACTCATTGCAAAATAGTAGCCATTGATGAGCATGTCGCCAAGCAAGCCAAAAACAAAGAGGATGTATACGAAGATCCCCGTACTGATGATGCCGGTTGGAAAAACCAGGATGTTTTCGCGTTTGGCATACCAGACGCTCAGGAAACCGAAGACCACAGCGATCATCTCCAGGACCACCAGATACGTTGCGGTATCCTTGTACTGGGTGAAAAGCCAATCAAAAATCTGGCTCATATCCGCTTCGGTCCGATTTGACAATTTTAATGTAAAGAAGGCCGCTGTCGATCATTTCGAAAGCCTCCCTTATCTCTTTTTGCAACAGGGACATGATGGCGTCGTATTCCCCGTAAACCTGAGTGCTCAACGGGTTTTCCAAAACTGTTAGGCCCGAAGCCCTCAATTTCTTTATGAAGGAGATGACCGGCTCCTCAAAGTCGTCCCGGAGCGGGGTAAAGGTAAGTTCTACTGATATATCCAAATTTCCTGTTTCAAGTTTGATATATAGGTTTTGTAAATGTATTCTTTTCGGGCTGTCATATGCCAAAACCACAACTTATTGCCTGATGGCGTACACGCAGGTGTAGCCTTCAAATTCAAAAAAGTGAATGCTGATAGGTCGAATAGTCCCCGTGGAAAGAGGATCTCGGCAGTTGTTTCCGTGGCATCGAAGGCGAAAGTCGTGAACTTCCACATGGTGGAGGAAACTCAACCCCTGTTTGGCATAGATCTTAAACAAAGATTCCTTCGCCCCCCACACAATGGTGAGTTTCCGGATGAGGGCATCAGTATTGGCAATGGTCTTGTATTCTTCAAGGGGCGTAAATTTATTGGCTATCCGCAGGATCTTTTCCCGCTGCAACTCAATATCGATCCCCACATCCTTTGTGTCACTGACGATAATCCCCGTGAACTGATGAGAATGGGTAATGGAGATATACCGGTCGTCCTTCAGGTGTGGTTTGCCCCATGGATCGTAGTAGAGATCGTGGTCTACATAACCCGCAGCTACATCAGATGCCGGATGCTTAGGAATCCCCGCCTGTGCAGTGCGGATTTCATCCCGTCCATTCGTTGCTGACAATGGTCCGTGAGGGCAACCCCCGGGCAAGTTCTTCCTCCGATTCTGTAATTTCCCAGATGTATACGGTAATGCCTTTGCTAACTGTTATAGTTTTATAAAGAGGCATAGTTTATTAAGTAATTAGTACCTTTGAGGCGCATTTTCATGTTAAAAACAGCTGTTTAACGAAAGTAAAAAGAAAAAAGGATATGAGTACCAAAACCCTACCTTATGTACCCTATAAGGTAAAAGATATTTCCCTGGCGGCATGGGGAAGAAAAGAAATTTCACTGGCCGAATCCGAGATGCCCGGGCTGATGGCCCTTCGTAAGGAATATGCCAAGCAGCAACCCCTCAAAGGAGCACGGATCGCCGGCTGTCTCCACATGACCATTCAAACGGCTGTTCTTATAGAAACCCTGGTGGCGCTCGGCGCCGAGGTCACCTGGAGTTCCTGCAATATTTTTTCCACCCAGGACCATGCAGCCGCTGCTATAGCGGCGGCGGTATCCCGGTATACGCCTGGAAGGGAATGACGCAGAAGGAATTCGACTGGTGTATTGAACAAACTTTGTTTTTCGGGGAAGACCGCCAGCCCCTAAATATGATCCTGGATGACGGGGGCGACCTCACCAATATGGTCCTGGATATTTATCCCGAGCTCGCCAAAGGAATCCGGGGCCTGTCTGAAGAAACCACAACCGGGGTGAACAGGCTGTACCAGCGGTATAAAAAAGGGACACCTTTCCCATGCCGGCCTTTAACGTGAACGATTCTGTCACCAAAGTCCAAATTCGATAATAAATACGGATGCCGGGAAAGTGCGGTAGACGCAATACGCCGGGCAACAGATACCATGCTGGCCGGGAAAACGCGTAGTTGTTGCCGGTTATGGAGACGTGGGTAAAGGAACTGCGGCCTCCTTTAAAGGGTGCCGGGGCAATGGTGACGGTAACCGAAATCGATCCCATATGTGCCCTGCAGGCAGCGATGGACGGTTTTGAGGTCAAGAAGCTGGAAACGGTGATCGGCAATCGCGATATCATCATCACGGCCACAGGGAACAAAGATATCATCAGGGAGGAACATTTCCGGGCCATGAAGGACAAGGCCATTGTTTGCAATATCGGCCATTTCGACAATGAGATCGACATGGCATGGCTGAACGAGCAGTACGGGGAGACCAAGGATGAGATTAAGCCGCAGGTAGATAAATATACCATTGATGGCAAGGACATTATCGTTCTTGCGGAAGGCAGGCTGGTAAACCTGGGATGTGCCACAGGCCACCCAAGTTTTGTGATGAGCAATTCCTTCACAAATCAGACCCTGGCACAGATCGAACTGTGGAAAAACGCGACCGGTATGAAAACAAGGTTTATACCCTTCCGAAACACCTGGACGAAAAGGTAGCCAGGCTGCACCTCCGGCGCCTGGGGGCCGAACTTACAGAACTTAAGGAGGACCAGGCGACCTATATCGGAGTGGATGTAAAAGGCCCTTACAAGCCGGATTATTACCGCTATTAAGGAGTTTTTAAGCTGCCTGTGGAAAAGACAAAACCGATATGCAGCATATCGGTTTTTGGGCTAAACTAACTCAAACAAATTGAAAATTGAACACATCTTCTAATACCGCAAAGATGGCAAAGCCAAGCGGTTTGGGAGTTACCAAAACCTTAAGATAAGGTTATCTGATCGGCCTGAACAAAAAACCCTCCGCAAGCGGAGGGTTTTAAGTAGATATTTTGATTGGGGCAGACTGGTTCAGGCCTTAAAGGGCTCAATGGAAACATAGGATTTTCCACCGGCTTTTTTCTCAAATTTTACGACCCCGTCTACCCTTGCATGCAGGGTATGGTCCTTGGATGCATATACATTCTCACCGGGGTTGTGTTTGGTCCCCCTTTGTCTTACGATGATATTTCCGGCAATTGCGGCCTGGCCTCCGAAGATCTTAACGCCCAGGCGTTTAGATTCGGATTCCCTTCCGTTCTTTGAACTACCAACACCTTTTTTATGTGCCATCTTATTTTAGTTTTATCAACCCGATGCGGGTCGGGTTTTACTTCTTTTCAGATTTCTTCAGGGCGGCAATCAGCTCGGCCTTCTTCAGGGAAGAATATCCTTCAAGGCCTTTGGCTTTTGCCATCTCCTTCAGTTCGGCTACGGTGTGCTTGCTCAGGTCTTCGGCCGCCTCCTTCTTTTCTTTTGGCTTTGCTATCCACGGTTTTAGCCTTGGGAGCCTCTTTTTTAGCCTTCGGGGCTGCTGTTTCCTTTTTTGCCTCCGTTTTTCCGGTGGTGCAGGCTCCGCTTTGGCGTTGCTGCTTTTTTGGCTCCCTTGGCAATGATTCCTTCAATCACCAGTTCGGTCAGGGATTGCCGATGGCCATTTTTCTTTCGGTAGCCTTTCCGTCTTTTCTTTTTAAAGACAATGACTTTGTCACCTTTCAGGTGCCTGAGGACTTTGGCTTCAACAGCCGCGCCGTCTATAGCCGGGGCGCCAACGGCGATGTTCGATCCGTCTTCCAGCAGGAGTACAGTATCGAAGGTGACTTTTTTCCCTTCTTCTTCCTGCAAACGGTGAACAAACACTTTCTGGTCTTTTGCAACTTTAAATTGCTGCCCTGCTATCTCTACAATTGCGTACATAGCGAGTGTATTAATTTGTTTTGCTGAATAAGCCCCCTGAATGCAGGCGGCATACCCTTTGCGGCAACGCCTGCTGCAAAGGCGGGTGCAAATATACTGGATTATCGTGAATTCACAAGTGGTTTTTAAAGGGAATTTATGCGGCCTTTTTGCTGGGGTTGTTTGAAGATTTAAAAAGCTGCATAAAAGACAGGGTGAGTACCAGGGACGTGGCAAATCCCATGATAGCCACAGTAAAGAAAACAATGCCCTGAAAGTCCCTGAATTGATTAAACCACTTGGTGGTAAGTTTTGCAGGAATTCCGGATTGATTTCGGTAGCATAGAAGGCGAAGAAGACAGTAAAGATCAGAGTGGCCAGAAAGCCGGTAACGATGCCCGCTGCAAAACCAGTCCCATAGTTGAATTTGTCCCTGAGTTCCAGACGATGGTACTTTAATGGCTTCATAAATCCCGAATCCGGTAATCACTGCATTGAACAAACTGAAATATACATTGGTGTGCAATCCGAAAAGTGAAAGAATCAGAAAATATGCGATCAAACATGCCACTCGTTGCGATTCCAAATCGTATAGGAAGTGAAAATTGCCTCATGTATAAATCGATTTTCAGTTGCCTGGACTAAAGGTAATAATATTGATCCATTATCCCATAAAATCGTGTTAAACAAGCCGCATTTTCTTTGCCCAAGTGCGAAAAGGATTATTTTCGTGTAACATCCATCCGAATAGGTGCTACCCATAATCCGGCCATCCGGAAATTACACAATATTACAGGAATGAAAAAATCGTTGCTCCCTCTTCTATTTGCTGTTTAGTTCGGCTTTCATGCCATGCGCAGGAAGTCAATTATGAAGAATACGACCTGGATAACGGCCTGCATGTGATCCTGCATCAGGACAATGCCGCCCCATTGGTTATTACCTCGCGTCATGTACCACGTTGGCGGGCAAGGACCGGGCAGATGGCCGCACGGGTTTCGCTCACTTTTTTGAGCACCTTTTGTTTGAGGGCACCGAGAATATCGGCCGGGGCCAATGGTTCAAGATCGTATCATCGCATGGCGGACAGGTCAATGCCAACACCTCCCAGGACCGCACCTATTACTATGAGATCTTCCCTTCCAACCAGGTGAAACTGGGACTATGGATGGAATCCGAGCGCATGCTCCACCCGGTCATCGAACAGGTTGGGGTGGATACCCAAAATGAAGTGGTCAAGGAAGAACGAAGGCTCAGTTACGACAATGCCCCCTATGGGCAATTGTTGTTCAGCGTATCCGAAAACCTTTTCAAAGTGCATCCCTATAAGGATCCCAATATAGGATATATGAAAGATCTGGATGCCGCTTCCCTGGACGAATTCCTGGCCTATCAACAAAAAATATTATACCCCCAACAATGCTGTTTTGGTGGTTGCCGGGGATATCGATAAGGAAAAGGTTCGGAAAATGGTGCAGGATATATTTCGGGCCCATTCCCTCCGGGGTAACAACTGCCCGGACACTATCCAAAGGAAGAACCCATCCGCCAGACCATCCACGCCACCGCCCACGACCCCAATATCCAGGTGCCGGCCGCCGTAATGGCTTACAGAATGCCCGGGTTTAAGGAAAGGGATGCCTACGTACTGGAGATGATCTCCTCCTACCTCAGCGATGGCAAAAGTTCCAAACTTTATAAGAAACTGGTCGATGAACAAAAACAGGCCCTACAGGTAGGGGCCTTCAATATTGATCAGGAAGATTATGGGATCTATCTGGTGTACAGCCTGCCGGTTGGGGACAATGGCCTGGATACCCTCATGGGAGAAATGGAAGAGGAAATTGCGAAAGTGCAGAGATAGCCTGATTTCCGAAAGGGATTATCAAAAACTGCAGAACACCTTCGAAAATCAATATGTCAATGCGAACAGCAGTATTGCCGGGATTGCCGGTTCCCTGGCAACTTACTATCTGCTATACGGCGATACCAGTTTGATCAATAACCAGATTGAAATTTACCGGTCCATTTCGCGGGAAGAGATACGGGAGGTAGCCAGGAAGTACCTGAAACCCGAACAAACGCCTGGAACTCAAATACCTGCCCGAAGAACCCATTCAAAACTAAAGAGATGATAAAATATACATACGCAGCCCTCCTCTTCATCTTCTTCACCTATAATTTACAGGCACAGATAGACCGGTCTGTTATATCCGGAACCCGGGCCGCCCCCCGAAATACATTTGGGCCAGCCCCAGTCATTTGAGCTCAAGAGCGGCCTGAAAGTCCTCGTAGTTACAGACCACAAGTTGCCCCGGGTATCGATGCAACTCACCCTGGACAACCCTCCGGTCCTCGAAGGGGATAAAGCTGGCGTGGGTGCCCTTGTGGCGAGCCTCCTGGGGAATGGCTCCAAAAATATCTCCAAAGATGCATTTAACGAAGAAGTGGATTTCCTTGGGGCCAGCATTCATTTCGGAGCCCAGAGCGCATCCGCACAAACCCTTTCGAAATATTTCCCGAGGATACTGGAATTACTCGCCGATGCCGCTATCAATCCCAATTTCACCCAGGAGGATTTTGATACCGAAAAGGCCAGGCTCCTCACTTCCCTTAAAAGCCAGGAAAAGGACGTATCTGCTATCGCGGAACGGCTGCAGGATGCCCTCGCCTATGGCAGGGAACATCCCTACGGAGAGTTCATTACCCCTGAGACCCTTAATAGGGTTACCCTGATGGATGTCATAAATTTTTACAGGGATTACTTTGTCCCGGCCAATGCCTATTTGGTCATCGTGGGAGATGTGGACTATGAGCAGGCACAGGAACTGGTTACCGATTATTTTACCCCATGGACCTATGCCGTACCCCCGAGTTTTACCTATTCAGATCCACCCGGGGCGCCTTATACCCAAATCGATTTTGTAGATATGCCTAATGCCGTACAATCCGAAATAGCAGTGGAGCACCTGGTCAACCTGAAAATGAAGGACCCCGACTACCTTCCCGCCCTGCTGGCAAACCGGATTTTCGGGGGCGGAGCCCAGGGCCGAATAGAACGTAACATACGTGAAGATAAGGGATTCGCTTATTACGCCTATAGTACACTTGGAAACGACAAATATGCCCCGGCTACCTTCAAAGCCATTACCAGTGTCCGGAATGCAGTCACCGATAGCACGGTGGTGGAACTTATAAGTGAATTGGACAGCATTGCCCTCCCGACCATAACGGAGGACGAACTGAATAATGTAAAAGCAGAGTATACGGGAGCTTTTGTCCTTGCCCTGGAAAAGCCACAGACCATTGCCCGTTATGCCCTGAATATTGAAACTGAAGACCTGCCCAAGGATTTCTATTCCTCCTACCTGGAAAGACTGAATGCGGTATCCCTTGAGCAAGTGCAGGAAGCCGCCAGCAAATATATCAGCTCCCCGAACGCGCGGATCGTGATTGCAGGAAAGGGCATTGAAGTGCTGCCCGGATTGGAAAAAATATCATATAAGGGCCACCCCATCCCAGTGCTGTTTTATAACAAGCTGGGGGAACAGGTCGACAAACCTGACTACCAGGGCTCCCTTCCGGAGGGGACCACCCTCCAAACGGTGATCAACGCTTATTTTAACGCCATCGGAGGGCAGGATGCGGTTAATGGGGTGGAAACACTAAGGCTGGTTTACGAAGGCACTGCCATGGGCACGGCTTTTAAGGTCGTGGAATTGCGTACGGATGACCGATATGCCCAAACCACCTATCTGGACAACGATCCTGTGATGGGTGTATCGCGAAAGGAAACGAATTCTTCATGAAACAGCAGGGGGCCAGGATGCCGCTTCCGCCCGCCATGCAGCAAGACCTGAAGAAATCGATAGGTGTTTTCCTGAAAAACGGGTACTGGCCAATCCGGATACCAGGCTGGTCGGCATTGAAAAGGTGGACGGGCAGGATGCCTACAGGATCGACGTCCCGGGAGAAATGGTGCAGGCCAGTTATTTCTATGATGTAGACAGCGGCCTGAAGTTAAAAGAAACCTCAACTGTTTCGATCAACGGCCAGACGCACACCCAGGAGGTATTCTTCAGGGACTATGAAGATCGCGGAGGGCTTCGGTTTCCCGGACTCGCATTGGCAGCATGGGAGGCCAAATGGTGGAGAGCAAACTGACAGTGGCCGAGGTGAACGGGGCTGTTTCCGATTCGGACTTTGAATAAAAAATGCCGGCAGTAACCTGCTTCCGTGAGTATTGCTCCGCCGGTATTCGTATTTTTGCCGGAAAATCCAATGTAACACTAAGGCTATTATGAAAGGAAAAATCCTTATTTATAATTCTTATAGGCAGCGGCTTATTCGTCAATTGCAAAGGTGACAAGAAACCGGAAGCGGAATCCGGACAGATGAAGGAAGTAATGGCCATTCACGATGAAATTATGCCTAAAATGGGCGACTATCGGCAAATTGGTCGATCAGTTAAAGGCCAGGGCTGACTCGACTGATACGGGAAAGAAATACGAACAGGCCATGCACGACCTGCAGGAAGCCCATAAAAGCCATGATGGAGTGGATGCAAAATTTTGGCAAATCGCTTCGATTCCTCCGAAATCCTTGATGGAAAACCTTTGAGTGAAGAAAAACAGACAGATGGCTGGATGAAGAGGAGGCGAGGGTAAAAGCCCTAAAGGAACAAATCAACAATAGTATCGCCCGGGCCGAGGAATTGTTGAAGCAGTGACCGAAGGGGCCTGCAGAAGGGCAATTCCTCCAGGTCTACATTGCCTCCTGAAATAATAATGCCGACACGCTTCCCCCGAAAAGAAGGCTTTTCCCGTAACAAGGCAGCCAGCGCCACAGCACTTGAAGGCTCTGCCGTAACTTTAAGCCGTTCCCACAACAGCCGCATGGCCGAAATATCTCGGCCTCGGTTACCCGGATGATTCCGTGGGCATATTTTAAAATGATAGGGAAGTTCACATCCCCAAGGGTGGTCCTTAACCCATCGGCAATGGTATTCGTGCAGGGATTGCCTTGCAAAACGCCACTGTGGAAAGAGCGGTAGGCATCATCCGCTCTTCCGGGGTTCCCCGGCAAAAACCTCGCAATAATTTCCAAAGAAATGGGCAGCCAGGGCGGTGCCCGCCAGCAAACCCCCTCCTCCACAGGCACAAAAATAGCTTCAGGTCCGGATGGTCCTCCAGTAATTCCATACAAGCGGTTCCCTGTCCGAGGATGACCTGCAGATCATTGGACGGATGGATAAACGTCGCTCCGGTCTCCAGTCTGACGCTCCTCGGCCATTGCTTCCCTGGCTTCCTGCAGTGGGTGCACATTCCTGACAATGCCTCCGTAATCCTCAACCGCCTTTTTCTTGAACGGGCTGGCGTTGGACGGCATCACAATAGTGGCTGTTACCCCGAGTTCATTTGCCGCCAGGGCCAGGGCCTGTGCAAAATTGCCAGAGGAATGGGTAACCACGCCCTTCGCCCTTAGATCAGGGGGCAATTGCAGAATCGCATGGACAGCACCCCGGATTTTATAGGCTCCCATTTGCTGGAAATTCTCGCATTTGAAGACCAGTTGCGCACCCCCAAGCGAATCCAAAGCCCGGGAACTGAGCAATGGGGTTCGCACGATATGTGGCAGAATCTTCGAATGACAGGTCTTTAAAACGGCTGCATCCATAGGCGAGAAAGCTGTTATGAATATCAAGTGATCGCATACCAACTCGTTTATTTCCAGCGCAGGGTTTCCATGATCGTACGAATATCTTTTTGAAGGTATACGGCGGCCGGAAAGATTGAATCGTAGTTCGGGCGGGCATAGAAATACAGGGAGCCGGTAACAAAGTGCCGGGTACTGTCCGTAACGTAAAACTGCGCCTGGGATGCCGCATTTCCCTTAACTTCGTAATACATCCCAAATACTTTGTCCGCAGTCGTTTACAAAGGGTTGTTCCGTGATATTATCAGCCTTGACCACATGTTCATAAGAGAGCTTCTGCGCATCGGTCAGCAATTCCTTTAAATTGCCTTCCACAGGTTTGTAGGTGATATATATAGCCCCTTTCATTCTTGGATAGTCCAGGTCCAGGTTGCAGCTGTCCTTCTTCTGTACTAACCGCCAGGGCGTTGTATTCAAATGTAAAAGGACAGGGTGTATCCAGCGGGTGCAATTCTTTGCCGGGGTATTCCAGGCGGAGCATGGCTTTTGGTTTGGGAAGGGTTTCCTCGCCGCAGGAAAGCAAGGAAAACTGCCCAATGGCCATAAGAAATACCTGCCATTTACGCATGGGGCAAAGTTACTTTAATTTGTTTCAGGCGTTTTTTGTCCATGCTCTCTACCAGGAAAGTGTACCCGTTAAAAAGTATCTTTTCACCCCGCTTGGGAAAGCTGCCGGCAATTTCCAGGACAAAGCCCGCGATCGTCTCCGATTCCCCTTTGCGAGCTTCAAAATCCTCTTCGGCCTGAATTCGTGCAACCCGGTAAAAGTCCTTTAGGGTGGTTTTGCCGTCGAAGATGTAAGTTTAATTCATCCAGCTTTGAAAAAACGAGGTCTTCATCATCAAATTCATCACTTATATCGCCAACGATTTCCTCAATAATATCCTCCAGGGTTACAATACCGGACGTCCCCCCATATTCATCCACTACAACCGCCAGATGGTTCTTCTTGGCCTGGAATTCCAGCAACAGGTCGTCCAGTTTTTTATTTTCCGGTACAAAATAAGGCTCACGGATCAGGGAAATCCAGTTAAAGGATTTTCTTTCTATATAGGGCAGGAGGTCCTTCACATAAAGTACCCCCAGGACATTATCCATGTTTTCGGAAAAGACTGGGATACGGGAATACCCGTGTTTTTTGATCTCTTCCAGTACTTCAGGGAATTTCATTTTTTCCTGGAGGGCGAAGATATCGATCCTGGGCCGCATTACCTGCTTGGTATCCGTATTGCCAAAAGTGACGATCCCTTCCAGGATTTTTTGTTCTTCCCGGGTAGTATCCCCGTCCGAAGTCAGTTCCAGGGCTTGTGAAAGATGGTCCACACTGAAATTGGATTTCTGCCTTCCCAGCTTTTTGTAAATATAAATAGTTCCTGAGCGCATAGGGCCGCTCAACGGGGTAAAAAGGAAGTCCAGGACTTTTATGGGATACGCCATAAGGTGGGAGAAAAACCTGCGATTCCGGTTGGCGTAAATTTTGGGCAGGATCTCCCCGAACATAAGGATCAGAAAAGTAGCTACCACCACTTCGAGGAGGAAACGTACCGAAACAACTCCAAAAAGGAGGTAGTTGATCCGGCTGAAAATTACTTCCCCTATGGCATCGAAAAGGAGGACAATCCCTATGTTGATGGCGTTATTCGCAATGAGGACTGTGGCCAGTAATTTTTTTGGGCGTTCGAGCAGCTTAACGACAATTTGCCCGCGGGCGGTCTTATTTTCCCCAATTTCGTTTAAATCTGTGGCCGACAAGCCAAAAAACGCCACTTCAGCCCCGGAAATCAGGGCTGAGCAACATAGCAGTAGGATCATAACTGCGACCTCGAGTGCAATGGTACCGCCAATACCCGGTTCAATGGGCAATAAAGGAAGGGGGTCTGGGTCCAATAGTCACGAATTATTTAATAAATCCTAAAACGGCAAATCATCCTCCTCATCCCCGGGTTCGTCTGTCGACGGACTGGTCACTTCACTCCTGGAGGAGGAAGGCGAGGCCTGGGATTCCATGGGTCCGGAGGACGTTGAACCCGAGCCTTCCTTATTTGACAGGAAAGTGAAGTCCTGCACATGGACTTCTGTCGTATAGCGGGTTTGCCCGTCTTCTCCCTGCCATTGCCGGGTTTTCAGGCGGCCTTCCACATATATTTGGTCTCCCTTGCTAAGGTATTTTTCACATACTTCAGCCGCCTTGTTCCGTACCACGATGTTATGCCATTCCGTATTTGTTACCTTCTCCCCGGTTTGCCGGTTCGTATAGGTTTCGTTCGTGGCGATTGGAAACCGGGCAATGCAGTTTCCGCCTTCAAAATAATGCATTTTTACCTCATCACCCAGATGCCCGATCAGCATCACTTTATTCAATGTTCCGCTCATAATATTACTGTTGGTTTAAAAGTACGAATTTTTAAGGGTTTTAATAAAATCTGCGATCAATACCGGTACCGGTAAAGCATCCAGTTCCTCCAGGCTCACCCCATCCTCCAGAGGAGATTCCAGTTGCAGGATCCAGAATCGGGTATGCAGATGCTGATGGGATAATTTATGCACAATTTCAGTGTCATTGCAGGCCTGCAAATCTGTTGGGTTCGCGGTCTTAAGGCTTTCAGGCAGGAGCTCTTGCATCTCGTCTTCGGAAACCCTCCTGTTAGATTCAACCAATGGGAACTCGTATAGGTTCTGCCAGATATCGCGGCCATCCCGGCGGTGAACGAGGGTTTTTTGTTCGTTGTCCACGGGCACCACATAATTGAAAAATCGTTTACGTGTTGTTTTTTTTGCGCGTTTTACAGGCAGATGCTGCACCTCCTGCTTCTGGAAAGCCATACAGCTGAATTGAGTGGACAAACGGAACAATCGGGGGTATTGGGTATGCATTGAAGGGCGCCGAATTCCATAATGGCCTGATTGTATTCCCCGGGGTTTTCGCGAGTCCATAACCTCCCTTGCCAGGTTTTTAAAATAGCGCTTCCCCACGCCCGTATCAATGGCTTCCCAGATGCCAAAATATCGTGCCAGCACCCGGTACACGTTCCCATCCACCACAGGTTCTGCCTGCTTGAAACAAATGGAGGCTATGGCACTTGCCGTGTAATCCCCAATCCCCTTTAATCGTAAAAGCCCTTCATAGGTATCGGGAAAACGCCCATCCAACTCATTGCAAATACTACTTTGCGGTGGCATGCAGATTCCTTGCCCTCGAATAATAACCCAGGCCCTGCCATAACTTTAACACTTTTTTTTCAGGGGCGGCGGCCAGTTCATGAACGGTAGGAAAATGTTTTAGGAATTTCCGGTAATATGGGAGGCCCTGGGCTACCCTGGTTTGTTGAAGCATGATCTCGGACAGCCATATTTTATAGGGGTCTCGAAGTATTACGCCACGGCAGGATTCTCTTATTGTTTTGCGTACCAGCTCATAATTTCTTCTGAAAATTCCATCCCCGAATCGTAAGGAGCAAAAGTAACGGTTTAAGAACTTAAAATTAGTTCCTTAGGCTAAAAAGAATGAATTAAATTTATATATTTGCAAGCCTTAAAAACATACTGAAAAATTTACTTAAAAAATGACGAAAGCGGATATCGTATCAAAGATCTCAGAGAAACTGGGAATTGAAAAAGGAGATGTACAGGCAACTGTGGAAACCTTTATGGAAGAAGTTAAAAGTTCTCTGGAAAACGGTGACAATGTTTACCTGAGAGGTTTTGGTAGTTTTATAATCAAAACCAGAGCTGAAAAAACCGGCAGGAACATCTCCAAAAACACGACTATTAAGATACCAGCCCACAATATTCCGGCATTCAAACCTGCAAAAGTTTTTGTAGAAGGGGTTAAGAGCAACGTGCAAGTAAAATAATAATCCTTAAAGCAGAACTCTATGCCGAGTGGTAAGAAAAGAAAAAGACATAAGGTGGCGACTCACAAGCGCAAAAAGCGAAGGAGAGCCAACCGTCATAAGAAAAAGTAGTTTTTACAACTACTTTTTCATTTTATACGTTCTTTGACATAGAAATTCAAAAAAGGATTTCGACGGGTTAATACAACCTGTAACAACTATTGTTTAATCCATCCCGCCACTTTAGTGCGGGATATAAATTGATTCAGGTGAATAGAGAATTAATCGTAAGATCCAATTCCAATGCCGTCGATTTTGCCTTGTTAAAGGATGGAAAACTCATAGAATTACACAAAGAGGAAGACAGTAATAATTTCAATGTTGGCGATATTCTGATCGCCAAAATTCGCAAGCCTGTAACCGGCCTCAATGCGGCCTTTGTCAATGTAGGGTATGAAAAAGATGCCTTTTTACATTACCACGATCTGGGTCCGCAACTGGCTTCCATGTTGAAATTCATCAAAAGGGTAAGTACGGGGAAACTCAGAGATTATTCCCTGAAAAAATTTCCATTCGAAAAGGATATTGATAAGAATGGCAGCATCAAGGATGTTGTCAAAGCCAATCAATCCTTATTGGTCCAGATTGTAAAGGAACCTATTTCGACCAAAGGACCACGGATAAGTTCGGAACTGTCTATTGCAGGCCGTTATCTGGTGATGGTCCCTTTTTCTGACCGTGTTTCCGTTTCACAAAAAATCGCGAGCAAAGAAGAAAAAGACCGGCTTAAACGGCTTGTTAAAAGCATTAAGCCAAGAGGTTTCGGAGTAATTATCAGGACTGTGGCAGAGGGCAAAAAAGTGGCTGAACTGGACAAGGATCTTCAGAATTTGCTGGCCAAATGGACAGCAATGTGTAAGAAATTGTATAGGGCGCCCACCCCATCCAAAGTGCTGGTGGAAGTCAACCGGGCTTCCTCCATCCTGAGAGATGTATTCAATGACTACTTTCACGGGGATCCACGTGGATGATGAGACGCTTTATAACCAGATTAAGGATTACGTGCATGAAATTGCACCGGAAAAAGAATCCATTGTAAAGTTGTACACGTCCAATGTTCCCATTTTCGAAAGATTTGGGATCGAACGGCAGATTAAGACCTCCTTTGGCAGAACCGCATCCATGAGTAAGGGTGCATACCTCATCATAGAACATACCGAAGCTCTGCACGTAATAGACGTCAACAGTGGTAACCGTTCTAATAAAGCCAAAAACCAGGAAGATACAGCCCTGGAGGTAAATATGCTCGCCGCCTCCGAAATTGCCAGGCAATTGCGCCTGCGCGACATGGGCGGCATCATTGTGATCGATTTTATTGATATGGTCAAAGGCGATCACCGAAGAAAGCTATACGACCATTTGAGAAAGGAAATGAAGGACGACAGGGCCAAGCATAAAATCTTGCCGCCGAGCAAGTTTGGTCTGGTGCAAATTACCACGGCAACGGGTACGGCCGGAAGTCAATATCAAAACAACCGAGGTAGATCCCAGTGGCAACGGCCAGGAAGTGGAAGCCCCAATTGTATTGATAGAAAAGATAAATGCCGACCTGGAAAGAATTCTCAAAGGCCCTGCAAAGGAAAAGAGTATCGTTCTCAATACGCACCCTTTTATTGCAGCCTATCTGACCAAAGGGTTCCCCTCCATTCGTTCCAAATGGTTTTTGGAACACAAAAAATGGATAAAAGTGCAACCCAGGGATGCATTTACTTATCTGGAATACCATTTTCTGGATAAGGACGGACAACCATTATATGAATAACAAGCGGCCTCAGCAATGAGGCCGTTTTTTTTTGCCCCCTCCCGGACCCCGGGTGGTAACCCAATTATCTCGGCCATTATTGGTATTTTTACGTAGAGCCGAATTTCGAAAACCCATGATATTCCGCAACCCAGCGTTGATTTGTGCCGTTTTAATATGCCTTTCTGCATGCTCCCCGGGAGACGACATGCCGGATATGGCTTCTCTTGTGGGCACAGCCCCGTCCATAGAGGGGAAGGCGGCATACCTGGACTCCCCGTTTGTCACGGCGGGTGACCGTGTCTATATGGTAGGGCAGCAAGACGGTAGCTTTAAGGAAATCGGATGGCATATCAAAGGAGAAATGGGCGGTATACTGGGACCATCCCATCAAGTTGATGGACGGCTTTGATGCCACTTTATACAAGGACGGGCAGGCGATAGCATTAAACCATGCCGACAGTTTCGTTAATTTCCCCTTTGCCAACATGCATCGTTTTATGCTTGCATCCGAACAATTGAAGGTGGAGCGCTGGCAATTTGTTCCGGATCATAAGGAAGGTATCGCCATTCAATATCGGTTGACGAATACCGGTGACGAGGCTAGCCAACTGGACTTCGAATTTACCGGACATGCAGACCTCCGGCCTACCTGGCTGGGTGAAAAAAGCGGGATGGAGGACCAGGAGGACCAGGCCGCCTACCTGCAAGAGGGCGGCGCCTGGCTGGTAAAGGACCAATCCAATCCGTGGTACCTGGTCTATGGTTCGGACCAGCCCCCCATATCGCATTCCGGGGCAGATAATTCTTTTGCCGGAAAAGGGATCTCGAACAGCCTGCGATACAAGCTGAATATCCCTGCCGGGGCTTCACGGGTAATAAATTTCCTGATAGCCGGTTCCTATCACAGCAAGGAAAATGCCCTGGCTACATTTATGGCACTAAGGGAACAGTGGCCACAAGCCTTGAAGGACAAAAGGCAACGGTATGCGCAACTGGCCGTGAAATCAAAACTCACCATTCCGGATAAACATCTGGAGCAAACTTTTGAGTGGTTGAAATACAATTGCGACTGGCTGGTTCGCTCCGTCCCGGAGATCGGAACGGGGATAGGGGCCGGGCTCCCGGATTACCCCTGGTGGTTTGGGGTAGATAGTGAATACGCGCTTAAAGGCTATATGGCCGTGGGCCAGACCCAACCCGTTTACAAAACCATAGCCTTACTGGACAGTGTTTCGGAATCCGTCAACGGTAATGGCCGTATCCTGCACGAAATGTCTACCAACGGGGTGGTGTTCAACAAAGGGAACATTAATGAAACACCTCAATTTGCCTCCCTTATTTGGGATGTTTACAGTTGGAATGGCGACCGCGAATTCCTGAAGCGGTATTTCCCCACAGTTAAAAAAGGATTGTCCTGGCTGATGACGGAAAATGACCGCAACCACAACCTGTTTCCCGATGGGTTCGGGATGATGGAAATTCATGGGATGGACAGTGAAATGATTGATGTGGCCGCTTATACCCAAAAAGCATTTTCCGACGCAGCTAAAATGGCTAGGGAGCTGGGTGATCCCGACCTGGCGAAGCGCTACCAGGCAACTGGCGGATAGCCTGAAAAGAAAGATAAACACAGAATTCTGGTCCCCGGCAAACGACTTCCTATGCCGATTTTCTTGGTACCGATAAGCAGGCTCTGCAACTGATTACAAGATGCCATTGTTCGCGCCGATACCCTGGAAAAACCCTGGGCGGTAACGGAACTGCAAGACAACTGCTGCGATGATTCGAAAAACCCATCCGGCGGCCTTAAAGCCTTTTGTGGTGCATCACAACTGGGTGGTCAATACCCCGATGGAAATGCAGATCGCGGACAGCTCAAAGGCAATGCAAGCCCTGCAAACCGCCGGAAAATTTGTAAATCCTTATGGGCTTTTCGTTACAGGGATCGACAGGGATGAGAGCGCCGGGGCGGATGAAGGCTCCTTTCAAAGGCAGCAAGGTTTTCTCCTATACCGGTGCGGTAATGACCTTGCCCACCGGGGTGCTGGCTATTGCCGAAAACTACTACGGGCGATCCGGGCAAGGCATTGGCTTACCTCCAGCGTATAAGCCGCACGTTCAGTTATGCGCTTCCCGGAAGTATTTATGAAGTTTCGCCGGATTATGGAATGATGACACAGGCCTGGAACATCTATGCTTTTGCTATCCCCATAGTTGAACAGTTCTTCGGCATCCAGCCCCTGGCATTTGATAAAACCGTGGTGATACAGCCGCAATTTCCACCTGGATGGGACTATGCTTCCATCGAAAATGTGGCAATCGGCGAGGACAATGTTTCGGTATTCCTGGATTCGCAGGATGGTAGGACACCTACTGCGGGTAACCCAAAGCAAACCCGACTGGAAAGTGCAAGTCGTAATGCCCGAAAAACAAGGCATCACTTACCGCGTTACCGAGGGGGACTCTCGGCGAAGTCGGGCAATGGTGAGGCTCGGTTCAGTGGCACGGGAACAGCCATATCACTCGAATGGCCTGAATGACCTGAAATGGAATAAGCAGATGGATACCCCTCGCCAAACCTATACCTTAAAGGAAGCAACCCGCAAAATGGAGCGTTATTGTGCATATCAGGAACGTTGTCATCAGGAGGTGGCTAAAAAGCTGGCCGGAATGAATATGATCCCGCAAGCCATTGACCAGATCATGACCCATCTTATCGAAAATGACTTTCTGAATGAGGAGCGGTTTGCACGAGGATTATGCCAGGGGTAAATTCCATCAAAAAAATTGGGGAAAGAGAAGGATCGTCATGGAACTTAAAAGACGGCAGCTCTCGAGATTCAATATTCAGAATGCCCTCAGGGAGTTGGACAAGGAGCCGTACAAGGAGGTACTTCACAAGCTGGCGGTCCGGAAACTCGGGCAGATATCGGACCGGTCTATTTTAAAGAAGAAGCGGAAACTGGCAGATTACCTGCTTTATCGCGGTTGGGAGCCCGAATTGGTGTATGACAAAGTACGGGAGCTGGTACCATAGGAAAGGGCAGTTTATCTGGGGCTTCACTTCTATGTTGTCAGAGGTGCTGCACGTTCGTTGCCCGCTGAATTGATGTTGGCTGACGCCTGTCCGGCAAGTTAGCCCGTGAACCACGGTTATTTTCCACGTCAGCTGAAATATCATACTTTGGGGCTAGCCCCCCGCCCCAATTCCAAGTTAATCCTCAGGAATGAAGAAACCTTGCAGGCAGGTACATTGTTTGGTCAAATTGTAAATAGCATTACTCCACTCCGGTATGGGATGTTTTTACCTATGAATAGACATTGTTGGGGCTAGCAAACCCACCCCACTACAAATATAAACGTCAGGAATGCAAAAAGCTTGCGGGAAATAACTGCGAACAAAAGCCCATTTCCCGGCCGGGCTGACAGCGAACCCGGCGAAGTAAATAAGAAATGTTGCGACCAGGTACGGGGGCCAGCCCTCCTCCCCAATTCAAAGTTAACCCTGCGGAATGAAGAAACCTTGCGGACAGGCACTTTGGTCCGTCAAAGTGTAATTCTTGTTCCTCCCAGCCGGTAAGCGGTTTGATTTACTAATGAGCAGATATCTATGGGGATTGCACCCCCCACCCCAATTCAAAGTTAACCCTGCGGAATGAAGAAACCTTGCGGGAAAATAATACAGCCTGCCCGTTTTGCCGTTGCTGCAATGGGGACTCTCCCGGAAGAGATAAAACCCGCCCAATTCCAGTCCTTGCCTCTAGGAAGGAGAAGCTTCCTCCAATACCTTATGGGTCCTTTCAATGGCCGCCTGGTTTTTCCATTCAATCCAGTCCTTTCCTTTGAGCTTGCGCATCACATTGTCATAATGCCTCATAACCACTACATTGTACAAGGCTTTTACAAGATTCTTTGGGTTTCTCGCCAGAGCCCTGTGACTCATCGAAAAACCGGGGGTTATATATCGCATATAATGCCAGTACCCCTCCGGCATATAGAGCACCTCTCCATGTTCCAAATGGGTCTTATAGCCATTTGCATGTTTGAGGGCCGGCCACCGATCCAGGTCGGGTTGCGAAAAATCGATGCTCTCATGGGTGATGAGCGAATGGGGAATCTTATAAAGAAAAGGGGTCTCCGACTGCGGAAACAAGATACATTCCTTTTTACCTGCAAAATGGTAATGGAAAATGTTGCCCAGGTCTATGTCATAATGCATGAACGTATAGGAGTCCGTGCCCCCGAAGAACATCATTGGAAGGCTTTTCATGATGGGCAGCCCAAAATCTTGATAGTCAAAGTCCTCCTGAAGTTCGGGAACTTCCTTCAATATATTCCACAGGAAAATCCGGTATTTGGTGGGCTCTCTTTTCAGCAGATCTATATAGTCTGCCAGCAGCATCCGGGCATGGGCCTGGTTAAACCCTTCCTTATAGTCTACAGGGCGGTTATCATACAGGGGCACCTCCCGCTCCCCTGCAACCTCCTTCATATAATCCAGGCTCCATTTTTTATAGGCAGGCCAATGGGCAATCTGCTGCTCCATCACAACCGGGAGCTGTGGTTTATAATACCGCTCCAGGAAGGCATCTCTGTCCAGACTTCTAACCCTGTCTATCTCCTTTAGATTCAATACAAAAGCATTTAATCTGCTGATTCAAAGGTATAAAACCTGCCGAATTTCGAGACCTTATTTTAACCTTTGATTAAGAAGCGTCGGGATGTTTAGTACGCCTTGAAGCGGCTTCGTTTCGATCTATATGGTGGCCCGGGCGGGTCCACCGGGGCCTTTCCCCCAGAGATTGCCATTGCGACTCGCCTGCTTCAACAGTTTGAGGTTGAGGGGCTTTTTCAAAGGCTTTTTGCGGATTAAGGCCCAGTTCCCTGAACATTTCCATATCTTCCTTCACATCCGGGTTGGGAGTTGTTAACAACTTGTCGCCTGCAAAGATAGAATTGGCCCCCGCAAAGAAGCACAGTGCCTGACCTTCCCGGCTCATCCCCGTGCGACCGGCAGAGAGCCGAACCTGTGTCCCGGGCATGACGATTCGGGTAGTGGCTACCATGCGTACCATATCCCAGATGGATACCGGCTGCATTTCCGCCATGGGGGTACCTTCCACGGCTACCAGGGCATTGATAGGCACAGATTCGGGCTGGGGATCCAATGTGGCCAGGGCAACCAACATCCCCGCCCGGTCTTCCAGGCTTTCACCCATTCCTATGATGCCCCCACTACAAACGGTAATATTGGTCTTCCGCACATTGCCAATTGTATCCAACCGGTCTTTGAATGCCCGGGTAGAGATGATGTCCTTATAGTAGTCTTCAGAAGTATCCAGGTTATGGTTGTAGGCATAAAGCCCTGCTTCCGCAAGCCGTCTGGCCTGGTTTTCCGTAAGCATCCCCAGGGTACAGCACACCTCCATATCCAACTTGTTGATGGTTCGGACCATTTCGAGGACCTGATCGAATTCCGGCCCGTCCTTGACGTTCCTCCACGCAGCCCCCATACAAACCCGGGAACTCCCCGAAGCTTTTGCCCGTAACGCCTGGGCTTTTACCTGCCTTACTGTCATCAGCTCATTCCCTTCAATATCCGTGTGGTAGCGGGCGGCCTGTGGGCAATATCCGCAGTCTTCCGGGCAACCCCCGGTCTTTATCGAAACCAGGGTTGATACCTGTACCGTATTGGGGTCGTGAAATTGCCTGTGAACCGTAGCTGCCCTGTATAACAATTCCATCATGGGGCTGTTGTGGATATCCAAAATTTCCTGCTTAGTCCAGGTATGCCTTTCCTCCATCATAATTTTAGTTTACATCTCAAAAATAGACGATATTGATAACAAATTCCAAGAATAGCCATTCAAAATGCGCCTGTACCATACTCTGATGGCAGTGACTCAGACGGATCTCAACAGGATACTTACTGCATTGCCCCCAAACCCAACCGCGTTTATGAGTACCCTTTCAATAGCTGTTACACGCCCGGGGGATGGAATGAAAGGGACCGCGATAAACTGCTGATGCAAAAGCATAAGTACGGCCAGTTCCAGGCTTAGCATCCCGGATGTCGCGAAGGTGTGGCCCACTTTCCATTTGTTGGTAGTGAGCGCCGGAAGCTTGTCGCCAAACACATGTTTTACAGCACGCCATTCAGCCAAATCCCCTTTGATCGTCCCAGGGGCATGAAGAACGGCGACCTGCACCGATGCGGGATCCACTGACCCCAGGGCCATTTTCATAGATCGCTGTAAACATATCGCGTCGGCTGAGAGGGAAGCGCTGTGTTCCAGGGGTTCGGTAGCATAACCGATCCCTTCCACGACGGCCAGGGTACGGTCTGAGACACCTTGTTCCAGGCAGGCTATACATGAGCCCTCCCCCAATACCATGGAATTCCTTGATTTCTCCAAGTCCAGGGCCCGGCACGGATATTCCTGGATTTCGTCTTCCAGAAAAGAAGCATAGATCTTCAATGCGCGCATCTGGGAAATGGTGAATGGCGTAAGCGGTGCCTCGCTGCCCCCCACCATAAACCTATCGGCCATCCCGCTTCGTAGCCATGCCACTCCATTGATCAGGGCGTGCAGGGCAGTGGAGCAAGTGATTGAGTGGGATATTTCCGGGCCCCGGGACTGCAGGTCGTGGGCGACCCAGGACGAAATATTACCCAGGGTGGTGGTAGGGGAGGTCCATACCGGGCTTCGATTTTCTTTCAGATATTCGGTGTGGTATTTCTCAAACAACCCAGTCGCGCCCCTGGAAGACCCGATATTGATCCCAAAGTGGCTGCCTAATGGCCACCCGGCCATTTCAATGCCCTTTCGGGCGGCGAAAATCGCATACATTACGCTGTCGTCCAGGTGGGCATATTTCGCGCCTTCCCCACCTATGGCGCTGATCTGAGCCTTCAACTCTTTTTCCATGGCCCCGACCCAATAGCGCTTTCCGCCAAATTCCCCCGGTGCAAGGTAATGCCCGGATCTATTATAGGCCTGCCACACCTGTGAAAATCCATTTCCAAGGGGAGAAGCGGAAGCCAATGCCGTTATGCCTATAATTTTGTCCAATTTTCCTAATGGGTTTCCAGTACGTGACGGATACCGTCATATACTTGTTGTAATTGCTCGTCGGAAATACAATAGGGAGGCACCAGGTACAGGGTATTTCCCAGGGGGCGCAGGTATATTCCCTGGTCCATAAGGCTTTGGTAGATACGGTCCCGCCGTTGGCCGTAACGCTCCATGGCATGGTCCAGGTCTAGTGCATAAATCACCCCGCATTGCCTTGTTGCGGCCACATTTGGATGGGTTTTTATTGTACGGTCAAACTCCTGGTGGCTCGTTGCTATACGGTCGATCTGGTGTTGGGTCTCATCAGATGATAACAGCTCAATCCCCGCCAGGGCCGCGGAGCAAGCTAACGGATTGGCCGTATAGGTATGTCCGTGAAAAAGCCCCTTTGCCAATTCCTCACTGTAAAAGGCATCATAGATCTGCTGGCTGCAACTGGTGGCTCCCATGGGGAGAAGTCCGGCCGTCAGGGCCTTGGAGAGACAAACTATATCGGGTTTGGTCTGCAAGTGGTCGGACGCAAAATAGGCGCCTGTCTTCCCGAATCCCGTCATCACCTCGTCCGCGATGGTCAGCACATTGTTGGCCCGTAGCAGCGCAAGGATACGGTCAAGATATTCGGATGAATGCATTTTCATCCCGGCAGCCCCCTGCACCAATGGTTCATATATGAATGCAGCCAGGTCACCGTTTTCCAGTCGCTTTTCGAGCTGAGATAAAACGGATTCAATATTCCCTTCCTCCGGTACCGGGATGCGCTCCACCTGGAGAAAAAAGTCCTCAAACGGGCCGTTGTAAACAGATAAGCCCGAAACCGACATCGCCCCGAATGTATCGCCGTGAAACCCATCCTGCAAGGCCATCAATACAGGACGTTTCTCCCCCCGATTCGCATGGTACTGCAGGGCCATTTTTATGGCAATTTCCACGGCCGTGGAGCCATTGTCCGAAAAGAATACCTTTTGTTGGCCGTGTGGCAGGATCCTTATCAAGGCTTCTGCCAGGTTTACCGCAGGTTCGTGGGTAAACCCGGCAAAGACCACCTGATCCAACGTTTGCATCTGCTGCATAACCCTCTCAAGGATAAACGGATGGCAGTGTCCATACATACAGGTGTACCAGGAAGCAATCGCATCTATATAACTTTTGCCCTGGTTATCATACAAAATAGCCCCTTTCGCTCGGGCAATCGGAAGGGGGTCGGGATACAGTTTGTGTTGTGTGAGCGGATGCCACACGTAGTTGCGGTCGCGTTCAGAAATTGAACTCAAAGCAGGTGAATTCAAACGGGTTCCTATAAAGTTATGCTGCAAAGATGGGAAATAATTAATTGATGCACCTATGGAATCCTTCTGATATCCCCTTTAAATTAATATCTTACCCCGGCCTGGGACACACAGGACGGGGATAGTTCCCGGTACCCGGTAAAGCCCGGCCGGCTGGAAGAAAATGCTCCGAAACTATATAAATAAAATTCGATGGGCTATCCCGGGTATGGATAGTAGGAAAGTGTTCCTGCTCTACGGCCTGCTCGCGATCCTTATCCGATCTCCGTTCTTCTTCAGGGATTATATAGACCGGGATGAAAGTACCTTCATCCTTATGGGAGAATCCTGGCTTCACGGACATTTGCCCTATACGGTACTTTGGGATCTGAAGCCTCCCCTGGTATACCTGTTTTTCGCAGGGATTATATACTTGTTTGGGAAGAGTTTTATCGCCATCCGGATGGCGGGGGTCCTTGCGGTATCGGTAATGGCCTTTTTTACCTACGCCCTTGGAAAGGAATTCTATAGTAGCCGATCAGCTTTCTTCGCGGGCATTGCCTGCGTCTACCTAACCAGCCTGTTTGGGAGCCTGCAGGGGGTAATGTCTGAACATCTCAGCATGCTTGCCTTTATGCCGGGATTGTATTTACTGGTGAAACAGAAGAATGCCTGGTATGTCCTGGCCGCAGGGTTTTTTATGGGAATCGCACTCATGCTGAAGCTCAACCTGGCCTATGCCGCTGCCCTCCTGGGGATCTTCCCGCTCATAGACCCATCTGGCAACAAATCCTTTTTGAACAGGTTGTCACAGGCCATACTTTTTGGAGGAGGCCTGGTTACCATAATCGCTCTAACCTGGCTGCCGTATGCCCTGAAAGGGCTCGGACTTGTATGGTGGAAATCCGTGGTACTGGCACCCCTGGCCTATACGGAAGCCGGCGGCGACCCTATCATAAAAATGGCGCCCATCGTTATCCTTGTGGCTCTATTCCTCTTTCTCGGTATCCGGAAAAAATGGCTGGACCCCCGGCTGCGCGGGGTACAGCTTTTGAGTCTTGCCCTAGTTGGAATTGTCCTGTCATTTATAAAGGGGGGGAGGTTAAACGGGCATTACCTCATTCAATTCCATCCGGTTTTCCTGGTACTGCTCGCAGGTGTTTTAGAACAGGCAAGCCCACGCCTGAAATTTAACATGAAGCCCTGGGTCGCCCTGGTACTGCTGATTCTCCCGCTTGAATCATACCTTGAATATTACTCAATATTCAAAAATAAAATTGAGAGGGGCACCTTCTACAATGGGGAAGGTTTCACGGTTCCTGCATACCTGAAGGCCCACCACCTCCAAACCGGAGACGTATTTTTTCTCGAATACCACATCGGCTACTGGTTTCTTCCGGCCCATCCCCCGACCAAGGCTGCAACCCATCCCAGTAACCTTTGCAGGGAGGAACTGTTCCCGTATTTTGACAATCCCAGGAAAACGTCCATGGAAGAACTGTCCTACATTATGGACACGCTTCGACCGGCACTTGTTGTGACCCGTTATCAGAGGAGGATATTCGATAAGAAAAAAGAATCTGAAAACGATTATATGGTGGGGTATCTGGCGCAGCATTACCAGGTAATCGCCCGGGTAGACCAGGCGGAAATCCATCAGCGGTCAGATTGATTTCAGGGCAGGGGCAAAAATTTTTGCATATTCCATTACCCGCCTACGGTCAAATTCTTTTTCTTCCGCAATTCTACCCAAAAGGGGGGCGTCCGTTTTTTTCAGGATGATTTCTTCAGTCCCCGGAATTTCATCCCCGCTAAACAGCAGCCAGGCAGACAGCCCTGCACGTTTCAGCAGCTCCAGGGAAAGCAGGGTGTGGTTGATACTGCCCAGATAATGGCGCGAGACCAGCACTACCGTATAATGAGGCTGTATCAGATCCAACATGGTATCGCGGTCGTTGAGGGGTACCAGCAAACCCCCGGCCCCTTCAATCACCAGGTGGTTTTTCGTCTCCGGTTCCCTGATCCGGTCTAGTTGTATTTCAACGCCGTCGATGGCGGCGGAGGCATGCGGACTTATGGGAGTATGAAGGGCATATGCATTTGGGTGGATCACTGTTTTGCCGTTTGAAATCAGGGATTCCACCTTCAGGCTATCCGAATCGTGCAGGTCTCCTGCCTGTATTGGCTTCCAGTAATCTGCCTGCAGGGCCTCTGTAATTATTGCGGCTGCTATGGTTTTGCCCACTTCGGTTGAGATGCCGGTAACGAAGATTCGTTTCAAATGGGACGGTGTTTCGTGATCATTTCACAATTCAGGCAGCGGTATTTCCTGGCTTCCAGAAAAGGAAAAAGCCTGTGCAGCAACTTTTTCCCGCTATAGTAGAGTTCAGATCGTTGGGCCTTACAGTTCGGGCAAACCACCGGCTTGCCGTTCTCGTCCAGGGCATAGGAGCGGAACTCGTTATAAATGGCCATAGCCTGTTCTTTATCTGAGGAATACACCTGCAATTTCACCCCGCCGATAGCGGTGCTGATCAGGGGATCCGTGTTCAGGGTAAATTCGTCCCTGAGGAAAACGCGGATGCCTTCCGATTCCAGTTTGGTCCGGATGATCTGTACATCGGCCACATATTCGAATGACCCTATCGTGTAAAACTCCTGCTTCATAAGGCAGATAAATATAGAAACAATTCCCCGAGTACTTCCCGGATCTCAGCGTTTGTATTAAAGGAGTGGAGGCAAAACCGCAAGCGCTCGCAGCCTTCCCTTACCGTAGGGGAAAGGATGGGCCTGACATCAAATCCACAGTGCTTAAGATGGGCCGACGCAGCTTTCACAGCCGTATTCCCCTCCAGCAAGAAGCATTGTATGGCCGAACGGCTTTCCTTAAATTTCGCTCCCAGTCCAAGGTCTGAAACCGTGTCGCGGAAAAAGTCTATCCGTTCCCGGAGTTCCCGTTGTTTCTGTTCACCGCTGCCTGTGGCAATAAAATGGTGCGCGGCAAGCAAGGTGGCCACTGAATGGGGTGACAAACCCGTGGTATACACAAAACTCCGGGTAAAATTCAGCAGGTATTGCTTTAGTTGTGCCCCGCAAACAATTGCTGCGCCATGGGCCCCCAGCGCTTTCCCAAAGGTGATTATCCGAGCGAATGCCCCCTGATGGAGGCCCAGATGCTGCAACATGCCGCTACCACCATGGGCCATAACCCCTGCGGCATGTGCCTCATCCACAACAAGCCGGCAATGGTATTCCTCGCATAGTTCCACCAGCGCCTCCAGGTTGGGGGAATCCCCGTCCATAGAGAAAACGGTTTCGCTTACCACATAGCATTCCACAGCGGCAGATGCCTGCCGGGCCAGGAGTTCCTTCAGATGGTCCAGATTGTTGTGCCGAAACTTATAGCTTTTGGCCAATCCCAGGCGGATCCCGTCCCGTATGCTGGCATGCGCCAATTCATCATAAAATACAATATCCCCTTTCTGAGGAACGGTGGAGAAAAATCCGATATTGGCATCATAGCCAGAATTAAAAACCAGGGCACATCCGTCGTGCAGCCGTTGCAATAAATCTTCCAGGATTTCATAAAGGCAGTGGTTCCCGGTAAGGAGACGCGAGCCTGTAGACCCGTTCCTCACCATATCCCGGTCTGCCACCAACTGGCTTGCCCATGCATACACCCCTTCATTCCGTGCCAGCCCCAGATAATCATTGGAGGAAAAATCCACCAGCCCATTGGTTTTTCCAAGTTGGCGCAGGGCATTGTCAGCCTGCCTCTCAGCAAGCTTTCGGGCCAGGTTTTGCGGGAAGGGTTCCATGGTGTCAAAGGTAGTATTTCCTGTTTTGATACCAGGGATAAGTTAGTATATTCGTAGCCCAACCCTTAGCCCAATGAGAAGGTTTATATATCCCTGTCTGTTATTGTTTATTCCCCTTGCGGGCTTCGCCCAGCAAACAAGTTATACCATTTCCTTTAAAGGGGCTGTTCACCATGAAGCCCAGGTAACTGCCCGGTTCACAGGAGTAAGATCCGATACGCTATTAGTGAGGATGAGCCGTAGTTCCCCTGGGCGGTACGCCCTGCATGAATTTGCCAAGAACGTATATGGTGTTCAGGCAACAGACAGCAAGGGCAAGGCCCTGGACGTCTTCCGCCCTGACCCCTATTCCTGGAAGATTACCGGCCATGATGGCACGGTGCAGGTAGAATACCTCCTATACGGCAACCGGGGAGACGGGACATATGTCCAGATCGATGAAACACACGCGCACCTAAACATGCCCGCAACCTTTCTGTATGCGCCAGCCTATGCCGAAAAGGAATTTGAGGTGACCTTTATGCCAAGGGAAGACCTCCATTGGAAAATAGCCACCCAGCTGCCCCTGGTTTCGGGCACAACCTACTCAGCTCCAAATTTGCAATACTTTATGGATAGCCCGACAGAAATAAGCGACTTTGCATCCCGGGAATTTACAGCCGCCTCAAACGGGAAGACCTATACTTTTCAATTTGTACTCCACCAACAGGCAAAGGATAGTTTGCTGGACACCTATGTGGCAAAGGTGGAAAAAATTGTCGGGGAAGAGCAAAAGGTTTTCGGGGAGTTCCCGGATTATGATTACGGAAGGTACACCTTCCTTGCCTGCTACATGCCTCAGGATTCGGGAGATGGCATGGAACACCGCAATTCCACATTCCTAACAGACAACATCAACCTGCCGCAGGGTGGGATAACAGACAATATAGGCACAGTTTCACATGAATTTTTTCATTGCTGGAACGTGGAACGCCTGCGACCCAAATCCCTGGAACCTTTTGATTTTGAAAAGGCCAACATGAGTGGTGCCTTATGGTTCGCTGAAGGGTTCACCAGTTATTACACCAACCTGATCCTATGCAGGGCGGGGATTATTAGTACGGATGAATATATCTCAGGCCTGGCCGGCACTTTCAACTATGTGTGGAATTCCCCGGCACGGCGATTCTTCAATCCTATTGAGATGAGTTATCAGGCTCCCTTTGTGGATGCAGCCACATCCATCGACCCGGTAAACCGCGAAAATACCTTTATTTCCTACTATTCCTATGGCAGTGTGCTGGGGTTGGCCCTAGATCTTTCCCTTCGTCAACACGGACTTTCCCTTGACGGATTTATGCGCCTTCTCTGGAATACCTATGGGAAAAAGGAATTGCCTTACACAGTTGATGACCTGCATGACATGCTGTCGAGATATGCTGGAAAAGGATTTGGAGATGATTTCTTCGGACGGTATATCTATGAAAGCCAAATGCCCGATTATGAAGCGCTCTTCAAAAGTGTTGGGGTGCAATTAAGCCAGGACCCGGAAGCGCCCTGGCTGGGTGTCAGGCTCAGCACCAGCGAGGAGGGATTTCCCATGGTGCAGGGGAACACCCCTATAGGCAGCCCGGCGTACGAAGCAGGGCTTGAAGGGGGAGATCTCCTGCTGTCTGTCAATGGTCAATCCCTGGGGGGCGGTGCTTCCCTTAGTAGGATATTGGCCGCCACACATCCCGGCGACAGCCTTCAACTTAGCTACCGCAGGCGGGATATGGAACGGACAACCGCCCTGATAGTGGCTCCAAACCCCTCCTACGCCATCCAACTGGAAGAAAAAGGAGGGAACACCCCCTCCGGGGAAATGCTGGAAGCCCGCCAGTCCTGGTTACATCAGGAATAAATGGGACTTCATTACAGACAGGCGCGGAGCCGTTCTGAGCTGGAATATATCCTGGAGTTGCAGCGAAAGAACCTGCCGGACAAATTAAGCCCGCAGGAAAAACTAACCGAGGGATTTGTTACTGTAAGCCATACCCTGCATGTGCTGGAGCGCATGAATACCCGATGCGGCCATGTCATTGCCATCGATGGAACCAGGCTGGCAGGTTATGCCCTCTGTATGCACCCTGACTTCGCCAATGATATCCCTGTACTAAAGCCCATGTTCCTGCGGATTGCCCCCTTACTGCCGGTTGATTGCCGTTTTATCGTGATGGGACAGGTATGTGTGGACAGGGCCTACAGGAAGAAAGGCGTTTTCAGAGGGCTCTACAGCCACATGAAGTCTTTCCTTCAGGATGAATATGACCTCATTATCACCGAGGTAGATGCCACCAATACGCGTTCACTGGGTGCACATACTGCCGTGGGGTTCAGCGGGCTTTGTTCCTATACTTCCGGGGGGCACAATTGGGAAGTGATTCAACTTCCAACCCTATTGCCCCCTGCCCATATGCCTTGAAATGACAATCCTTTTTTCAGTGAGCAAGGAATGAGGAAAACCAAAGCCCCGATGATTTCACGATGCGGCGCTGGGAAACAAAGTCCGTATAGACGAGGCCAAATCGGGGATAGTACCCTTCCGCCCATTCGAAGTTGTCCAGAAAAGTCCACACAAAATATCCTTCCACAGGGCTTCCCGACGACCTGGCCCTATATACTTCCTTTATGTATTCCTGGAGAAAGGCCACCCGCTTCGGGTCATGAACACACCCATCCACAGGTTGGTCCTCAAAAGCCGCCCCGTTCTCGCTGACAATGATCTTCCTGACCCCTGGATAGGCGCTGAATTGCCGGATCATGGCAGAGATGCCCTTTGGAAATACCTCCCAGTCCATAAGGGTGACCGGCACGTTTCTTTTGGCTGGCTTGATAAGCCTGGCCCGGATATAAGGCACAAAAAAACTATGCGCCACTACTTCCCGCGTATAGTTCTGCAGGCCTATAAAATCGAAATTAAAACACGCCTTCTCCATATCCCCGTCCCGTACGTATTTATCTATTTTACGGAGCATCTTCAGGCCAGACATAGGATATCCCAAACCAAGTGCAGGTTCCAGAAAAAGACGGTTCAGCAGAGCATCAACTCTTGCTGCGGCTTCAATATCTTTCTTTTGGCTGCTCCAAGGAGTGATATACGAACAGGAGAAGGTTGTACCTATCTCAGATCCCGGGCATTCCGTACGAAGCACCCGGCCGCCGGCAGCCTGACAAAGAACTGCATGATGGACGGCAGGAAGGAAATTATCCAGCCCTTTTTCGCCGGGCGCATGCACGCCCAGGAAATAGCCGGCCCCGGTAAATACCATGGGCTCATTGAGCACCATCCAACGGGATACCCGATCCCCGAATCGACGGGCGCAATGGGCCACATATTCGCTAAACCAGTCGACGATCGCCCGGTTCTTCCATCCTCCCTTATCCTGCAACGCCTGGGGCAGATCCCAGTGGTAAAGCGTTACCCAGGGTGTAATCCCTTTTGAGAGGCAGGTGTCGATAAGCCTGTCGTAGAAATCAAGGCCCTTGCCAGCCACCTGGCCTTTTCCATTAGGAAGGATCCGTGGCCAGGAAAGTGAAAACCGGAAATTAGAGATGTTCATTTGCCGGAGCAATTCCAGATCTTTAGGGTAGCTGTGGTAGAAATCACAACTCACCTGCCCGTGATGGCCCTGGAAAATATTACGGGGCCTGGCACAAAAAGTATCCCAGATCGAAGGGCCTTTGCCATGCAACCGGTATGCGCCCTCAACCTGATAAGCGGATGTCGCCACACCCCAGGCGAATTCTTTCCCGAAATCTGAAGCTTTCAGGGTAAAGGCATCGTCAGAAGAAGGGTATTTCATACGCCGGTTGGGCCCGGATGCCCGGGCTGGTTTCGAGCACGCGGTCTATGACGCAATCGGTGATATCGGGATAGCTGACCTCTATAATCCTTTCTGTATCGATAAATTCCTGCAAGGCATCGAGGTTTTTTTTCTTAAGTGATTTTAATACCGGCACCCCCATTTCCCGCAGGGCGGCCATGTTACATTGCTGTTCATACTGTCCTTTCATTGGGATCACCAATAGTTTCTTCTTCATGAACAAAGCCTCGGCCGGGGTTTCAAAACCTGCCCCGCACAGGACACCACGGCTTCCGGCCATGCTTTTGACAAAGGCATCACTGGTTACCGGACGGATCACCAGATTTTCAGTTTCCAGTACGTTCCTGTTATGCTTGGAAAATACTTCCCAGCGTACCCCCTTCACCCTGGAAAGCACCTTCAAAAGCCGCATGTCATCGTAAGACGGCAGGTATACGGTATAATAATCGCCCTGACTCAGACGCGCCTGTCTGATGTCCTGCCTGACCACGGGGGTAAAGATATTTTCCTGATAGGCTTTAAAGTGAAAGCCAAACTGTTTGGTAGAAGGGGCATAATTCCGGAGGATTAAGCGGCCAACCGGGTCATTCTTCCTGGGCTTGGGGCTACAGGGAGCGAGGACAGCCGCCTGATGGCTGAGGCCGATGCAAGCCTGGCCCCTGAGTTTACAGGCCCAGGCGGAAACAGGTTCAAAATCGTTTATAACCATGTCGTACCCGGCTACGGGGAGGCTTTTGACCTCTTCATTCAACCTTCGGGAGTTCGCTTTCAGGTAGGTCCTCCAGAGGTCTACCCCGCCTTGTACGCCAAAAATAAAACTGAGGCCCTTTAGGCGATACCGGACAGGATAAGGCAGCTGCAAGTCTGCCTGTGTGCCGCTGATAAGGATATCCAGGTCGACCCCTTTCCGCTTCAGGGATGGGATGACGTCCCGGGCACGGCTCAGGTGTCCGTTCCCGGTGCCCTGGATGGCATAGAGAATCTTCATCAACCCGTAAGATGTATACAGTCAGTCATTGCCATTTCACTCCGGCGGCATGATCCCGCCATGGAATTCCCTGATAAGGTTCCGGAACAATACGTCGGATTCCAGCATTTCTTCTTCCTGAACCGCTCCGCTTTCTTCGAGATGCCGGAGATTATCGTCTTCTGCATATTGGTACAACCGCCACCGACCCGCATGATACTCCAGGGAGGTGAGGTTTTCTACCCAATCCCCGGAATTCAGATATGTGACCGTTCCTTTTTCAGTACGGATCGATTTTATCTCCGGCTGATGGATATGCCCGCATACTACATAGTCATAATTATTTTCAATAGCAATATCCGCCGCCACCTTCTCAAAATTATTTATGAATTTCACTGCTGACTTGACCCCGTTTTTAATCCTTTTCGACATGGAGAGCGGGCCATACCCCACCTTTTTCCCCACATAATTCACCGCACGGTTCAGAACGATCAGAAAATCATACCCGATGGCCCCCAGCCTCGCAATCCATTTGGAGTGTTGCATGGTTACATCAAAAACATCCCCGTGAAAGATCCATGCTTTCTTATCGCCAAGGGAGAGCACTACTTTATTGTCAATGCTGAATGATCCGAGTCGGAACCCTACAAACTTTCTGAACAATTCATCATGATTCCCGGTAACATAATGTACTTTAACGCCTTTGGAAGTCCAATCCAGGATATGTTTCACCACCTTCATATGGGCTTTGGGCCAGTATCGCTTGCTAAACTGCCAGATGTCTACTATATCCCCATTCAAAACTACTTCTTTCGGCTTGATGGATTTGAGGTAGCTGTGCAATTCTCTGGCATGGCAACCGTAAGTCCCCAGGTGGGTGTCGGAAAGGACCACCAGGTCCACAGGTCTTTTCTTCATGGCGTGGGTATGGTCGGTTGATTGCTGAACTTCTTGTATTTGAGGGGTGAAAAGTAGGTGCGAAGCCAAAAGGTCCGTATCGAGGATATCCAGTCAGAAAGCGGCTTCAATGCATTTCTCATGAACCTGAAATTCGTAACCCAAAGTTCAGTATTTTAGGAGGACAGTACGGTCAACGGAATCTTATCATTTAGTTATTAGATTGTTAGCTGGGAGGTCGAACTAAATCATCAGGGCAGGGAATTAATAATAAATTAACCCGGGCTCGTGAAACCAAAGCCCGGGAATCAATAGCCAGGCCCTTTTCCGATCGAACTAGTTCATTTTTCCTGGAATGACTGTTTTTAACGATCTTTGCGCAAAATTACAGCTATGGTCATTTACCTGGATATGGATGAAGTACTGGCAGACACCTATGGGGCGCATATCGAGCGATATAACCTGGATTTCGGGGAACAGCTGACGCTGGAAGCTTGCCAGGGCCGCGAGGTTTGGCAGTGTGTGCCCGAGGAACGCCAGCAAAGCGTCCGCGACCATGCCCGCACCGAAGGTTTTTTCAGTTCCCTGGCCCCTATTGAAAACAGTATTAAGGTAGTTCGTGAATTGAACCGGAAATACGAGGTGTACATAGCATCAGCCGCGATGCAATTCCCCAACAGCCTTCGGGAGAAAAGCGATTGGCTGGATGCGCATTTTCCGTTTATTTCATGGCAAAACCGCATCCTGCTCGGCCACAAGCACGTACTGCAAGGGGATATACTTATTGATGACCGTTCCTATAACCTGCAACGTTTCAAAGGACGTCCGATCCTGTTCACTTCTCCTCACAATGTCCATGAGAACCATTTTGAGCGGGTACAGGATTGGGAAGATGTCGCCCGTCTTCTACTCTGAATCCCGCCCGGGCCCTCCATAAAAAAAGCCGGCCAAATGAGCCGGCTTATTCAGTACCAGGAATAGCTGTCTATTTAAATGGAGTAAACTGGAACCGCTGGCCTCCCACAGTGGCATCGGCCATAAGGCCAGCTTTGGGAAGGGCAAAAACGGCCACTCCGTCTTTGTATTTCGCATTAAAGGAAATGCCGCTTTTCAACGCCACAGCAGAAGTTTCCGCAGAAAATTCAAAACTGTTGTTCTCAAACCTTTGCAGGTCTGTTGGCGTTTCAAAGAAAATCACCTCGATTATGGCTTGCCCGCCAGCCTGCAGGCCCACATTTAATTTCTTCAGGTCTGCTTTGCCTATGGCGTTCCCATCTTCATATACGATCCCATTTCCGGAGGCTCCCCCCACAATAAAGCCGCCTTTCCCCACGTTGGGGAAAATTACATAGCCGGCGCTATTATCGAAGAATTCATCCAGCGATGGATTAGACCGGAGGAGCGCTGCCTTAGCTTCTACAGCATCCTGCATCAGCTTCTCATCTTTTGCGTTTTGTGCCTTGGCCAGGCTGCCTGTAAACAGCAAGGCCACGACTGCGAATATTTTAATAGTTCTCATATAGGGTATGTTTTTTGTTATAATTATATACGAGGGAAGATAGCCGAAAGATCTTTTAAGGAAGTACGTTTTTGGGTGAAATGTTTGGTTTATTGACGGCAGGATTCCCAAAAGAGACTCAAACCTGCACTCCAGCCTATAAATGGCAGTCCGGAAGCTATTTGGGTAACCGAATAAGGCCGGGTTTATCGGTCTTCTTCCCGGAAAGCCTCCGTAACCGGACGCAGTACCCCTGCCCGCATCACATGAGTAAGTGACCTCAGGTTACCGATGTCCTTAGAAGGGTCTTTTTCCATAATTATCAGATCGGCTTGTTTGCCCGGCTCCAACGTGCCCAAATCTCCACTGCGTTCCATTGCAGCAGCGCCATTCCGGGTAGCCATTACCAGTAAATCGGAAGGGGGGATACCGGCCCTTTGCATGGCCTCTAATTCATCAAATATGGAAATCCCGTGCAGGGTCCCGGGGTTACCGGCATCGGTGCCGGCCGCAATCCGTATACCCGACTTATGTACCTTCATTAGGTTCAACGCCATAATACTGTCTGTATATCTGATATATTGTTCAATTCTCGGGAGGCGCTGCCTCAGGGAGGCGGTATCCACCAGGGCGGCAAAAGCCTGGGCGCCCTCCAACAATGCCCTCGTGTGCGCGTCTACCACTTCATGGGGATCCCGGATCTCAAACCCTCCATCCAGAACCGCTTTGTACACATTGTAATATCCCCTGAGGACCACCAGGGTAGGAATATAAATGATGTCCGCTTGTTTGGCCCAGGCCAGGAACTGCACATCCACTTCCTTGTCCTCCACACTGTGTACGAGGACCTTGGCGCCCAGTTCCAGGGCCTTCTTCGCCTGGTCCAGATTGGTGGCGTGGACAATAAGCTTATTACCCTGTTCCCTGGTTTCTTCCGCGACTGCTTTCAGGCTTTCCATAAACGCCGGATCCTGTAAGTTAATCTGCCATATCTTGATCCCCGTGGAACCCAGATCAGAATTCAGGGTCACGGATTTGCGCCCAAATTCGGGGGATGCCAATTCGAGCAGCTGTTTTTGGGACGGGGTATTGAAAGACTCCAGCTCCTTTTGCGGAACCGGGGATAACAACGGGCCCGCCGCGGCCACATGTGGTGCTTCAGTGTCTTTTTCTGCCGATTTCTGGAACCCTATGCTCCAGACAAAACCTCCCACGTCGTATACCGCGGTAACCCCGGATCGCAAATACGCCTCAAAGTAGGGCTCAGGATGGGTTTGCAGGCGGGCCTGCAATTCCTGGAAGTCTATAGAATCCCTTATGTCCAGGGCATCCGGCCGCCCATCCACAAATCCTGTTTGCGCAAAGTGTACATGGGCATCCACAAGGCCGGGGGTAATGTACTTCCCCTGAAGATCGGCCACCTCGGCATCCCGGGGTATGTGAAGGGATGCATCCCCTATGGCCTCGATCTTGCCATCGCGGACCAGGATGGTGCTGTTCTCCAGGCGATGCCCGTTTCCGTCAAAGATAGTAGCCCCCTGCAGGGCAATTACTCCTTCGGTAGTTTCTGCTTCCCCGCAGGCAGATAGAAGCAAAAATCCCAGCAAAAAGCCAGATATCGCAATTTTCATATACATATTATTACTTTGAATAGTAGTTAAAGAGTACGGTTATTTTCATCTGCCCCTTATTTACAGGCGTTGTTTCCATGGTTTGTAGTAAAAGCCGGCCAGTTTTCCTTCGGGATTGAGGACGGCCCTGATTTCCACTCCGGCACCATTTTCGCCAAATTGCCCCCGGAAACGGTAAATCTCGTATGCCGTGCCTTCTTTGGGTACCAGCATCTCGTCAAAAACCAGCCCCCTGTATTCACCAAAAGTCTGGCTCAATTGGGCATAGGCTTGTTTTTGAATGGATTCGCTCAGGCCGTTGCGCATGGCCACATCGGCCTCCCGCTGGCTCAGCTGATAGTATCCGCCGCCTTGTTGAGCCGATAGGATATGGTCTGCCAGACGCGTCACAAAGGCAAGGCGATGCGGATTAATCTGAGAGTCCGGGATGCGTTCATAGGTGGTTGCCGACTGACCCTGGCCCAGAATCGGCAAGGTCAGCAGAAAGAGTAAAAGTTTTTTCATAGGCAGTTTTTAATTTCCCGATAGTTTCAATTCGAGCGGTTGCATTTTGCCACGGTCCATAACCTTGATCAGAAGCGTTGCCTCCTGATGCGCTCCGCCCGGTGGGGAATACCCCAGCTTAAAAGATACGGCTTTTCCGGGAGCAAGTACATAGGGGAGGGAATAGGGGAATTCGAGGTTGAATTCACCGCCCGGGGCCAGGATCATATACACAATAGGGATCCCCTGGTTGCCTCCCGTATTCCGTAGGGTCACCAGCTTTTTCTCCCCGGCTTGGCCCGGGACGTCGCTCAGGTGGATTTCTGGCTCGGAAATTTCCAGTGTCCCGGCAACAACCGGCACATCTTCGCGTCTTTCCAGGTCCGGGATTACATATCTTTCAAAAGAATCCAGTTCGGGTGAACCTCCGCGCTGGCCGCAACCGGCTGCTATATAGAGTTGGCCCCGGGACGCCAATACCCCTGTGCCGTGCCGGCCCTGATTGAGGGGCGATAAGGTTCGCCAGGTTCCGGTGGTGATATTCAGAGCCTCTACTTCAGAATGCGCCGGTACCTGGCTACCGCTTTCCCCGCCCATTACCAGGACTTCATCACCAACGGCAATAGCGGCATAGCCCGCCCTTTCTGTCGGGATATCCCCCGAGGGGGAGTCCAGGGTATGCCACCGGCCGGATTGGAAATCATAGATATCTGTTTCAGCCACCGTCGCTTCCAGTCCCTGGCCCATGTACCCTGATCGGCGGCCGCCGGCAACCACCAGTTGTCCGTCAACAACTGCCGCCTGCAAGTGGTCCCGGGCATGCGGGGCATCGGGCAGTTCCTTCCATTGGTTAGTGGCCGGGTCGTATTGATCCAACCAGGGAACCCACCCGGAAGTATGTCCGTTTACGATACCGCAAACCATGTATATCTTGTCGTTATATACCACCGTCCCCGCCGATCCGCGCTGTCTGTGGGGTGGAATCTCCGGCCCGACAATCCATGTATCCGTCAGGGGATTATAAATAAAAATGTGGGTCATGGGCGTTTCTGAAGGCCAATCCCCGACAAGCCCCCCCATTAAATAGATAAGCCCCTGGTAGGAGACTGCCTGACAATGGGAAATGGCAATAGGGACAGGAGCCCCCTCGGACCAGGTCCGGGACTCAGGGTCATAGATCGAGACCGGTTTGATCCCGCGACTCCCAAGAAGGAAGAACCTGTTGCCCGCCCTCACAAAGGCGTCTTCCGCCCTCGGTTCCGGGCGGTTGGTCCCCTCAACGGTTTCCCACTGCCCCTGTCCACTGGTTGGCGTGGCCTTCAGCAAAAGGCCAATCAGCAGCACCATAATCAAATTGGGTATGGATGTTTTCATATTTACAGCTACTTATACGAATCTACTAAAAATGTAGGATACCTGGCTGTTCTCCATTCTTAGGGGCAAGAGGCAGGATGTACCGGGGGAATTTGGGAATTACCCTGAACGTTTGTCGATCTTTTTGCAGGGTTATGGCAACGATATATATTGCAGAAACGATAAAGAAAGGGAATCGATCAGATAATCAACCGCACCCCTCCCAACTCCTCAATGCGGTATGGGAAATGGTCGCCCGGGGAGCCGATGAACATAAAATTTGCGGGGATCTTCCATTCTTCGGATAATTTATTAATGAGCTTCGGTCCGAATTTGCCTTCAACACGAATCATCTCAACTTTGATCTCAGGATACTCCCTATCCAAAACTTCAACATCGCTCAGTAATTTCTTATCGATCTCCTCCCCCTTATTCAAAACAGTGACGATCCGTAGCTTTCGGGTGTGTTCATTCCGTTTGATATACAGCATCACCTTATTAAGGGTCGCAACATCGTCGTCCTTCGTAAAGAAAACGAATTCCTGGGCATTTATACGGGCAATGCGTTTCAGGATATTTCCATGCGCCCTGGATACTAATCGCTCAATTGGCCTGAAGAAGTATCGGATAATATTGAGCAATAATTTGAGGAGTACGATCCGGTTCAGCATGATGGCAATGATCAGCATGGTAGGAATAAAATACTCCATGAAAACCGTCAGGTAAGGAGGGTTGAGCACGGCATTCCCAATGATGGCGGCCAGCACCATCAGAATAGCGACCAGCAGGGCCAGCCACTTTGAGCGTTCGGGCCTCGGAAGGTGTTTCCTGCGCAGCTTTAACTGGATATTCCCGAAACCGAAGAGAACCATGACTGATAGGAAGGCAATGGTGTAGACTCCCGCCAGGGCCCCGAGGGCGCCACGGGTGATGAAAAGTATGGAAGTAGAAAGCAGAAAAAAGGCAATGGCGATCGGATAGGTACTGCCGCGGCTGTTACGCTTCAATAAAAATGACGGCAGGATACGGTCTAGCGCCATGCGTTCGGCCAACCCGCCAACCCCGACAAAGGAAGTTAGGACTGCTCCGCTCAGGACAAGTGCGGCATCTACCGAAATCAGGAAAGACAACCAGTTGCCTCCGGCTAAATTGCCCATCTCAGATAGGAGGGCTTCCTGATGGGTTTCCACGGCAGCTACAGGGAGGATGGCCAGGGCTAAAAAAGGCCATCAGGGGATTGAATACACTCACAACTACCCACATATTTCTTAAGTGTCTTCGGGAAGACCCCGCGTTCCTGTTCTTCCACAAAATTGGCGGAACTTTCAAATCCCGAAATCCCAAGCATAGCAGCGCTGAAACCGAAAAAAAGCGCGGCCGTGACCGAACCTTCTACCGGAAGTTGGTTATTTGCCACCCACACTTCCCATCCGTTGCGGAATAAATAAACCCCACAGAACAGCGTAAGTACTACCAGGCTGGCAAGGTGAAATATAAAAATTACAATAGCTACGCGGGAAGATTCACCAATCCCCAGGATGGTAATCCCCATAAAGAGCGCCAGCAACACGACGTCGAGAAGATTACAGGCCATTGTTCCCAAAGCCCATGCACGTAGTGCATCGCCTCTGTGGCAGAAATGACGGCAGTAGCCATGTATGATAATAGGGTGAGGGCCGCAGCCAGAGATGCCATGGATTTGCTTGTGGTGTTCAGGAGGGCATTGTAAGCCCCTCCATTCAGGGGCAGGGCTCCCACTACTTCGCCATAAATCTTTCGGAAAAGGTAGAGTACGGCGGCGACTATAAGGAGGGATACCCAGGCATATTGCCCGGCATAAACGATGGTAAGGGCTGAAACATATAAACAGGAAGAACTGATATCATTCCCACAAATGGCAGTGGCAGGGAGTTCCCCAAGTTTCCTTGGTTTGGGTTTCATGTTTTCAAAGGTAAGTAAATGAGTGCCTTCATAAAAAAGATTGGATCGAAATAAAATGGGCTTGTCCGGATCTCAGGAAGCCGTGCATGGATATGGCGTAGGATTGTTTATGCGCGTGGATTTAAGATGAGGTCTAATGTATAAGATCCCACCGCTGGCGGGGTTGCCTCGAAAGGAATTGGTTGGCTTCGGCATCTCCCTTAAACGATTCAGCTTCCGGATCCCATTCCAAATTACGGCCCAGGCGCCAGGAGATCAAACCCAGGTGCATCGGCAAGGTCATTTTCCGTGCATAGGCCAGGTTCGATTCCGGCTGGGTACGGCTCTTTACCGCATTAACAAAATCCTGCTGGTGCCCCGGCGAACGGGCAAGGGTCTGGGACATATCGGGAAGGTCTGTCAGGGTTTCCCCGCCTATGGTAAGTTCCCGCGTTTCATAGTCACAGATAAGGGTTCCCTTGTCACCTTCAAAATACGCCCCTATATTTCTTTCGGCGGCTCCCGGCACATCTGGCGGGCGGGTGGACCAATGAAGCTTAAGGTTGTCAAATTCATAATCCACGTTAATGACCCGGGGGTATTTGCAAATCCTTGGCTACATTCCCGCTCGCCTCAATGCTTTCAAGGCCCGTGGGGTTGGCTGCCCACCATGCGATATCCGCAATGTGGCACCAGAAGTCGGCATACACCCCTCCTGAGTAGTCCAGGAAATACCTGTAAGTCTGGTGGGTGCGTTCCGGGAATGTAAGGGGCGGCTGGGGCCGGACCCAGCCAAAAGTCGTAATTAAAACCCTTTGGCGGAATTTGTTCGCCTGAGTTTTTCAGAAGAGGCGGGGTGCTGTTTTTCCAAAGGCGCACTGTATGCACGCGGCCAATGGCCCCGGACATGATAAGCTCGGCTACCCGGTGGTAATTGTCCGTAGCGTGTATCTGGGTCCCGAGTTGGAAAACCCTTTGGTTTCGCTCCAGTGCAGCTAAGCATCAATTGCCCTTCCTCAACACTGTAGGAGAGCGGTTTTTCCCCATATACATCTTTGCCGGCCCAAATGCCAGGGAAGCGATCTGGGCATGCCAGTGGTCGGGGGTCGCACAACTTATGGCATCAATATCCTTACGGTCCAGGATATGGCGGAAATCCCCATAAGCGTCTACTTTCTTCCCCGGCTGCAGTTCCTGTCTCCATGCGTTTAACACTGCCGCCCAGGTGCCCGGCATCCACATCGCAAAGGGCAACCACTTCCACTTCCGGGAGGGCGGCAAACCACTGCATATGATTGTTACCCATCCCGCCTACGCCTATATGGGCAATGCGAAGCCGGTCACTCGGCGGAACCTTGCCTTTAAGAGAAGGTAAAATGGTTAGGCCCAGGGTACCCAGGCTGCTTTTTTTTATAAAGTCGCGACGCTTATTCCGGGAAGTTTTCATGAGGGTCTGATTAAATACCCCAAGCTAAGGATTTAAGTTCGTCATTCAAACAAATCCTTTTGATCCGTCCGGTACAGGGCTGTTGCAATCAAACCGTCTATTGGGTGACATTCCCCGCTTTGTCTAGTGATAAATATGGATTCCACGCAACTTCCCAAAGATGGCCGTCAGGATCGGCGAAATATCCGCTGTATCCACCCCAAAAGACATCCTGTGGCGGCTTGACGATACGCACCCCTTTTTGATCCAGACTGTTAAAAATGGCATCTACCTCTCTCTTTACTCCGCGCATTATGGGCGAGAGTAACTCCCCGAAAGCCTTGTCCCCCGGCAGGAACTCCGGCGTCTTCAGCCAGCGGTTCCCAACCATAGAGCCCCAGGAGGATGCCATTGAGTTTAAAGAATGAGATGTGTTCATTGCTCGCTGATGTCTTTTCCCAGCCCAATACATTTTCATAAAAATGGGTGGCTTTCTTCAAATCTGTGTACGCCCAGGGACACCATGGTAAGTCGTGCTTCCATATAGAATGTAATTTCCGAACTTATCAATTAAATCATTGCCTCTTTTTCAACCACTTTCGAATGGACAGGAATAGAAATATCGCCAAAGCCGCCAGCAAATAAAAGGGCCAAATGGTCACAAGGCCCAGCACAAATAGCTGCAGCCCGCTCCAGCCATTGCCAAGGGCGCTGCGGACCCGGTTTCCAAACCCGGGACGCCGGGCATCCTCATAAGTATAGGGCAGGACTTCATAGAAGGATAGCTGCAGCGTGCTGAGGCGTACCTGCTTGCTGAGATAATTAAATTGGCCCTGCAGGTTCTCTATTTCTGTGCGAACGTCGTTCAATTGCCTTTCAATTTCGAGCATATCTTTTATTTCGGTCGCTTTAACCAACAACTCCCGGTAACGCTGTTCGAGCGCCTCCTTGTTCTTCAGGCGGGTCTGCAGGTCATAATAGCGTTCGGTTACGTCCTCTATGTTGGTATACTTGTGTTCCACCCGCCCGGCCAAATTGGACAATCGGTTATAAAGGCTGTCATACGCTCCCGACGGAACCCGAACGGTCAGGTCGTACTGTACCCGCTGATCCGATTTGGTTTGGTTCTCGTTTTCGACGTAGGCACTATATTCGGGAAGCAGGGCGGTAATCCGCCGATAATCCGTATCAACCGCTTCGGACCTGAAAGTAATCCCTCCGGTTTTAATATTCTTTATTGTGATTTCCCCATCTATTTCCTCAGCGGGAATGGGTGTCACAGGAGCCGATGCTGATTTCATGGCCGGTGCCCTTTCGGAAAAAACCTCATCTGATGCCACGTTTTCGATACCGGTATTTTCACGGGAATCCGGTCCGCCACACATCAGGAAAAAAAGGGTCGGGAATAAGACTACGATTGATTTCATAATTAGGATTATTAATGGATCTTAACTTCCCGTACCAAATCTATGCCAATTTTTAAAGGCAACCATCCGTGGAAATTCCGGTTCTGAAAATGGTTTCGGCTGCTTCAGCCCCTGCTTAAATTAATTTTTCGAAAACTGCCACCAGGTTGCCTACCGCATGCAAAACGATACACAGTACGACTGATTTGCTAAAATGCCGTACCAACCCAAAAAACAAACCATCTATAAAAATCACGATAAAAGTCAGGGTATAACTATACTGTACATGTGCCAGGGAAAACAATACGGCCGGGAGGATGATGGCACCCCAAACTTTAAGGCGTGTATCCCTAATGCGGGAAAATATAAGCCCCCGTAACATAAGTTCTTCCGCAATGGGGGCCAAAAAGAGGATCCCGATCATACGCCAGGCCATTTCCCAGTGTGTATATTTTCCGATCCAACTGCTTGCAGGCTCACCCCCAAAGTATCGTGTGGCAAGTTCTTCCGCCCCTATCAACAACAGGAACAAAAGCCCCCACTTGAGTAGGTCACTACCGGAGGGTACTATCAATCCGAGGTCTTCATCATAGCTGAGGTGTCTCCTATTGGCAATAAAAAAGACCAGGGCAATTGCAAGTGTGGATACTATGATATGCAGCAAGGTGGAATTCATATCCGAATCTTCGGGCTTTTCATAAATAAGGTATGATCCGGGACAGATTAACATCCCGGTTTCTGAACTCGTTGTTAAGGTACGAGAAATATTGGCCTGGCAAAACGAAATACAACCCGGGAGGTGAACGAATCGGGCCGTTTGTATTCACTCCGGACGGCCCTGGTAAATCCATTCCCAAACCTCTCCGTCTTCTGGGTCCTCCACGGTACCGAGAAGGACAAAATTATTTTTCTGAAGGATCCTGGTCGAATAATTCGGTTCGGGCAGGGTACGGGCGGTGATCGATATAGAGGGGTCTGTCTGAAGTGACAATTCAACCAATAGCCGGCAAATTCCCGCACCTATCCCCTGATTCCGAAAGCGTTCCATGGTCCCGTACGCGATCTCTACCCTTCCCTGGATGGGCCTTCCTTTAAAAGCCGCCATGCCAACCAATTCTTTATCTTTTTTTACATAGTAGCCCGTCCAGGGGGGCGTGTACCCAACCTTTTCATAAAATTCCACGGTCATTTCCAGCGATTCCCGGCAATCAGGGTTGCTTTCAAAAACTTTGTTCTCTTCTGGTGTCTGGTATATGGGGAGGAGTTCCAATATGGGCTGTTTAATGAATTGACCTGGTATTCTATTGTTCTTGCGCACCTACGGGATTTGGGGTAAATGTTCGTGCCCGTTTATCCTTTCCATCGATCGAGGTGGGGGATCTTTCTGGTAAAAATCCCTGTGAGGAAACCCGGGATACCCATTTCTTTCATTTTTGCCTTCACATGGGCCTGCATTTTTTCCGCGGTATCTATGGCAGGGTTTTGAAATTCACCCCCCTGATAGCAATGGGAACAATAGGCCGGACTCCTCGAGCCATCCTTTTCCGTGCCACCCCCCTGCCGGTCCCTGCTCAGGGGCATTCCACAACTCTGGCAATGTGTAATGGAAGAAGTCATACGCTTATGATCGGTTACCTCAAGGTACGATATTTTATATCATGCAGATAGTTCCTCAACAGGTTTTATCAGGAAGGGGCTATACTGCATATCTTAGGTCACCCAATGCTATTAATCCCGCCCCCCATTTTCGTTTTTCCATGGTTTATGGCTTCTATTAAGTTTGGTAACCCTGGTCTTCCCGTTGGGGCCTTTACATTCACTTTCGGGCAGGCTTCCTGTTCCGTATACCAGGGGAATGGGCCAGACGCCAGCGCGAACCCTCAAAATAAGAATACCCATTTTTGGCTATAAGTTGTTGGTTTTCCAAAGTGGGTGGAGCCATTTTGAACTTGGATGTAGTAGTTATACCCGTAATTCGGACAAGGGAATCTAAGAATACCAGGTGAGCGTATTGGTATGCAATCAGGCACCGGCATACGGGCCACAGCCAGGTTCTTCCAATCGCCTGGCACCGGCACCGGGCCGTTTTGTCTGAATTTAAATTCCAGTTGTTCCTGCTAGCTTGCTGCAGTAAACACGGGTAATTTGAATTAGGGTGGGGGGAGGGTGGGGCCCCTGGGCTCATAACTCACCAACCACTCCGTTTTTCGATCATTTTAATCGGGACTTCCTTTCTATCTTAAGGATTCCGCCGGCCGATAGTAGCAGGTGATAGTATTAAGCATCCCTTGCCTCCCAAGGCAAAAGAATACCCCGTTATACCTAATATTAAAAAGCATCTCAAGTATGGGTATATTCCTGCGGCCTCTCCAACACATAAATTAAGGTGTTTGCCCCAATGGTGGGAATCAGGTCCAGGTCCGCGGCCCTTACCTGCATTCCATTTATCTTCTCAACCGCCTTCCGCGACCGAATATTATCCTTATCTATAAAGAAAAGAACCTGGCTTACAAACTTAAAGGCATGATCTGTCATTAAATTCTTTACCTCCCTGTTGTACTTGCCGCCCCAGTACTTCCGGCCAAGGAAAGACCACCCAATTTCAACGGCATCCGGTAGCCCCCCGGGAAGCTTAAACCGCGAACTGCCGATTATCCGCCCCGTAGCCGGATCAACTATTGCCAGGGCTCCTTCGGAATCCATCGATTCGGCGAAGTATTTTTCAAATTCCGGCCTGAGGTAACGCTTGCAGGGATGTTGCTCCCATATCTTCGGGTCTCTTGCCACAGCATACAACCCCTCCTTGTCCTTATGGGATAACGGCCTTATCAATACTAATTCACTCTTCAGGGTAGGTTGGAGTTCCATGTTGAACAAGGTTTTTCAACGCTTTGGCCAAATTACACTTTCCGTAAGGATTTATCCTTTGATTTACCCTATCAATCCAGCCCTTCCTCCAGCAAATCGATCAAAACCCCTCTGGCATCATAAAGGTCCTGGCCGAAACGGGCCACCCGCTCCCCGTAGTCGTCCACTTCGGTTACCGTGACGGTTAGCGAATAGTTTCCCCTCGCATATTCCATTCGGTTGCCCTGCTCACTCACACTGACCGGTACAGGAGCCATCCAACTGGTCTGCACATTGTAATTGCTCTTATTGCCGGCCTGATCTTCCAGCCAGTGTTCCTCCCCGTCCCTGCCCAGGACATAGGTTTTCCCAAGGCGGAGGCCCGAGAGCAGCATGGTGGCATCCCCCAGCACCTTGCTCTTGATTTCCCCGTTCTTTTGTTGCCAATATCCGGTCAGTTCGATATGGATGCTCAGATCCAGGTCACTATCCCCCGTCCGCAGTTTGGCTTTGGCTTTTTGTACCTGCAGTCGTTCGGGCACAAAGGCAAACAGGCTGCGCTCCCGATTGGGCACCCATCGCAGCCGGATGGCGGAAGCAGGTACCTCCGCCCCGGAAGGGCCTGAGCTGGCATAGCGGTTGATTTCGATGGCTTCAAAAGAGAACTCCAGGCTGGTATCACTGGTATAAAAATCCTCCCCCACACGGGTAGCACTGTACGCCGCTACATATTTTTCACTTTCGCGCGCATAAACTTTCTTCAATTTGGCAGTGGTGAAGTTCACCACATTGGGCGCCAGGGCAGCGACCAGCGGACCGATCAAACTTTGACGCTCAGCGGCAACCGGGTGAAGTACTACCCGCTCTCCGTGTACATAGTGCGAATTTACATTTGAACTTAGGGCGCAGCCGCCCAGGAGCGTACTGCAGAAGGCGGACAGGGCCACCACGGAAGGGACATGGGCTTTCATAAGCTATTTATGGTTGCTCCGCCCTAGCCTCCGATCGATAAGATCCGGCGGGCGCTCCAAAAGGTTGATTAGTTACTGTGATCGCCCACCAGTTGCAGGCGATTACCTAATATAGGAAAAGTTTTACAATCCCGGATCAGTCCGAAAAAAAAGCGCCCCCCTTTCGGGCGGCGCCATCTGTATTTTATTCGGGGAGTACTAATCAGCCAACACAATGATCCGGTTGTTCTGCATCTCAACGGTACCGCTCTGTATATCCAACAGATAGGCCCCATCTGGTCCCTTGCGGAAACGGTTCTCGAAATCCTCGGCAATTCCGTTCTCCCCCTTAAGCCTAACGGTGCCCTTTTGCAGCAACGAAACAATAGGGGCGTGGTTCTGCAACATTTGAAACTCCCCTCTTACCCCGGGAACAGTTACAATGCTTACTTCACCTTGATAAAGGGTTGCTTCCGGTGATATGATTTCCAGGTACATGTATATATTTTTTACTTGGCACTGTTTCTGGCGCCCCTACTGGCTACCGGTTCTGTGTCTTGAAGCTTTCCCATCAAACCTCAGCCAGCATTTTATCCCCGGCTTCGATGGCGTCCTCAATGGTTCCCTTCAGGTTGAAAGCCGCTTCGGGCAGGTGGTCCAGTTCTCCGTCCATGATCATGTTAAAGCCTTTGATCGTATCCTTGATATCCACCAGGACTCCTGGAGTACCGGTGAATTGCTCAGCAACATGAAAAGGCTGGGAAAGGAAACGCTGCACCCTCCGGGCCCGGCCAACAGCCAGCTTGTCTTCCTCAGACAATTCCTCCATCCCGAGGATGGCAATGATATCCTGCAGTTCCTTGTAACGCTGTAAAAGTTCCTTCACGCGCTGTGCGCAATTGTAATGCTCCTTCCCCAACACGTCAGGCGACATGATCCTCGAGCTGGAATCCAGCGGGTCCACAGCCGGGTAGATCCCCAATTCCGCGATTTTACGACTCAATACCGTAGTAGCATCCAGGTGGGCAAAAGTGGTTGCCGGCGCCGGGTCGGTAAGGTCATCCGCGGGTACGTAAACGGCCTGAACCGAGGTAATGGACCCCCGTTTGGTAGAGGTAATCCGTTCCTGCATGGCGCCCATCTCGGTAGCCAGTGTAGGCTGGTACCCTACCGCCGAAGGCATACGGCCCAACAAAGCGGATACTTCAGATCCGGCCTGGGTAAACCGGAATATATTGTCTACAAAGAAAAGGACGTCTTTCCCCTGCCCTTCCCCGGCTCCGTCCCGGAAGTATTCCGCGATGGTGAGTCCGGAAAGGGCTACCCTGGCACGGGCTCCCGGAGGTTCGTTCATTTGCCCGAATACAAAGGTGGCTTTGGATTCTTTCATGGCCTTTTTATCGACCTTGCTGAGGTCCCATCCTCCTTTTTCCATTGATTTTTTAAACTCCTCCCCATATTTGATGATGCCGGATTCAAGCATTTCGCGCAGCAGGTCGTTCCCCTCGCGGGTACGCTCACCTACCCCTGCAAATACGGAAAGTCCGCCATGTCCTTTGGCAATATTGTTGATCAATTCCTGGATCAAGACGGTTTTCCCGACCCCGGCTCCTCCAAAGAGGCCGATCTTTCCACCTTTTGCATAAGGCTCAATCAGGTCGATCACCTTTATCCCGGTGAACAGGACTTCCGTGCTAGTAGTCAGATCTTCGAATTTGGGCGCTTCCCGGTGGATGGGAAGGCCGTTCTTGCCGGTCTTGGGAAGGTTGCCCAGGCCGTCAATGGCATCCCCTATAACATTGAAAAGCCGCCCGTAAATATTTTCCCCAACCGGCATTTGTATGGCATCACCCGTGGACACCACTTCCACCCCACGGGAGAGGCCGTCCGTCGAATCCATCGAAATGGATCGCACGGTATTTTCTCCTATGTGTGACTGTACTTCAAGGACCAGGATAGAGCCGTCTTCCCGATTGATCTCCAGGGAGTCATAAATTTTAGGGAGGTCTTCTGCGGATTTGAATTCCACATCAATCACCGGACCAATGATCTGTGCCACCTTACCTGTAATCTTTGCCATTGCTGATATTTGTATTAAAGAATTTTAGCTATTTACCTTCCTCCGCACCCCTGGCCCGAAGCTTGGTTTTTCAGGCTGCAAATATAGGGCATATCTATGGAATATGTGAACGCTTCCCGCGCTTTTTTTCCCATAAGAAAAGCGGCTGTTCCCAGCCGCCTGTTTTTTTGGTATCTCTGAATGGATCAGGGGTTTATGGTCAATGCAAGATAATAGATGGCGCCTACCGCACCAGCTCCCACAGCCGAGAAGTATTCATCCCCCAGGATGTTGGATCCCCCTGCTTTAAAGACTGTTTTTATGCTGGGGACCTCATAGTTGATCTGGGCATCCAGCACCGTGTAGGCATCAATATAGCCATCGGCAAAAGTGGCCTGCCAGAAATAACTATCGCTCCAACGGTAATTCACTTTAAACCCGAAATTCTCGAAAAGTGCCGTATTGCCAAAGGAGGCTTTGACTTTATGGCGTGGGGAATTGAAATTGGTCCTGAAATCGGGAAATGCAGCCTGGTCAAAATTTAAATCGGCATAGGTATAGCTCACTCCAATGTCATAATTTCCCAGTATCTTGGCGTCAACGCCCACCACGGCTCCCCAGCTCTCGATTTTCGCCAGGGAATTGGTGTAGGTCTGGTACGGGAAGTAATCGCTATTCTGCAGGGCCAGGAGTGAGAGGGTTCCGTCCCCGGCCTGCCCGTAAAAGGGAACGATTACCGTAGTGTTCGATATAAAATTCTTATAGCGGTTGTAATAGCCGCTCAGGTCTATCGCCACGCTTCCGAATTGCGCCCGGTACCCTACTTCATATGCAGTGATTTCCTCAGGCTTTACCAAAGGTGTATTCACGGCCGCCGGGGCGCCGGCGTTTACCGAGGCCAGGGAGAAGGCATTTTCATAGGCTGCGCGGCCTACAACGGTGGCCTTTGATTGCCCTGTGATCGTTTGCCCGCCGGCACTCAGGTTGTATTGGCGGATATCCCGGTCCAGGTTATCGGGCGCAGACCCTACCAGTACGGCCCGGCCGGCATTGAGCCCGATAAAGAGATCTTGTGTGGTTGGGTTCCGGAATCCCTGCTGCACAGATACCCGAACGTTTTGATTCTGATCGGCCCCAATGTTGTAAACAAAGGAAAGGCGAGGGGAAAAGAAGCCGTCAAAGAATTCGTTCTTGTCATATCGAATGGATCCTGTGAATTTCAGGTGTTCGTCCAGCAATTTTCGTTGCAGTTGTAAATAGGCGCCGTATTCCTTATAGGTAATAGGACCATCGATATCGGTAAATATGGTTCCGCTGGAATTCAGTTCATATTCCCTGTAGGACCCGCCTATTTGGATATCGGCAAACTCGCTCGTCAGGTTGGAGAAGTTGTAATTGGCATCCAGATGCCGGAATTTGGTATTGTCAATGAATTTGGCTCCTGTATTGAGGTTCCCGTCATTTGTCACCTTTTCTAATGCTTTCTGGAATTCAGGTGTCCCCGGAAGGTAACGCCCGGAATCCGCTGCCTGACGGGCCAGGGCATGGGCAGATGTTTCATCAAGCGGGATACCGGTACCCACGCCCAGACGGGCGCCAATATAGGTCTGGGCATATTCCGTGAACCACTCGGTGTCCGACTTCCACTGGCGGTTTACATTGATGGCCGCAAAGCGGGAATCATAGGAATCCCCTGCCCCTTCTGACACAATGTACCCGCGGATAAAGAAATGGTCGTTCTTGAGTTCCAGTTTATGCTGCTGCATGGTAAAATTTCGGATGGCATAGCGGTTGGCCCCCTGGTAGATCGTATTTCCCCTTCCGATCCGGCCGTTGTAACTCAATTCAAGGTCGTCCCCAAAAGGGCGGTAGTTCAGGGAGTAATCCGTTTTTACGCTCTCGGCATCATAGTCTACCATTTCCCGCTCCAAATAACCCGTACGGGTTACAAAGGCAGAACCCACCGTCCCCGATGGGAGGCCGGCGGCGGCATCGAAATTCAGCAGGGTGCCGACTTCATCTCCATATACATTGAGTCCGTCATAAGCCGGGTTGGATCGGTCCGCCCCGGGCATAGCCAGGTCGGCCGTGCTATCGGCATGCCAGTCCTCTCCTTTCAGGATAGAGATATTCGCCTTGATCGCAAACTTGTCGCTAAACGCCTTGGCCGCACGCATCCCGAAATCGTAATAGGAATTGTCTCCAGCGGCCTCCTGGGAGGTGATGCCCACCTTGCCATAGGCGCTGATTCCCTGGTAATCAAACGGGCTTTTACTGTTCATGAACAGGATCCCGTTAAATGCCCCGGCTCCATACAGTGCGGATGAAGCTCCGGGAAGGATTTCAACGCTCTGGACTTCCAACTCCGACATCCCCACCAGGTTTCCCAGTACGAAATTCAATCCGGGAGCCGAGTTGTCCATCCCGTCTACCAGCTGGAGGAAGCGGTTGTTGGCAAATGTGGCGAAACCCCGGGTGTTTACAGACTGGAAGGTGAGGCTGTTCGTATTGATGTCAACCCCTTTCAGGTTTTGTAGCCCCCCATAGAAGGAAGGGGCGGTGGTCGTCTTAATATCCCTGAGGCCGAAACGTTCAACCGAAACCGGCGATTCGAAAATTCTTTCCGGGGTCCGGGAGGCTGATATCACAATTTCGTCGAGCATGGTCTGGGACTCCTGCAATATCGCCTGCACAGTCTGTTCTGCAGAGACCACATCAGCGATGAAATCGGTATACCCAATGCTGGTAATGCGGATCTGGAAAGGGGGTACCTCAGCCGTCTGAAGGATGAAATTCCCGTTGAAATCGGTTACGGTCCCAATGGCCTTCCCAATGATTACCACATTCGCGCCGGCCACCGGCTCACCATTTTGATCCTTTACCGTTCCATTTATTGTGGTCTGGGCATGACCAGCAATCCCCATTAAAAAAAGTGAAAACAGAAGTACGGTTCTCATTCGTAAAGAGTTAAAGTCTAGTTATGTTTCGCTTAGAACCAAGATACCAAAATTTTTGTACCCAAAATGTGAAATCCTCAAAAATTATGCGTGCATAATAAAAGAATTGTGAAATGGCCGGCCGGCCGTTCGGGGAGTTACCAATTCAACCCGGAACAGGTGTGGTAATAGAAGTAAGCGTATGATGAAATCTATTCTACCGTTACCGATTTGGCAAGGTTCCTGGGCTGATCCACATTACACCCGCGCATAACGGCGATATGGTAAGAAAGCAACTGCAGTGGGATGGTGGTCAGCAACGGAGTCAGGGCTTCCAGGGTCTCGGGTATTTCGATGACGTGGTCGGCCAGTTCCCTGACCTGCTCATCCCCTTCGGTAACCAGGGCGATGATCTTGCCCTTGCGGGATTTGATCTCCTGAATATTGCTGACTACTTTCTCATAGTGCCCTTTGTTGGTTGCGATTACTATTACGGGCATGTGCTCGTCGATCAGGGCAATGGGGCCGTGCTTCATTTCGGCTGCCGGGTATCCTTCGGCGTGGATGTAACTGATTTCCTTAAGCTTCAGGGCACCTTCCAGGGCTACGGGGAAATTATACCCCCTGCCGAGGTACAGGCAGTTTTCTGAATCCTTGTAAACCCTGGCGATGCTTTCCACCAGGGCGTTGGATTCCAAGGCCTTTTCCACTTTAGCCGGGATATTTTCCATTTCCGAAAGGAACTCATGAAATCGGGTTTCTGAAAACACCCCCTTCTGCTTGGCCAGTTTCAGCGCCAGAAGGGTAAGTACGGTGATCTGCGTTGTGAAGGCCTTGGTGGAGGCAACCCCTATTTCGGGGCCGGCATGGGTAAAGGCACCGGCATCGGTCTCCCGGGCAATGGAAGAGCCAACCACGTTGCAGATTCCAAAGACGAATGCCCCATGTTTCTTGGCTAACTTGATAGCTGCCAGGGTGTCTGCCGTTTCGCCGGACTGGGAAATGGCAATGACCACATCCCGTTCAGTGATCACGGGATTGCGGTAGCGGAATTCGGATGCGTACTCCACCTCCACAGGGATACGGGCCAGGTCCTCAAAAATGTATTCGGCCACAAGACCGGCATGCCAGGACGTTCCGCAGGCGACAATGATTATCCGGTTTGCGTTCGTAAATTTCTCCAGGTTCTGATCTATCCCCGCCATTTTAATGATCCCCTGCTCTACCAATAAACGGCCCCTGTAGGTATCCTTTATTGCCCTGGGCTGTTCGTAAATCTCCTTCAGCATAAAATGTTCGTACCCTCCCTTTTCAATCTCTTCAAGATTGAGTTGTAACTCCTGTACCAGGGGATACGCAACGGAATCGTCCTTAATTTTACGCAGCTTGATTTCCTTGCCCGGACGTATGATAGCCATTTCTTCGTCGGCCAGGTAGACGGATTTATTCGTGAACTCAATAAAGGGCGAGGCATCCGAAGCCACAAAAAATTCGTTCTCACCTATTCCAATTGCCAGGGGACTTCCCAGTTTGGCCACGACGATCTCATCTGGTTTCTTTTTGTCAAATACCGCGATGGCATAAGCGCCCACCACCTGGTTAAGGGCGATCTGAACCGCCTTGCCCAGTTTTACCCCTTCCTTTTTCTTAACCTCCTCAATAAGGTTTACCAACACTTCTGTATCCGTTTCGGAATGAAATTCATAGCCCCTCTTGATCAACTCCTTCTTAATGGATTCGTAATTCTCAATTATCCCGTTATGGATGATGACCAGGTCTCCGGAATTTGAATAGTGAGGGTGGGAATTGACATCGTTGGGGACCCCGTGGGTGGCCCAGCGGGTATGGCCGATACCAAGGTTGCCGTGCAGGGACATGCCAGCTTCAGAAAGGCATCTAAGATCCTCAACCTTGCCTTTTGTTTTGGTAAGGTTTATATCCGTGCCGTCATAGAGCGCAATTCCGGCACTGTCGTACCCCCTGTATTCCAGGCGTTGTAATCCTTTTATAATGATGGGATAGGCTTCGCGGTGGCCAATATATCCAACGATTCCACACATAGGCATTCGTTTAAGTCCGTTGGGGAAGCACGGGCGATATTAAAGGGCAAATGTACGATTTGTGACCGAATACGGATGCTTTTCCCGATGAGATAAGCAAAATAATCTGTATCCGGTTCCGGCTTATTGCCTGGTCTCCGTATAGTAGATCTCCAGTTTGAGCTTTTTAGGTTCCGAGGCCGGCACATTGCTGCCGTACAATACGGTCCCAAGGGGGTTTACAATCGACATCAGCGGTACATCCGCCATCTCATTGCCCGATAGCTGGGCAGCCCGCTGGCTCCGGGTCCGGATATCCGAGGTAACGGCCAGCCCCAGGGTGGCATTGGTGGAATCGCGCTGGATGATATTGTTGATATGGTCTGTAATCCGTATGGTGTATTTCAACCCCCGGCCGTCTTCACTCTTTTCCAGGATCCCGTCGTGGTTCAACAAAACCCCCAGGGGAGTATCGGTTACGGACTGGTCTGTCAGGAAGTTATACAGGGGTTCATTGGTTTCGGCGTTGTAGAGGTATAACCTGGGGGGCTCTACCCTGGTGCCCGTTCCCATACTCAGGGCGTCGCGGTCTACATAGAATACCAGGTTGGCTTCGTTGATAATCCAGTTCTTTGATTTGATCTGGTTAATGATATCTTCCCCATTGTTGGGGTCGAACAATTTGATCTCCGAATAAGCCCCGGCACCCCCTTTTAAATAGATGCGAGAGGCGTTCTCGCCAGTATCCAGCCGGTCGGTAATCGCAGCCGGATAAGCTTCATTTGCAAAGGTATTCACGGCATTACCACTGATACCGGTGTTGGTGCTCGTAGTGATCATGTTGATCCGGAAAGAGGATTTCGAGGTGGTCGCCTCCCCGTTTACTTCATTGTCATATTCGTAGTTGATGGTGATATACGAATCGGTAAGGTCGAAGAGAAAAAGGAGATCATCCGTTACCGGGCTGATCGAAAGGTGAAGCCCCCTCAAATAGTCCTTGAAATTCTGTTGGCTGAGCAGTTCGGACTGCCCTTCCTTGTCCAGGATGTTCTGCTGAAAAAAGGCCGGATCCAATTCCACCCGTATTCCCGGTTGGATGCGGGTTGGGGCGTTCTGAGATTCGTCGTCTTCTGTGGTGGGATCGTCTTCCGGGAAGATCAGGATCTCTTCATCACTTACCGTGAGCTGGTCGTCAAACAAAACCTCCGAGGTAAAATCGGGTGAGAATTGCTGGTTGGAATAGTAGGACTGTGTATCTTCAAAATTGCTGTTGGGGTCCAGGTCGCGCAGGAAATAGGTGGAGCGCTCAACCTTAAAATTGAAAGGTGCTTCCCGGTTTCCGAAAATACTATCCAGGTCAACCCTTTTCGGGAATCGGTTCACTGCGGTATCGGGATCCTCGGCATCATTGATACCATCCCCATCCGTATCCGGGTTTAGGGGATCAGTGCCCACAATCCGCTCTGTATTATCTGAGACGCCATCCCCATCGGTATCACTGTTGGGATCGTCCGGATCGGCATCCAATTCGTTGATCACCCCGTCCAGGTCCCGGTCCGGGGCCGAATTTTGAAGATAAGGCATGTAAAGGATGACACTGGTAACCGTTTCATTTTCGGGGGTAGTTTCGTCCTGTTCGGCGGTATCTCCAAAAACAGGATTGGTAGCCGAAAGTTGCAGTTGGGTGGTGATATTCGCTTCTGTATGCCCATAGACCGGGTCCACAAAAGTTCCCATTTGGTATGATGGGCATGCGGTTCGGTCTGAACAGCATCAATTTTGTGGTTATAGGCAAAAACATCGAACGTAGCCTTGTCTGTGGTGAACGGTTTGCCGCCAATGACGTCCTGCCCGATGGTAACTGTTTCCTGTTCGCAGGACTGTAGAACAGGTACAGGGCAACAAAAGCCGCCAGGGCAGGCACAAGTATATTATTTCAGTTTTCTGGTTCAATCGTCTCGTATTCATCCGCAACGCACATCCGTTTTAAAACAACAAAGAACGAATCCAACCCCTGCCGCAACCAATTGCAGGTGCCTCGTTCTCACAAATTATATCTTAGGCCATGGGTCTCACCAAAGTAGTGTTTGTGGTCGGTCGCGCGCAATTGTCATATGACCCTGCTCAACACTTCAGAGTTGTAAAAGTTCGCATAGGCTTCTTCAAATTCCTGTATGGAAACATAGGGCAACACGGGTTTTTCAAGGTTGTTAATATGCTCCATTAGCTCATCCGGAATCTCCTCAGCGGCTAAAATAATGGCATCGGAAAAATCTACGGCTACTTTTAACAAATTATTATAGGTGGGTTTTTTTAAAGGGCAATGGCATTTTCTGAAATGCCGTCAAACGCTATTTTGTCTTTGAGATGTTCGTCCAGCTCCCCTTCGAAACTGCGTGCCATATACCGAAGTTACGATCTTGCTGTCGGCAAAGAGAGGTTCATCTGCATAATAATGTTTCAGGTAAATGGGCAACAGTGAGGCCATCCATCCATGAACATGGATAATATCCGGTGACCAGTTGAGTTTTTTTACCGTCTCCACCACTCCCTTGGCAAAGAATATCGCCCGTTCATCATTGTCCGGGAATAAATCCCCATTCTCATCAGCAAAGGTAGCTTTCCGTTTAAAATATTCCTCGTTATCTATAAAATACACCTGTATCCGCTCCCTGGGGATGGAAGCCACCTTGATGATCAGAGGCATGTCCATGTCATTGATCACCAGGTTCATCCCAGATAAGCCGGATCACTTCATGTAACTGGTGCCTGCGCTCATTGATATTGCCGTATCTGGGCATAAATATCCTGATCTGGCCGCCGTTGCTGTTAACCATCCTTGGTGCTTCGTAAGACATTAGGGAAACTTCGTTCTCTGGGAGATAGGGTACTAATTCTGAAGATACAAACAATATCTTTTTGCCAGTCATAGATCGTTTATTTTGTATATGGAGCTAAACGTAGCTGCAAAATTACAAAAATTATGCAGAATAGCAGTATTTATAGTAAGTTTGCACGCTCATATTTTGGATGATGCAGCTATTTAAAACCAAAAATGAAATACGATCTTATCTCGATTCTTCAAGGCCTGGCAACGGGGAAATCGGGCTGGTCCCAACCATGGGTGCCCTGCATGGCGGTCACCTTGCCCTGGTGGAACGAGCCAGGGATGAAAATGGGTTGGTAGTGGTCAGTATTTTCGTAAATCCCACCCAGTTCAACAACCCGAACGACCTCGAAAAATATCCCAAAAGCCTTGAACAAGACCTGGAACTGCTGAGGCCGGTTTCTGAAGAATTGGTGGTCTTTGCCCCTTCCACGAGTGAAATGTACGGGGAAGCCGTAGAGAGCCGCGCTTATAATTTCGGGGGGCTGGATCAGGTGATGGAAGGCCTTCACAGACCCGGGCATTTTAATGGGGTAGGCACCATTGTCGAGGAACTCCTTCGGTTGATTATGCCACAAAGGGCTTATTTCGGTGAGAAGGATTTCCAGCAGTTACAGATTATCCGAAAACTCGTAGCTGCCCAAAATCTCCCCGTGGATATAATCGGCTGCCCAATTGTCAGGGAATCAGGGGGGCTGGCCCTGAGTTCAAGGAACCAAAGACTGTCAGAAAGGCTCCGGAAAGAGGCTGCTTTTATCTACAAAACCCTGAAAGCGGCCAAATCTAAATTTGGCACGAAAAGTGCCCCATTTATCGTGAATTGGGTGCGGAAGCAATTCCATGCACATCCCCACCTTAAACTCGAATATGTGGAGATCGCAGATGCGGATACACTGAGCCCTGTTCTCAGGAAGCGGAAAGATCGAAAATACAGGGCGTTCATAGCCGCCTATGCCAATGGGGTCAGGCTTATAGACAATATAGCCCTAAACTAAAATCCCTATCTTTGCCCCATGCAAATTGAAGTAGTAAAATCCAAAATACACCGCGTCCGGGTTACCGGCGCCGACCTGAATTATATCGGCAGTATAACGATTGACGAAGATCTGATGGACGCTGCCAATATCATTCAAGGGGAGAAAAGGTACAGGTGGTTAATAACAACAATGGGGAACGCCTGGAAACCTATGCCATCCCCGGGCCCCGAGGCACTGGTGAACTAACCCTGAATGGCGCCGCGGCCCGCAAGGTGGCAGTTGGGGATATCCTGATCCTGATCACCTATGCCCATATGGATATTGAAGAAGCCAAAAAATTCAATCCGGCATTGATATTCCCCGACGAAGCCACCAATCGCCTGACCTGATTTTGAACCAACAGCTTAAAAAGGCGCTAAAATTATTCCTCCCAATAGGCCTTGGGATTTTCCTGGTTTGGTATTCCTACTACATGACTTCCCCCGAAGACCGCAGGCAGATCATCAAATACATCCGGGAAGCAAACGTGTTCTGGGTTGGCATCTCGATCCTTATCGCTATCGTCAGCCATATTTCAAGGGCCATCCGCTGGAACTACCTTCTCGAACCCATGGGATACCGGTCCAGCATAATAAATAATGTGCAGTTTATCCTGATCGGATATTTTACAAACCTCGGCATCCCCCGGTCAGGCGAAGTGCTCCGCGCAACCGCCCTGTCCACCTATGAAGGGGTCCCCTTTCAAAAAGGATTCGGAACTATCGTATCCGAACGGGTGATCGATGTGATCATGTTGCTGCTCCTCATTGTCATTACACTTTTCCTCCAAACCGACAACCTCCTGCGTTTCCTGGACGGCCGTGGGGTCAGCCTGGCTGCCATGTTGGCATTATTGGCCTTGGGAATTTTCGGTCTTTTCCTGTTCCTGGCCTTCCTGCGGCGCTCCACACATCGCCTGGCCTTAAAGCTTAAAAACTTTATCAAAGGGCTGCTGGAAGGGGTGATGAGCATTTTTAAGATGGAGAAAAAGTGGCTTTTCCTATGCCACACGGTTTTCATCTGGATAGCCTATGTCGGCATGTTTTGGGTAATCAAATACACCGTACCCGAAACGAGTGACCTGTCCCTGGACGAGATCATGGTTAGTTTTATCGCCGGCGCTTTTGCCATGTCAACCACCAATGGCGGGATAGGCATCTATCCGATCGCGGTGAGCAGTTCCCTCGCCATTTATGGGATTTCTGATGTTTCCGGAGATGCCTTCGGCTGGATCATGTGGATCTCCCAGACATTTATGGTTGTATTCTTCGGGGCAATATCCTTTCTGGTCTTACCGTTATTGAACAGGAACCGATAAGCGGACACTAAACCAAATCTTATTACATGAGGCGCCACTTTTCATTTATGCTCGCCCTCTTCGTTTGTACCGGCATTTTTGCCCAGGTGAAACAGGAGATTTTCGAATCTTTCAAACTACAGGAACGGCGGGATGTGAAGTATTATTTCCCTGAAGATTACACGCCGGATAAAAAATATCCCCTGGTAGTCGTACTGGATGCGGAATACCTCTTTGACCAGGTGGTGGCGTTTCTAGGTTTTACAGTCGCTTCCAGGGAATCCCGGAGGCCATAGTGGTGGGAATCGATCAAAGCAAGGACGACCTGCGCTGGTACGACTGTGCCTATGAAAAAGAAACAGGCCTGCCGACAGAGAAGGGCAAACTGTTCTATGAATTCCTGGGGATGGAGATCATCCCATACCTGGAAACAACATACAGTACCGCTCCGTTTAAGATGTTCGTGGGGTATGATATCACGGCCAATTTTGGCAATTATTACCTTTTTAAAGAAAAATCTCTTTTTGATGCCTATATCAGCATCTCCCACCGGCTCGCGCCTGAAATGGCCAGCCGCGTACCCATGCGCCTGCAAGCCATGGAACAACCGATCTTTTACCACCTGATCGCGGAACCTGGCAAAGGAGATGACTGGAAGGCTATCCAGGAATTAAACCAGGGCATGAAAGGCATCAAAAAGGAAAATATCCGCTATTCCTATGACGAATACCCTTCTGCCAACGAGATCTCCATTGCCACCTATGGCCTGGGAAAAGCCTGGGACCAGACCTTCCGGCTCTTTAAACCCATCAGCCCGGAAGAATACCAAAAGAAAATCCTAACCTCAGAGGAACCGGTCTTTAAGTACCTGCAGGATAAATATGACCTGATCGAATCCCTATTCGGGTTCCGCGTACCGGTATCCCTTAACGATATCATGGCCATTTACGCAGGCTGTCGGAAAAAAGAAGATACGGAATCCCTGAAACCGCTTTCAGACCTCTGCAAAAAAGAATTTCCGAATACAATGCTGGGCTTTTATTTTGAAGGCGAATACTACGAACAGATCGGGGAACCCAAAAAGGCGCTTCGCACTTTTGAAAAGGCCTTCGGGATGGAGGAAATCGACTTCCTGACCAAAGAAATGGCCCTGGAAAAGATGGATGCCCTCAAGGCCGATTTTGGTTTCTAAACCCTGAACACAGCTATTTTAGGAATCTATTGCCCCGTCATTTTATTGCCGTCTTAATCCTTTGATTTTACTTGTAGCCACAATATCTTTGGCCTTTACG
>CAVRHQ010000012.1:0-160900 GCA_963721045.1 uncultured Flavobacteriaceae bacterium
GTTATGTTTATGTATACCTACTTGGTTCAGTTGGTGTTTGCTAAGAATTTGTAATTGTTTTAATTCGTGCATTTTACGATCACCCCCTATATCGAATATACCGTATCTCGAAAAATGGGCGCCTGGCCCCTTGAATGGAATGGATATCCGGGTTTTGCCCCAACCAAAATCAAAATCTACTTCTTCCGGAAATTCTATATCTGTATTGGCAGTTAAAAGGTTTAAGTTGAATTCGATAATTATACTGCTGAGATAATTAAGGTCCAGTAATTCGCGAATGTTGTTAATTGACAAATCTTTGTACTTAGCAGTAGCATTTCTAATAGAGAACAAACCAGATGTAACATTTTCGAGTGAATGTCGCAGACTATAGTTCAGTGTTGGTGTGACTATTTTATCCAATTGCTCCACATATTTATTTGCACCCACTTCATTTGGATGTAATAAATAAGCTTGTGAACACATCACAAAAGCTAATTCCTCATGACTTAACTCATCCAGATTTATATCAACCAAGGAATCTGCAAGATGACTTGAGGAAGTTTCATATTCTACTTTACAATAGGATATCCGTCCGTCTAATACCTCCTGGTCACTATCATCAAATGGTGCAAAGACAAACTGTTCTCCTGAAGCATAAATGGAATTCTGTTCCTTAAATCCTGAAGGGCAAAACAAAATATTTCCCTTATTTCTGGTATTGAAACGCGCTATTTCGAGCGTGCTGAACAATAAAAAGCCTTGAGCGAGTTCCAGCGCCTGGCGTTTCATATCTTCAATTTTCTCAACTGCCAACAAAAAGGCAGGAACAGAAACAATATTAAATAATAAAAAGAAAAATCCCCAAACGATTTGATACACCTCCCTGGGAACATTGGACTTAGGTGTGAGTGCGGGGTAATAGCCCACATAAATTATCCTGGCGTTCGTAAAAGTTTTTGTTGCCTTCTCCAATAATTTAAATAGTCGGGTATTGGCTACCTGCTCAATATTTCTATAAACTACCTCCCTAAAATGATCACTGTCCGGATCTACGCCGCTCATCATGCCAACGTCATTTATACCACCATTTATTATTAACAAATCAACAGATTCAGGATTTGGGACATCAGATATCTGTTTATATATACTGGGATAATCTGTTGGAACTTCCGGACTATATAACTTATAATCACTTCCAGAGGATACTGCAAGTAATGAATCCAATCCTTCTGACGTACGAGGTTCGGAAGTACTTAAATCACCAATTATTGCACCAGAATGCGCATAAAAATCATGGGCCTTCAAATTGTAATTGTGGCCTTGGTTTTTAAGCTTTTCTGCATATTTAAAGACGTATTTGTCTTTTTGAGGAAGCCCCTGTCCCCACATAGCAGAATCTCCTAAAACAGCGATCCTATGCATGATCTATTTGTAATAGTGAATTCGCCAGCTCGCTCAACTTTTGTTCCAAATATTCGATACGCTCACTAAGATTCTTGACTTTAATTTTTTGCGAATCAATAATTTGCTGTTGCGATTTAAGTGCCTCGACCATTACGGGTATAATATCGGAATAGGCGACGGATTTTATCCCTTTTTGATCCTTGGTGACAACTTCAGGGATTGATTTTTCTACATCCTGGGCGATAAATCCAATCTGTTCCCGATTTGTAAGATGGGCCTTTGTTCGGAAATCGGTTTTCCATTTAAACGACACCCCTTGCAGGTTCAAAATTTTATTTAGGCAATTCGTGAGGGGCTGGATATCTTCTTTACATCGTTTATCAGATAAACTTTTGAAGTTGCCCACACCTGCGACCGTTCCATTTACGTGCAAACTGAAACTAGGGCTACTAGTACCTATACCTACTCGTTCCCGTCTTCCATCCAGCTTAATGGCAACTTGATCTGGCTGACTACCATATACAGATATGGTGCCATTGCTCAAATTTTCACCAAATCCCTTGCAAACTTTCAGATCGCTAATCTCGGCGCGATTGCTCAATATTTCAGAAGCTTTTACACTTTTATTTGTTGTTATTCCCAGCTTTCCTGAAATCCTTGTTCCTCCAAGTATAATATTGCCATCATTCACGCCAGAGTCGCCTAATTGCAGATCTACTGTTTTTCTCGTCCTGTTGATTGTAATCTTTGCTTTAGGTGTACTTGTATTGGTTTCCTTTAGCGAAACTACCGTACCAATAAGATCGATCCCATTGTTGCTTAAAATGATGTCAGTTGCCATAATAGAGTTTTTAAATAGTTATTTTAATTTATTGGTGATTGGAAGTGTTTAAAGTATACGCCATCAGTATTTAACTGATTTTCCAGCATAATTACATGAAGTTTGGTCGATTTCCCACTTTCATTTTTAGGCCAATAGGTTAAGCCCTCTACTTCCTGATGAAATGTAGCGCCTTTCTCCCTTTGTATGGAAATGGATCCAAAGTAATGACCGTTAATGATACTATAGGCCGTAATACAAGGTTTTAAGGGAATTGAAGTTTCATTTAATTCAGCCAATATTGCCAAGTATTTCGCTTTATTCTGAGGGGTCGTAATTTTTGCCCCTATTTTTAATAAGATATCATTATAAGTGTATGCATCTGAGCTTAAAAATAAATAGCCATCACTTGTGAAACATCCTCCCTGAACTCTTAGTGTCGGTACTTGCAGCTCGATATCTGAATTTTCATTTCTAGCCATAGTATCCAGATCATAGGCATATAACTTTAACTCGTAATCACTAACCTTTTTACTTATAATTTGCCCCGTAAAATCACTGGTGTAGAGATTTTTGTTCCATCGATTTATTGCACACCAAGGATGCGAATCCCCTATAGCATCAGTTTGGAACCATTCCATACTTGATTCACTCAGGTCAGTACTCACAATTAAAAATCCATTTGGTCCTTGAACTGGCACGTATAATTTATTTTCGTAACATTCTAAGTCCCCGATATGATTCAAGCTTGGAATATGGATTAGATCACTTTTGGAGGATAAATCCAGCATTTTGATCAAATTCATGCGTTGATCATATTTGTAGATCCCCTGCCCTTTTCGCGTTCCGTTGCCATTTGCAGAAATATACCAGTATCTACCATCATGGGTAACACCCTGAATACTTTCCAAAAACCTATTTTTTTTGAATTCAGACGAAAGTTGCCATTGGGAAGGTAAAGGTGATTGCATTGCCTCAACTGTTTCTTTGAAACTGGGAAGTACGCACGAAAAACTGCGATATGATATAGTACCGTTAGTTAGTGACACCCCGATATTTCGACATTGATTTATATAGCTAAGCATTTTGGATGTATGACTACGTTATGTTTGGAGCATTTAAAATGATCTCTTCTTCTATAAATAATATTTTCTCTCCGCACACCAACTGATAATTTTCATGGCCTTTTCCTGCAATCAACAATACATCGTCTGAGCACATGTTTGACATTGCGGTTTCTATTGCCATTTTCCTGTCGGCAATAATAGTTGCTCTGGGGCATGATTTCTTTATTGCCGATCGAATTTGATGGGGTTCTTCATCTCGAGGATTGTCATCGGTGATATAAATAACGTCAGTATATTCATTAGCAACCTTTCCCATTAATTCGCGATTATAGTGTTTGAAATCGCCTCCGCAACCAAATACCAAAAAAATACGGCCCTGATACCTTTTTCTTAGGATAGTTGTTACGGCTTCCAATGCATGTGGATTGGTGGCATAATCAATATAGACATTGTTCGACGATCTATTTACTTTCTCCAGTCTTCCGTCAGGCAATTTGATATTTTCAGAAGCTGCGAGTAAAAATTTTATGGGAATACCCAGAAGGGTACAGATTGAAATTGAACACATCCAATTTTCAATAAATATAGAGCCAGTAAAGGGCACAGTTATGGAATATGCTTGACGCCTATATTGAAGGATAACATGTGATTTGTCTTCAAATTCTTTTACCGAAATGAGTTGCAAATTATCGGATTTCTTGTGGCCATAACAAAACGGTTGGAGGAATCTTTTTCTTGATAATTCAATTATCCTATCGGCATAATGACATCCGGAATTGTAAATAACATGCTTTCCTTTTATAAGTATTTCCTCCACGAGCCTAAGTTTAGACTTAACATAAGCTTCTTGTGATTCGTGGTAGTCCAGATGGTCACTGCTAATTACAGTATAGGCGGCAATGTCAATTTTTAGATTATCCAAAATACCATTGGCTATGGACTCACTAAATGCTTCAAATATGAAGGTGTCAACAGCGTCAAAATAGACTAATTCTTTAATTAAAATATTTAATGATGATTTTCCATTAACCACTGGGTGCGGATTATCGTAGTATTTTGTCTGCAGGCCCAACGTACCTAAAGCGGCAGGTGATTTGCCGTACTTAAGCAATAACTGGAATGCCAAAGAAACAGTAGTTGTTTTGCCATTTGTGCCTGTTACCCCAATTCGGACCATTTTACATCATTATTTGGGATACGGCATTTTATTGAGCATTCCTGACGCGGTAGGATTCCATTGATTTCTCATAATGGTATTCCCCTCTTTCGTCCATGAAATTAATTTTTCACTGCCATTGACCAATTCAATTCCCCAGATCAAATTTTCAAATCGGCCAGCTGAACCTGAGTTCAGGTAATGAATTGCAATATCATTGGCACTCTCTTTTATTCGCGATTGGATACGTGGTTCATGGGTATGACCAATAATTAACTTGGGTTTTTGTCTCCAGTCTTTAATATCCGTTCTAGCATAAAGTGATTCCATTCTATCAATCAGATTGGTTTCTGACAAGTGACGTACTTTAAAGTATTCATCACCTGTCATTACCTCAGTTTGAAATGCAAGAGCATGAGTGGGGCTATCAAAATATTCCCAGGCAATTTCATGTCCTTGCATTAAATCTTCAATAAACCAGGCTACCAATTCATCGCCTCCGTTGAGGCCAAAATCGGGCTCTGCCATTGCTGTTGCCAACACATTGCGAAACGTAGAACTAAGGGACGAATTGCGCCATTGATCTGTTTTGTCGCTGTCCCAAATACGATCTGCACCCTGAATTGTCCACCCCAGCGTTTCGGAAAATACCTCACCCAATGCATAAGCATACAAAGGTTGTGTGGATGCATCAAATTGATGCCCGTGGGTTACAAAATATCTAAGTTTAGCTCCAGAGTCGGCGCCCTTTACGGTAAGTTTTAGAGCATCACATAAATTATTGGAAAAGCCTTCCGGTAGTAAATCAATCAGTACCTGCTCAGCAAATGGATCATGGTTCCCAGTTATCTTTGTATAATATGGCTTTCCATTTTTAATGAATTTGTTTTCTATTAAATCATATAAATCCTGGTTGTCTGAAATGATTTTTGTGAGTATTTCTATGCGATTCTCGGTACGTTTTTGTTGTAATGCTCCCCAATCAACATGGCCGATATCCCTGTCTGTACCAAAAATACCTCCACTTTTGTCTATAAGATTATTATAGCCATTCGCAATTTTGATTGTGGGTTCAAAAATGACATATTCTTCAACATCACCATTTTCAATAAGCGCATAGCCATTATCGGAATAGTAGCTCAAAATTTCTTTATATAAGCCTTTATTTTTACCGAAGTAATTGTTCCGGTGATTTTTCCCGGTCATGTGATGATCAGAAAAAATTACAAATTTGCTTGGTGGTGTATTAAATTTCGGAGCAATGAAACTTCTGGTAAAATTCCTGATCCTATTCAGGAACGGAAGATTAATTTTTATACGAGGTTTTAGGCGGGATTGTAAAGGATCTTGAATCTTGAATTCAAGATCCTTAATTCTTTTAAAAATATTGTTACTAATTACATGATTCTTAAAGGTATCAACGCTGGTAAATTCTTTAAATTCATTTCTACTCAATAATTCCCCAATAAGGTTCAGGTAATTATCCTCTAGCCCTTTCTCTATTTTCGATCTATTATTTCTTCGATATTTATTTCCTATTTGAAATAATTCCCATAGAACATTGAATATTTGCAATTCTTCTGCAGTGTTTCTCAAGTTGTATTGAAGGCCTACACTTTTTACGAAGTTTTTACTTATAAAGGACATAGATATATGGATAGAAGTGTGTTAAATTCTTCTTGACAAATTATGGAACGACTTGATCAATCAGAAATTGAGGGGGAGGAATTATAAGTGGTTCACAATCAATATTAAAGATACATAAAAGATGTCAAATTTGGACAGGTCGAAACATAAAGTAAGAAAAGCCTTCTATTTTTGGAATATGATAGAAATTCTTACCATAAAAACTTTTGAGATCCTCACGGGAAAATCTCAAAAGTTTTAACGATATTTAAATACAAATAAGTTCATTGCTACTCTAGTTGAGACCTGGTGAACCGATCGGTTAACAAACAGAAAAATATTTCAGGTAAAACAAGGAAAATCAAATAGTTACAATAGTATCCAACGCCCTGGTGAGGGGTTTGAAGTAGCAGTAACGGTCGCAGTGGAAGTTGGCGGCATTACCGAAAGATCTTGATTTAATAAAGGAGAATAATCGGGGGTCTTAAACCCCACCCCGCTTACAAATTATTTGTATCCGGTGAATAATTCATGCATGAATTAAAATAATACGGCCCAATACTTCCTTTTTTAGAACTGCTGAACTCTATGCACAGGGAGGTGTTTTTCCCAAACCTGTTCCATTGCCAATTCTCATCATTTCATTTGCCTCAAAAAATTAATAGCTCATTTAAAATTGTATTCTTAGAAGGATGCATAATCGAAACATATGGCTGCTATACCAACTGTTCCGGTTTCCAATATTTGATACCACTGATTGTTGCTTGGGTTACTATTTAGAGCGCATAATTTAATAGAGAAAAAGATAATTCCTGTGAATTTAAATCGGTGATTATGACTTAGATAATTGGATGAATAAAGTTGCTTAATTACTTTATACAACCATTTTAGATGCCTTATGAAAAATTTTCTATTTATAGCCTTATTCATGTCATGCCTCTGTTCGTGTTCGCAGTCGAGTGACATTGCCGGAGAATATGCAAAAGTTGCAAAAAGTGGTTCGGTTCAATTTTTATTGACGTTAAATCCTAATGGCACTTTTCATTTCGATTCATACGATATCAGACAGGTTGAAGGAAAAATCTTGAGAATTAATGCGAGCTCGTCCGCTGCAGCCTGGTAATGGCAGCACCGTTATTAGCGGAAACGCTATGAGCGGAAGAGGGACCTGGAGGGTTGAGAACAACATCATTTATTTCAGTACCGATCCGGATTCAGACATAGACTACGAGAACACGCTGAACTTCAATGAAACGAAGGCGAAATATAAAACCGGAACTTCTGACGATATGTCTGATGAAAAAGCCCAGGCGAAGCTGGAATTCATTGAATCCGGTATTTTCTGGATTGATGGGATTGAATTGAAAAGGAAAAATTAAACAACAATGGGCAGTATGAATCTGCTTTAAATGAGTGATGAATGACTCAAAAAACATTATCTATTCATTATGCTTGAGCCAAAGCCGATGTTTACAGGGCTTTGCAGCAAGAAGGAAGAATTAAGGCAGAATTTGGGCATAATCCACTCATACTTCGTTACGCCTGGTTATCTTTTGGTCGATTAAAAATCAATTAACCAATTGAAAACAACATCGCGAGGCGTGTAGCCATGTTGCGGCTCCCCTTTAGTACGGTACTCCACGGGAGGGTTGTATAATAAATAGGAGACTTTCATTTATTAGTTTCAGAGACTAAACGATTTAAGTAATAGACAATGCGAACGGCATCTTCTTCCTTTTTATATTCCAATTGGTTCCCCGCCAATCCTCTCCATTGCCTGTGATCGCATCTTCACGGCAGCTTCCCTGATTTTTTCTCTTTGCGATTTGGTAATCAAAAATAATATTAAACATTTGTTTAAATTAAACGTTTGTTTAATTTTGTAAACTGATATCAAAAATCATGGACCTCAGCGAGAAACAGATTCAGATCCTGCAAGTGGCCGAAAAACTATTTGCCGAAAATGGTTTTGATGGTACTTCCATCCGGCGCATTGCCCAGGTGGCCGATGTGAACGTGGCGATGATCTCCTATTATTTCGGGTCCAAGGAGAAAATGCTGGCGGCGTTGCTGTATCATCGAAATGTGGATTTCGGGGCCGAGGCCAGCGCCCTCTTCGCCCGGAAACTGGGCTACCTGGAAACCGTGGATGCCCTGGTGGAGATGGTGGTACGGCGGGTACATGCCAACAGGAGGATATACAAAATCCTCCATTTTGAATATTCCAACCAGGATCGGAAGCTGGATTTCGACCAGTTTATAGATCAGAAAAAGAGCAATTATAAACTGATAGAAGACTTTATCCATTCAGGGCAGGAAGCCGGCGTCTTTTCAAAAGATCTCGACATCCCCCTGATCTACCCTACCATTTTGGGCACCTATTTTAATTTTTATTATAACAAGCGGTTTTACCTGGCACTTTATGAGCACGACCTCGAAGGCTCAGCCGACAATTTTGTGAAGGACGTCCTCACGCCCCATATCCAAAAAACCCTTAAAGCCCTGCTGACGTATGAAGCATAGCCTGATCCTAACCCTCCCGTTACTATTCCTTTCTATTTTATCGGCTAGCGGGCAGGAGAAGAAAGTGATTTCCCTGCCTGAAGCAGCCACCCGGGCCATTGAACAAAGTACCGTATCAAAGTTAGCGGATACCCGGGTAGTGAGCGCAAAAAATGAACTGAGCATCACCAAAAGCGAACAATATCCCAATCTCTCCCTATCCGGTCAATATCTGTGGCTCTCCCATGCGAATGTCGATTTACAGATTTCCAATGGATCGGGGAGGGAAGATACCGGTGGGAACAATGGGAGCTCCCCGGAAGTAAATCAGCTCCTGCTGGGGCAGGCCAATGCCAGCATGCCCTTGTTTTCGGGGTTTCGACTGAAGAATAGCCTGCAAGCCGACCAAAACCATCTTATGGCCACTCGCATGGGCTCCCAGAACGATAAGGAGGAAGTAACCTTGCAGGCCATTACGGATTACGTGGAATTATACAAGGCGCAGCAACGTGTAGGCCTCATCCGGGAAGACCTCAAAACGGCCCGTCAGCGGGTATCGGCTTTCCAGGCAAAAGAGGCCAACGGCATTTTGGGTCGAAACGATTTGCTAAAAGCGCAATTACATGAATCCCATGTGCTTCTGGCTCTGGAGGAAGCCGAGAAAACCCGCGGATAACCTTAATCGGAAACTTACCGTGCTCCTTCAATTGCCACGGGGAACCGGACATTGCTACAGACAGTATTTCTGTCTTACAAATGGTTGGCACGGGTATCCGCGATAGCCTTGATCGGAAGGATCTGTTATCCCTGGAATATGAGCAACGGGCAGCAGAATGCCGGGTTAAAGCAGAAAGGGCGGCTTATTTTCCTTCCCTCACTTTAACCGGAGGCTATATTGCCCTGGACCTTCACAACGCCCTTACCGTAACCAATGCGCTTACCGCAGGGGTGGGCGTATCCTACGACCTGGCAGGGATCTTCAAGTCGGGAAACAAGGTGCGGTTAGCCAGAAGCAGGGCCAGAGAACTGGCGTACCAGCAACAAGCGTTGCGGGAACAGGTCGGGCTGCAGCTGGCAGATGCCCGGCAGGAATACGAGTTGGCGCAGCACAAATTGGAGGTTTACGAGAAATCCGGGAGCAGGCTTTGGAAAATTATCGGATTGTAAAAAATAAATATGATAACGGCCTATCGGACACAAACGACCTGCTCGAGGCCGACCTGGAGCAATTGCAATCCAAGATTGACTTTCCAATGCCCGGGCGGATCGAAGTTTAAAATACTATGAGCTAATTGGGACGGAGGGGGTTCTTTCCTCCCTCTTTGTCACGGACTAAAACAGCAACAACAATGGAAGACAAAAAGAAGACCAATAAGAGGTTCCGCATGATTCTGGGGGCACTGCTTTCCGTGGGACTGATGTACGGGGGGATAAAACTTATACATGCGCTCTAACGCACGAAGAAACGGATGACGCCCAGATACAAGCGCATATGAATTCGGTCATCCCCCGTGTAAACGGGTATATCCAAAAAGTACTGGTAAAGGATAACCAAAAAGTGAAAAAAGGGGATACCCTTTTCATAATTGACCCGGCCGACTATAAAGTGCAACTGGAAAAGGCAAAGGCAGGTTTGGCAGCCGCCAATAGCCAGCTGCCGTAACGCAGGCGGGAATCGGGGCGTCAAAATTCAATGCTGAAGCATCTGACGCCCAGGTCCATTCCGTAACCGGCAATCTTGAAGCGGCTGAGATACAGTTTTGGCGTGCTTCCCAGGACTACGAGCGGTATAAGAACCTGTTTGAAAACCATTCGATCCCCGAGCAGCAATATGAGGAGGCCCTGGCTGCCAAGCAGGAGGCTGAAAAACGGCTGGAGGTACTTAAAAGCCAGCAAATGGCGACTTCCAGCCAACGCAATGCAGCGGTTTCACAGGCTGAGGTTTCCAAAAAGCAGGTTTCTGTAGCCGAGGCTAACGTATTGGAGGCACAGGCCGCCCTGGATGCGGCGCAGCTCAACCTGGATTATACGGTGGTCACCGCCCCTATTGACGGGCAGCTTTCCAATGTAAACCTCGAAGCAGGGCAGTTTGTACAACAGGGACAATCGCTTTTTTACCTCGTCAATACCCAGGACATCTGGGTAGTGGCGAATTTTAAGGAAACCCAGCTGGAAAGTATCGCCCTGGGCCTGCCTGCCGTGATTACTGTGGATGCCTACCCCGATGAGGAGTTTCACGCCAAAGTTGCAGCCTTTTCACCCGCAACGGGAGCACGCTTTTCGCTATTGCCCCCGGACAATGCCACCGGCAACTTTGTGAAAACCGTGCAACGCTTACCTGTTAAGATAGACTTTACCGAAAACAACGACCCGGAAAAGCTGCAACAGCTGCGTTCGGGAATGAATGTACAGGTAGATGTACACCTGAACTAGTATGGCCGTACAGGACGAAAACAATCTGGTTGAATACGGGTTCCGGAGGGTAATAATCACCATAACGGCTGTGATGTGTGCCCTTTTGGAGATCATAGACACCACCATCGTCAATGTGGCCCTGAACGATATGAGGGGCAGCCTTGGGGCCACCCTGACTGACGTGGCCTGGGTCATCACGGCTTATGCCATTGCCAACGTCATTGTTATCCCCATGACCAGCTGGCTTTCCAAGCAATTTGGCCGGAAAAACTATTTTGCGGCTTCCATAATAATTTTTACCGTGGCTTCCTTCCTTTGCGGGAATGCCACGAATATCTGGGAACTCGTTGCCTTCCGGTTTATTCAGGGGATGGGAGGGGGCGCCTTACTGGTGACGGCACAGACCATCATCACTGAAAGCTACCCGACCGAAAAGCGGGGGATGGCACAGGCCATTTATGGCATGGGGGTTATTGTTGGGCCTACCCTGGGTCCACCCCTGGGAGGGTATTTTGTAGATCATTTTACCTGGCCTTTTATATTTTATATCAACATCCCGATCGGGATCATTGCCACCATCCTTACTATCCTCTACGTGAAAAGCCCCAAATTCGGCGACAAGCTGAAAGCCTATCAGGTGGATTGGTGGGGGATCGTATTTCTGGCTTCTTTCATTAGCTCCCTTCAGTTTGTACTGGAGCACGGCCAGCAGGACGATTGGTTTGAAAGCGGAACCATCATTGCGCTGAGTGTCGTTGCCGTTTTGGGACTACTTTTCTTTATCTGGCGGGAAATGGTATATGACCACCCGATTGTGAACCTGCATGTCCTGCGGAACAATAACCTGCGGGTAGGTACTTTCATGACGTTTATCCTTGGTTTCGGGGTATACGGGTCCACTTTTATCATTCCCATATACTGCCAGTCCCTATTGGGCTGGACAGCCATAGATGCCGGCTTATTGCTGGTACCCAGTACCATAACTACCGGCCTGATGATGCCTGTGATAGGGAAACTGCTCGAACGAGGCGTTTCCCACAAATACCTGGTCGCATGCGGATTTGTCTTTTTCTTTCTCTACAGTTTATGGATGCATAACCTCATGACCCCCGACACGGCTTCGGGAGATATGTTCTGGCCATTGGTTTTACGGGGTCTGGGGCTGGGTCTTTTGTTCGTGCCCATTACCACCCTGGCCCTCTCCACCTTGCAAGGGAAGGAAATAGGGGAAGGGGCTGCCTTTACGGGAATGATGCGGCAATTGGGGGGATCTTTCGGGATTGCGATCATGACCACCCTGATCGCGCGCCTGAACCAGCAGTACCGAATTGACCTTATTCCGAATATCACTGCCATCAATGCGAATGTACAGCAGCGCCTGCAGGCGCTGCAGCATTTATTCATGGGCAGGGGATTCAGTGCCAACGAATCCCTCGGGAAGGCTTATCAGGTCCTTGAAGGAGCTGTAGTCCGGCAAAGTACCTTGTTGTCCTATATGGATGTCTTTTTGTACCTGGGCCTCCTGTTCCTATTCTGTGTGCCTTTTGTACTGATGATCCGCAGGCGGGCCGGTGCCCCGGGATAGGGGGGGAGTTATGGGGGTAAAGTCAGGGGAGGACGTGCGGGAAGGCAGTTAAAGGTCGGAGGTGATTTTCGAAACGCAATCGGCAAATTGGGAAATTCATTCACGGGGCGTTGAAGCCCCGCCCCGGTTTCAATTTAGGGTGCTACGGTGCATATACCTTGCAGGGTAATGACCCGGGTACTTTTTATAAGTGGGTTCATTCTTTTCTCTCTTTATAAATCTTATTGAGCCCCGCCACCATGGAAGGTGCTAAAAAATATTCCGGACTAGAGTTTCTCAACCCCGCCCTGGCTTCAAGGTAGTACCGTGCTATGCAGAAAGCATGCATCTTAGGAGATGCAGAGAACCTGGGTGGAAAGTCCCAGAGTACTATGCACCTTCCAGGGTATTTCTATGCTACAGGAGCGAGAATAGAACAATGATTTATTATGCCAGGGGTCTCTCAACCCCGCCCCGGGTTAAAGTTATTCCCGGGCATTGCAGAAAGCATGCATCTTTGAACATTGAGCGGACCTGGCTGGATATTGCCGGAGTATTTTACACCCGTTTGGACATTCCTATGATGCAGGGTCGAAAAATAAATGATTTCTGGGCACGGGGTTTCCCAACCCCACCCCAGGTTCAAGGTATCGCCTGTCAGTGCAAGAACATTGCATTGTACAAAAATGAAGGTACTGGCAATTCTGAAACACCTTTGAAACGGAATCGAATTCCAGGGCAATCCTGCTGCTGAGCCTCTATAGCAAAGAAGTCTGAACGTAAGAGGAGATCCTGCTCCGAAACTCGGGATGGGGAACTGAGTATTGCCTATTCCGTCACTTTTTTGGCGACGGGAACGGTTTCCTCGGTTGGAAGGCTATCGGTGGTGATGGTGTCTACAGTATCCACGGCTTCATTGGCCACTGGCTGTTGCACCCTGCCGTATCCCCTGCCTGGATAATACCTGAGCTTGCCTCCGGGGTTTCGCCCTGGGGAGTATGGGATCGGACAGTATCAAGGGGCACAAAGGTTTCATAGACCGCCAGGACCGTCAGCCCTATCAGAATAAAAATGATGATATGCGGGAAGTACTTCTTCATGTGCTTGTCGCAATTATTCCCTCAACCGTATAAAATACTAAAGAATATTCAATAACAATGACCTCGATGATTAAATTTTAAGCCTGTTTCCTATTATTCATGGGGACGGGATAATACTACCACTCCGGGAATCTGTTAATCGGAATATACAATTCTGAAATCCAATCTGAAATCCAACATGTTACAGCTTGATAAAATACGGGTCGCACACTTCTATTTTGGTTGACTTTGCACAGGTTTACCCTTAGGTTCCATCCCGTTTATGCGAATAGGATGGAAGGCCCAGGACCGTAACACGATATGGGAATCAAACGAACGTCGGCAGACAATGTTGTGCGGCGAGATGTTATTACCTATACCCTGAGGAAGATCTTGTTACGGTACAGCACGTACAAAAAGACCCATTGCACCGCCAGGAAACAAATGACGAAAGCCACCTGGTTGTAGGGATCGCCAATAAGCTGGAAGAACCATTGGAAGAAGGCGTTCGTACTGTATTCCCAATTGATGAAGTGGCCCGCCATGTACACCAGAATGGAGTTCATTCCAATGACCTTAAAGAAAAAAGCCCATTTTTTATATTGAAGAATGTCGATAATATAATAAAACAGGGCCATTAAAAGCATACTGATGCCCCCGCATTGCAAAACAAAGGAACTGGTCCAGAGATTTTTGTTGATGGGAAAAACGAGGTTCCATAACTGGGCTACTACCAGGAGGATCACCCCGATGACTGCAATTCTGACGGCGGTTTGTTTCTTTTTATCCTCTGTAGTTCCCCGCAACAGGGTACCGGTGAAAATACCAAGCAGTGCGGTGGAAATAGCCGGGATGGTAGACATAAGCCCCTCGGGGTCGTGGATGCCGAGATATAACCTGCCAGGAAGTACGGAGCGGTCGATGTAAGACGCAAAATTTCCCTCCATGGTGAGGTCCCCCATAGGAAACCCCGGGGCCGAGGTAAATGACAATAACAACCAGTAGCCTACCAGCAGAGAAGCAAACCAGATGAGCTGCCCGCGCTGTTTGGTGTATAAATAAATAATGTTGGCGAACATATAAGCCAACCCGATACGCCCCAGAACACTGGCAAAACGGATGTCTGAAATGGGCCTTAATTCCAGGCCGTTGTTATAGATGACCCCAAGGAGGACCAGGACCAGGCCCCTCTTGATCACGCGAAGCAGGAGGGCCTGCCGGCTCGTTCCTTTCGCCAGCTGGCTTCCGATGGAATAGGGAGTGGCTACTCCGGCCAAAAACAGGAACAGTGGAAAAATCAGGTCATAGGCGTGGAAACCATTCCATGCCGGGTGGGTAAATTGTTCGGAAAGGGCGTGCCAAAAAGGCAAACCGGTAATTTCAGCGAGGCGGTGAAAAAATTCTTCAGCGCCTATGATCCAAAACATATCAAAACCGCGCAAGGCATCCAGCGATTCCAGTCGCGCATGATTAAATATCTGTGACATAAGACATTGTGGCTTGTTGTTAGTATGGTTCAGTTAGGATGTCCGGTTGGAACAGGAACTAAATGTATGCATTTATTAGAACAATTCCTCAAATATACGGCCCGTATTTACAGACAAGCCCCTATTTAGGTGGCAGACCCGAACCCGACCAGAGTATGAGGGACTGAAGTGGAGGAACTGAGAAATCCTGAAGCCAGATGGATCGGGCAAGGGCCGGGATTGTCGGAGTAAACCGAATATTCCTAACTTAGGAGCAGGATATGAGTAAGATTAAATATGGACACGGAAACCCAAATACTGGAGGCTGCCAAAAAGATTTTTCTGAAAAAGGGCTTTTCTGGGACCCGAATGCAGGAAATAGCCGATGAGGCGAACATTAATAAATCCATGTTACACTACTATTTCAGGAGCAAAGAACTGCTGTTCCAGAAAATAGTGGAAAATTCCCTGACCCTGATTGCCCCTATATTCCTGGATGCGATCACCTCCGATGGCCCGGTAATGCATAAACTGGAAAAACTGGTGGTTACCTATATAGATGCCATCCTCAAAAATCCACATGTGCCCATGTTCATTTTGTATGAACTTTCACAGAAGCGGGTTGATTTTATCCGGATCCTGCAGGAGAAACTTCACCCTGCCGACGTGTTGCCCCGCTTTATAAAGCAGATTGAAGTAGAGCAGGCCATGGGAATCCTGAAACCCATGGATGCCAGGCACCTTATCCTGACCGTTATGTCCCTTATCGTCTTCCCTTTTATCGGGAGGCCGGTATTTCAGGAAATGCTGGGCCTGAGCCCGGAAGTATATGATGACCTGCTCGAGGAACGCAAGAAAATCGTTATGTCTTTCTTAAAAGATTCCTTCTTGCAATAAATATTTCCTATATTTGTCAACCAAATGGTTGAACCTAATGGTTAAATCCTGATCCGATGAATCGAAGCCTTGCCTGTAGCATCTTTCGAATCGTGCCTATCTTCCTTCTTCTGGGATGGTTATCTCCCTGCTTCGCACAGGATACAGACGGGATTTCGCTTACACAAGCGTACAAGGCGGTGGCGGAAACCTACCCCCTAACTAAAAACAGGGATTTATACGACTCCCTCCTGCAGGTCCAGAACCGTGGCGTTAACCGGCAGCGACTGCCGCAGTTGAATTTGCTGGGAGAAGGCACCTACCAGTCTGAAACCCTGAAAGCCCCTGCCTCGGTGCCTTTCCCGCTCGATGTCCCGAGATATTCCTATCGAGCCTATGGGGAATTGGAATGGACCCTGTATGAAGGGGGGAAACTGAATACCGAAATTCGTAAGAACGAACAGGAAAATGATGTTAGTCAGAAGCAACTGGTGGTAGACCTCTATTCTTTGAAAGACCGGGTAAACTCCCTGTTTTTTTCAATTTTACTGGCCCGGGCACAGGAATCCATGCTGCAAACCAGCCTGGCCGATATTCAATCCCAAATACATACGGTACAGGCCCGATTCGAGCACGGGGCGGCCCTGGAAAGCGAACTGTCCAAACTTAAGGTGAGAAAGCTGGAACTGGAAGCTGATTTCCAGGACCTGGAAGGGACGATTGCAGCCCAGACCGGAGTATTGCGGGAACTTTCCGGTCTGCAGGTGGAGCAGATACACCCCTTTTCTCTGCCCGTTATCGGAGACCTGTACTTTAGCGACAGCGTCCTGCGCCCGGAAGTGGCCCTCTATGAGGCCAGGGCCTCCGAATTGGAAACGGATAAGGCCATGGTCCGCGCCACTAAACTCCCCCGGATATCAGCATTTGCCCAGGGAGGGTATAGCGACCCAAACCGCTTTAACCTGTTCGATACCGAAGGAAAGGAATTTGCCATGGGCGGGGTACGGCTGCGGTGGAATCTCTTCGATTGGGGTGTGGCCAAAAGTAAGAGGAGCGAGCTGGATATCCGGGAGACTACCCTGGAACACCAGAAGGAAACTTTTGTGCACAATATTGCCACCAGGCAATCCGAATTCGAAAGAAACAGCAAAAAAATCCGCGAAAAAATACAGAAGGATAGCGAAATAGCGGCCCTTCAGAAAGATATCCTGGAACAGTATGCAGCCCAGCTTAAGCAAGGGGTCATCAATGTAACCGACTACCTGATCCAACTCAACGCGGAACTCCGGGCCCGGCTACAGCTAGAAATTGATAAAATAGAATGGCAACGGCTGCAAGTGAACTATCTAACCCTATTTGGAAAACTTTAAAATGACTGGAATGCGAAATTTTCGATGGTTACCGGTAATCCTGATCCTGGCGACGGCGTGCTCAAACCATGACAAATCCGACGCCTATGGCAACTTCGAGGCAACCTCCGTCCTAATCAGCGCGGAAGGAACCGGACAGTTGATGGCCTTTGACGTAGAGGAGGGCGAACACCTGGGCAAAGACCAATTGGTGGGATGGATCGATACGACGGCCCTCTATCTCAAAAAGAAAACTTTGGAAGCCCAGGCCCGCATCCTGCCCGAAAAGACGAAGGAAGCCGGCCCGGAGATCGCCGTCCTTACCGATCAGCGGGACAATCTTATTCGGGAGCGGGACCGCACACTGGAACTCCTGAAGCAAAAGGCGGCGACCCAAAAACAACTGGATGACTACAACGGGGAAATCGCCGTGATCAACCAGCAGATTCAAAAGATCCAGCGCGAGATTCAGATAGCAAACCGGGGCGTTTTGGCTGAAAACGAGCCCATCCGGGCAGAAATAGACCTGTTGAATGAACAAATCACAAAATCCATCATTGTCAACCCATTAGAGGGTACTGTGCTAACCAAGCTGGCGGAACCTCACGAATTGGTGAGCCCGGGGTCTCCCCTGTACAGAATAGCCAGCCTGGACACCATGAAGCTAAAAGCCTATACAAGTGCAACCCTGTTACAGAAAACAGCCCTCAACGACCCCGTGACCGTTTTGATCGATGATGGGGAAGACGATTACAGGAAACTGGAAGGAAGGGTCTCCCGCATTGCCAGTGAAGCGGAATTTACCCCCAAGACTATTGAAACAAGGGAAGAGCGTGTTAACCTGGTGTACGCTATTGATGTGCTGGTCCCTAATGACGGCAGCCTGAGGATAGGGATGCCGGGGGAAGTGGTTTTCCGGCCGCTAAACCAAACCGATTGACCCCATGCCAGCCATCGAAATAGATCATATCTCAAAAAATTATGGCCAGGTAAACGCCTTGCATGAAGTTTCCTTTAAGGTGCAGGACCGCGAACTTTTCGGGCTGATCGGACCGGATGGGGCCGGAAAATCCACTTTGTTCCGTATCCTTACGACCCTTTTGCTGGCTGATTCCGGCAAAGCCACGGTCTGTGGCTACGACGTGGTGAAGGAATACCGGAAAATCCGAAAAATTACGGGATATATGCCCGGGAAGTTTTCATTGTATCAGGATTTGAGCGTCCTGGAAAACCTGGAGTTTTTTGCGACTATTTTCGGCTCTTCCATGGACGAGAACGATGAACTGATCCGTGTGATATACCAGCAACTGGAACCGTTTAAGAATCGTCCTGCGGGAAAACTCTCCGGCGGGATGAAACAAAAGCTTGCCCTTTGCTGCGCATTGATCCACAGGCCTTCGGTACTTTTCCTGGATGAACCGACCACCGGGGTGGATGCCGTTAGCCGCAAGGAATTCTGGGAAATGCTCCAGGGGCTTAGGGAAAAGGGGATAGCTATTCTGGTAAGCACCCCCTATATGGACGAAGCAAGCCTTTGCGACAGGATTGCCCTGATACAGAACGGACAGGTGCTCAGCATTGATACCCCCAAGGCCCTGACAGCTTCCTATGACCGTAAGGTGTATGCCGTAACCGCCGAACGCTCCTATCCCTTACTGAAAGCCCTGCGGAACATGGAAATTGAGGGTAGCTGCCTGCCTTTCGGCGATGCTATACACCTCGCCACAACCCGTGAAATTGATGAAAGGCATATTAAACAGTCCCTGGAAAAGCAAGGATTTTCAGATGTTAATATTCAGAGGATCGAACCCGGGGTGGAAGATGTCTTCCTGGGCCTGAGCTCAGGAGAACAAATACCCGGGGGATGAAGGATAGAGTTATTGAGGTTGAAAACCTGACCAAGCGTTTCGGCAACTTCACGGCTGTGGATGCCATCAGTTTTGAAGTGAAACGGGGTGAGATCTTTGGCTTCCTGGGGGCCAATGGTGCAGGGAAAACCACGGCCATTCGGATGCTTATTGGCCTGAGCAAACCAACTTCAGGGCAAGGTACGGTAGCAGGCTACGATATCGCCAGGAAACCGGAGCAGATTAAAAAACGCATCGGGTATATGTCCCAGAAATTCAGTTTGTATAACGACCTGAGCGTGACCGAGAATATCCGGTTTTACGGAGGCATTTACGGCCTGGACAAGGAACAGATAAAGGAAAAGACCCGGCAGATCCTGCAGGATCTGCAACTAACCGAAGTTGCAGGCCAACTGGTTGCCTCCCTGCCACTGGGGTGGAAACAGCGCCTGGCCTTTGCCGTTTCCATGGTGCACGACCCCAGTATTGTATTTCTGGATGAACCAACCGGCGGGGTTGACCCCCATGTCAGGAGGCAGTTTTGGGAGACCATCTACCAGGTGGCAGAAGAGGGGCGAACGGTATTTGTGACGACACACTATATGGATGAAGCGGAATATTGCGATAGGATCTCCGTCATGGTGGCAGGTAAAATCGAAGCCCTGGACACCCCCGGGAATCTTAAACAAAAGTACGGGGTCAGCAGCATGGATGAGGTGTTCCTTAAACTGGCCCGCCAACAAAAGGAATAAGTTATGTTCAAGGTATTCCGGGCATTCGTAAAAAAGGAGTTTTTCCATATCCTCCGGGATAAACGTACGTTGCTCATCCTCTTTGGGATGCCGGTGGCCCAGGTCCTTATATTCGGATACGCCGTGACGAACGAATTCAAGGATGCTGCCCTGGACGTCCTGGATTACTCGAAGGATCAGACGAGCCTGCAACTCATCCAGCATATGCAGGGGTCCGGCCATTTCAGGCTGAATAAGAACCTGCACTCGGAGGCTGAGATGGGAACGGGCTTTAAGGATGGGTCTTCCAAATTGATCCTGGTGATCCCAAAAGACTTTTCGAAAGATTTATACGGGCTGGGCCAGGCTTCCCTCCAACTCATTGCAGACGCCTCGGATCCCAACAATGCGAATACCCTGGTGCAATATGCCACCGCCATGATTCGGGATTTTGAGCAGGAACAACTCCCGCTTAGGGCAAGCCGGCCTACGGTGGAAGTTCGGACCAGAATGCTTTATAACCCGCAATTGGAGGGGGCTTACAACTATGTGCCTGGTACCATTGCCATCATTTTGCTGATCGTATCGGCCATGATGACCTCCCTTACGATTGCCAGGGAAAAGGAAATGGGGACCATGGAAATCCTGCTCGTTTCCCCCTTGCATCCCCTGATGATAATCCTGGGGAAGGTGGCTCCCTATGCCCTGCTTTCTTTCCTGGATATCATCCTCGTCCTGGTACTGGGGTATTTCGTATTTCACGTGCCCGTAGAGGGCAATCTGGTGTTATTGTTATCCATTTGCCTGCTATATGTGGTTACTGCCCTGGCCCTCGGGACCCTGATCTCCACGGTATCCAAAACCCAGCAGGATGCCATGCTCCGTTCCCTGATGGGCCTGATGATGCCTTCCATGATCTTATCCGGATTTATTTTTCCCCTGACCAGTATGCCCCTCGTGCTCAATTGGCTGGGGCACCTTATCCCCGCCACCTATTTTATAGAAATACTGAAGGGCATTATGCTCCGGGGCGTAGGCTGGCAATACGTATTATTCGAGGTAGCTGTTCTGGTGTTAATGACACTGGTATTGCTTTTTATAAGCTGGAAGAATTTTAAAATTCGACTCGAATGAAGACCATTGGATACCTCATACAGAAGGAATTTATTCAGATCGTACGGAACAAGGCTATTCTTCCGATGATGACTATCCTGCCGATCTTTCAGTTGATAATCCTCTCAAATGCCGCTTCCACGGAAGTAAAGCACGTAAATATCGCCCTGGTAGACCGTGACCTGTCGGAAGCTTCGCGCCTGCTCGACCGGAAAATCAACGCGAACAGCCGTTTTACCATTGTAGACGCCCCGGAAAGCACGCGTCAGGCAATGGAACTGATGCAGGCCAACAAAGCCGACATCATTCTGGAGATCCCGGACAATTTTGAAAAGGATTTTATACGGGGCGAACATCCCTATCTGCAGGTACTCGTGAATGCCACCAACGGGCAGCAGGCCATAGTGGGTAACGGCTACCTCGAAGCAGTCATAAAGTCTTTCGGGCAGGAGCTCAAACCCGGAGGCAAGCCTGGGAGCCCCGAAATTCATACGGCACCCCCCATCCTTATTTCCACCCAGAACTGGTACAACCCGGAACTTGAGTATACGCATTTTATGGCCCCCGGCATTCTGGCCGAGCTCACCGCCCTGCTTACCATGGTGCTCTCGGCTATGAATACGGTTCGCGAAAGGGAAATCGGAACCATAGAGCAAATCAATGTCACTCCGATCAAAAAATGGGAATTCATCCTCGGGAAGCTGATCCCTTTTTTGTGTATCGGGTTGCTGCTGCTGACCGTTGGTCTGATTGCCAGTAAGCTTATTTTCGACATCCCGGTGCGGGGCAATGTGGCGCTGATATTTGCCTATGCCGTGGTAAACCTGATAGCGGTCCTAGGTTTCGGGCTGCTTATTTCCAATTTCGCAAATACGCAGCAACAGGCCATATTTGTTGCCTTTTTCTTTATCCTGATCTTCATCCTGATGTGTGGCCTCTTTACCCCCATAGACAGCATGCCACCATGGGCGCAGTACCTCACCATCCCGAATCCGCTGGCCCATTTTATTTCGGTCAGTAGAAAAGTATTGATGAAGGGAAGCGGCTTTGGCGATATTCAAAGGGAATTCCTGTACACCCTGGCCCTGGCAGTGGTTTTCAATGGCCTGGCCATCTGGAGTTATAAGAAGCAGGAATAGGGGCTCCGGGGGTGAAGACCACCCTACCGATCGGAATCTTCCACATGAAGTACGTGCAGCAGGCGGTGTATGACTGGTGCAAAGAATACGGCTGTAATGCTTAAAAACGCCACTCCGCTGTAAAGGGCATACAGTGAAGAAAAGATCTTGGCCCCGTCGCTTCCCATTTCAGTTACAGGCCCCATACCCGTGAGGATCATGCATGCCATATAAAAGCTGTCCAGCCAGGAAAGCCCGGCAAATTCCCTATAGCCGAAGGTTCCAATGGCCACCGAGACAACGATAAGCGCCAGGGAAAACAGGGCATAGCGAAACAACCGTGCAAAGAAAGCAGGATAGGGCAGCACTTTTTGAGATGGGTGTTCAAGCTTCATTTCTGGGCTTTTATTTGTTTGATGACGTCCTCCAGGTAGTCTATTTGCACCTCCTGGATCTCCAGCAATTTCTTATTCTGGTGCACCAACAGGTGGTCTATTTTATCACTGAGTAACTTAATTTCCAGCTCTGCCTTGAGGTTTACCTTGTAGTCTTGTTCGGCGCGCTTCCTGTCTTTCTGCTCCTTCCGGTTCTGGCTCATCATGATGATTGGCGCCTGGATAGCCGCAAGGCATGAAAGGATAAGGTTCAAAAGAATAAACGGATAAGGGTCAAAAGGCCTGGTTGCCAGGATAAAGATGTTGACGAACATCCATAAGAGGAGGAAGGAGAAAAAGATCAGGATGAAGGTCCAGCTTCCGCCAAAGGAGGCAATCTTATCGGCCAGTTTCTGCCCGGATGTCAGGGCATCTTCGATGACTTCCTGTATGTTTTCGGACAGGATGGCATTATCCCGGATCGCCTCTATAACCTCCTGGTCCAGCGCCTCAAGCTCGCCCCGTTCCTGCTCCAGGAGCCGGGTGAGATATTTGCGCCTGTAGCTGTTCAATTCGGAGAGGGAAACATAAGCCTCTTCATTGAAATCCGGGTATTCGGAAAGTATCAATTGGAAAATGCCCTCGCGTATTTCACCCCCTTTTATGCCTTCTCCCGGCTTGATTTTCCTTTGGCTGATCGCACTTACTGCCATAGTTCGTACTTTATACTGTCAACCGTAACCGGACTAGATATGTGGTGCAAGAGGGTTAACCGATGATGTTCAATATTCGTTTAGCCTTCCAATCGGATTGCTTGGCCGGGATAATTAACAATTGATCCCCCGGCCGGCTGAAGGATAGAACTTCTTCCAGGTCTACGGAATATAGCTTGCGGTTCAGAAAATCCATCTGCCCATGCTGAACCAGGTAACCATTCCTTCTGATCGAGATATAAAATGGCACATTCACGGGGTTGGCCGCATTCGGATCTCCGGAAACTACCGCCAATTGGCCCTGGCTATTGATAGAAAAACTGCCGTAATCCAGCGATTTACCATTTAGTATCAGCGGATTGCAAAAGAAGTCGGCACCCTGCCCATCAGCTTGTTGCCGGATTTCGTTGTCGTTCATCACCAGGCTGGCCCGGTCGTTTAGTTCCTGTCCGACGGCAAGTTGGATGCACAGGATAAAAGCGAATGCTGTCAATAATCGGGAATATTGATTTTTCATCATATCAATTTAGTTAAATGTAGGCAAAATTTTAATGACGATGGCCAAAATGCGTCCCGGCAACCTTGATTTAATGATCCAAAAACTGATTGAGAATTCGGTTTGCGCTTAGCCCGAGGGTGCAAGTCCCGATGAATATAAGGTGTAGTTTTCCTGGTCATAGCAAACAAAAACAACTTTCTCCAGGGTGTCCGCGTTGTAGTTCCTCACGGTTTCAATGGCAAGGTGTGCCGCTTTATCTTTGGGGAATCCAAACACTCCCGTACTGATATTGGGAAACGCAATCGTTTTCAGGTTTAGTTGCTGGGCCAGTTTCAGGCAATTGAAATAGCATAAGCGCAAGGCGGTAGCCTCTCCATGGTTGCACACCCTTCCATACCGGCCCGACGGTATGGATCACTTTTTTAGCTTTCAACCGCCCCGCCGTTGTTGCTACCGCTTCCCCAACCGAACATCCCCCACGGCGGTCCCTGATTACCATACATTCCTTGAGTATTTCCGGGCCGCCGGCCCGGTGGATGGCGCCGTCCACCCCTCCTCCTCCCAGCAGCGAGGAATTTGCGGCATTTACAATGGCTTCGGTTTCCAATGTAGTGATATCACCTTGTACCAGTTCGAGTTCCATACGCGGATTAATTAATATGGATATGCCTCTAGCAGAAGGGATACAGCATAGCCATACGTGCGATCAAAATTAAAGTTACGGGATTTGAACAAGACTTATTCGATGATTTTAAAGTCGAGATAATCATAGTTCATATTGCCCTGGGCCACCGTATGCAGCGTTAAAATGTGCCTTCCCTGCGGCAGGGTTATGGTTACTAGTTTTTCGGCCTTGTTCCAATGGTGCCACTGCCTCCATGCAACAGGTTCCTTAAAATTATAGGTGGAACGGATCAGGAGTTCCCCAGTAACATCCTTTCCATCCAGGTCGAGGGAGATACTGCCATCGCGGTTCGCAGTGTACATAAGGGACAACGCATAGGTGCCTGATTTTTGTATCTGCACTGTATAGTTGATCCATTCCCCTGGTTCGGTCCAGCCTACATACAATTGACCCATCAAGGGTTCCACCACGTTAAAGGGGTTGTTATCGATATCCCTTTCCTTTGTGTACGATATATCTACTCCTTCCGTCATGCGGAACGTATTCAAATAGCTGCCATCATCGGGATTCAGGCTACCACTTCCATTATTCGCAGCATCCTGATCGGAATATGCGATACCTTGCCCGCCCCGGTCATAAAACTCACATTCAATACGGCCCGGGATAGTTTGAACAGAATCTTTCCATGCGGTTCCGCTATAAGACTGTGCGAACAAAGGATGGCAAATGATGAGGAGGGGGATAAGCAGCCAAGGCATTTTCATATCGGGGTTGTGTTTTGGTTGGGATGAGACTTGTCTCAAAGTCTGGGGCAGTCGCTTACCAGGTTTTCCAGAACTTAGTTGGCCTGTAATCGAAAGTCCTGGTTGCTGAAAGGGGGTGCCTCAGGGATCTTCACGACATTAAATTCAAAATCCGTAGCCCGGTGACAATTGTTGCAGGTGTTGGTGAGGTTGATATAACTGTTTTCAAACTGCGCAAGGTCTTTTTTACCGATGGCCTGGCTTACGCTGTCAATAGCAGGTTTCAGCATGGGGATCTCCTGACTTTCGGGCCTTTCGGTCTCATATTTTTGAATGGCGTCGATCGTCTCCTCTATTTCATGGATTTCAAAGTCGGCCAACTTCCAATTCCCATTCTGGCCGGCGAACCAGAGCTTGGCATGATGTACCTGCACATTGCTCATGAACTCCCCAAAGCCAGGAACATAGGTATCCGAAACCTTCTTTTCCAAACTGTCTACCTTGCTTTGTAATTCATTAATACGATGGTCTGCGGCCTGCTTACAGGATATTAATCCCATCAGCAGTAGTAGCATAAGAATCCGTTTCATATTTTCCAATTAAGATACTAGAGGAGAAGGCCAAAGCCAACTATAAAGGTATAATAAACATGATGGCAATCGGTAATAATTGGGGCGTCAATTCCAATTCGTTTTCAGGATTGCAGATCGTGGTCGTTGGATTGACGGGGGCTGCCGGGCTCAATCCGAATTCAACCGGCTGTTAATTTCCTCCCTGATCCGTTTGTTTACATCAATTCGGGCCCCTGTGAAGGAAAATATGGTGGTCCCGTATTCCCTTGCAAATCTGTTGGTTATGGAATCGAAGATCCGGGTATCCTCAAAGTATGGGCTGGTTTTCCGGAATTCGTCATTCCTTTCTTCCCGTGTTTTTACCCGGATCAGGTTGAGATATGGTGTTTCCAGGTCGAACCAGTGAATGTAGTCTGCATTAAAGGAAACGGCCTGAATCCCTTCTTTGGAATAATAGTTTATGGCTCCCGCCTGCCCGTAATTATCACAGAGCACCAGGGTCTTTTCGGGATGGGGAAGCCCCGCATAGGCTTTGTCAACCTTGGCGGCCAATTCTTTCCATCCCAGCATATCGGCGAAATCCTGAGGCAGTTCGTGATCCTTTCCATCCTCCCATCGGAGCAGGCCCAGGGCCTTATAGCGGGCGGCGTGGTCACGGATGTATTCCGGGCTTTTATTTGGAAAGATCAGGTTATACAGGGGTATGAATACCAGTACCGGGATAGCTACGGCCACCGGCCTTACACGTCTCTTCCACCCATGCCGGAGCAAATGGCTGATAAATACCGATCCAAAAGCGAGGTAAATCGGATACAAGCCTATGGCATAGTAGGCTTTTGCTTTAAAATATATAAAAACAACAAGGGTGAGGAAGAACGCCCAGAAGAAGGGTCTGTATTTTTCGAAAGGGCTGTAAAAAAGAAGGGCGTACAGGGCAGCTGCGATGACAAAGACCGAGCCGATAAAGAAGAGGAATTGAAATTTGATAAATTCCAGGCTGTCATTGTGCACCAACTGTGTATGGACCAGCAATTCCATATGGTGTATGACGGGGAAGCCGTTTGTGTACTGCCAGATCAGGTTGGGAGAGATCAGCAGGACCGCCATCCCCAGGGCCAGGTAGAAGTCTTTCCGGGCCAGAACCCGCCGGTGGCGGCTAAACAAAATAGCAGGAACCAGGCCCACCAGCAGGAAGGCTATGTTGTATTTGTTCAGGAAACCCAGGGTAAAAGCCAGGGCTGCCAGGAAGAGCCATTTCGGGTTTTCGGTTTGTAAGTATTTCAGGGTCGCGAAATACAGGGCAGTCCAGCTTAAAATATCGAAAGAATTCGGCTGGTATAACGTATTGAGCCTAAGAAGGGCCGAAAAAAGGATGCAGCTTGCCCCCAGGATCAGCGCAAACATATCACCTTTTAAGGCTTCAATAGCCTTCCACACCAGTAGGATGGTGAGGGCCCCAAAGAAGGCAGGAAAAAATTTCACCCAAAAAACAGAATTGCCCAGGAAACGTATTACCCAGGGATATCCAGGAGGTGAATGGGGGTACGGAGGCGTACCCCCAGGCCAAATGCCTGGCCTGATCCAGATACAGGTATTCGTCCCGCTGCAATTCGTATTCCGGACTCAGCAGGACATATTGCAACAAGAACTTAAACAGAATAAAGCCGCTTAGTACGAGGTTTTTCCTTGCCATATCGATGTAAACGCGGGGATGAAAAGCCACTACTCAATCCGGTTCCGGGATCGGAGGATGGGCCATTCCGTATCAATTGGATAAAGATAGGAAGAAAGCCCTGTTGAGACCATACCATAATTTTCCTAAATCCTTTCAGGGGAAGACGGTGACCTATTGTGTGGCTCATAGCTGCTGATTCAGAAAATCCGAAAGGATGTCAAGGACATATCTTTGGGTCCATTCCCCGTCTTTCAAAGCTTCCACGGAGCCAATACTGGCGCCGTGGATGCCCGGAAGGATTACCAATTGGGCATTGGGCAACGTCCTGTACAGAGTTACGGCATGTTCAACGGGTGCCACATCCTCATTCCCATTGATGACCAGCACCGGATGTTTAATCGATTCGATCTGCCGGTCGCTCCAGCCGCGGAACTCTTTCATTCTCCGCACATCTTTATAAAACATATTCCGAAGGGCATTTTGGTCATTATTCACTTTTAAAAAGCCTTCTTTCAATACTTCCGGCAGCATAGCCGGGGTAACCGAATTGAAGCCCTCCCAAAACTTTGGAGCTACCGCATCCCGGCTGTAAAATGTAGAAACCAGGATCATCTGGTCTACCAGCTGCGGGTGGCGGAGGGCTATTTCGATAAGGATGTGGCCGCCATTACTATAGCCCAGGAAATCGGCTTGGGAGATATTCAGGTGTTCCAGTAATTGTGCAATGTCGTCCGCATCCTGTTCAAAGCTGAGGTCCCCGGGTCTGTCGCCTGTGCGGCCATGTGCCTGCAGGTCCATCGCGATCACCTGCCTGTGCTCCGAAAGCGGGGTAATTAGGTTCGCGAAAGTAGTATTCAGAGTGGAGCCCCCACCGTGGATTAAGACCAGGGGCTTTCCCTGCCCGTGGGATTCGTAGTACATCAAGAGGCCGTTAACCTCGGCGTAGCCATTCCTGTTATTTGCCACTTTCATATTAAAATAATCCACTATGGGAACATGATGCCATTTAACTTCTTTTGCATCTTGAAGGCGTATGGTAACCGTCCCATGGCGCCTGCCCGGCCGCAATTATCAATTGGTAGGTTTCCTGGTGAAAAGCAAAACCGTATTGGCGAGCAGAAGGCCTATTAATACCAGGTATGATATTTTTTCCGGCAAGGTTCCCTGAAAATGCTCCTGAAAGCCATTGTATAATATCCAAAGCATAAACAGGATATTTCCTGCAATCACAAGGGCCTTTACTATTTGCTTCGCTGTAACCATGGTATGTAGCTTAAATATTGCGTTAGTCTGAATCCCCAAAAGGCGAGATATCCAAAATGGTAAACGTCCCCGGTTTTATCGGCGGCCATCGATGGGGATTTTCTGGCGTTGCTTCGGGCACAGGCCCGAATTCTGCCGTCGGCAAAAATAAATGATGTGTTTTGTAGTCAAGTCCAATAGTTCGCGCCCCCCTTTGTGTTTCCAGTATCCGAATGACCTTGAAATTATCCTCGTTTTCCTCCTGTACCACGGTGAGGCTACCTTCCCCGTTCGAGCTGTACGCCCTCTTTAAAACGGGATCAAAGGCACAACCGTCAGTACCCGCGCCAATGTTAAGTGCGGCGATTATTGCTCCGTTCTGCGCATCCATAACCATCATTTTTTTATTGCCGCAAACCGAAAACAGACGGTGAGTAGAATTATCCAGGGCCAGGCCGGTAGGTTCTTCCCCGGGCGCCAATGGCCAGATGTTTTCCACTTTTAATGTCTCTGAATTTATTTGGGTTACCAGACTTTTATCTTCTATGTTCACATACACTTTCCCATGGCCGTCACTTACCGAAAATTCGGGTTTGCCCGCAAGTGGAATGGTTGCCACAACGGCATTAGTATTCGGATCGATCACTGTGGCATTTGAGGAAGCCCCATTATAAACAAAAACCCGGTCGGAATACTTATCGTACAAGATGGCATCCGGATTGGCTCCGGTTACTTTTATTTTCGCAATAAATTTGAGTGTAGCGAGGTCAATCACGGTGACGCTCGAATCCCTACCGCAGCTGATAAATGCCCTGTTGGCATCCTGATCCAGCGTAATTCCATGAACACCATTGGTATCTTCAATGGATCCGATTAATTTGCCAGTTTTACCATCGAGAACCTGTGTTTTTGTACTATGTGATACGAACAGCCTTCCTGTGGCATCGTCCATGGTCAGATAGTCCCAGCCTCCGTCGCCTTCGACCTGGAATTTATTTGTAATTACATAGTCTGAAGATTGCTCTTGAGCGCAACCGTACAAGTGCAACATCAATACAAAACAATAGAGAAGCGGTTTTATTCTGGTCATCATATCATAGTTTAAGTTAGCAATAAATCAATTAAACCTGTGCCTTGCCGTTAAGTTCCCGGCCATATAAATTGACGTGGGCGCTTCCCGTTCATTTTTTGACAAGGCGGCCCAGCTTTTCACCCATCAGAAGGTGGTGGTAGGCCCCCTTGCCTTCTTCAGACACATCCAGGGTAAAGGTAACCCCTTCCTGGAAAAGCATTATAAAATCGGAACCGCCGAACAAAAAATACCCCAGCATATCCCCTTTTTGTACCTGGGTACCGACCTTGACGTTTTCCTCGAAATTTACCGAACCCACCGCTGCCATACCGATGGGCAGCAAGGCTACCAGGCCGTACTCGCCCGTATCCAGGATCACGCAACCCCGTGTTTCCAGGGTTTGCCACCCTATAGACGATGGATCAAAGGCATAGCGGTTATTTTTCTTATCCCAGCTCAGGGTGCCCCCGGTCGGGTTGCTGCCCTGGATAATGCGGGCTTCCATAATGGTCCCGCTTAATGGGAAATGGTAGCGGTGGTAGTCGTTTACATTCAGGAAGGAATGCATGAAGGTACCCCCGGCAAAGGCATCTTTATATTCGCTGTCTTCTCCTAAAAGTTGCCTGACCGATCTTATGGTGGCCGACTTGACGGGGACACCTTCCTCTGCCAGGATATTGGAATCGGCGTCTATGGCCCAGGCGCCCTGCGGTTTGGAATCGGCAAAAGAAGCCACCACCGAGTTATCCCCCGGGGAGGCAATGGGACGTTGATCCGGGTTTCTCAGCCTCCGGGCAAAGAATTCATTGAAGGTTTTCCAATTAGAAGGGTTTTCGTACCAGCCGTTCTGAAGCCCAAAGGCCGAATCGGCCCTTGCCATCCGGTAGTATTCTTCATTCCATGAGGCCTCCGTATCCAGGAAGTTTCCCCACGACTTGTTAAAGGTTACCAGCCAGGAAGCGAAGGGTTCCGAGTATTCAACGGAATTGTTGAAATACCCTTTCCCCTCCAATTGAGGCAATGGCTGATCAATCAGGAAATAAAAACAAGCCAGGCTCTGGAAAATGTTGTCGAAAATTTCCGGATAGGCGGTTTTTTTCTGCAGGGTCCACGGCATGGCAGTTTCGCAATAGGATACGAAGTCATAGTACTCCCCGAAATTCTGAACGGGATTGGAGTTGCTATCCCCATTGATCTTCGACGCTTTCTCGATGGAAGCAACCAGCAGGGACTTTAGTTCCGGATGCTGTTCGACAAGTTGAATGAGTTCCCGGGTTGCCGGGCCATAGTTTTCCTTCGTACCGGAATTCCCCTCCCTGCAGGAAAAGAAAAACGGAAGGATGAGGAGTAAGAAAAGGGATCCTGCGGTACGGATGGGCTTCTTCATGAAATAGATTGTTTTTATGGTTTTGGCGACAAATTGGTTATTCAGTAAAAAGGAGGTCAGGAAACCTCACCTGGGCCTGCAAATACAAACTCGCCGGCAATCTAAGGCCGAACCGCCCAGGCGAGTCCGTCCGGGACCCCACCCACATCCAGGTGGTCTGTCACCTGCAGGCTGTTAAGGTCGATCACGGCGATAATATCATCCGGGGAACAGGCCACAAACGCCCGGGAACCCACGGGATCCATCAGGATGCCGGCCGCCCCGTTGCCGAGTTTCAATTGTTTTACCTCCTTATGAGTCCGGGCATCAAATATATCGAGGTTGCCTGTCCGCAGGCTCGATATGAACACCAGTTTCCCGTCGGGGGTAAACTTAAGCCGGTTAGCTCCCTGCACCCCGGCGTCTACCCTGTCTGCTACTTTTTTAGCCTTGAGGTCTATAATCGTAATGGTCCCGTCTTCGCTGGAGGCGGTCCATAATTCGCGGCCATCGGGTGACACATCAAATCCTTCCGACCCCCTCGCGGTGGGGATGACGGTTTGGACCCAATCTTCCCGGGGCCGGGCTCCCGGCGGGGCTCCTTTTCCAGGGGTGAAGAGGGAATCTGTCAGGATACTGACTGTTCCGGATGAGATATTGGTCGTATATATGTTTTTCCCGTCGTCGGTAACGTGGATCATGTGGGTACGGTCCTGCCCGGTACCCATGCTCCAGTCCAGTTGTCCGGTTTCCGGATCATAGCGCCCCACGGCTTTGGAGCCTTCAGCGGTAAACCATGCCTTACCCTGTACAAAGGTAATGTCGTGCGGACCAAAGAGGGGGCGGGTATCAATGTTCTTCAAAGGTTTCTGGGCCACCAGGTCAATGACGTTTATCTGGTGCAGGCTGCCCCCGCCATAGATACAGACGTAGGCGGTGGTCCCGTCTGCGGAAGCAACCAATTCATGCGGATCTTCCCCTACCGGGATCCGATTGATGATATGGAGGGTCGCCGGATCTACGATGGCCATGGTGTGATTAGCTTTAGAAAGTGCGAGCAAGGCTCGAGCGGGGGTTTCCTGGGCGTGGCACGCCATGGTGGAACAGATGGCTATGAGATAGAATAAAGAATTTGCCATCCTGGGGAGGACTTCCTTTTTAATATTTTTCATGGGTGGTGCTATTGGTTCTTTAAAGATGATAAATTATGCGCAATTTTCTCGTTTTTCCCCTGGTAATTAATGCTTCATAACCCAATAAATTACCGGACCCAACCCTGGCTTTTCAGGAAATCGGTCAGTTGGGGATTTCGCGCAGACAGGGGTGGCAACCAAAGTTTAACCTGTTCCCGGGTCCACCAGGTGCCTTCGGGATTCCCGGGAGGGGTAAAGCGGTAGCGGTAGAGTACTGCACGGATATAGTGAGGGGGATCTTCGGGGAAGGGGTTTCCGTCAAACAAACTAAGGGCCTCCCGGTCGTTGTGCAGGAGCTTCCAGACCAGATTCAGCGTCCAGGGGTAGTCCCCGGGTGAAGCCATGGCTGCGAACCACATCTGCCAGTCGAGTCGTAACTGGTAAGGGGCTACCTGTGGCGGGCGTCGGTCATCAACAACCGGAAGTGCCTTGTAAATATAGGGTTTCCACTGCGTTGAATCGCCGGGTGCATCGTCATTTGTCCCTTCAAAGACTACGTTCATTCGTTCTTTTCCTACAGTGCCAAAGGCACCATAGGTGTTCACAAGGTCAAGGGGATCAAAAGAGGTGTTCATGATCTGCCCGGGCGATAGCATATTCAAAACGGGCTGAAAGCTTAAGAACCCGACAATAACCACCACCGCCCAGGCGATCCCTGTCATGGGTTTGGAAGGGCGAGACTCCCCAGCCGCTTTTTGCGCGCGGCGGACCAGGGCCCCGGGAAGGATTTTAGACCAGAAACGATCGTCAAAACAGGCCAGTGCCGGGACGATGGTCAGCCAATTTAAGAAAGACAGGTTGCCGCTAAGAATCAGGACTACTTGAAAGGCAATGATAATAACTCCGGCCACATACCGGCCCAGTCGGGGCCAGAATACAAAGAAGGGGGCCACCAGTTCGGCCAGCCAATTGAACCAGACACCCATTTTCAGCAGGATGCGGGGGAGAAAATGGAACCAACGGCTCAGCGGGCCTGGCAGTGGCTGGGTCTCAAAGTGGTAATACAGGGCGGTGCCATTACGCCAAACCTCGTCCCCGCGAAATTTGATCAGTCCCGCACCCAGCATGATCCTGAAAACCAGCCAGCGGAACAGCAGGATGATGGGCAGCGGTGCCTCCCGCCGGGGAAAGGGGCGCATGTCGAGGAGCGGACAAAGGAAGATCGCAAGGAAGCCTGTTTCCAGTAACTGGATTTCCCAACCATAGCCATACCAAACCTGCCCGACATGGACGAAGGACATATATAACAGCCATAAAACCGTCATCAGCAAGGCATTGGCATATCCGGCGACGACTACGAGGGAGAGTATGAAGCCGATCCAGGCCAGGGCCTGCAGGGCCGTATCCGTATGCCATAACCAGAAGAGGGAAGGCAGACGGACAAAGGCGGCTCCCTTGGAACCAAGTGCTTCAACCACGCGATCCAGGAACATGCCCAGGGGGGTCAGCCCATCTGAACCGATAAGGGGAATGATCTGTTCAATGGCCGCCAGAAAAGCGACGGCATATACAATCCCCAGCAGGCGTAGGATCACAAAGCGTGTCAGCCAGTAAGACGGCCGGCTGGTGGTTTGTGTTTTTGGTGAATAGAATCGGGTCGGGATTTTCATCTTCTTAATATTACGCGCCTCTCTCTGTTCTGCTAACCCTTTCCTCTTGGTTGCTGAGGTGGGGAAGGCGGGTGATTTCGCCCCATACCGGAGAAAACGAACTCTACATGCTCCCGGCTCCCTTCCCGGTTTGCAATCTGGGTCAGCCCGTTACGTACGGGGTTGACGATGGTGCTCCGAACAGGTCGCTTTTCATCCTTTTAACGTAAGTTGGGAAGTCGAAGGGCGACATTCGGATGGGTTCGCCGGATTTATATCTGGTATTGATCACCATAGGTGATGGATGGCCCGGGTTTCCGGATTGGTTGACCCGGAATGAAAAATATTTCAGGTCGTATTTCCGGAGTCGATGGTAGATCATACAGATGCTCCTTTTAAAATAAGGTTTCTCCTTAATGTCATCTCCCCACCCCAGCAGCACATCGGCGCAGGGGAATGCTGTTCCGGCGGCAAGGGATTCGATCCAGACTATATTTTTATGGAATAATTCCCGGTTGGCTATCTGGTTTAGCCGGCCCCCTTTCGGGCTGCGGGCCGGATAGAGGTTTACCAGGCACCATCCGTCAAATCCGTTGTCCAGGGCAATCCGTTGAACATTCCTGGAGGTACTGTCCAGCTTATTTTCATTGGCTGTATTCGGGTTCAGGCCGATAAAGAGCAGGTTCTTTTTACCTTTGATCCCGATGGCAAAACGCTTTTCCGGATTTCTCCCGGGGTGGCAATATATTCCTTTGATGGTGCTCATGGCGGCATAAACATGGGTCACAGATATGAAGCCCCTGCTTTTTCACTAAAATAAGGCTTTCTCTGCTGAAATACCGCTATGGATCGGCCTTTGTTCGGCTGTATTTCAATTTTTGCATTAGGAAACAGGGCGGGGCTGTCGCTGCCCCGCCCCGGAAACAAGTTACCTACTTTTGCTGCAGTCTTCAAGCGGTTGATCTCCGGCAATGAAAAAAGGGTATTTAGGTAACCCTTTGATATAAATTCAGGGCCGGACCCCTGGGGCGGCCTGGTCCCAGACCGATTAAAAGGAATCCACCCCTGGCGAAGGAATCAAGCCATATACATTTGTGGATCCCGCCTGGACGGATTGTCTGAAAAAATATTTACTGAAGGGGCCGGGGGGTTTCTCAACCCCACCCCGGTATTAACTTACCCTTTCTTAGTGAAGTATTCAATCAGTATAAATTTTGAGGTCCTGCATAGTGGGAGGTGCCTTAAAAGATTTAGTGGAGGGCCCTGGGGTCTCTCAACCCCTCCCCGGTATTAACTTACCCTTTCTTAGTGAAGGAATCAAGCAGTTTAAATTTTGGGGTCCTAAGGGATACTTTAAAAGATTTACTGGCGGGCCGTGGGGTCTCTCAACCCCTCCCCGGTTTAAAGATCCCTTTTTCTACTGCAATAAGGAAGCGGAATAATAGGGAGATAGCACTATGAATTACCGTACGCTCAGGGGAAAGGCCATTGTGGTTGGGCCGGGGGATTCCAAATCCCGGCCCGGCACAAATAATACGCCCTTTCTGCAGAAGACAGACATCCCTGCCTGAATGATTTCAATATAAATCACCCGCCGAAATTCCCCATCACCCCTGGCATGGGTTACTTTCCCAAATCTTCCCTACCTTAGCGGCAAAGGAATTTCATGAAAGCAAAAACGGCCAGAAAAGTTTTGGTACAGGGACCGATAGCACCTGAGTTTATTGCCGAAGCCATCGCCAAACACCAGTCGAAAATCCAAATTGGCGCCCACGATATCTTCCTGGGTCAGGTTCGGGCCGACACCGTGGAGGGCAAAACCGTTGCAGGCATTGAATATACGGCCTACGAACCCATGGCCGAAGCACGTTTTGCAGCCATACGTGAGCAAACCTTCGAAAAATTCGAGATCAGTTGCATGCATATCTATCACAGCCTCGGAGTGGTTAAAACCGGGGAGATCTGCCTCTTCGTTTTTGTCTCCGCACCCCATAGGCAGGTCGCGTTCAAAGCCCTCGAATTTGTGGTGGAGACCCTTAAAAAAGAAGTGCCGGTATTCGGGAAGGAACTCTTTGACGATGATTCCTACCAATGGAAAGTCAATACCTGAACCCATGGTCGATATAACCCAGAAATCCATCACCCTCCGTACCGCTGTGGCCCAGGCCATTGTTAAGGTGGGGTCTACCATGACTATTTCGGCTATCGAAAAAAAAGCGGTCCCCAAGGGGGATGTTTTCGAGATGAGCAAGGCGGCAGGCTTACTGGGGGTGAAGAAAACCGCAGACCTTCTGCCGGATTGCCACCCGTTGCCCATAGAATATTGCGGGATTGAGTACGCAATCCAGGACCTGGAAATCCGGATAACGGTAACGGTCAAATCTCACTATAAAACCGGGGTGGAAGTAGAAGCCATGCACGGTGCCAGCGTAGTGGCCCTCAACATGTACGATATGCTCAAGCCTATCGACCGCGATATCGAAATCCGGAGCATCAGGCTCCTGATGAAGTCCGGGGGGAAGTCGGATATCGGAAAAAAACCCTGAACTTAAGGGGTAAGGAGATTTGAAACGGTGCCAAATCGCAATGATTTTTAGCCCAAAAGGCCTGTGGGGCGTAAGTTGACTAAATTTTCTTCATTTTGATTTTATTTTCATAATTTTTGTTTTCATTTACAGCAGAAAAACTATCACTGGAAACGAAATGTATTGAAAACAGGATTGGCCTGAATATGGGATGAATGGCATCTGTTGATGGGCCTCCCGGGATATAAGGCAGCCGTTTTTCGGTCGCTTTTTATTCAATCCCATGGTCAGCCCTGCATGCTATCCCTCCAGATATCCGGATCCGAAGGTCCCGTTTTGAATACCTTTAAAAGAAATAATGAATATCAAGTACTTTGATCTGATCGATCAGACCTATTATTTCCCCCAGGAAGAATTCACCCTGGAGGGAGATAACCTGCTATTTCACGGCATACCGCTATATAAGCTGGTCGCCAAATACGGGAGCCCGCTCAAGTTCACCTATCTCCCCAAGATCACCGAAAACATCAACAAGGCTAAAAAATGGTTTGCCGAAGCCATGGCGAAGCACCAGTACAGAGGGAAATACTTCTACTGCTACTGCACCAAGAGTTCGCACTTTTCCTATGTGATGGAAGAAGCTTTTAAAAATGACATCCATATTGAGACGTCCTCTGCCTTCGATCTGAACATAGTGGAACAACTGAAGGAGGAGGGACTGGTAAAAAACGATACCTACGTGATCTGCAATGGCTTCAAAAGGGATGCCTATATCGATAACATTGCACGCCTGATCAATTCCGGACACCAGAATTGTATCCCGATCATAGACAATTACGAGGAAGCCGATTTACTGTCTGAAGCCATCGACGATTCATATAAAGTGGGAATCCGGATCGCGTCTGAGGAGGAGCCCAAATTTGAGTTTTATACCTCCCGACTGGGCATTGGTTACCGAAATATCATCCCCTTTTATGAGGACCGGCTGCAGCACGACCCCAAGGTGGAACTGAAAATGCTTCACTTTTTCATCAATACAGGGATTCGGGATAACGCCTATTACTGGAATGAGTTGCTGAAATGCATGAAGGTGTACGTGCGCCTTAAAAAAATATGCCCCAGCCTCGACAGCCTGAACATAGGCGGGGGATTTCCCACCAAGAACTCCCTCTCATTCGAGTACGATTACAAATACATGATAGACGAAATCGTCAACCAGATCAGCCTGGCCTGTGCCGAAGCCGATGTGCCCGTACCGCATATCTTTACGGAATTCGGCAGCTTTACCGTAGGGGAGAGCGGAGGGGCTATCTACGAAGTGCTCTACCAGAAGCAGCAGAACGATCGCGAGAAGTGGAATATGATCGATTCCTCCTTTATTACCACCCTTCCCGATTCCTGGGCGATCAACAAACGCTTTATCCTCCTGCCCATCAACCGCTGGAACGATGAATACGAACGGGTACTTTTGGGCGGGCTCACCTGCGACAGCGATGATTATTACAACAGCCAGCAGGATATGAACGCCATTTACCTGCCGAAATTCAAAAAGGACCAGCCGCTATATATAGGATTTTTTAATACCGGGGCTTACCAGGAAACCATTGGTGGCTTTGGCGGGCTGCAACATTGCCTGATCCCGCATCCCAAGCACATCCTGATCGACAAGGATGAGCAGGGAAATTTCAGGACGGAAGTTTTTAGCGAACAACAAAGAGCAGAAGAATTGCTGCAAATCCTGGGATATGAAAACGACCCTGCACTTCGGGGGGTTAACGGGGGAATTCGCACAATCGGAAAAGGCCAGCGGGGATACAATGCGGGTACCTTGTGAAGCGGTCACAAGCCGGCTGCAACCTGCCCGGCAAAGTTTGCATGCCCGGCTAACACATGGTACTATGAGATGTTTTGCTTAATCAATGGAGCTGAAAGTGGAAATTAAGGCAATTACACCCATGGCCAGGCACCTATCCGCTTCGGAAATTCCATTAAATAAAATCAATGATGACAAAGCCTAAAGGACCCATTACCCAATTTATGGAGAAATACTACCTGCATTTTAACTCGGCAACCCTCCTGGATGCTGCCCGGGCGTTTGAAGCGCAACTGGACGGGGGCGCAAAAATGCTGGTTTCCCTGGCCGGGGCCATGAGTACGGCCGAGCTGGGTAAGATCTTTGCGGAAGTCATCCGAAAAGACAAGGTGCATATCCTTTCCGTAACCGGGGCTAACCTTGAGGAAGACCTTATGAACCTGGTGGCCCATTCCCATTATGAACGCATACCGCATTACCGCGACCTCACCCCGCAGGACGAATGGCAGTTGCTCGAAAAGGGCCTGAACCGGGTTACGGATACCTGTATCCCGGAAGAAGAAGCTTTCAGGAGGCTGCAAAAGCATATTTTTGAACTTTGGAAACAGGCAGAAGCAGCAGGGGAACGCTATTTCCCGCATGAATATATGTACCAACTGCTGCTTTCGGGCGTGCTGGAGCCCTATTATGAAATCGACATTAAAAATTCATGGATGTTCGCCGCCGCCAAAAAGAACCTGCCCATCGTCTGCCCGGGCTGGGAAGACAGCACCATGGGGAATATATTCGCTTCCTATGTGCTGAAGGGTGAGTTAAAGGCATCGACGGTTAAATCGGGGATCGAATACATGGCCTACCTGGCCGATTGGTATACGGAAAACTCGGGGAAAGGGATCGGGTTCTTTCAAATCGGTGGCGGGATTGCCGGGGATTTTCCGATTTGCGTGGTCCCGATGCTCTACCAGGACCTGGAGCGGACCGATACCCCATTCTGGAGTTACTTTTGCCAGATAAGCGATAGTACCACCAGTTATGGTTCCTATTCCGGGGCGGTCCCGAACGAAAAAATTACCTGGGGGAAACTGGATCTCAATACGCCCAAATTTGTGATCGAAAGTGATGCCACCATTGTTGCGCCATTAATTTTTGCTTATCTTTTGGACATGTAATTATGGATAACCTGAAGCGAGTCATAGTAGATTTTAAGAAATTAACGCCGGAGGTTCTTAAATTGTTAGTAGAGCGTTATCCCGACGGGTATGATGATCGGAATATCATCAGCTTCAAGAATTCCCAGGGAGAGCGCATTCAAGCCGTTGAGGTCCTGACCGACGACACCAAGTATTTGGTGAAGATCAGCCAGAAACTGGAAATCACCATGGCGAATTATGACGAGGATGATTACGAGGACTTTGAGGAAAATGATCCGGAAGCCATCCCCGATTTCGACGTGGAAGATGAAGCCGGGGAAGAGGATTGAATGCCTGCTTTCCGGGGATACCCGGGGGAGTACCGCCTAATGGGCCCTATCCCTGTTTTTGGAGAAGACAATTAATAAGCCACCTGCTGCGTTTATACTTTCATGAAAACACTTCCGTTCCATCTGGCCCTGCCCTGCCGAAGCATCAGTGTAACCCGGGATTTTTACATTGACACCCTGGGCGCCAGTCTCGGACGCCATACCAGCAACTGGCTGGATGTCAATCTCTTCGGGAACCAGATCACCTTTACCAAAGCGGGGGCTTTTGATTTTTCGTATAAATCCTACAAATTTGAAGACTCCGTACTGCCTTCGTTCCACTTTGGGATTATTGTGGATAAGGAAACCTGGATATCCCTCTATGCAAACCTGAATGAATCCCGATATGAAGTCACTTCAGAAGTCATTTTCCTCAAGGACAGGAAAGGGGAGCACAGATCCTTCTTTGTGTTGGATCCAAATGGCTACCGCGTGGAGTTCAAGTGCTTCAGGGAGCCCAAAGAAATCTTTTCTCATTGAGATTTTAGCTCAGCCCTGAGATTGCTGAGCATTTCCGACGTGGTCCGGTCCAAATCGAATTCGGGCCGCCATCCCCAGTCGTCCCGCGCAGGACTATCATCGATGCTTGCTGGCCAGGAATCGGCTATTTGCTGCCTGAAATCGGGTTCATAGCGGATAGAAAAGTCCGGCAGGTGTTTCCGAATGCTTTTTGCGACTTCCCCCGGGCTGAAACTCATGGCCGACAGGTTGTAAGAGGAACGCACCCTAATGGCTTCTTCCGGGCTGTTCATCAGTTCGATGGTAGCGCGGATCGCATCGTCCATAAACATCATGGGTAATCGGGTATCTTCTGCCAAAAAGCAGGTATAAGCCCCCTGGGTAAGGGCTTTTCGATATATGTCCACGGCATAGTCCGTAGTTCCTCCCCCCGGGGAGGTTTTCCAACTGATCAGTCCGGGAAAGCGGAGGCTGCGTACGTCTACCGCGAATTTGTGATAGTAATAGGAACACCAGCGTTCCCCTGCCTGTTTGCTGATCCCATAAACTGTGCTGGGCTCCATGATAGTGTGCTGGGGGGTATGGTCTTTGGGGGTGCTTCCTCCAAAAACGGCAATACTCGACGGCCAGAAGACCTTCCCGATTTTCCTTTCCCGCGCCAGGTTCAAAACGTTAAAGAGGGAATTCATATTCAGGTTCCAGGCACGCATGGGAAACTTTTCGGCCGTGGCGCTCAGCATGGCAGCCATCAGGTACACCTCCTCAATCTCATAATGCATAACCACGTCTTCCAGGGCCGCATAATTGGTGGCATCCAGCATTTCGAAAGGGCCGGAATCCATAAGGGCTTCACTGCCATGGCGAATGTCGCTCGCAATCACCGGCCCGTTCAGGCTGTTTTCCCTCAATACCAGGGTGAGCTCTGTGCCGATTTGCCCGCAGGCACCTAAAATTAGAATTGCATGCCCCATGAAGTGCTATTGAATTTGAGTCCCGGGCAAAGATAGCGGTTATTAAAATTTGTACCTTCGCCTCATGGCCAAATTATATTTATTGGTGCTGTGTCTGGCCCTCTGCTGCCAGTGCAGACAGGCCAGGGATACCGGGCAGGAAGGTACGACGCAGGAAGCCCGGCTCCAATTGTCAGGATTGCCTAAAAAAATCCCCTTAACCCCGGGGGCCAGGGAATTGGTAAGCGACTGGCCTGAATACCTGGAATTGGAGAATAGCCTGGACGAGTTGTCACGTGTTGAGACCAGAGAAGACCTGAGGTTGTTGCTGGATGAACTGCTTGAAAAGGAAAAGGCGCTTGCCGCCTCAGATTACCCGGACCTTTTCGATGCCCCCCAGGTGAAGGGCAGGGAGAAGGTATTTAAAACCTACCTGCTTAAGGCCAAGGCACAGCTCGAATACCGGCAGAATCCAATGGCGGCAACCGGGGAAATGATGACGGCATACAATGTGCTTTGCGATGAACTGAATACTATGGTCCGCGGAACGCTGGACAGAAAACTTTTATCAGATGAAAATTAGAATCCTAACATGCTTCGGAATCCTGTGGTGTTGCATTGCACAGTCTCAGGATACCCCCAAAACGGCCATAGAAACGGTGTTGGACGACTGGCACCGGGCAGCTGCCCGGGCCGATTTCGAAACCTATTTCGGGTATATGACCGAAGACGCCGTATTTATCGGCACTGATCCCACGGAGTACTGGGCGGGGGAGGCGTTCAGGAAATTTTCAAAGCCGTACTTCGACCGGGGTAAGGCCTGGGATTTTAAAGTGGTTGAACGGCATGTCTATTGGAATAATGCCAAAGACCTGGCCTGGTTTGATGAATTGCTGGATACCCGCATGGAAATTTGCCGGGGGTCCGGGGTGTTGCAAAAGATAAACGGCAACTGGAAGATCGTGCACTATGTCCTCTCCCTTACTGTACCCAATGAGGACGTAAATGAACTCGTGCAACTCAAAAAGGAAAGCGACAGCCTGCTGCTACTGCAATTGCAAAAACATTGATTCTCCCCGATTCAGACTATCCCATTTAGTTGGCGGGGGACAGAAGCTTGACGCTACTTGGGAGGGGTTTCCTGTTTCTCCTTCCTGGACTCCAGAGCCTGCTTGCTAAGGCTTGCCAGGTTGAAATTCGGATCCATTTTAAGGGCTTCATCAATCGTGGCAATCGCCTGATCAATATTGCCTTTATCCATATTGTACTGTGCGAGGCCTTTTAAATGGAGGAAGGCTGCCTTCAGGGGAACCTCATAGGGCTGCTGCCGCTCATAGAACGCGTATTTCATGTCGTCCTTCGAATTTGCAATCCCGTAATTGATATATTCCATGGCCTTGGTGTTATTCTCGGTCTGTATACTGAGGTCGGCCATTTCATAGGCGATGAAGGGAGTGGGCTTCCTTTTGTAAAGGATCTGGTATTGTTCCAGGGACCTTTTGGGCTGGTTCAGGGCTTGAAGGGAAATGGCCTTAACCTGCACGGCCAGGTCTGAATCGGCTGTGTCCTTTTCGATGCCGATCGTATTGAGGGCCTGCAGGTGCTCGTTGTTGTTGGCGTAGATAAAGGCCAGGGTATCGCGCCTCTCCTTATTAGGAGATAGCACATTCAGGTGGGTGATGGCGTTGATAACACCCTGGACATCCCCTTGCATCCGCATAGCACGGTAATATGCCTCGTAGTGTTTCTGTAATTCCGATGAGGTTTGGGCCTGTGTGGGTATTCCGGCAAGAAGGAATATCAGAACAATGATCCTTTTCATGGTCCATGAAATTTAAGTGGGCCAAAACTAGTATTTTTTTTTGGGCAATGATGTTAAAGAAATATATAATTAAGGAAAGGATGGCACAAAAAAAGGATGCCAGAAGCATCCTTTTTTAATTATATCGGGGGAAAACAGGTCAAACAAGAGTCGTATGGACTTCCTTTGGGGCGTATGTGCGCAACAGCCAGGCGTAGAATGCCAGGCTTTTCCTGTCGGTTTCAACGCAGGAACGAAGGAAGGTAATCAGATCTTTGAAAAGAAGGTTCACGCGGAGGGTGGGTAGGTTGATGTTCAGGTTTCCGGGATCGTACTGGCGATCGTCCACGAGTACTTCCATATTTATCCGCTTCCGATGGTAATCGATCTGTACTTCGGTGGCGTTGTAGTGCTTTTTTATGATCAGCTGATGCAATTTCCGGAAATTAAGGGACTTGTTTTCATATTTGCAACTCCGGCGAATCAATCGATCGGTTTCCTTTAATATTCTCCCCTGTACACTTAAATTTTCCATGATATTTCTTTGATTTTGTGATACCTCAAGGTAGGAATTAACTGCCAAAATCTTGAAAATGAGGAGAATGAATGTTAAATTTTGTTGTGAAAGCCAATCGTCGCGTTGTGAACTAACTGAAAATTGATGAGAAAAAAGAGTAGCTATAAGAAAGAAAAAGGCTACTTTTTACCCATTTTTCTGGCATTCCGGATTCCAATGGAGCGTATCCGGGTGCTGCTATCTTACGGATACGGGCCTCCCTGGAATAATAGTCCCTTTTGGTGGGATGGGCCGGATATACAGCGTTAAAAACCTCATTCCAGTGTTCATTTTCTATAACGGTTTGGATCAGGTGGATCGTATCTGCCTGATGGATGAGATTAACAAAGTCTGAACCATTTGTCAACCCCTTGCGGCCAGACAGACGGGTTACCGGATGCCGGTCCGGGCCTATCAACCCGCCCGGGCGGACCACGATAGTCTGCAGCCGGGGGTCCGATCTGAAAAGTGCTTCCACCTGTACCAATTCCCTGCCTGAGGCGGTTTGTGGCTCCGGGAGGCTTTCCTCCGTAATTATCCCAGGCCCCGGCCCATAGACGGAGGTACTGCTTATGAATACGAGATGGCGCACCTTTGACGCCAACACGGCCTTGTGAACCCCTTCCATTTTCCTTAAAAAGCTGCCCGCAGACCCTTTCCTTAATCCCGGGGGAACCGCAATGATCAGGATGTCGATGCCCTTGAGGAAATCGGGCATCCGGGCGCTGATCCCCGATATCCCCAACTCAACAAGGTAGGCGTGGATCCCTGCCCCGGACAACTTTTCCAACTTCCCGGGGGTAGTCGTACTGCCGTGCACCCGGTATCCGGAATCCAGCAAGGTCTTAGCCAGGGGCAGGCCAAGCCACCCGCATCCCAGGATCGCAATTGACTTATTCAAACCGTACGGTTTTTTTAACCAGGATGGCGTCGTTCAGCACAAAGGGCTTGGGGATCTCATCCTTTGGCCGTTCCGGCACGGTAAACAACGGATGCTTCAGGAGATCGTTCGACGCCTCATACAGGGTCAGGTCCAGGCTGTTGTCCTTTGGGATACTAATTTCCAGCGAAGTGGCATCCTCCCCGCTTATATAATGGGTGAGCAGGCGCGGGCCCCTCCTTGCTTCCAAAAACTCCGGAGAGAGGGGAATCCCATTCACAATGGCTTTGGTTACAGGGGTATTCCCGGTAAAGATTTCCAGGCGGTTTACCTTTCGCTGCGAGTGGATTTCAATGGACAGAACACGCGTATCGCTAATGACCGTATCCCGATTGGTGGTCACCAGCGGGGGATCAATCTCTTTAACCGGGGCAGCTGCCGAATGGGTGAAAGCGCTCCCGTATTTACTGCTGAGGCTGGTCTTATCCCCTGAGGAAGCCGGGGATTCCCCATCCTTGAAAAAGGAAGCATTCCATGCAGACAGTCGGGAATCATAGCTTAGCCAACGGGCCTCCCCACTGTCCTCGTCCATCAGGTAAACCAGGCTTGTTGGCCTGGGCCGATCGGTATTGAAGCCGGATGTAAGGTGGGCGCCTGTCATAAACCCAAGGAAAATGAGAAAGCAGAGGCCGCCCAGTTGCCAGCGGGCACGCATCTTTCCAAATACGGGCAATAGCAGGAAGAACAAAAGGGTGGTTAAGAGGGTGGATGTAACCAGCATCTTCAACCCCAGGCCGACGGGAAACATCTGTACCAAAGGTGCGAGGATCCAGAGTGCCGGCACACTCAGGGCTACCAGTACCAGAGGCTCCGGCTCCTTCTGGTACAGCACGATCAGGAAGGCAGCCAGAAATCCGAATACCGGGATAATAAAGAAACTGGCCCCGGGCAAATAGGCGGCCAGGGCCCCGCACAGCGCGAGCCACAGGAGCAGAGGAGCCACCAGGAGGTTAGGGAGCTGTTCTTTTCGGAACGGCTGATACGTCCAGAAACAAACGGCCAGACTGAGGAAAACAAAGGCGGCAATATAAAAATGTCCGTTATAAGGAAAGCCCTGCAGGATTTCCATATAGGCGGGATATACTTTCAGGATCCCCTTCCAGCAAAAATACCCGAGGCTTCCGTTTATCAACAATACCAGGAGGGAAGATCCCAGGCCTTTGGCCATATCTTTCCATTGCAGGATATTTTTTCGCAGCCCGAAAAAGATCAAAGCCAGGAAGCAAGCCGCCGCCAGGGCGAACATGGGCCAGATCCATGCATAAGGGTAGGCGAGCAGGCGGAAAAAAGGGACATCAAAATAAACCTCGTCACTATCGCTTTTAAGCTGGCCGAGGTCGGCCATGCTGAAATGCTGGAGCAGGGGCATGAGGTAGCTGCCCTGGTGTTCCAGGGACGTTCTGTCTAAGCGGGAATAGTTGTCCAGGCGGGTATGGTAGTCGAAATGGTCATCTATAAACGCGAAGTTGAACCCGTCAATATCCGCGTCTTCCCTGAAGACCGTCAGGTCTGTGTCGTTCGGGAGCATTTTATAGATACTGTAAACAAGCGAATTTCCCACCGGATAATGGGGATCGGCCGCCATAAATTCCTTAATGAGGTTGCGGTTGCCCCCATTGGTTTCGAGCAGCATATAAGAGGGGCCGCCAGATCCCCTGGCTTCAAAATTCAGGACCAGGCCTACGTCTGCCGCCCAGGCATGCCGGTTGACAAACAGGTCGGCACCATTGAGCCCCAGCTCCTCGGCATCTGTAAAGAGGATGATGATATCATTTTTCGGGCTCGGATGGCTGGCCAGGAAGGCACGTACCCCTTCCAGGACGGTGGCCATCCCGCTTCCGTCATCACTGGCCCCCAGGGAGGAATGCGGACTGCTGTCATAGTGGGAAAGCAGCAGCAGGGCCCTGCCATTCCCAGACCCTTTGATGCGAGCCATAATGTTGGTGGCCTTGCTGAAGTTGGCCCAGTCACCTGCCGTATAGCCTTCCTGAAGCACAGGCTCCAGGCCCAGTTCCCGTAACTGGGACAGCAGGTATTCCCGTACCTGCCGGTGAGCGGGAAACCCAACGGCGTGGGGCTGTTGTGAAACGGCTTCGACATGTTTGAGGGCGCGTTCGGTTGAAAAGCTGTCTTCCGCTAGTGGACGCCTGGGCAGATGGGACGGCCATGTGGTAGTGAGGGCTGTGTAAATGGCCAGCAGGATCAACAAAATAGTAGTTACCGTACTGAATGTCTTCATATGCATATCCTATCGGTTAAAAGTATAAAATTTTGAAAGTCTGTAACCTAAGGGCACCTTTTTTTACGAAATTCACATTATTTAACTATATTTAGAGTTTACCTAATTAAAAATCAACCAGATGGGAATTAAAAGTTTTCAGGGCCGAAGGGCCAAAGAGGGGACCAAAAAGGAGTTCATTGCTCCGATCCTGGTGGAAGATTATATGAGCCGTAAACTGGTGACCTTCCGTCCGGACCAGTCCATATTGGAGGTGATGGAGTTGTTTGCAAAACACCATATTTCAGGAGGCCCGGTACTGGACGACAATGGGTTTCTGGTAGGGATCATCTCGGAAGCCGATTGCATGAAACAAATTTCCGAAAGCCGCTACTTTAACCAGCCTATCCTCGACAAAAGCGTTGAGCGCTACATGTCTGACAAAGTGGAGACCATTCCGCACGACGTTAGCATTTTCGACGCTGCAGCCCAGTTCCATAAGAATAACCGCCGGCGCCTGCCGGTAATGGAAAACGGGCTTCTGGTAGGGCAGATCAGCCGGAAGGATGTTGTGATCGCAGCCCTGAAGCTAACGGGTCATAACTGGAAATAATCTCCCTGTTTCAGCGGGAATGAATACGGGAATGAGGTGCTCCTCATTCCCGTTTTACTATCATAAAGTAATCCTTTTCCAGGGGCAGGTAACCGAGGTCATAGACAAAATAATAAGTGGCCCCCTTTTTGGTGGTATAGAGGGTGGTAAACAGATTAAAATCGAACCCCTTGTCCAGCAACCGGGACCTTCGGGTGGTGGTCTTGCCTCCTTTCAGGGGGAAACTGCCCAGGATGCGGTAATTCTTCCGCAGGCGGTTGTTTATATTGCGGATGAGGTTGGTAGTGTCCTTGTTGCGCAGGTTGTGCCAGGCATTCCTGCAATGGTCCGAGCAGAATTTCTTATCTACCCTTCCCAGGATATTGGCGCCACATTCCAGGCAGTTTCGTTCGGGCATGGGATCATTCTATTTCCAGGCCGTATTTTGTAAGGAGACCGGGAAGCGCTTCCCGGTTGAACCGCGCCTTTTTAAGATCGTTGTTCTCGGGATCGATATTAAAATTGACGGCATTCCTGAAATCCGTTCCACCCAGCCCGGATTGCCAGAAAATAGCGTTCTGAAGGTCGCATCCGTCAAAAGAGGACCCATTGGCATCCGTTCCTGTAAAATCAGCTCCCGCCAGGATGCATCCCTCAAAAACGGTTGGTCTTAGCTTCATGTCGACAAAGGAACACAAATTCAGCGCACAATCCTTGAAGCGAAAGGAGAGCAAAAAATCGTCCAGGTCTTCAAACCGCAATCCCAACAACTTGCACCGCAGAAATTCCGTCTCCTTGAATCGGGAGAATTTCAGGTTTGCATTGCTGAGGTTGCAGTCTTCAAAATGGCATTCGAGGAAATGGGTGCTGTCCAGATATCCGCCGGAAAAATCACAGCCTGTAAAGACACAGTTTTCGTATTCGCCTTTCGGGAGCCTGGTTCGGGCGAAATTATGCCCCTGGTATTTCCGGTCACTTATAAAAGGGGTATCCATGAATGACGGTTTTTTGTTCAGGCAAAACTAATAAAGGAGCCTGGCACTGCCGGCGGAACGACAAGGTTTTAACTCCCGGAGTCATCGAACCAGAGCTTGCCGGGTTGAAGGTGGAAGGGTTCCGCCATACACCACCAGCCGATACCGAAGTACCAGGGGGGAGGAAACCGGCACATCTACAGCTTGCCTCCCCGGGAATACCGGATTCTGCATACTCCCTTGCTCGCGGAGGATCCACCGGGTTTCGGCTTGGTCCCATTCATTCAGTGAAACGATGAGGATCCCTGCCGGGGCACCTCCTACCCCCAGGGAGCCGGAAATATCCATCCAAGAAGCAGCAGGGACGGCCACTTCTTCGGGCGTTACAGGCCCTCCGGCCGATTTGAAACGAATGTCTTCCGGCAACCGCATGCGCACCGAGAACCCCCCATAGCCTTTCGCGTCTTCGGACCCCCCCAACCGGAGTCCCGGGACCAGGGCGCTGAGGGCAATTTCAAAATCGAGGATGCGGTAATTCCTAACCCGGGGATGTACGGTGACGAGTGTCGTTTCCCGTAGCAGGTTTTGAGGCAGGGAAGCCGTATCGCGGGGATCCCGGGCCTTCCAAAAGGTTACGGCCCGGAGTTGAAGCAGGGAATCCCTTAGTTGGGCGTCCAGGGACTGAACGTCCCATTGGATCCCCTTGCATTCCCAGGCATCACCCCATTTCGTTCCATTTACCAGCAGTTGGTGCCAGGCCCAGAAAACCCCGCGATGGTGGGGATGGTCTGCCGGAAAATCCTCGGTAAGTACCGCCCCGTCGGGGGCGTAGAGGGGATGGATGTAATCGGCCCGTTTGTATTGGCCTTCCAGGGAAGTCGGTTTTCGGTGAAAATAGAGGATCTTCTCAGGGCCCTGGGATACCAGGATCCCATCGGTATCCCCGGAAGCTGTAAGCCCCTGGGCCATTGTATAAAAGGGGAGGAGGACAAGAAGCCACCCGGCGCGCCAGTGATTTTTCATATACCCGGATTTACAAAAAAGGAAGGATCATCGTTCCGCGGCCTCCGCGAATGGATCCGCTTCAAGGTACACATTTTAAGCATTTCAAACCAGTCAGCGGTTCTGGCAGCTGCTGCCAACAATATCCTGCAAAGCCAATTGTAAACGACTACAAACGAAATTAAATGCTTTCTGACCGAGTGCCCCTGGTTGCTTTGCTAGCTTCGTGTTGCCGGGATGGGAAATACCCGGTTGAATGGACTGTTTAACCTTAAAAGCGACGTAATGAACGCACTCAGAAACAAAGTACAGTTAATTGGAAACCTGGGCCAGGACCCCGAGGTCATCACCCTGGAAAGCGGGAGCAAGCTGGCTAAATTTTCGGTAGCCACCAATGAGACCTATCGGAACTCGAAAGGGGAAAAAATCACGGAGACCCAATGGCACAATGTGGTGGCCTGGGGTAAAACGGCGGAGATCGTGGAAAGCTATTTGGGGAAGGGCAATGAGGTGGCCGTTGAAGGCAAGCTGGTTCACCGTACCTATGAGACCAAGGAAGGGGAGAAGCGCTATGTGACTGAAGTTAAATGCAACGAACTGCTCATGCTCGGAAAGTGATCCCCCGTCACTATGGATGTTCATCGAAAGGCCTCCGCAAAGAGGCCTTTTTTTCTGGCCGGCATTTGGCACCGGCTATGGCATCCTGCTAGCTTATGGCCCCCTGTGCCAGGCGCCGGGGGAGACCGGTCTGCAGCCTTCAGCCCGGAACGCCGGGCGGGGATATACCTATAGGCGGCTATCTTATTCCCTGAATATGATACCCAGAAAATCAGCACTTTAAGGAATATTTTGGAAAAATGTCGATAAAAGAAGTAACATCCGAAGCTTAAACCCGTCCATTAAAATAGGCAACTGGCCGAAGAAGCCGGCCATTGGGCCGGGAACTTTTGCCGGGTACCGTATATAGACTACCTTAAAGTAAAAATTCACCATGCGTTACAACAGATCACATTGCGGGATCGGCCGGGTACCTTCCCTGAGGAGGTTTGCGGCATGGGCCCTGTTTGTGCTCTGTTGGCCGTTGGCAGCTGTGGCCCAACAGGCCTACCCTTCAGAATCCCATTTGGCATTCTATGAGCAGAAGGCACTGGAAGATGCAGCCTACGAACAAATGGTAACCTGGAATTCAGAAGAAGACGAACTGGACTACTGGCAAGATCAGCGGAACTTCGAAGAAGCCCTTCACCAAAATAACCTGAGGGGATACCAGGTATATCTGAATACAAAACGGAAAGTTTATATGGCCCACTGGGCTGCCTGCGGGACTCAATGCCACCATGGCGATTACTACCAATTGCAGACGGCCTACTACCTGCAGAACGGACGACAGGAAATCCTTCCGCAATCGGAGAGTACGGCCCTGAACACAGGGGGCGATGAAGTCGCCCAACAGAAATTTCCATAACCTCTAAAATACAGCCCGTAACTATCGGGCTGAATTCCGGCAGCTTTTTTCAGGCAACTTTCTTTATGAGGTCGAAACAGGGGCAGCGCGAACAGCGTTTTTTCTCGCTCTTCAGATATTTTTCGCAGCAGGTTTCCTTGCAGGCGCAGGACGGAAACCCCATAAGTGATTCCTTGCGAGTTTTTTTCAGGGCTTTCCGGCGCTTCTTACCGGCTTTCTTCTTCTTCTTTCCCAAATGGAAGGATTTGTTGCGCCTAAAACTAATTATTTATATTAATTCTAAATAAAAACAACTGTTAAAGTTTAAGGCCCCGGTTTATTGGCCGCACTGCCTGCCGTAATCTGCTGAACATCGCGGTCAAACAGGTATAACCCACCCTTGTCGTTCCCGATCAGGTTTATTTTATCGAGAATAGTGCGGGCCAGGGCCTCTTCTTCAATTTGCTCTGCTACATACCATTGAAGAAAATTGTGGGTGGCATAATCCTTTTCTTCCAGGGTAACCTGTACCAGGCGGTTGATGCTTTCGGATACGGCAATCTCATGGTCGTACAATTCTTCAAACAGCTTCTGGAATGACTCATATTCCGTTTTGGGGGCCTTTAACTCGGAAATTTTCGCGTGTCCGCCCCTTTCATTTACGTACTTAATAAGTTTCAGCATATGTATCCTTTCTTCATCCGAATGTTTGTACATAAAATTCGAAATACCTTCCAACCCTTTAACCTCCGCCCAGGAAGCCATGGAAAGGTATGACTGGGATGATTCGGCCTCGACCCGGATCTGATCGTTCAATACTTTTTCTACTTGCTTGCTTAACATGGTGTTCCTTTTCCTTAAAAGTACAATTTATCTGCTTCCTGTCCACATGCATTCAACGGTGATATGGGGTAATGTTCCGGCAGTTGTGCCCCGGCCCATTCGCCTTTGTCACCCAACAATTAAAGGAATTTAGCTTCCGGAATCCCGAGACGGGGTTGATGCGATCCCGGGGGGATCAGTAATACCTAATCCGAGACTCTGCCCGTACGTTCATCGGGCATTTTCAGATAGGATCTGGATTTCCTTTTTTCCATTGCGGATAATTGGGATTCGTCAAATGAAGCCGGGTCTCCTTTGTAACTAATCCTCCAGATTCTTCCAATATTGGAATCGGATACGAAGAGTGATCCGTTGGGGCCTTCCGCCAGGCCCATGGGCCTGAAGCGGGCGTCCGCCACGGTTTTGACGGTATCTACCCCGGTAAAGCCGTCAGCGAAAACTTCCCATTTACCCGTGGGCTTCCCGTTGGCAAAGGGTACAAAAGCGACAATATAGCCCGCCTGGGGATAGGGAGAGCGATTGACAGAACCGTGAAAGGCGATAAATGCGCCGTTTTTATAGCGGGCGGGAAACTGGTTCCCCTTGTAGAATAAGAGGTCATTGGGCGCCCAGTGTGCCGGGAGGCCCATCAGAGGTTCGGCATAGCCCTCGGCGACTTTTTTCCCATCCCCCCCATACTCCGGTGCCAGCATCCGCTTGTGTTTAAATTGGTCGTAATAAGTATACGGCCAGCCAAAATTATCCCCTTCCTCAATTTTCATTAATTCTTCTGCAGGCAGGATCGCCTGCTCCCATTCACTATAGTATTCGGGAGCGTGGTTATGCAGATAATCCCTGCCGTGTTGCACGGCGTATAAACTATTATCGTCGTCATGCCATGAAATGGCGACAATACTGCGCACTCCCAGGGCGTACATGCTGCCATCCTGCTGGGTTTGGTTTAGTTTGCCGGCATCAAATCGCCAGATACTGCCCAGAACGTTCAGGCCCGGGCAGGGATACATCCCTACGATCTTACCTTTGGCATTGCTATCCTCGCAGGCGTTGGTAGGGGCACTGAAGGTCACATACATATGGCCCTCATGGTCAAAAGCAAGGGATTTGGCATTGTGCCAGCGTTTTGGGAACCGGTCCGTCAGGACTACTTCCGGCGGACCCTGGGGGACCAGGTGATCAGGTGACAATTTTTGCCGGTATATGATCTGCTCCGAGCTAAAGTAGAGATAGCCGTTATAGATGCGCATTTCTGTAGCAAACCCCCCGTCATTGGGGTAATCCCCGAAGCGCTCATAGCGATCTGCGTGCCCGTCGCCGGTGGTATCCCTCAAGGCGACATTCCCTTTGGTCCCGGTGGGAATGCGCAATTTAACATAGATATCGCCATTCTCGTTCACGGCCAGGTGCCTGCTGGGCCCCACACTATCATGTACAATATTCCCAACAAACCCGTCCGGAAGGAAGAGACCGCCATTTTCGGTGGCCATGGTGGATGTCCGGGAGGGAGGAGGGGTCGGTTTGGGCGTTCCTCCGGGGTCGATCCGGTCTGAGGCCTTATCCTTACAGGACAGGAATAAAACGGCAGATAAGAAAACAACTACCCCTGCATTTTTTATGTACATGAAAATCTCCTTCTTTAAAGTTCAAAAATGTAAACGATCGGATTACTCCAGCCAAAAAGGAACGCGGAGGCCCCTGATATATGTGCGATGTACCCGATATTGCCTTCATTTCAAAAACCTGGCCTGCCCGGATCCTTTTTCCCATATTCCGTTCCTCATTTATAGGGCAAATGGCCGGGAAATATTCGATCCATTTATCCAATCATCCCTGCAAAATCCATTCCCGGATTCGCCTGGAAAGGTAATGATTTCCACGCAGTTTAGGCCCTTTGGCATTTCCAATTGGGGGTTGCCTATCGCGCGGCAATGATCAGGGACAACCCGGCCAGATAGAGGAACAGCATCCAATATAGAAGGCGGGTAACCCCCGGCGGGGCCATTCTAAATTCCCGCCACACAAAAATGCCCCATAAGGCGGCAACCACCGTAGCCCCCTGTCCCAGGCCATACGAGATGGCCGGCCCGGCCTGGTCTGATGCCAGGATGCTGAACGACATCCCTATGCACCAGATCACACCGCCCAATATTCCCATAAGGTGGTCTCGCGCATTGCCTTTGAGGTAGTCACCCATACTCAGGCTGCGGCCTTCGAGGGGTTTTTTCATAAAAATGACATTGAAGAGGAAATTGCTGCAGAGGATCCCGAGGGAAAAGATGAACACGGCGGCATACGGACCCAGCTTTCCCGGGATGGGGTTGATAAATTCCGGGGATATGGCATTCGCCACGTATTTATAAAAGAGCCCCATCAGGGCACCTGCCGCCACGGCGAGGAAAAGGCCTTTGGTAGGAACCTTCTGCTGGCTTGCCGACAAGCGCTGATAGGCCCGGGCGTTGAGGATCATGGCCAAAACAATGAGCCCCACGCCGCCGAACAGGATGGTCGGGCTCCCCAGCGGGGTATCCAGGTAGTTGACGATCACGCCGATCACAAGTGCCAAACCAATCCCTACGGGAAATGCCACCGACATACCGGCAATCGTGATGGCGGCGACGAGCAGGATATTGGCGGCGTTGAAGAGGATACCTCCCCAAAAGGCCGACCCCAGGTTTGAGGGATCGGCCTGGGACAGGTCCTGTATAAATGCCCGGCCCTGGTCTCCCATAGAGCCGGCGGTAAGTGCAAATACCAGGGAGAATAATACGATCCCCATGACGTAGTCCCAGTAATACAATTCGAAACGCCAGTCTGGCGATGCCAGCTTCTGGGTATTCGCCCAGGAACCCCAGGCAAACATGGTCAGGATACAGAAAACGACGGCCAGCGAATAGGATTCTATAATAAACATGAGCGGTTGGTTAGGTGATTTCGTGTAAGTACGGGGCCGAACTCTGTGCCCCCATTTTTGCGACAGACCTGGATGCTGCCCTAATGGCCAAGGCGACGGCCTCCTTCCAGGGTTTGCCTTCCGCGAGGCAAACGGCCAGGGCGCCATTGAAAACATCTCCGGCGGCCGTGGTGTCCTTTACCTCAACCACAGGGGCCGGGATAAAAAAGGATTCCTCCTGGTTCCTGAAGCAGGCCCCCTGGCTTCCCATGGTTACGACTACGTTCCGAACCCCCATTTGTATGAATTCCCCGGCAGCCCGCATGGCACTGTCCGGGCCCGTTACCGGGATCCCCGTAAAAAATTCCGCCTCGGTCTGGTTTGGGGTTATCAAAAACAGACCCGAAAGAATGTCATCGCTTATGGCCCTGGCTGGCGCCGGATTCAGGATAAGGCCCTGTCCGGTGGAACGGCAGTGCACGGCCAGTTCCATTAACACGGGGATAGGCGTTTCCAATTGGGTAAGAAGGATTCCCGCCTTAGTGAGAAGCGCCTTTTTACCCGCCAGGTGGCCCGGAGTAAGCGCATGGTTGGCGCCGGGCGCCACCACGATTTCATTTTCACCTGCATCGTTGATAAGGATCAGGGCCACCCCGGAGGGACGACCATTTACTACAGAGGCCCCTGTCAAATCCAAACCTTCCTCCCGATAATGAGCCAGGGCATTTTTGCCGAACAGGTCGTCCCCCACACAGCATATAAAAGATACGGTGCCTCCCAGGCGTGCGGCCGCAACGGCCTGGTTGGCTCCCTTGCCCCCGTGGAACATCAGCAGATCGCCGCCCAACAGGGTTTCCCCCGGTTTCGGAAATCGTCCCGATTGCACTACCAGGTCGGTATTGGAACTTCCGATAACCAATATTGAAGACATATCAGGGGGCCTTGGCAATGAGTGACGGATGCTCCATGGTTTGGAAGAAATCGCTGAGGATAGCATCCCGGTCAAAATTCTCCCAAAGTATGATATCACGGGGATTGGATGGCCGGTCTACCCAGGCATTGTTAATGAGCACGGGTGCCGGGATGGTTTTCTGCTTCCCCCATGCGGGATTTTTCTGGATGGCAACCGCCACCATGTCAAAAAGCGGGCGGGAAGGGGGGTCATCGTGGTAATCGATATGTTCGAATAAATCCACTGAATAATCCCCGAAATGGCGGAATTCACCCCCATGTCTCCCGGAGACCGCCATAGCCGATTCGGGCCCCAGCCCGGGCATTTTCCTGAAAATTTCTTCTTTGGTCACCCGAACCGCGTCCGTACCGGAAGGCTTCCCGTACCTCACAGTAACTATTTCAAATGGAAGGGGGCTGTTTAGCACATAATTCATGGCAATTGTATCGTTGTCCTGGTTGTATTCCCCAGGCTCCGGGTAGTTGGATCCCAGCCAGACCACACGGGTCCGTTCGGCAAAGGAAGGATCTTTCCTCAGGGCCAGGGCGATGTTGGTGAGTTTCCCCACAGCCACAATGGTAATTCGCTCCCGGGCCGTGCTTTCAAGCAGGAAATCCACCGCTTCCTCTCCGTCAAATGAGTTGGGGTCCCAGGTGGCCGTGATCTCCCTGAAATTACCGTTGGCACCTTTCAGGAGGGGAAAGGAAGCTTCAGCCCGGCAAAGTTGCAGGACCCGACTGGCCTCCTGATACTGTGCATCAATATCGCCCCCGTTGTAAGTGGCGTTGACCGTTACCCCCCGAACATCGAATATATCGGCATTGAACAGCAGGTAAGCCAGGGCGTGCTGATCATCCAATTCGTTGTTCGCGTCGGTGTCAAAGATGATCTTTGGTTTCGGGGCACCCATTAAAACGAGGTTCTCCGGTATTGGATTGCCCATGGAGTTTGTGCTGCGCGTGCTGGTGTATCCCAACATAAGAAGGACGGGGATGCAGAAGGCCGGGAGGGTTTTCATAGGGGCGGTATTTTTAGTGGGGGACAGATCGGAGGATAAGATACAAAATATCACCTTCCCTTATCACGGCCACCAGGACCGTATCATACCCATACCCATCCTAAGCTTGCTAGGTGATGGGCTGCCCGTTGCCCACCCCATCTTCATCGGGGTTCAGGAAATACGAGTTTCCCCTCCCGGTTCTCAGTCATCAGGATCATCCCCTGGCTTTCCACCCCCCGCAGCGGCCTGGGGGCGAGGTTGGCCAGGACGGTAACTTTTTTGCCAAGGATGGCTTCTGGCTCAAAGCTTTCGGCTATCCCGGACACGATAGTGCGTGTATCCATGCCGGTGTCCACCTGCAGGACCATCAGCTTCTTGGTTTTTGGCATTTTCTCCGCGGCAACAATGGTGCCCACCCGCAGGTCCATTTTGGAAAAATCGTCAAAATTTATGGTTTCCTTTTGTGGCATAACCGTGGTATTTTCTGATTCATTCGATTTTTTGGTCGCTTCCAGGCGGGCCAGCTGGGCCTCTATTTCCTGGTCTTCGATCTTCCTGAACAGCAATTCGCTTTTCCCGATCCTGTGACCGGCAGGCAATAGTGGTTCCTCCCGGGATACTTCCTTCCAGGGGATCTGCCCGTCTGCCTGGTCCAGGCCAAGCATTTTTACCAGCTTTTCGGAGGTGAAGGGCAGGAAAGGCGCCGAGAGGACCCCCAGGGAAGCTGCGATCTGAAGGGCTACAAAGAGGATGGTCTGTACCCGTTCTTCGTCCTCTTTGATCACTTTCCAGGGTTCTTCCCCAGCCAGGTATTGGTTTCCAAGGCGGGCCAGGTTCATCAGTTCCTGGCTCACTTCCCGGAAGCGGTACCGGATAATGGAATCTTCAAGGGTTGCCGGGAAGGCACGGGCAGTCTTAAGGGTTTCCCGGTCCGTTTGGCTGAGGGGGCCGGGGGAGGGCACAACCCCTTCGAAATATTTGTGGGTAAGCACGCTTACCCGGTTGATGAAATTCCCGAAGATGGCCACCAGTTCGTTGTTGTTCCTGGCCTGGAAATCCTTCCAGGTAAAGTCGTTATCCTTGGTTTCCGGGGCATTGGCGGTAAGGGTATAGCGCAAGACATCCTGCATATCCGGGAAATCTTCCAGATACTCGTGTAGCCATACGGCCCAGTTTCTGGAGGTGGAGAGTTTTGTCGCCTTCCAGGTTCAGGAATTCGTTGGCGGGCACGTTTTCCGGGAGGATGAATTCCCCGTGTGCCTTTAGCATGGACGGGAAGATGATGCAGTGAAAGACGATGTTGTCCTTCCCTATAAAGTGTACCAGTTGCGTGTCCTTGTCCTTCCAGTAGGGCTCCCAGTCTTTTCCTTCCCGTGCAGCCCATTCCTTGGTGGACGAGATGTAGCCGATGGGGGCGTCGAACCAAACATAAAGCACTTTTCCCTCGCCCCCTGGAACCGGGACGGGGATGCCCCAGTCGAGGTCCCTGGTGACCGCCCTGGGTTTCAGCCCTTCGTCTATCCAGGATTTGCATTGCCCGTAAACATTGGGTTTCCAGTCGTTCTTGTGATGCACCAGGATCCAGTCTTTCAGGAAAGGTTCGTATTGGTCCAAAGGGAGGTACCAATGGCGGGTTTCCCTCAGTGTGGGTATTGATCCACTCAGGGTGGATTTCGGGGTTGATGAGTTCTGTGGCGCTGAGGGAAGAACCGCAGTTCTCACACTGGTCCCCATAGGCTTCGGCATACCCGCATTTAGGGCAGGTACCGGTCACAAACCGGTCGGCCAGGAACTGCCCCGCCTCCTCATCGTAGAGCTGGGCGGTGGTCTCTTCCACAAAATCTCCCTGGGAGTACAGTTTCAGGAAAAAGTCGGAAGCGGTTTTATGGTGGATTTTCGCGGACGTCCTGGAATAATTGTCAAAAGCAATCCCAAAGGCCTGAAAAGAAGTACGGATCATCTGATGGTACTTATCGATTAGTTCCCTGGGAGTGACGCCTTCCTTTTTTGCCTTCATGGGGATGGCTACCCCATGTTCATCGCTGCCACAAACAAAGGCCACGTCCTGGCCTGTCTGCCTCAGAAAACGTACATAGATGTCGGCGGGCACATAAACCCCCGCCAGGTGTCCGATATGAATGGGCCCGTTGGTGTAGGGCAAAGCGGCTGTGACCGTATAGCGTGCTGGTTTCTTCGGCATTAAAAATGGATTAAGGCACAAAAGTAACCATTTTTTCAGGCCGTGCATGGCAACCGGCCTAAAATGAAACCCCCGGAAGGGATCCGGGCGATCAGGGGCCCGTACCACATTCCGGGGGAATGTTTCTTCAGTAACGGGGGATCAGGAAACCATGATCGATTTAGACATTTTCCTGCCCTGTACCTGAATCCGGTAGATATACTTTCCGGTAGACAGGTTCATGGGCATCCGATCCCGAATATTGATCTCTATGGATCCTTCCATCATCATTTCATTGAAGATGGTGCCTACATTCTGTCCCAGGATATTGTATAGCTGGATGTCCACGTGGGCGGTGAAAGGCATTTCCAAATAAATATAAGGGGTTTGCTTGGTAGGATAGAACGGCTTGTGGATGATGGCCGCCAGCATTTCGGGCGTTGCGTTTTCTTCGTCCCCTTCCCCGGGGGTGGGTGGGGTGGGTGGGTCGTTGCTGTACACCACGTCAGGGAATTCTGTTCCGCTGCAGCTGAAGCCCAGGTTGACAGGGTTGTACGGATGGCCCAGCAAGTGTTGTTCAACCAGGGGGATGGGCACGCAGAGCCATTCTCCCAGCACAGTGGCATACAAATCCCGGAAATCTACCGTGTATTCCAGGTTGCCCCTGCTGTTGGGGTTATCCAGTGACGGGTGTTCCCCCACAAAGGCACTTCCGTCCAGGCCAGACCCAAAGAACAGGGTAGGGGCCGCTTTCCCGTGGTCGGTTCCATTGGAGCCATTCTCGAAGATTCGCCTCCCGAATTCTGAAAAAGTCATGCTGAGCACCTTATCATCCTGTTGGGTAAAGGCCAGGTCATCGTAGAAATTATCCACGGCAATGGAGAGGTTAGACATCAACTGTTCGTGCGCCAGGGGTTGGTTTCCGTGGGTATCAAAGCCGCCCATGGAGATCATATAAACCTTGGTTCCCAGGTTTCCTTTGATCAGGCGGGCCAGCAGGGCCAGCTGTCTGGCAAAACCGTTGTCCTGGTATTCCACCTGGTTCTGTCCGCGTTCATAGGCATCGTGGATAAGGCCGGAATATTCATAAGTTGTATTTGCCACACCCCTCAGGAACTTTAATTGATCCCCGTACATGCAGCTGTTGAAGAGGCTGTCATCCAGGCTGTACTGAACCCCGGTTTCAGCGATCTGCTCAAGCTGGTCTATGTTTGAGGTCACGAATGCGTAATTGGTTTCTTCCCCCTGGAAAACCAGGCTTCCGAAGTTTCCAATCTGAATGGCTGCGGGGGAAGCGGGTGGGTTTATGAGGTAATCGGGATAAATATTTTCAAAATAACGCCCCATCCATCCGGTATTCAATCCGGAAAACCCGGTGGTGGTCAGGTCCGTATTGGCAAAGATATCCGAACCGGTAAAATGTGAAAGACTTTGGTTTTCGTAGCCTACCCCGTGCACCGCCTTAAACTGCCCTTCGCCCCACATGGATTCCAGGGAATTCATATAGGTGGGGATCCCGAATTCGTCGGTTAGTTTAAGGATCTTGCTTTCGGGCAGGTAGATATTGGGCCTGGCATTCCTGTAGGTATCGTACTGTTCGATCGGGATGACTGTACTCAGGCCGTCATTCCCGCCAGACAGGCGAATAAGGATCAGGATGGCATCGGTTGGGGCATTGGCGATAGCAGCAGTCAGTGGGGAAGGTGCCGATGCGGTGAGGAAATTACTCCCCAACATCATGGAACCTGACCCTGCTATACCCAATGCCTGTAAGAAGGATCGCCTGCTCCAGTACTTATGTTCCAGGTCGTGCTTTTCGCCTTTCTGTATTTTGATGGGGATATGGTTGTTGCACATAGCGGTAGGTTACTTTAATTGAAATTCCGGTTGCCTTGAGAGATGCATAAGCAGGAGGAAAACCTGTTGGGGCACTTCGGGGCTTACCGAAAGCATCCACAGTCCCAGGCCACCCGGGTAGTAATCGGAGCCGTAATAATTCTCGGGAACATCCTCTATCTTGAATACAGACATGGCATTGTCAAAATCCTGTTGGGTTAGCAACCCTTTCGGCAGGAACTTGTTCACCAGGGCGGTTACTACTATCTCAGGATTGCTCGTATTGCTGTCTGCCGGTCCCACGGCATCCATGGCCAACGTCCGGTATTGTTCCGGATTGTCCTGGAAAAAGGCCTGCAGGAACACTTCGAGTGTAAGCCAGCGGCCGATAATAAAATTGGTGTTGATCCAGGTTCGGTTGCGTTGCCAGCCGGCCACGTCTACCGGGTCGAACATTTCCTGTCCCAGGAGTACGGTCGCATCGATCACATTCAGCAGGGTGTTGTCGTTATAGGCAAAGCCCGTCTCCTTAATAAGATTGAGATACAGGTCATACGGGCTTTTGATGATTACCCCTATGGCCTCATCGTCAAAGAAATGCTGACTCTTGAAAAGCTGGGAAAGCACCGGTGCAATTTCGAAATTATTGGCCATAAAGGTACTGGCCATCCCTGAAATGATCGCCTGGGCGTTGCCGGCGTCGTCATTGGAGTCGGGATGCACAAAGTACTCATATAATTTTTTGCAGATAAAGCTGGCCACCTCGTTGGGCCGCTGCTGGAAAAGGATATTTACGACGTCGTCATAACCCCAGTTCCCGGTCTGTCCCAGGATGGTTTTGCTGCCCCCGTCAAAAGCCGTGGGGTCAAAGGCAACCGGGGTACATCCGATATCTCCCCGTTCCACGTAGCCCGAGAGGGCGCGGGCTGTTTCTATGATATCCTGTTCGGTATAGCCGTTCCCTTCACCGAGGGTAAACAGTTCGTATAATTCGCGGCCATAGTTTTCATTGGGATTATCGCCGTGGTTGTATGCCCCGTCCAGGTAATACAACATGGCATTGGTAAGCCCGATTTCGCTCACGAATGTTTTAAAGTTGCCGATGGCATTTCGCTGCAGGCAATTGATATAATAATAAAGGTACGAACTGCAATTGTATACGTCGAGCTCCGTGACAAAATGGTTGCTCCAAAAGAAACTCAGGCGATCCCTCAGGTTATTGTTTACCAGGGCGGAAGCATAGGTGATCCTCCACTCCTCATACTGACCTTGCCGTACCTGGTTGGCCGCATCATCGTCTGCCGGATAGTTGTTATTGTTCCAATCGGCCCACGCCGGCGCCGGGGTTGGCGCCATCCCTACCGCTTCATTGATGAGGTTGTCTACTAAATTGCCCGCTGTCTGCCCAACTGCCTGGTCGATTGTCTGTACCGAAGCGCTGAAACCCAGCCGCCTGAATAAATGCGCGGCCCTGTATCTGTCCAAAGGCGTGGTGTACGGCGCTAATGTAGAGGTATTACAATTAACGAAGTAATCCATAGTTTTTTTGAGGCTTTAAGTACGTTCATGTGTGTAGGGGCAATTTCTAAACGCTTAAACTATATGGATAGTATGACGAACGGTTTAAATTCGTCATTATGCAAGGGAATTTACCAGATAAGCAATATTTTGGGGTCACATATCCATTTTTTTCGATGAAATGCACCCTTTTTTAAGATATTAAACCCTTTATGGCATATCATAACGATCTGGGAATTAGAGGAGAAGACCTGGCTGCAGCCTTCCTTGAGGGCAAAGGTTATGACATTCTCCACCGCAATTACCGCTACCTGAAGGCGGAAATCGATATCCTCGCCCGCAAAGAAAACCTGCTGGCTGTTGTGGAGGTTAAGTCGCGCAAATCGGAGGACTTTGAACCCATAGCGGGCACTGTGGGGCGAAAAAAAATAACGAAACTCGTCCAGGCTGCAGATCATTATGTTGTTCATTCGGAGGAGGACCTGGAAGTGCGTTTCGATATAATCACCGTCTATTTCAAAAGCGGGGATCCCGGAGATTACCCACATAGAAAATGCCTTTTATCACTTTTAACATTTGTTTTATTTATAACAAAATGTTAGTTTTGACCTACAACCAAACCGCATGAAAACGATTTCGTCTGTTGTAGAACAGTACATAAAGAAAAAGCCATTTTTGCAAAGTGCTTTGGCACAGGGAATTATCAACCTGACTTCCCTCTCCCGAATTGTTAAGCCGGAGATTGAGGACGAACTGGGGAAGGAGATTCGAAACGGGGCCATTGTCATGGCCCTGAAGCGCCTTTCCGATGACATGGAGTTCAGGGCGACTCACAGGATTATCAAGGTGCTGAAGAACATCGGGGAGATCACGGTCCGTTCCTCCCTGACCGACTTTACCTTCCTGGTATCCGACTCCATCCTGGAAAACCAAACCCAGCTCCTGGAGGAGGTCAACAAAAACAAAGATGTTTTTTATACTTCCTCACGGGGGGTGAACGAATTGAACATCGTGGTGAGCAACCTACTCGATAAAACGGTTGAGGAATTATTCAAAGACGAAAAATGTACCCAGAAGGCGGAAAACCTCTCTTCCATTACCGTGAAACTCCCGGCTGAAAACGTTTCCGTGCCCGGGATCTATTATTTTATTTTCCAGCGCCTGGCCTGGGAAGGCATTGTACTTTACGAAGTGATATCTACCACCAATGAGTTTACCATCATTGTAAACGACGACCAGGTAGACATTGCATTCAAAACCATCAAGGACCTGAAAACGCTTTAAGGGTATTGGTCAATCCTGGGTCACCAGCTGTTGTGCCAGCGGCTCCATGGCTTGCAAGGCTGCGGCCACCGAATCGATTTTATCAAAGATCAAAAGCAGTCGCAGGCCATTCCTGGTTTGCTTTTCCTTCATTTTGCAATGCTGGGGATGGGTCTGGACAAACTGTAGGACGCGCCTGAAGCGCTCACTTTGATAAAAGTCTGATTGCTGGTCCCCGATAAAGTAGCCGATCAATTTCCCTTTCTTCATCACCACTTTTTCAAGGCCGATATGCCGCGCTATCCACTTGATGCGGACAGAATTCATCAGATCCACCACCTGTTCGGGCAATTCCCCGAAACGATCCTCCAGCTGCCGTTCAAAATTCTGCAATTCTTCTTCCCCGCCTATCTCGTTTAATTGGGTATAGAGGGTAAGGCGTTCGGTTATGTTGTTCACGTAGTCGTCCGGGAAGAGCACCTCAAAGTCTGTATCTATCTGTACGTCCTTCACATATTCCCGGTCTGCCTCATCGGACTTCTCATAAAGATCGCTGAATTCATTTTCCTTCAGTTCCTCTATAGCCTCCGTCAGGATTTTTTGATAGGTTTCAAAGCCGATGTCGTTGATAAACCCGCTTTGTTCTCCTCCCAGCAGGTCACCAGCTCCCCGGATCTCCAGGTCTTTCATCGCAATATTGAAACCACTTCCCAGATCGGTATATTGTTCCAGGGCCTCGATACGCTTGCGGGCCTCAGGGGTCATATGGTCAAAGGGTGGGGTAATGAAGTAGCAAAATGCCTTTTTATTGCCCCGGCCCACCCGGCCCCGCATCTGGTGCAGGTCGCTCAAGCCGAAGGCATTGGCCTGGTTGATAAAAATGGTGTTGGCGTTGGTTACGTCCAGCCCGCTTTCCACGATGGTGGTAGACACCAGCACATCGAACTCCCCATTGATAAATGCCAGCATCAGGGTCTCCAGCCGCTTTCCTTCCATCTGCCCGTGGCCAATACCTACCTTGGCATCAGGGACCAGCCGCTGGACCATCCCGGCCACTTCGCGGATATTTTCAATACGGTTATGGATGAAGAACACCTGCCCGCCCCGTTGGATCTCATAGCTGATAGCATCCCTTATTATTCCCTCATCCAGGCGGATCACCTGGCTGTCTATGGGGTAGCGGTTGGGAGGCGGGGTATTGATCACAGAAAGGTCCCTTGCCGCCATCAGGCTGAACTGCAGGGTCCTGGGGATGGGGGTGGCGGTGAGGGTGAGGACATCCACATTCTCCTTTATGGCCTTCAGCTTGTCTTTGACCCCTACACCGAATTTCTGCTCCTCATCCACGATCAGCAATCCGAGATCCCTGAAAGCCACCTGTTTGTTTACCAGCTGGTGGGTACCTATGATTATATCGATTTTACCATCCTTCAGGTCTTGCAGGATGGCCTTTCGTTCGGAAGCGGTACGGAAGCGGTTAAGATAATCCACCCGTACGGGCATGTCTTTCAATCGCTCCCCGAAGGTGCGCTGGTGCTGGAAAGCCAGAATGGTTGTCGGCACCAGGACAGCCACCTGCTTGCCGTTATCCACCGCCTTAAAGGCAGCGCGGATGGCAACTTCCGTTTTCCCAAAGCCCACATCCCCGCAAACCAGGCGATCCATAGGCCGGGGACTCTCCATATCCTTTTTGATATCATCGGTAGCTTTGCCCTGGTCCGGGGTATCCTCATACAAAAAGGAAGCCTCGAGCTCAAGCTGCAGGTAGCTGTCGGGGGCGTACTGGAAGCCTTTTTGCAACCTGCGTTTGGCGTATAACTGTATCAGGTCGAACGCAATTTTCTTGACCCTGGACTTGGTTTTTTGTTTGAGCTTCTTCCACGCCGCCGAACCGAGCTTGTAAATTTTGGGGACCACCCCGTCTTTCCCGTTATACTTTGAGATCTTATGCAGCGAATGGATACTTACATACAGGATATCCCGTTCCCCATACTGTAATTTAATGGCTTCCTGCTTCTTCCCTTCCACTTCAATCTTCTGCAGGCCCCCGAAAATCCCGATCCCGTGATCGATATGGGTAACATAGTCTCCGATCTCAAGCTTATTCAGGTCTCGCAGGGTGATGGCCTGTTTTTTTGCGTAGCCGTTCTTCAGGTGGAACTTGTGATAGCGTTCAAAGATCTGGTGGTCCGTATAGCAGGCCAGGTGTAAATCTTCATCCACGAACCCCTGGTAAAGGGGGGCCACCAGGGTCTGGTAATGGACCTTGCCACCCACTTCCTCAAAGATGTCATGAAAGCGTCGGGCCTGTTGTTCGGAAGCACAGCAGATGAGGTTCGTATACCCCTGCCGGTCCTTTTCATTTAGGTCGGCGATCAGCAGGTCAAATTTCTTGTTGAATGCAGGTTGGGGTTTGGTCCTGAACCGGATTTCACGGATATCCTTCTCAGCGTCATTTTCGGGCCGGATCGCCCCCAGGCTCACCCGCTGAAATGCTTTCAGGTCTTGCCGCATCTGTTCCGGGTTTACAAAAAGGGCCTCGGGCTGGCTGTGCCCCACCGGGCCTGAAAGCTGTTTATAGGCGGTTTCGGCCTTCGAAAAAAGATCGCCCAAACGGGCGAGTAGTAAGTCTTTATGTTTGATGAAAACGGTGGTAGCAGGTGCTATATAGCGCAGAAAGCTCTCGCGGGATTCTTGCGAGTACTTGTCGGCCATGTTGGGGATGACCGAAATTTTCCTGACTGGCTCGGTAGACAGCTGTGTCTCTGTGTCAAAGGTCCTGATGCTGTCCACCTCATCCCCGAAAAATTCGATCCGGTACGGTTCGTCATGGGAAAATGAAAATACATCCACGATCCCACCCCGGACCGAAAATTCCCCGGGGCCGGTGACAAAATCGACCCGATGGAACCGGTATTCAAAAAGCACTTCGTTAAGGAAATCCAGACTTATCCTATCGCCGCATTGGATCTTAAGGGTATGGCGGTCCAGTTCTTTCCGGGTCACCACTTTTTCGAACAGGGCGTCGGGATAGGTAACGATTAGCGCGGGCTTGCGCCTTGAGTTTATGCGGGTGAGTACCTCTGCCCGCAGGAGTACGTTCGCATTGTCCGTTTCCTCGATCTGATAAGGCCTGCGGTAACTGCCCGGATAAAAAAGTACATCTTCCCGGGGCAGGAGCTGTTCCAGGTCGTTCAGGTAGTAGGCTGCCTCTTCCTTGTCTTCGAAGATCAGTAAAAAAGGCTTTTCGGCACTCCGGAAGGTATCCGCGATCACAAAGGATACGGCTGATCCATAGAGCCCGCTAAGATGTATTTCCGAATCCGCCAGGGTAATAGCTTCCCTCAGTTTCCCGAGTTGGGGAGACTGTGAATAATGGTCCGGAATGGTCGTTTGGGCCACGGACAAAATTTTGCGCAAATATAACCCCAATCTGATGCAGGCCCAAGAAAGCCCCTATATTTTAATTACCTGCTGGTCTGCTATGGCATATACCTCATGCCCATCTTCCTTTACCAGGGCATGCATGCCGGTAAAGGATCCGAAAGCCGGGAGGATCAGTTGGCTGGAACTCTTAAAGAAGCAGGGGAGCCTTAAGGATTGTCTCCCCGGGCCCCTGAGTTTGATTGCCGGATGGACATGTCCGGAGATGGTAAAGTACCCTTCCCGTTCTTCGGGCTGATGTGTGAACAGGAATGGTCCCAGGGTAAGTTCAGGCAGTAACCGGATACCCAGGGCCTCGTATTTCAGGGGCGAAATAATGTCGTGGTTGCCTTCTATCAGAAGCATCGGGCAACTTTGGTTCTTTACCCAGGTTTCAAATAGCTGCCATTCGGCATTCAGATACGAATGAAAAAGATCCCCCAGAAAACATAATTTTTCGGGGGCGAAGTAGTCCAGGCAGCTGTCGAGCAGGCCGAAATTGGCCTGGATTGCCTTTCTGGGGATGGCCGCGCCATATTTCCTGAAATGGGAAACCTTACCCAGGTGCACATCGCTCAGGAAGAGCAGCTTGCGTTCCTCCCAGAACAACACCCCCGAGGGGTGCAGAACGAAGTGCTGGTCCAGGATTTGGAGCGGGTGGATCATACCACAAAGCTAGGCCAGGAGCAGCAGTTTTCCAATACCCGTTAGCGTCTGGACAAACGGGCTGCCATCCGGCGGATACGATCGGCTAGTTTTTCACTGGAAAGCCTTTCCCTGAGGCGGTCTGTAATAATGGGGAATGAAAAAGGGGTAGGTTGGTGGCAGGCTTTCCACACCACTTCCTGTTCCGACGATCCGTTCCAGGGCCTGCATAAGACGGCCTTCCTCAAGCTGGTGCTCAAAGGTTTCGCGGTAAGCCTGAAGATAGAGCAGGTTATCCGGTTCGTATTCCCTGAAGACATCAAACAGCAACTGGGAATTGCTTTGCAGGTGTTTCATTTTAACCCCTTTATTCGGATACCCCGTGAAAACCAGCCCGCTGATTACCGCAATATCGCGGAATTTCCTCCGGGCCATCTGGGTGGAATTAAGGCTTTTCTGGAGGTCGTCGAGCAGGTAGGCCGTACTGAAGAGGTCGTTATCCAGGACCTGCTGCATATCTATTTCCCGCTCGGCCAGCAGTTCAAAACCGTAGTCGTTGAACGCCAGGGAAAAAGTAATGGGCGAAAGCAGGCTGATCCTGTAACCCAACAGGCTGCCCATGGCTTCGTGTACAAACCTGCCCTCGAAAGGATAAAATATGGCGTGGTATCCTTCTGATGTCCGGAAAGTCTCGATAAGGAACTCATCGGGCCGGGGGACGGTACTTTCCTCCCGTTGTCTTGCGAAGAGGGGAGCCAGGGAGCGGATCTCCTCAGACTGCCGGCCGGGGTCTTTCCCCGCCGAATACAATTCATTCCGCAATAATTCAGACATCTGTGCGGAGAGGGTCAGCCGCCCGCCCATCCAGCTGGGTACCTTGGAAGCTTTTCGGCCCGAATTCCGCACATGCACCTGCATTTCCTTGATCCTTATGAATTCCAGGTTCCGGCCTGCAAAGGTGAAAACATCCCCGGCGGTAAGTTTCGAGATAAAGGATTCTTCAATGGTCCCCAGGTATCCCCCTTTCTGGTATCGGACCGTGAGGTGGGCATCCCCGACTATGGTCCCAATCTGCAGCCGGTGGCGGAAGGCAATGCCCCGGTTGTTAATTTTAAACCGGCCATCTTCTTCTATTTCCACTTTCTTGTACTCATCATAGGTTTGCAGACTCTGACTGCCCAGCACCAGGAAATTTAACAGCCACTGCCATTGTTCCCTGCCTATGGCCTGATAACAGAAGGTGTGTCGTATTTCCTCATAGATCTCATCGGGGAAAAATCCGTCTGAAACCGCCAGGGTGGTGAGGTACTGTACCAGGACGTCGTAGCTGTTCAGGTAGGGGATGCGGTCTTCCACAGCCTGGCTTATTACGGCCTGCTTCAGGGCGGAAGCCTCCACCAGTTCAATGGCATGGGTGGGAAGGAAATAGATGATACTTTCCTGCCCGGGCCGGTGCCCGCTTCTCCCGGCCCTCTGGAAAAATCGCGCTACCCCTTTGGGCCCCCCGATTTGTACCACCGTTTCAACCGGGGCAAAATCTACCCCCAGGTCCAGGCTGGAAGTACATACCACCGCTTTCAGGCTTTCGTTGCGGATGGCCTGTTCCACCCAGATCCTGGTTTCCTTGTTGATGCTGCCGTGGTGCATGGCAATCTCCCCGGCAAATTCCGGGTATTTCTCCAGGATTTTCTGAAACCAGATCTCGCACTGGCTCCTGGTGTTCGTAAATATGAGGGTCGTGCGGCTATTGCGGATAATGGGGATCACTTCCTCCAGGAGGTGGAGGCCAAGGTGACCCCTCCATGGAAAGGTTTCCATGGTTTCGGGGATGATACTTTTCACCGTGATCTTCTTGTTGAGGTTGGCCCGGATAAGGACGGAATTTGCCAGGGCCTGCGTCTGAGGACCCAGGAGCACTTCCCGGGCTTGTTCCAGGTTGCCGATAGTTGCCGAAATGCCCCATATACGCAACCTGCTGCAAACCGACTTCAGGCGGGAAAGCCCCAACTCCATCTGAACGCCGCGTTTAGACCCCAGCAATTCGTGCCATTCATCTACAATGATGGCCCTGCAATCCCTGAATACGTGGGAATATCCCCTGGTAGCCAGCAGCAATTGGAGGCTTTCGGGGGTGGTGATCAGGAGATCTGGCATGGATTCTTTCTGTCGGGCCCGTTCCGTGGAAGAGGTATCCCCCGTTCGGATGCCTACCGTTAAACCGGTTTCCAGGTCGGCCGTCACCCGTTCTGCTGATTGCCTGATCTCGAGGGAGAGGGCTTTCAGGGGGGTAATCCAGATGGCTTTAAGCCCTTTGTTATGTAAATTTTTGTAATCCGGATTGCTGCGGATGTAATCCAGCACTATGGGGAACCAAAGGGCATACGTTTTCCCGCTGCCCGTAGGTGCATTCAGCAAGCCGTGTTTCCCATCCAGGAAGGCTTCCCAACAGGCTTTCTGAAAGGGGAATGGCTTCCATTGTTGCCGGGCGAACCAATTCTCCGCAAGCGGAATGAGATCACGGGTTGTCATTGACTAGTTGAAGCGATTATTGTCAAGGGGTATGCACTGTATTTCCCCCGGGAAAACGACATTTTACAAATTACTGTCTGCGGCCCCATTTTTAAACAGGCCTTGCCAGCCCTTTAAATTAAAGGCCCCTTCTGCAATGGGAAGCGGGGAAAGTTTTTTAACTGTGTGTGGCCATAAATTCTTCCGCTTTTTCCACCATCTTACGGCTGCCACAGAAGAAAGGAACCCGTTCATGCAGTTCTGTTGGTTCTATTTCCAGGATCCTCCGGTGGCCGTCCGAAGCCTTGCCTCCTGCCTGTTCCGCCAGGAAAGCCATGGGGTTGCACTCGTACAGCAGCCGGAGCTTTCCATTAGAGGCCACGCTGCTTTTGGGGTAGATATAGATCCCGCCCTTGATCATATTCCTGTGGAAGTCAGACACCAACGACCCGATATAGCGGGAGGTATACGGACGATCCCCCTCCTCCTTCTGGCAATATTTTATATAATCCTTTACCCCCTGAGGGAAGTGGGTATAATTCCCCTCATTGATGGAATAGATATTCCCGGTTTCCGGGTAGGTCATATTCGGGTGGGACAGGTAGAAGGTGCCAATGGCGGGGTTCAGGGTAAAGCCGTTTACCCCGTGACCTGTGGTATAGACCAGCATGGTGGAGGTGCCGTAAATAAAATACCCCGCCGCTACCTGGTTCACACCCGGCTGCAGAAAATCCTCAAGGGTTACGGGCGTTCCTATGGGGGTGATGCGCCGGTAAATGGAAAAGATGGTTCCTACCGAAACATTGACGTCTATATTGGAGGACCCATCCAACGGATCGATCAGTACCACATATTTGTTCTGGTATTTTTTATCCTGGCTGTTCACGCAGATAAAGTTGTCTTCCTCTTCCGAGGCGATCCCGCAAACGATCTCCCGGTTGGTGAGCGTGCTCTTGAATTTTTCATTGGCGAATAAATCCAGTTTTTGCTGGTGCTCCCCCTGTATGTTCGTATTTCCGGAAGCCCCGAGGATGTCGATAAGCCCTGCCTTGTTTACCTCGTGGTTTACTACCTTTGCCGCCAGGCGGATTGCGTTGATCAGTTTCGATAGTTCCCCTGATGAATACTGAAAGGCCGCTTGATTTTCAATGATAAATTCGCCAAGGGTGTGAGGGGTATGGTCCATGGGAGAATACTGTTTGTATGCCCACAAATATCGTCTATTTTGTGAAACTACAGGATTTTCACCCCCTGTGTATAATTTGTAATTATAACTTTGTGTTTTATTTATAACAATTATGAAGTATTCCATCCGCGAAGCGCGGAAAAACGATATGAAAGAGGTATGGGCCCTGATACGGGAACTCGCTGTTTTTGAACGGGAACCGGAAGCCGTTGAGGTAAAGGTAGAGGACCTGGAACGGGACGGGTTTGGACCGGAAAAAAAATTTCACTGCTTTGTGGCGGAAACCGAATCGGGGATCGCGGGGATGGCCCTGGTCTATCCCAGGTATTCCACATGGAAAGGCCCCGTGATCCATCTGGAAGACCTCATTGTCAAGGAAGCCATGCGCGGCACGGGCCTGGGGAGTGCTCTTTTTGAATCCGTGATCCGGTATGGACATGAACAGGGGGTAAAGCGCATCTGCTGGGAGGTGTTGGACTGGAACGACCCGGCCATCGCCTTTTACGAAAGCAAAGGGGCCCGGGTGATGAGGGATTGGGATGTAGTACAACTCGATGAAGCGGCCATTGAGGCATTTATCAATAAGTTATGAGAATATTTAAATTTGGCGGGGCATCTGTCAAGGATGCCGACGGGGTGCGAAACCTTGTGCGTGTTTTAAGGGAAACAGGGTATGAGGACACATTCCTGGTAGTTTCGGCTATGGGGAAATCCACCAACGCCATGGAACGGGTGGTGGACGCTTATTTCAAGGATAAACCGGCCATGAACGGGCACCTTGCAGAGATCAGGGATTTTCACAAAGCCATCCTGAAGGAATTGTTTCCCGACGAGAAACACCCCGTATACACGGCCGTAAAAATACTTTTTGAGGAAGTCCAGGGGTTCCTGGTATGGAATAAATCCCCAAAATACAATTTCGTATACGACCAGGTTGTTGGCTATGGGGAACTGGTATCCTCCACCATCGTAAGTGCCTACCTGAAGGAAGTGGACATTGAGAATACCTGGGTGGATGTTCGCAATTACATCAAGACCGACAGTAATTACCGGGACGTAAACGTCCTCTGGGAGAAGACGCAGAAACAGGTGGCCAAAGGCCTCGATCCCAACAAACTCTATATCACCCAGGGATTCCTGGGAAGTGATGACAACAATTTCACCACCACCCTGGGGCGGGAGGGATCAGACTATACCGCGGCCATTATGGCCTATTGCCTCAACGCCCAATCCGTTACCATCTGGAAGGATGTTCCCGGGGTACTCAATGCCGATCCCAGGTACTTTGAAAAAGCCCAGCTGCTCAACCGGATCTCATACAGGGAGGCCATAGAGCTGGCCTTTTACGGGGCTTCCGTTATCCATCCAAAAACCCTGCAGCCCCTTCAACGAAAGGACATCCCGCTCCATGTAAAATCGTTCCTGCAGCCTGCAGACCCGGGTACCACCGTGGGTTCCGGGGAGGGGATTGAGCCCGAGGTCCCTTGTTTTATCGTGAAGAAAAACCAGGTGCTGATGAAGCTGTCCTCCCTGGATTTTTCCTTTATTGTGGAAGATAATATCAGCGACCTCTTCAAATTGCTGCATGACTACAAGATGAAGGTGGACATGATACAAAACTCCGCCATCAGTTTTTCGGTTTGTGTGGACAACAAGTTCGGACGCCTGGGCGAGTTGCTGGAACATTTGGAAGGAAAATTCAAGGTGGTGTGCCAGGAAAATGTTTCCCTGTACACCATTCGCCATTTTACCTCCGAAGCCATCAATTCCCTGCAGGACGGGCGGGAGGTTCTGCTGGAACAAAGAGGGCGTGAAACCGTCCAGTTGGTGGTGAAATAAACACTTGTTGCAGTTCAGGTGAAGGGATATCCGGAAAGCTACCGGAGTATTTTCCTATATTTACCCCGGGGAAATTGAGTTAATAACTATGGGTTTAGTCACTGCCAAAGAAGTTGCCAAGGCCATCAACCTGGACCGATATGGATTTTTGGGCACCTTCCTGGGATGGATTATCATGAAGGTGACCAAAATCTCCACCATCAACCGTTTTTACGACCGCCATAAACACCTGGAAGGGCGGGAATTCCTGGATGCCATCCTGGACTACTACGAAATAGATTTTGAGATCCCCGAGGAAGATTTTAAAAGGCTGCCCAAACAGGGGGCCTTTATCACCATCAGCAACCACCCCCTGGGAGGGATAGACGGCGTGCTGCTGTTAAAAATGTTGTTGCAGTCGCGGCCGGATTTTAAGATCGTTGCCAACTTCCTGCTGCACCGGGTAGAGCCCCTGGCGCCCTACATCATGCCTGTAAACCCGTTTGAAACCCACCGGGATGCCAAAAGCAGTGTGTCCGGGTTTAAAAGTGCCCTGGGCCATCTGCAGGCCGGCCATCCGCTGGGGATATTCCCGGCCGGGGAAGTGTCTACCTACAAGGATCAAAAGCTCATCGTGGACAGGCCCTGGGAGGAAACATCCATCAAGCTTATCCGCAAGGCCCAGGTGCCGGTTGTTCCTATTTATTTTCACGCCAGGAATAGCCGAATGTTTTACTATTTGTCCAGGGTGCACGACATCTTCCGAACGGCCAAGCTCCCATCAGAACTCACTACCCAAAGAACCAGGGGCATCAAGGTACGCATAGGGCAGCCCATCAGTGTACAGACACAGCAGGAACAGGCCAGCCTGGAGGAATTTACAGACCTGCTCAGAAGGAAAACCTATATCCTTGCGAATGCCTATGAAAAGGAACGGCTGATAGACCAGATCCCGTCTACCCTGAAGCTCCCGAAGGCACCCCGAAAAATAGCCACGGCCGTCCGTACGGAGGTGATACAGGGTGAAATTGAGAAATTAAGGGAGAAGGATTTGCGCCTCCTGCAGAGCAAAAACTACGAGGTGTTTCTTGCCAAGGAAAGGGATATGCCCTTTATCCTGAAGGAAATCGGGAGGCAGCGGGAGGTTACCTTCCGCGCCATAGGAGAAGGCACGAACAATGCGATAGACCTGGACCGCTTTGATTCCTATTACTACCACCTCTTTCTATGGGATGACGAGGAGAAAACCATCGTAGGGGCCTACCGGATGGGAATGGGTTCTGAAATATTCCCAAAATTCGGGATAGACGGTTTCTACCTGCAGGACCTTTTCCGGTTTGAACCCGAACTCTACACCATGATGAGGCAATCCATCGAAATGGGGCGGGCCTATATCATTAAGGAGTATCAGCAAAAACCCATGCCACTCTTCCTGCTTTGGAAAGGGATAGTACACACTACCCTGCGTTTCCCGGAACACAAGTACCTGATCGGGGGCGTGAGTATCAGCAACCAGTTTTCCAACTTTTCGAAATCACTCATGATCGAATTCATGAAATCGAATTACTGGGACCCCTACGTGGCCCAGTATATCCGTCCGAAAAAGGAATTCAAGGTGACGCTAAAGGATGCCGACAAGGAGTTTATTTTTGATGAGACGGAGGCCGACCTGAACAAGTTTGACAAGCTGATTGAGGAAGTGGAACCCGGAAGCCTGCGCCTTCCGGTGCTCATCAAGAAATATATCAAGCAGAATGCCCGGGTGGTGGCTTTTAACGTAGATCCCCTGTTCAACAATTCCGTAGACGGGCTGATGTATATCAAGATTGCCGACCTCCCGGAAAGCACCGTAAAACCGGTCATGGAAGAGTTTCAGGCCGAACTGGAGCGCAAATTGGCCGAAAACAACCACCACTCCTAGACGAATTCCACCGAAGCAAACTGCCTGCAAAATGCCCGGATTTCATCCCTGGCCTCCAGGAAGGCAGCCTGTTTTTCTGTTTCCGTCCCCATTACTTTTGATGGGTCACGGAAATTCCGATGGATGCGTTTCGCATTACGGGCCGGGATATACGGACAGTTTTCTTTCGCGTGGTCGCATACGGTGATGATATAATCCCAGTTGATCCCCCTGTATTCGTCTACGTGGTTTGACGTGTGTTCCGAAATATCGATCCCGTCCGCTGCCATTGCCGCAACCGCCCCCTGATTAAGCCCGTGAGTTTCGATCCCTGCACTGTATACCTGTGCTTTGTCTTGCAAATACTTCTGGAGGTAGCCGTGGGCCATTTGGCTGCGGCAGGAATTCCCGGTGCATAATACTAAGATGTTTTTCATGGTGTTTAAGGCCTTCAGTGGGTACTTAATTTATGGTCGTTTCTCGGGATTTTTTCCTCCTCGGTGTCTCTGCCAACAGTGGAACTGCGGCGTTCGAAAATCAGGTTGTCATGCCATACCCCGTCCCTTTTTGCAATGCGTTCTCGCCTCCCGAGGAGTCGGAACCCACTGGATTCATGCAGGCGGATGCTGGCCAGGTTCTTTGGGAAAATACCGGACTGCAGGGTCCAGATCCCAATGGCCTCGCTGGCCCGGATCAGGGTTTGCATGAGCAGCCTGGCTACCCCCTTTCCCCGGGCAGCGGCCCCGACGTATACGCTAAGTTCGGCAACCCCCTGGTAGACACACCGGCCGGAGACCGGCGAGAGGGCTGCCCAGCCCAGGATGTTTCCCCTCCCGGTCGCCACCAGGCGGCAGGCAGGCAGGTGGGCAGCATCCCAGGAAGCATAGGACGGTACCTCCTTCTCGAAAGTAGCCATCCCCGTGGCCATCCCTTCGGCATAGATCCTGGATACCGAGGGCCAGTCGTCCGGCCGCATCTCCCGTACTTCCATATTATGGCATTAACAACATCCGTTCCCCGGAACGCAGGCAGCATCGGAAGCCCCGACCCCTGTCGTTTCAATCCCGCAAATCTCACTGGCCTTGCAGCGTGCATTTTGAGGTTGCAGCATGACCCGTAATTGTTTCCCGACAGCCGTGGCGCCTTCCACAGAGAGTTGGGCAGTATGGAAATGTGGATTCCCATATTCAAACAACAGGGGAGCTTCTCTATCCATGGGCTTGATCCGGTTCACTTTGTCCAGGATGGCTTGCGCCTTATAAACAGTCATGTAGGAGGATTTGCCAGCTTCGGTCGGGTTCTCCCATAACTGGATGACCGTTTCTTTCCAAAAATCCGTCCCGGCGCCGCAATCCACGGCGTCAACGGTGATGTTCTTTACCTCTGTAATATGGTAATTGGCCCCGACGGTTCTTCCCGCTCCGTACTCGAACAGCAATTCTTTTTCGGGATGGGCCTTTAGCAGTTGAAGAAATTCCTTTGTTTTCATAGTGGTATTAACAACAATTGGGTAACGTTTGATTAAAAAATGTATTTATAGACTCATGTATTTTATGCCATGTATCGTGGTTTATGCAGTAGCAAACCTTCTTTCCCTCAATCTCCCCCTGGATAAGCCCTATTTGTTTCAATTCCCTCAGGTGCTGGGAAATGGTGGGTTGGGCCAGCCCGATTTCGGCGACGATATCGTTGCAGATACAACCTTTCTGCTTGCTGAGGTATTGTATAATAGCTATGCGGGCCGGATGGGCCAAAACCCTGAAAATGCCGGCCAGCTGGTTCTGATGGGTAGTGAATATTTCGGTCTTGGTAAGCCCCATGTCATATTTGTATATTGCAATATTACGATAATAAATTGAAAATAAAAAGCCGGATGGGTATTTTCCGGCTTTATCAGATCAGAACCAGGGTTTTCTCCCTACCTGATATGTATTGTAGAACTCCTCATCGGATTTAGTGAGGTAGATGATCCCTTCCACCAGCCCGATCAGCCCGGTGATCCATACGATGAACACCCCTATCCCGATACAGGATAAAACAATGCCCACCAGGGTAATGGCGAGGAGGATAATCCCTTCCTTCTGGTACCCCAGGATGAATTTATGGATTCCGAAAGCCCCTAAAACGATGGCCAGGACCCCGGCCAGGATTTTCTTATTCTCCCCTCCGGCACCCTTCAGCCCTTCGCTGAATTCATTGGCCGTTTTCTTGGCTTCCTCTGAAAAACCGGCTGATTTTCCTTTGGCTTCCCCTGTTGTTCCCTCTTCTTTAGGCCCTTCGCCGGCTGCCCCTTTGGATTCCTTTCCGGCTTGGTCTTTTGGGTCTTTATTTTCTTCTGACATGGTCGTTGTTTTGGTGGTTAATACATTCCGCTAAATGTAGCAAAATATTTCATATCAGAGAAATGCTTTGTCCTTAGGTTCCCAGAGTTCCAGCTTGTTCCCTTCCGGATCAAGGATCCATCCGAATTTCCCGTAATCATACTCCTCGACCTTCCCTACAATGGTCACCCCTTCCTCCTTCAATTCCTGAAGAAGGCCTTCCAGGTCTGCTACCCTGAAATTCATCATAAACTCTTTCTTACTGGGTTGAAAATATTCGGTATCCTCCTTGAATGGGCTCCATTGGGTCATACAATCCCTTCCTTCCTGGTCTTTCCACCAGAAGGAGCATCCATAGTCGTCTGTATTCAGCCCCAAATGGTTTTTATACCATTCCCTGATCGCCTTGGGATCCCTGGATTTAAAGAAAAAGCCGCCCAGGCCGGTTACCCTGTTTTTCATATGATTCGTTATTTATTGGGTTTCTATTTCGTTTGCCCACGCTACCCTAAGGTGTCGGCTGAAGTTACAAAAAATGAGCTTTGATCTTATCGACAATTGTCTGCGCCAGTTTTTCCTTGCTTTCCACCGTCCAGCCTGCCACATGGGGGGTGAGCAGCACGTTGTCGGCCTGGATCAGGTACCGGAAGGGAGGGGGCAGTTCGCGTTCGGAGAAGAGGTTTTCAAAAGATGTTTTTTCGTATTCCAGGACGTCCAGGCCGGCACCCAGGATCTTCCCGTTTTTGAGGGCATCCACCAGGTCAGCCGTCACCACGCATTTCCCCCTTGCCGTGTTGAGCAGCCAGAAAGGTTTCTTGCAGGCCTTGATAAAGGCGGCATTTATGATCCCCACGGTGTCCGGGGTTTGGGGCAGGTGCAGGCTGATGACATCGGCCCGTTCCTGAAGTTCACCCAGTGATACCTGCACGGCATGGGCATCTCCCACACCGGGCAGGATGTCATGGCATAATACCTCGGTTTGGAATCCGCTCAGTTTGCCGGCAAATGCCTTCCCGGTATTGCCATATCCAATGATCCCCACTGTTTTTCCGTCCAGTTCCTGGCCCCGGTTCCCTTCGCGGTCCCATCGGCCCTGCCTGATCTCCCGGTCGGCCTTCCCAAACCGGTTCAAAAGTGCCAGCAGCATGCCCAGGGCGTGTTCCCCAACGGCATTCCGGTTTCCTTCGGGGGCTACGGCCAGGAAGATACCGCGGGTCACGGCATATGCAACATCAATATTCTCAAGGCCGGCCCCCACCCGACCGATAAACTTCAGGTTGGTGGCCTTTTCCAGGAATGGCTGGTCTAGCGGAAACCGACTGCGGATAATGATCCCGTCATAGAGGTAGATTTTCTTTTCAACCTCCAGTTTGGGCGCATTGTATTCTTCATGGTTTTCCCAGCCAAGGGCCCTGAATTGTTCAATAAGGAGGGGGTGGTTGCTGTCCAGGTGCAGTACTTTCATGGGGCTATATTTTCGGGTACAGCGTTTGGGTCTTTGCGTCCCGGACTTTCCCGGTATGGGCCGTGGATTTCTTTTCAAAGAGCAGGAGAAGTACTTCTTCCCCGTTCCGGGTTGCCGGGCAGTGTTCCACTCCTTTGGGGACTACGATGATTTCCCCCTCACGAACCGTCTCCGTGCGATCCCTGAACTGCATGTAGAGGGTTCCTTTAACTACCTGGAACAATTCGTCTTCCGCTTCATGAGCATGCCATACAAACTCACCCGATACCCTGGCCAAAAGTACCTGCATGTCATCCACCGTGGCAATCTGGTGCGGGTGCCACTGCGCCTGGAAGGCCTTGAATTTTTCTTTCAGATTGATAGGGTTCATAGGAATAATTATTAACACGGGCCAGGAAACCCGGTTTATCTCAAAGGTATTATTTCTGTCGCAATCCGGAGGGAAGAATCTGGTTATCCAAGGATCATCTTCGCAATAGTGAAGTAGATAAAGATCCCGAAAATATCATTGCTGGTTGTGATAAAGGGGCCTGTGGCGATCGCAGGGTCTATGCCCCGCTTATGCAGGAAGATGGGGATAAAGGTGCCCACGATCCCGGCCACCATGATCACCACTATCAGGGAGATGGCAATGGCCACCGAAGTATACAGGCTGCCTTTCCAGAGCCAGGTGAAAAAGAGCAGCACGATAGCCAGGATAACCCCGTTCAATGCCGAAAGCATCAATTCTTTCAGCAGCCGTTGCCCCACGCTTCCCTTCAGGTCGTCGTTGGCCAGGCCCTGCACGATGATGGCGCTGGACTGTACCCCCACGTTCCCGGCCATGGCGGCTATCAGAGGGGTAAAGAAAAACAGCACGGCATGGTTGGTCATCATATTCTGGAAGCTGCCCATAATGGCCCCGGCGCTAACCCCGCCCACAAGGCCGAGGAACAGCCAGGGGAGGCGCGCCCGGGTGAGGATCCAGATATTGTCATCTGCCTCCACCCCCTGGGAAATCCCCGCAGCCATCTGGTAATCCCGATCGGCTTCCTCCTTGATCACATCCACGATATCGTCAATGGTAATCCTCCCCACCAGTCGCCCTATCTCATCTACAACGGGGATTGCCTCCAGGTCGTATTTGGACATGATCTTGGCCACTTCCTCGGGTTTTTCGTTTACGTTTACCGAATCTACCTTGGGGATATACACATCCTTGATATGGGTGGTTGTGGAAGTGGTCAGCAAGTCTTTGAGCGATAGCCGCCCCTTCAATTTTCCCTCGTCGTCCACCACGTAGATCGAATGCACCCTGGTCACGTTTTCCGCCTGCGCCCTCATTTCCTTCACACAGGTAAGGACCGTCCAGTTTTCATTGACCTTTACCAGTTCTTTGGCCATGAGCCCCCCTGCAGAATTTTCATCATAGCGGAGCAGGTCTACGATATCCTTCGCATGCTCCCGGTCTTCGATTTCCGAAATTACCTGCTGGACGATCTCGTTCGGTAATTCGGCAACGATATCGGCGGCGTCGTCCGTATCCAGGGCCTGGAGTTCGCTGGCAATTTCCTTGGCGGAAAGGTTGTTGAGGATGGCTTCCCGTACATCGTCATCGAGTTCGGTCAGTACATCGGAAGTCTTGTCGCTGTCCAGGAGTTTGATGAGGTAGGTGGCCTCATCTTCGTTCAGCTCGTTGATAATCTCCGCGACATCCGCATAATGCACGTCCCCGAGCAGATCAAGGAGTTCCTTATCCTGCCGGGCCGCGATCAACTGTTCGATCTGGGCGACCAGTTCTTCTGTCAGTTTAAAGGGTGTCATCGGCTATCTTCTTTGTCAGCGAAATAAACTCGGGAACCGTCAACTGTTCCGGGCGCCGGTCAAAGATAGCACCTTCTTTTAGATAATCTGAAAGGAGGAGGGATTTTAGGCTGTTTCTCAAAGTTTTCCGCCTGTGGTTAAAAGCGGTCTTGACCACCTTGAAAAAAAGGTCTTCCGAACAATCGAGGTGGAAGGGGTCTTTGCGCCTGAGCCGCAATACCCCCGATTGAACCTTTGGCGGCGGGTTGAAAACTTGTGGGGGGACCGAGAATAGGAACTCTGCTTCGTAAAACGCCTGGACCAGGACGGAGAGAATGCCATAGGTCTTATTGCCTGCGCCTGCACAGATTCGTTCGGCCACCTCCTTCTGGAACATCCCTGCAAATTCGGGAACACGGGAGCGGCATTCCAGTAAACGGAAGACGATCTGGGAAGAGATGTTATAGGGGAAATTGCCGATGATCGCAAAGGGGTCTCCTGCAAACAGGGATTCCAGGTCGTACCGCAATACATCCCCCTGAATTACCCGGAAGCTCCGGGCCTGGGCGACGGCAGCCGGGTATTCCAGCTGGAAGCTGTGGTTCAGGAATTCAACGGCTTCCCCGTCCAGTTCTAAGGCGACCAGGTCTATGCCCTTCTTTAAAAGGAATTTGGTCATCACCCCGGTTCCCGGGCCGATTTCCAGGACCGAGTGGTAGCCTTCCAGCGAGAGGAGCCCGGCAATATCCCTGGCGATTTCCTCATCCTTGAGAAAGTGCTGGCCCAGGTATTTCTTGGCCCTTACCGGGTTGCCCGAATGCCTTTTCCCGGCTTTACGAATGGGGTCACGGGATTGCCTTTTTGGTTTTCCGGCCATTACAACTTGCTTTCAGGGTTAGTTTGTCCCAGGTATACCCATGCCCTGCTGCCTGATCCGAGGGTTACCTGGATACGCCGGTATTCCGGGCCTTCATAGACATCAGCCAACGACATTTCATCCGGGGTGAGGCTATAGACCGTCCCTTTGACGTCCCTGTCGGCATTTGTGCAAGGTTCCAGTACCAGGAACCGTCCGTACATTTTTTTGGCAGACAAGGTATAGCCCGGGAGGGAGTCCGGTTTTCCTTTGGGCATGCGTCCGAACACGTACTGCTGAATATCCTTTTCCTGAAGCGTGCCGTATGCAAAGAGGTTTTCGCTCATTACAGGCAGGTTTGTTCGTCTATGACCTCCAACTCGGTCCTGAAGGCGACAAACTTGTCCGGGAATTGGTTGAGTGCCCGGGCTCGTAGGCGTTCCGCATCTTCGTCATAATATTTTTCGAGCAGCTCCCGGCTGGGAGTCAGGTATTGGACGGCATAGGTTATCCCGCCCGCTTCTTCACGGACGAGTACCCTGCACATACGGGCCTGTACGAACTTTCCGGTCGCCAGCATCTCGGGGATATGCTCTTCCTGCATCCACCTGAGCCATGGGTCGTGGACATTATCTTCTATATTGACGGTTACATTATAGATTAACATTGGCAGTGGTTTCTAGCCGGCAATTGCCCAAAAAACGGTCAGTTGATACTGTCCCCTCGCAGGATCCGGAATTGATGTCTTGCCTGGGGAAAGTAATAGCTGTCCTGATAGTTGTAAAGTATTTTTTCGTAATGCATCCTGGCTTTTTCGGGATCGTTCAGCACCTTCCGGTATAATTCAGCCAGGGCGAAATGAGCATCGTCTGCCAGGATATCCTGCCCGAAAAACTCCACGATTTTGAGGTAATTATATTCCGCCGAGGAGTAATCCTTCAATTGTATATAGAGTTCAGCCTGTTTAAAAAGGGCCTCATCTTCTATTTTTTCGCCTTTGTGTTGTTGCAGGATCTCGTCCAGGACGGCTATTGCCTCACGGGTTTTGTTCTGATAGGCCAGGAAGTCGGCCCTGGCGTATTCCTTCAGGGCGGTCTGTGTCGAATCTTCCAGGGAGTTGTCCGAGATCAGCAAACTCAGCTGCATGGCATCATTGGCGATCAACTGGGAAACAGAGCCACGCAGGACTTTCAACTGGGTAAGTGCCCAGTCGAAATCACCCTTGTAAAAACTGGTTTGGGCTACCTTGAATCGCGCTTCCTGCCCGAGTACGTCATTCTTAAGATTTTTCTGTACCTGTGAATAATTGATCAGGGCCTCGTTGAATTTTCGGTCGTATACCAGGATGTCTCCCAAAGCCATTTTAACCGAGGCCTCCCCGTAGCGGGTGAGGGGAATTTCGAGGCATTTCTTGAGAATGGCGATAGCCGGCCCGGGCAGGTTTTTACGAAAGGCCAGGAAATTGGCATAGGAAAGTTGGAGTTGCAGGGTTTTGCTCTGGTAACCATAGTCTTCCATGAGATTGGCAAAGGAGTCTTCCACTGCCTCGAGTTCCTTTGGCCCCGGTTCACCGATAAGGCTTAAATCAATGAGGTGTAATCTTGCGTTCAGGCGGGTGATCGGATCCACACTGTTGGCGTCGATGTATTCAAAAATGTCCCTGGCATCCTCTCCCGAACCGCCATCAAGGGCGAGGTTCCCGAGTCCTTCCAGGCGTTGCAGGGAGGCACTGCCGGTTCGCTTGTATATCGCCTTTTCCTGGCTGAAAGCACTTTTATATTGCTTTTGCTGAACAAAGAGCCAGCTCAGCAATTCGTTCCAGAGGACATCGGGTTGTTGTTGTGCCTTCTTCAGCAGGAGTTTCTTCAAAATGAGATTGTTTTCATTGGAGGGATCGTCGCTGATGAAGCTCTCCACGTTCCGCAATACATCGGCCTCGGAGGCTTTCCCGTGTACAAGGAGTTCCAGGTAGGCGGCATACATGGCCTCAATATCTCCCTGTTCTCCATAGATCCGCGCCATTTGAAAATTATAGTCCAGTTCCGGGTTCAGTTCCATGGCCCGGGAATATGCTTCCAGGGCGTGATCGAGAAGTGTATAACTTTGAAATTTAGACCCTATCCCGTAGCCGTAGTTCGGGTTTTCCGAGATGGCCTCAAGGGCCATTGCATAATATTCCTCGGCCTTTTCCGGGAGGTCCTGCAAACGGTAGTTATAACCCAGGTCTATGAATATGGTGGGATAGGCGTTTCCTTCCCTGATGGTTTGCACCATAAAAGCCTCGGCCTGGTCATATTCCTCCAGCTGCTGGTAACAGGCGACGAGGCCTTCGGCATAATCTGTGCGCCTGGGATGTTGCTCTACCAATTTTTTGTAAAAGGCCTTTGCCTTTTCAAATTCTCCGTCGTCAAAATACTGTTTGGCGAGAAAGTCTTCCTGGGAGGCAACCGCCTGGAAGAGGAGGAAGGCAAGTATGGCAGGGAGCAGTTTCAAACGCAGGTCTTTTTTCAAAGATACGGCAATTGGGGTAAGTTGCTGTTAAGGGAGTACTAAACGAAATCTGGATGGCAGGAAGGATCCCTCCGAATTCCGGAGTCCTGACCGGGTAGCCTTCAATCTTAAAATTAGCCGGCGTTTCCGGTGATGCTATCAAAGCCAGTGTATGGAATAAGGGCTTTTGGGATACGAATACCGTCTGCGGTCTGGAAATTTTCCAGGATTCCGGCCAGTACCCTGGGGAGGGCCAGGGAGCTGCCATTCAGGGTATGGGCCAGCCTGGGTTTTCGGTCTGCATCCCGAAACCTGAGTTTCAGGCGGTTGGCCTGAAAGGTTTCAAAGTTGGAAACCGAACTGATCTCAAGCCAGCGCTCCTGGGCTGTGGAATATACTTCGAAGTCATAGGTGAGGGCCGACGTAAAGCCCAGGTCTCCCCCGCAAAGCCGGAGGATGCGATATGGGAGTTCCAATTCGCGCAACAACCCCTTCACATGATCCACCATGGCGTCAAGCGCCTGATAGGAAGTGTCGGGATGCTCTATTCTCACCAATTCCACTTTGTCGAATTGGTGGAGGCGGTTCAAGCCCCTTACGTGGGCTCCGTAGCTTCCGGCCTCCCTCCTGAAACAAGGGGTATAGGCGGTATAAGAAAGGGGAAGGTTTGCCTGTTCGAGCAGCGTGTCCCGAAACAGGTTGGTAACCGGGACTTCCGCCGTTGGGATGAGGTATAGCGGATCGTCCTGTAGCCGGTACATCTGGCCTTCCTTGTCGGGTAACTGGCCGGTGCCGTAACCCGAAGCTTCATTTACCAGGTGTGGTACCTGTACTTCGGTATATCCAGCAGCCGTGTTCCGGTCCAGGAAAAAGTTGATCAGCCCGCGTTGCAACCGGGCACCTTTGCCTTTATACACCGGGAACCCGGCTCCGCTGATCTTTACCCCGAGCTCAAAATCGATTAAATCATATTTCCGTGCGAGTTCCCAGTGGGGAAGGGCTTCTTTGCCCAGCACCGGAATGCTGCCTTCCCTTAAAATTTCCTCATTGTCTTCACTTCCCGATCCGCGGGGGACTGAGGCATGCGGGGTATTGGGGATTTCATACAGGGCTTCCTGCAGGGCTGAAGCCGCCTCGTTCAATGCCTCCCCCAGGGCTTTGGATTCTTCCTTGAGTTGTGTTGTACGTGATTTTAGTTCATTGGCTTCTGCTGTCCTCCCGCTTTTAAAGAGTTGCCCGATTTCCCTGGAAAGAGAATTAGACTCGGCCAGGATGGCATCCAGGCGGGTCTGTGTGGCCCGTCGTTTTTCATCCAGCTCCAGTACTTTATCGAGCAAGGGGCGGGCATCCAGATTTCTTTTTCCAAGGGCTTTTGCGATGGCATCCGAATTATCTCGTATGTCCTGTAACTGCAACATAGGTATCGCGCGTTTGGAGGCAAATGTAGCTCTAATTCGTCAATCATTCAATGGGGTTGGGGGGAACAATGAGTAAAACCGGAGCGCTTCAGAATTGAGGAAACCGGTCCTAAGGCCTCCCGGGCTCCGATTTTGAGGGCAGGATCCAGTTACTGTGTTTAAAAGGTTCCCAGGGGATGCTTGCCAGATCTACCGTGGGGTCTATAAATGGCCTCATCGGCCTTCCGTTTATACCCACCTTGCTATTCACATAAATAGCCACATCTTTCCCCTGCAAAGCGTATTCCTGCTTAAGGTGTTGGGCAAATTGCCAGATGAGATCAGGGTAAATGGCCACCCAGGCCTGCTGCTTTTTGGTGAGGAAGTCATTGAGATGAACGGCGGAAAATCTGCCGGTGTCCTTATCCTTTACCCTGTAGATGATATGCCCGCTTCGGTTCCGGAGCATCATGCGCCAGCTCATGCGGTGGCCTTCCTCCGTCCAAAGCACATCCCCCCGGAAAAAGTAATGCCGCACGGGGAGCAGGAGCTGAACGGCCAGGTAGAGCCCCCATCCCCACATAATCCATGTCTTATTCCGGGGGCGTTCGATCCGCCAGTGAACGTAGGGTTTCTTGTCCCGTAAAAATATCCGCCGTATGGTTTCGGGTTCAAAGAAGAATACCATAAAGGCCAGGGACAGGTAAGGGAATATCCCGATTTGGAAGACGGCAGAGTTAAAAAGATGGAAGAAAACGGCAAAGGTGAATGCTATTTTACGGCTTGGTTTCCATAGCATGGCCGGGATGATGAGCAAGTCAAACCCTATGCCGATATATTTTACGGCATGCCACACCCAGGGTTGTTGCAGCCAATCCCCTATCAGGAAGGTGTCTTCCCTGGATTTCATCAGCAGCCTGATAAAGCGCAGGTCGAGCCAGTCCCCGTATAATTTCGCCAGGCCGGCGTAGGTGTATACGATCAGCAATTGCAGGACCACCAGCCATTTGATATAACTGAACATGCTGTCGCTCTGCCATGCGGGATGTCGCCTTACATCAAGGGAATAACGCCTGTTCGCCGGGAAGAAGCACATAAAAAAAGAAACCAGGATCAGGAGGTAATAATGGTTATTGTAAGCGGTTTTTTGCATCAGGTAGGCCCCGGTCCACAGCAGGGTAAAAGAGAAGATGCTGAAACGGTATTTATAACCCAGGGCCACCATAAGGCCGAGGAGCCCCATAATGGAAAAATACAGGTACATCCAGCTTCCCGGAAGGGGCTGTAGCCATTCGAAGCCGATAAAAGAGAATGTGAATTTTGGCTCAATAAAAGTGCGCCGTACCCATCCTGTGGCGATGGCCCCGAAACATTCCAGGCTTATCAGGATCCCGAACAAGATCCGGAAGACGATCAACGGGCTGTTATCCATCCTCCGGAATAACCAGCGGTCTAGCATCTATTTATTGATTAAGGTTCGCGAAATCTCCATGTCGCTCCCCAATTGTTTTTTCAATTCCTCAAGGGTGTCAAATTTATATTCGTCCCGTATCCGGTGGGTGAGGGCCAGCTGGATCTTTTCCCCATATAGGTCGTCATTGAAATCAAAAAAATGAACTTCCATACTCCTGCCTTTGCCTTCGATGGTGGGATTAAACCCGATATTCATCATCCCGTATACCGTTTTCTTGCCGATCGTACTCTTCACTACATAGACCCCATCTTTTGGGATGAGTTTGTAGGTTTCCGCGATATGCAGGTTGGCCGTGGGAAAATCCAGTTTCCTGCCCAGGCCATGGCCGCGGACCACCTCCCCGTTAGGAGGTATTCATAACCCAGGTAGGCATTGGCCGTTTGGATATCGCCTTCGGCAAGGGCCTTGCGGATCTTGGTGGAACTCACCGAGACCTCATCGACTTCCTGGGCCGGGATTTCTTCCACTTCAAAGTCCAGTACATTGCCGAATGCGATCAGGTCATTGATATTGGCATTGCGATTACGGCCAAAACGGTGGTCATAGCCGATGATGATCTTTTTTGTCTGCAATTGGTTTACGAGGATATCCCTCACAAATTCCGTTGCGGAAAGGCGTGAGAAAGATTTCGTAAAGGGGTGGACGATCAGGCAGTCCAGTCCAAGCTTATCGAGGATCTGCTGTTTTTCTTCCATGGTGTTGAGCAAGTGGATGTCCGCATCTTTCTGGAGGACCATCCGGGGATGGGGGAAGAATGTAAGTACTGTGGATTTAAGTTTGAGGGCTTTGGCATTGTTTATGAGGCGCTCCAGTATTTTCCTGTGGCCAATGTGTACTCCATCGAAGGTGCCTATGGTAATTGCAGTGGGATGTTGTTTGTCGTAATTGGTGATGCTTTGGACTGTAACCACGTAGGAAAAATAATAAAAAGACTTACATTTAAAGCTTTAAAATCCGCTTAATGGATACAAAACTACGTCTAGTTTTAACAACTGCCATACTATTTTTTTCCTTTTATGTTACTGCACAAAATCCCTACTGGAAACGCGAAGTAGCAACAGGAGCGAAGGCCTCAGGTATGATGCAGCGATTAGACGTGCACAAGGCCGACCTGTATTCCCTGTCCCCAGAATTTTTAGAAAGGGCCGCCCGTTTGCCTCGTGCGAAAGCCTCTTCATCTGCCATTCTTTATTTTCCTGATCAAAACGGGGGGTCGCATGCCTATCAGGTTCGTGAAACCCCTGTATTATCTCCCGCCCTGGCTGCAAAATATCCGGAGATTCGTTCGTACAGCGGCCGAAGCCTTGACAACCCGGCGGAACGTATTCGATTCAGTGTGTCCCCGGAAGGGGTGGAAGGCATGTTGGTGCAGGCGGGCAGGAAGAGCAATACCTATTTACAAAAAGTTCCCGGGTCGGATAACCAGTACCTGCTCTATCAGCGCAACGGGGTAAGCCAGGCGGAAACCGATTTTATCTGTTATACCTCTTCGATTTTACAGAAAGCCGCATCCGGGGCCACCTTCAAACTGGTTGAGGACCAGGCCCTTCGAAAGTACCGTTTAGCGGTATCTGCCACGGGGGAATACACACAATACCACGGGGGCACTGTCGCGGGTGCCCTTGCTGCTATCAATGCCACACTTACCCGGGTCAATGAAGTATTTGAGACGGACTTGGGCATCACCCTGGAACTGGTGGGTAATACAGACCAGGTGATCTTTACCGACCCGGCCACAGACCCATACGGGTCTAACCTGAATTCCGAGGTACAGAACACCCTGAGCAGTACTATTGGAGAAGCCAATTATGATGTCGGCCATCTTTTCCACCGCGGGAGTGATGCCGGGAATGCCGGGTTCATTGGTTCGGTTTGTAAGGATAACCAGAAAGGGAGCGCCTATTCTGCTGCCCAGTCGCCGGAAGGGGACGTGTTCGATCTGGACTTTGTGGCTCATGAAATAGGGCACCAGTTCGGTGCCAACCACACCTGGTCTTTCGAATCGGAAGGGACCGGGGTGCAGGCCGAACCCGCCAGCGGAACTACCATCATGGGTTATGCAGGCATTGTAGATGGGAATAATGTGCAACTACACGGGGATGATTATTTCCATTATTACAGCATATTTCAGATCGCCGATTACGTGGCCACAGCGAGTTGCGGGGAGGTGATGTCCATTGGGGACAGGCCGCCGGTTATCAGTCCGACCGGCGATTTCGTGATCCCCAAGGGAACAGCCTTTGTCCTGACCGGGAAAGCCACGGACCCAGACCCGGCCGATATCCTGACCTACAATTGGGAACAGATCGACGACGGGGTGGTTACCACCGATAATTTCGGCCCTACCAATGCGACCGGGGCAGATTTCAGGTCGCTGAGGCCCGATACCCTTCCTTCGCGCTATTTCCCCCGGCTGGAGGAAGTGATACAGGGGAACCTTACCGAAACGAATCCGGAAGTCGGCTCGGCCTGGGAAACCGTTTCTGAGGTGGAAAGGGACCTTAACTTTGCTCTTACCGTACGGGATAACGCAAGCGGGGGCGGGCAGGTGGCATCCGACCTTGTAAATATCCGTGTCCTGAATAATGCCGGCCCGTTCCAGGTGAGCTCCCAGAGTGCCGGCGAAACCTATACGGCGGGGACAGTCCAACCAGTTACCTGGGCAGTGGCCGGAACCAACCAGGGGCTGGTAAATGCCCAATTAGTGGATATTTTCCTTTCGGTAGACGGGGGGATGACTTTCCCGATAAAACTCCTGGATGCCACACCCAACGACGGAGCCGAGGATGTCCTGCTTCCGGGGGTGGCCACCAGTACGGCGCGGATCATGGTAAAAGCCCACGACAATATCTTTTTTGCCATCAATTCCGGGGATTTCACTATTACCGAAAGCCCGATAGTGCTACAATTTCCAACGCTCGAATACAGCGTATGCCAACCTGACGATCTTCAGATCCCCTTTACCTATGAAACCTTCGGGGGATTCACCGAGGAGGTAACCTTCAGTGCCACCGGCCTGCCCGGGGCCCTGGGGCTTTCCTTTACCCCCGCCACCGCCACTGCAGCCACGAACCCGGTACTCCTGGACATTACCAATACAGACCAGGTAGCCAGCGGGACTTATGCGGTGACCGTAACGGCCACCGCGGCCAGTATGAGCAAACAGGTGGAATTGCAGGTACAGCTGCTGGACGGCAGTTTCAACCAGGTACAACTTAGCGCCCCGGCAGACGGGGCCGCCAATACAAGTCTGAATGTCCCGCTTGAATGGGTGGACGACCCTGCGTTTTCGTCCTATGAGGTGGAGATTGCCTCCGACCCGGGATTCACCAATATCGTGGAAGCCGCGGATATTCTGTTCACCACTTACAAACCGCGTTCCCTAAAGCAGGCGATGACCTATTACTGGCATGTGAAACCGGTGAACCTTTGCGGGGAAGGAACCTTCTCGCCGGCCTTTAGTTTCAGCACCATCCCCATCAATTGCCAATCGCGCAGTGCCGGCGGGCTGCCCATCCCGATTTCATCGGTGGGGACCCCGGAAATAGAATCGAAAGTAAATTTTCTGGATGATCTGCCGGTATCGGATGTTAATGTGAGTGTCGATCTGGACCATACGTTTCTTGGGGATCTTGTGGTGAGTCTGGTCTCCCCTTCGGGTACAGAAGTAGTGCTCATTTCCAATTCCTGCGGGGAAGCCAGCAACCTGGATGCTGTCTTTGACGACGATGCCACACCCTTCGTTTGCGGGAACAATCCGGGGATAGGGGGCTCGGTGAAACCGCTGGGATCTCTGGCTTCCTTCAACGGGGAGTCGGCTTATGGGCAATGGACCCTGCGGGTTTCGGATACGGCGCCGGCTGACGGCGGCGCCCTGAATGCTTTTAGCCTGGAAATTTGTGTGGAAGGGTCATTCAGGCCCGATGCCGATGGAGACGGTGTATTCGATGACGGAGACGATCTTTGCCTGGGCACGCCTGCGGGAACCGAGGTGAACCCGAGCGGGTGTCCGGTTTACCGGCTGGCCGCAGATAATTTTACGGTCGCCCTGGACAGTGAAACCTGTATCCCCAGCAATAATGGGGCCATTGAAATTACGGCTTCCGTTATTCAGGACTATGACATCACGGTGACCGGTCCGGGGGTGGACGAACAGGGCGCTTTCACCTCCCAGTACCGCCTGGATAACCTGTCTTCTGGTGCTTATAATGTATGTATCACCGGAACAGACGGCGTTAAAGTCTATGAGCCCTATTGTTTTGAAGTGAACATCCAGCAACCGGAACCCCTGGAGGTGGCGACCGCCCTGAGTGCGGACGGGCAACAGGCCGAATTGAAGCTGAGCGGCGCCAATAGGTATCTGGTAGAATTGAACGGGGTCTTGCAACAGGTCACCGACCAGGAAATTGCCCTTGAGTTGAAGGGTGGAAGCAATACACTGAGTGTGCGTACGGACCTGCCTTGCCAGGGAACCTACCGGGAGGAGATTTATGTGGCAGATAAACCGCTTTTATATCCGAATCCCGTGCAGGATGAACTGACCATACAAACAGGGGGAGGTGTTAAGGACTTGATGGTAAGGGTATTCGATCAAAATAGCCGTTTGCTGGAAAGCAGGCGCTATGCCATGGTCAGCGGGGAGGTACACATGAATTTTTCTACCCGTCCGCCCGGGGTGTATTTCATATGGCTAGAAAGTATTAATGGCCAGGGAACATTTAAAGTGGTAAAACAATGAGGGGCCTTTTGTTTTTAGGGGCTGTGCTTTTGATGTTCGGATGCGGAAAAGATTCCCCCAAGGCGCCGGCACCGGCCAAGTTGCTTTTTCCTGAACAGAATTCGGAGTGCACGACCGGGGTGGATCTGAATGCGACTACGAGCCAGGTGGAATTCCGTTGGCAAAAGGCTGCCAATACCGACAGTTATGAGCTTAGAGTTACCAACATCAATTCAGGTGTCACCCAGACGGTAAGCACCAATACCCTATCGGCCCAATTGCCCCTTGAAAAAGGAAGTCCGTATTCCTGGGTGGTCATCAGCAGGAATACAGATACACAGGAATCGGCAATCAGTACTACGTACCGTTTTTACAATGCGGGTGCCGCCCGTTCCTACGCCCCCTTTCCGGCCGAGATCCTGTCCCCGGCATCCGGGGCCACCGTGTTCCGGGACCTCAATAACGAAGTAATCCTGGAATGGTCTGGCGCGGATATTGATAACGATATTGTGGGGTACGAACTTTACCTTTCTACTGAAAACCCACCCCAGACATTAATTTCAGAGCCAGGTTCCAGTACCACCAGTATCAAGGTAAGTGTTGAAGCCAACACCGTGTATTTTTGGTACCTCATCACCATTGACAGTGAGGGAAATCGATCGGATTCGGGCATATACGGCTTCCGGGTACAGTGACGGGATTTGTCAGGTTCCGTTGAATTCGTTCATGGTGTTAGCCGGTCCGGCCAGGACGAAGGAACGTATCATATCGCCGGCCCTTTTGAGTCGCTCTTTTAGCGCTGTTTCCTCTTCTTCGGACCAGGCCCCAAGAACATATTCCACCTGTCTTCCTTTCGAAAATTCGGAACCTATTCCAAACCGCAGCCTGTGGTAGTCGATCCCCTGAAGGCTATCCTGTATGTCGCGTAACCCGTTATGGCCCCCATCACTGCCCCTGGCCTTTAATCGCAGGGTGCCCAAGGGGAGGTTGATGTCATCGGTAATAACCAGGAGGTGTTCCCGGGGGATTTTTTCCTTTTCGAGCCAGTAAGAAATGGCCTTGCCGCTGCGGTTCATGAAGGTGGAAGGTTTGAGGGCCAGGATGTTCCGGCCTTTCAGTTTATACGACCCCACATCGCCAAGTTTCCCAGTTGTGAAGGAAAACCCTTCCTCCCGAGCCAGGGCATCCAGGACCCGGAACCCGACGTTATGCCGGGTATTGGCATATTCTTCCCCGACGTTCCCAAGCCCTGCCAAAAGGTATTTTTTCATAGGCCCCGATGTTTCCAGGATGGGTGTATCCTTGCCAAAAATAGATTTTATTAGCGGGAACATAGCCGCATAAAAATACAAAAGCATCCCGAACCCCGTACCGTGGGTTCCGGGTACGGGGCAGGATGCTGGTATTGGATCCGTTCCGGACTTATTCTTTGGACTCTTCGGCAGATTCCTCAGCGGTTTCCGCACCTTCTTCGCCACCTTCTCCTTCTGCGGCTTCAACTCCTTCCACGCCTTCTTCTTCTTCAGTCTCAACCACCAGGACGGCCCGGGCAGTTTTCACCTGAACCACTACGGTATTTTCAGGGTGCAGGATGGTGAAATTATCATTCAACAGAGTTTCCACCAGGATGTTGTCCCCGATTTTCAGATTGGAGATATTGATATCGAAGAAATCGGGCAGGTGGTCGGGCAGGGCCCGGATAGACAATTTGCGTTTGCGGAAAAGCAGGCGCCCTCCGTTCCGTACACCGGGCGAAACCCCATGCAGCCGTACGGGGATTTTCATGGTGACCTCCTTGTCGTCGAACAACTGATAGAAATCGATGTGCAGGATATTATCGGTCACCGGATGGAACTGTATGTCCTGCATCACGGCTTTTACCTTCTTGCCACCTTGCATATCAACCACAACGGTGTGGGCATTTGGGGTGTACACTAAATCTCTGAACGCGATTTCTTCCGCCGAAAAGTGTAATGGTTTTTCCCCTCCGTAGACCACGCAAGGGACCTTTCCAGCATTACGTAGGGCCTTCGTTGCCTTTTTGCCCACGCTTTCTCTTTCTGATCCTTTGATTGTAATTGATTTCATTTAAAATATATTAATAGTTAATGATATTCCTTTTATTATCCACGCTATGCATCCTGTAATCCCAGAGGTTTACATAAGGAATTTCGAGGCGATGGAGGTATTGTGGTGTACCCTGTGCATGACATCCGCGAAGAGTTCTGCACAACTGAGTACCTTTATTTTAGCACTTTCCTTTTTCATGGGGATCGAATCGGTAACGATCAGTTCCTGCAATTTGGAAGCTTCAATTTTTTCATAGGCCTTGCCAGATAACAAAGCGTGGGTGGTTATGGCCCGGACGCTTTCGGCCCCCCGTGCAATCATCAGGTCGGCCGCTTTGGTAAGCGTGCCGGCGGTATCCACCAGGTCATCCACCAGGACAACATTTTTTCCATTCACATCCCCGATGAGTTCCATATGTGAAATGCGGTTGGCTTTTTCCCTTTGTTTGTAACAGATCACCACATCGCTTTCCAGGGCTTTGGAATAGGCATAGGCCCTTTTGGAGCCGCCCATGTCCGGGGAGGCGATCGTCAGGTTTTTCAGGCCGAGGGATTTCAGGTAAGGGAGGAAGAGGGTAGAGGCAAACAAGTGGTCTACCGGTTTTTCAAAGAATCCCTGGATCTGGTCGGCATGCAGGTCCATGGTAATGATACGGGTAGCCCCGGCTGCTTCCAGCATTTTAGCTACAAGTTTGGCTGCAATGGGAACCCGGGGTTTGTCTTTCCGGTCTTGCCTGGCCCAGCCAAAGTAGGGCATCACGGCTGTGATGTGCCGTGCGGAGGCCCGTTTGGCGGCATCGAGCATCAGCAGCATTTCCATGAGGTTTTCCGAACTCGGGTTGGTGGAGCCAATGATAAAGATCCGGGCTCCCCGGATGGATTCTTCAAAGGAGGGTTGGAATTCCCCGTCGCTGAAGTGGGAAAAGATCACCTTCCCCAAATCGGTTCCGTAATATTTGGCAATTTTTTCGGCCAGCACGGTGCTTTGGGTACATCCAAAAATCTTCGGTTCCGGTACTTGGTACGGCATGGTTGAGGTATTGACAGCTGTTCCCCAGGAAACCCCTTTTCCAAAGGAGGTGCAAATTTATGAATTTATTTGGGTTGCAAGGGATAAATGCCCGGAATTTTAGGAGGTCAAACAGAATTATTTTTTAGCTTTGCAGTCCGTTTTTGCCTCGGTGGCGGAATTGGTAGACGCGCTGGATTCAAAATCCAGTGGTAGCAATACCGTGTGGGTTCGATTCCCACCCGAGGTACGGATAAACCACAAAAGAGTGGAAATACGAGCGAGCTTTAAAAAACGAAGCTCGCTTTGTTTTTTTAAAGAGACCGGAGTGTTTCCTTTGTAGATTTCAAAGCGAGCGCGAAGGGAAGTTTTTCGTCAGGAAAGCAATCCCACCCGAGACACTATCTAAGCTCCCCACCTGGGGAGCTTATTGCTGGGTATTAGTACAATGGAAATTGGCAACAATTCTACCCAATAGGAATTTATCAGACGTATCTTCCGTCAGGAAACAGGGGATCAATTTATAAGGTCCAACGGCTCTATCTATGTCCGGGATTTCTTCAGGGTGTAAATTCCGCCCACTAAAAGGACGACGGCGATACCAATATAAACGTAGCCTTCCTGGCTTCCGGATTTATCGGAGAAATCCATTTTGATTCCCAAAAAGTTCACGGAGGAGGTATTTTCATCTACTTTGTTAATACCGAGGTAGCCAACACCCAGACTTAATAGGATTAATATTGCGCCAATGATCTTTGAGATTTTCATATTTAGGATAATTTAAGTCTTTGAAAGATAAGTCAAAGAATGTGCTCAATTGGCGCCATTATGTGTTTATTCGGGAAAATAAATAATCTGCGATTTGCAGGCGCTCCGCAGTAGTTGCACTGCTGCGGCCTTCTTAACACAAATACGCTCTACAGCAAATACACTACTGCGGCCATTTAACCCTTCTGAAGAAATATTGCAGCGACTACGGATAAACATAACATGGTGTGAGTACCTTAAAGTATTCGCCTGCTTTTATTCTGCAGTTTGCGCGCCTAAATTGTCCCCGGGGCGGGGTTGAGGACCCCCGCATCAAACTGGCTTAATAGGGAGCGGTTCTTTGCTTCTGTATCACTTTAACTACTTCCGTGAATGTTTTTGGCATTCGGAAAAGTTACTTTGTATCCGGGGCGGGGTTGAGGACCCCCGCATCAAACTGGCTTAAAAGGGAGCGGTTCTCTGCTTCTGTATCACTTTAACTACTTCCGTGAATGTTTTTGGCATTCGGAAAAGTTACTTTGTAACCGGGGCGGGGTTGAGGACCCCCGCATCAAACTGGCTTAAAAGGGAGCGGTTCTATGTTTCTGTACCACTTTAACCACTTCCATGCATGTTTTGTGCATTCGGGAAAGTTAAATTGTTCCCCGGGGCGGGGTTGCGAACCCCGCATGAAATTGACTCAAGGAAGAAGTGGTTCCGAACTTTTCCATCGCTTTAACCACTTCCATGCATGTTTTGTGCATTCGGGAAAGTTAAATTGTTACCAGGGCGGGGTTGCGAGACCCCCACCTCAATTTGGCAAAAATAGAAACCATGTTCGTTTTCTGCATCGTTTAAACTGTTTACTGCGGGATTTTTGCATGAGGGAGATCTAACTTGTAACCGGGGCGGGGCTGGAGGCCCAGGCCACGAACCTATTTGAACTCGGATCGTGGGCGCCATAAGATGCTTTTGCCGCTTGCATGGATGGACAGGTTGCGGGATTTAAGCCTGTATGCTTTTTACAGGTTATAGGTATAATTTATCCCCGGGGCGGGGTTTGGGAACCCCGGATTTTCCAGCCGATCATTTTTGCAACGAAGTCCTGTATTTACCTACAGCATAATTCCTAACTTTAGCGAAGACCAACCAGCTTTTCAATGATTCCCTTCTTTCGAAGGAACCACATACAATTCATTAAGGACAATGGACAATGGTATAAAACTCACCGGGGAGCAAACCGCCGCACGACGCAAAATCCTGCCAACCCGATTTGAAAATAATACGCGCCACCATAAAGGCCTTAACTGGCCGGAATTCAAAACAAAGATTTTAGCCAATCCCCAAAAATATTGGTCTCTGAACGAAATTGAAGTGACCGGGGAATGCGCTAATAAATATGAAATTATAAGCATGGGCAAACTCTTTCTTAAAACGACTGCGTTATGGGCTTCGCTTATAAAAATGGTTTGTTGTAACTAAAACGACCCAAATGAAATATGTAGTTGCCGGTATTTGCATGTTCCTTTTTTTTCATTGCTACGACAGAAGGCAGCCACCTGCGGATAAAATAGAGCAAGATGCCGCACCCGCTGAAATGGGGATCGATACCTTACTCCTTAAAGATTTGACAAATAAAATCAATTCTCAATTCTATCCCAATATACACAGCGTGTTGATAGCGAAGAACGGGCAGCTTGTTTATGAAGAATATTTCGCTGGAAAAGATCAGAATTATGGCAAAGATATTGGTCTGATACAACATACGGATACTACGCTACACGATTTGCGCAGCATATCAAAAAGCGTTGTCTCGGCCCTTGTGGGAATTGCAATTGAAAAAGGATTTATAAACGGTGTTGATCAGAAGATTTCGGACTTCTTCCCGGAAATGGAATTTGAAGGCGAGAAAGCGAACTGGACAGTTGAACACTTCTTAACGATGACAACGGGCTTGCAATGGAATGAAAACGTCCCTTACGATAATCCAGAAAACGATGAAATAAGGATGACCTACAGCAAAGACCCCGTTGGGTATGTATTGCACAAGGACCTGGTTAGTTCTCCCGGAATCAGATTTAATTATAATGGTGGAGCCACACAGGTTTTGGCTGATATTCTTGAACGAACATCAAAGATCCCACTCGATGAGTTTGCAAATGAAAATCTTTTTCGGCCATTGGGCATCGATAAATTTGAATGGAGCAAATATTCAGTTTGGGGGTTTTCCGAAAAATTTGCGGCACCCTCCGGCCTCAGGTTAACGCCCCGCGATTTAATGAAAATCGGGCAACTATACCTCAATAATGGCCTTTGGGGTGGTAAAAGAATCCTGAATCCTGACTGGATATCCCAATCCTTTGACAGAAAAGTTGAGTTTCCAAGTGATGTTGCCGAAGGAAATGACGGATACGGATACCAATTTTGGACATGGCGGGATACTGTATCAGGTAAGGAAGTTATAATTGTGGCGGCGAATGGCAACGGGGGACAAAATATTTACTGGGATATACGAAACAGCCTGATTGTTGTTACTACAGCGGGCAATTATAATAATTGGGATATTGTAAATGACACATACGCTTTGTTGAAAAACCATGTTTATCCGGCGATGGGTCAAATTGAATAAAATTTGATTCATTAAATCCAATTGTCTTTCTAAGACATTGATTAACAGGTAAAAAATCACCTTTAATCTGCCCTATACCACGTTCCCGGGCTGTTTCACAACAAATATTTTCACCCGCACCGTTACCATCTATTTTTGTAAAGTGGTTTCAATCATGGCAAAAGCATACGACTTCTACGGGAAAGCCCGGGCTACAGATGTATTTCGGGTCATTGCCCTGCGTGGTTTCCACCTTATTTTACCGGTCATGCTGTTTTTTGGATCCCTGGGGTATTCCCAGACCACTATCTGGAGTGAGAATTTCAACAGCTATGCCAATGGTACCGAAAATGGCAGCGGCAGTGGGTTTGCCCCGAAAGGCTGGACCACCACCCTAACCGGGAAGGTATGGGTGCAGGGCAACCGGATCGAGGCCAACAACCTGGGTACGGAAGGGCAATGGCAGACGAACCCCATCAATATCTACGGGTTCACTTCGGTCAGCTTTAGCATGGATGTGGCTACCCAGGCGGATGCCAGCCAATTTGAGGCAGGGACTGATTATTTTATAGGGGAATACCGAATAGACGGAGCCGCCTCATGGACCCAGTTTGAAAATGCCTCCGGGGATACGAGTCCGAACGATCCCCTCCAGTCTTCCTATACCGTAAACCTCCCAACCACTGGATCTACCCTGGAAATCCGGGTACGATTCTACAATACCGCAAGCAATGAGTATTACTATATAGACAATGTGGCGGTGCAGGGAACACTGCCGTTTTGTCCCGGGGAAGTGGATTTTGAATTTTACGATGGTACCCCTTCCGGGAGTACAGTAGACAATATCCCCACCACCGGCGCATTAGGTACGGGAACTTTCAGCAGCTTCGATGTGGATGCCCTTCAGAACCAGGAAGATCCCGGGGATACCGACAGTTTTGGCATACGATATACCGGCTATATTGAAATTGCCACCGCGGGCTCCTATACCTTTTATACAAGTTCGGACGATGGGTCCAAACTCTTTATTGATGGCACCCAGGTAGTGAATAACGACGGCAACCACGGAAACCAGGAACGGTCAGGAACAACCAGCCTGAGCACTGGCCTGCACACCATTAAAGTCCTGTTCTTTGAGAATGGCGGGGGGGAGACCCTCACCGTACAATACCAGGGACCCTCGATTGGCAAACAAAATCTGCCGTTCTCCATATTGTATTCTACCTGTTCGGTTCCGATTGATACCACCGATACCGATGGGGACGGGATTTATGATACAAGCGATATTGATGACGACAACGATGGTATCCTGGATACGGATGAATGCGGCCCACTGGGTGCCGGGCCAGGATGTTCCAGTATGGATACAGACGGTGACGGGATCGTAAACCGCCTGGACCTGGATAGCGACGGGGATGGGATCCCGGACAATGTGGAAGGGCAATCCACCACAGGCTATACCGCTCCTTCCAATTCCGATTCTGATAACGATGGGTTAGACAATGCCTATGAGTCTATGGGACTGGGCACGCCAGATACCGACGGGGATGGCACGCCGGACTTTTTGGATACCGATAGCGATGACGACGGTACCATAGATTCCCTTGAAACCTGGTTTGTCCTTTCCGGCTCCGATTCGGACGGGGACGGACTGGACGATGCTACCGATGCCACCACCGGCTACGCGGATCCGGGAGGTGAGATAGATAACCCCTTGAATACCAATGGGGGGTCTATGGTTTTGCCTGACTGGGACAACGACGCAACTACCGGGGGGGATGTGGATTACAGGGATGATACGGACGATTCTGCCTCAAGCGCACCACCGGTAGTGACGGCTACGGGAGACCAGATATACTGCCCCGGCAGTTCTATCCCGGTAGCGGAAACCATCTCCATTACAGATTCGGACGATACTTCCACGAATTCGGTCTATATCCAGATTTCTGGCGGTTACGTCAATGGAGAAGATCTGCTGACCCTAACCGGAACCCATCCGAATATCACGGCTTCCTGGGACGCAACGGAAGGGAAACTCTCACTCACCGGTCCAGCTTTATACACGGAATTCGAAGCGGCTATCATGGCTGTGGAATACTCCAGCAGTGCCCCGAATCCAACGGGGACCCGGCAATTTTCCATTACGGCAGGTTCTGCAAACTACCTGCCTGCCACAGGACATTACTATGAATATATCCCCAGCCTGGGGATTACCTGGACCAACGCCAATGCCGCCGCCAACGCCCGAACCTATTTTGGGCTGCAGGGATACCTGGCCACCCTCACTTCCCAGGCTGAGGCCGATTTTTCGGGATCCCAGGCGGCCGGCACCGGATGGATTGGCGGGAGCGATGCCGCAACCGAGGGGGTATGGCTCTGGGTTACCGGCCCCGAGGCTGGCACCAACTTCTGGAACGGTACCGCCGGCGGAAGCTCCCCGAACTTTGCGTTCTGGAATACGGGCGAACCTAACCAGTCCGGGGACGAGGATTATGCCCACATCACCCACCCGAATGTAAACCCGAACGGCTCCTGGAACGACCTGTCCAATACGGGTGCTGCCAGCGGTGACTACCAGCCGCAGGGCTATGTGGTGGAATATGGCGGGATGCCGGGAGACCCCTCCCTTAATATTACAGCCGTAACCAGCATTACCGTAGACAATGTGGCCCCCACAGCGAGCAACCCCCCACCGGTAACCGTATATTGTTCTGCCGACGTCCCGGCGGCCGACGTTACCGTGGTTACCTGATGAAACAGACAACTGCGACCCGAGTCCTGCCGTTGCATTTGTGGGTGATGTAAGTGATGGCGGTTCCGACCCTGAGATCATTACCAGGACGTATAGGGTTACCGATGTTTCCGGGAATACGACAGACGTACAACAGACCATTACAGTCAGTTCCTTTGGGATTTCAACTCAGCCCACAGACCAGACCGTCATCGTTGGCTATAACGGGGTATTTACGGTAACCGGGAACAATACAGATACCTATCAATGGGAAGTCAGCACCAATGGGGGTGGTACCTTTAACCCCATTTCCGATGGGACAGATTATGCCGGGACCCAAACGTCCAACCTCACGCTTATAACTCCGGGAATCGATAAAAATGGCTATGTTTACCGTGTTTTGGTAACCAATTCATCGGCATCCTGTAGTGCCGTGGCCTCAAACCAGGTATTGCTGCAAATCACGGTGGGAACGGCAATTACCAACAGAAGGATTACCTACCGGGTACACAAAGGAAATCCCTGACACCCACTCTCCTTTATTGTTTCAACAAGTTGCGGTACTTCCAAACTAAATTTAATGCCGGCGGCATATTTTTAGGGTCAGGCCAGTTCAACAAATTCAACATATACCCCCAGCAATATGTGCCAGAGTAAATAATGCCCCAGGCGCACACTTATCGAAGCTAGAAATCCAGCCTTCCGGTAAAAGATTGCCTGCAGGAGGTTCATAAAGAATCCGCTCAGGAAGGCATAGAGCAGCAGGGCCCAATGTCCTCCCGACAGCTGTTCCAGGGGCTCCCTGAGCGATGTAAGGATGGCCGCGGCCCAAAAAAAGGTGTCTATATAGCGTCCCTTTTTAAAATGTGCGCCCCAGAGGAGCACTAGTGTAATTGGTATAAGGCGGTAAAAGACCTCCACCTCAAATGCACCTGACAGGTATAGAAAAATCGAATAAGGGAATGGTTGTAAAAATGGAGGTAGTTCGGGATAGGGTTCGGGGTGCAGGATCAGCTTAAAAACCATAACATCCAAAAGTCCGAAAAACAAGCCTACCCCGAGCGGAAAGAAAATGCGGTACCGCGAGGGAATATCCTTTTGCCAAAAATTCGGTAAATGTGCCCCGGATTGTAGCCATAAGAAGGGCACACCCAGCAGGAGTAAAGCAAAATTGCCAATATCCCAAACGCGAATATTGGGGTAGGTCGTTGCCAGAACATGCCCATAATAACTTCCCACCGCGGCAAAAGCAAGAAGTGCCGCATAGGTATACAGGTTTTTACTTACTTCACGAGAGGTATGCATGTCCTTGGACGAATTGCCCGAATTAAGTAAAAAAGGCGAATCGCAGGAGAATTTTGACACTTATTTAACGTATCCCCCGGCCCGTGGTGTGGAAAATAATGGATGACCAACCTCTGGCGAATCCTTATCTTAGGATCTGGTCAGACCCATGAAAAGGCCAATCAGATTGCCGACCTTCTCATCTTAGTCAAAGAATTGTCAAATGCCAGTCCGCGATGCAGGAAATGCCCCCGAATATGGTTAATGCCAAACCTTCCGGTTTCCGTCCCGAAGCCTGTATCCACTGGCTCTCTGATAATGCTATGGCAGAATCAAATCGGATACAGCTAAGATTCTCATTTTTTTGACACCTATCACGCCGAACTTTCCCATAATCTTGGGGTATGAAAGAGAAATTAGAACATATTCTGGGAACGCTGGACTTTAATTCGGAGCTTTCTGTAGTGATTTCAGGCGTGTGCTACCTTACGGCCATCCTGATCCTGATCCTCTCCCTGCGATAGGGATGTTTGTTTTATTTTCGTCTGTACCCGCCCGGGTAAAGCCCCTGATCCCGATATCCTATCCTGCCCTGCAAGGGCCACCACCGCATTTTTCATTTTCTGGGATAACCTGAAAAACGGAGAGTTTCCCTTTCCCATTTTGGCTGCTATATTTAAGTAAGCCTGAGCCATAGGTTATGTCAGGTTGTGCGAAGTTGTATCTTTAGGCTTCCGGATGGTACGGGACGGTGGGTCCAGGCTATCCATTTTCATTCAATTCAACCTGATTCCGGAGGCAGTATCGTCCTGGAACCCCTTACCGCAAGCAGGAATGGAGGAAGATTTTAAAAATAAGGTAGTGTTGGTTACCGGGGCGACCGGCGGGATGGGGAAAGCCATTGCCGAAGCCTTTGCACGGCAGGGGGCCGCCGTGGTCCTGTCTGGCAGGGATGTTAACAAAGGGGCGGATTTGGCTGAGGAGCTACTGGCGTTCAACGCTAATATCCTGTTTATTCCGGCGGACGTGGCGATTGCCGGGGACAACAGAAAATTGATCCGGGAAGCGGTAAAAAAATTCGGGTGCCTGGACATGCTTTCCCTCAATGCCGGGGTTTTGGGCCTGGGACCGGTTACAAGCCTGCCTTTGGAAACCTGGGATCAAACCTGGCAGACCAATGTGAGTTCTGTTTTTTACCTGTGCAAATATGCCCTGCCTGAAATGGTGAAAAATAAATCGGGAAGTATAGTGATCAATGCCTCTATTGCTGCCTTTAGGAGTTTCCCCAACCATTCGGCGTACTGTGCGAGCAAGGCCGCCGTAGTGGCCCTGGCCAGGCAGATGGCCGTGGACTATGGTCCGCAAATCAGGGTAAACGCTATCTGCCCGGGGCCTGTGGATACGCCTTTGTTATGGGATTCGGCCGTCGCCTTCGACCCACCCGAAACTGCCGTGGATGCTGCGAGGCAGGCCACCTTAATGCAACGCCTTGGCCAACCTGCCGATATTGCCGAGCTTGTGTTATTCCTGTCATCCGAACGCGCATCGTGGATCACGGGGACGGCGATCCGTATAGACGGGGGCATCCTCAATGCCTGATTGGCGAAACCCGGTAGAATCGCAAAAACGTTATTCCAGTTTCGAATGCTCTTCGATATCCCTGCTCAGATCCAGTTTTCTGAATGCGGGGAAGGCAATCCCTGTCGCGAATACGGTGAGAACGGTCATGCACCCCCCGAAAACGACCGCCGTAACGGTGCCCATCCATTTGGCCGTGAGCCCGCTTTCGAAAGCGCCCAGTTCGTTGGAAGACCCAACGAACATGCTGTTGACGGAGGCGACCCGCCCCCTCATGTGGTCGGGTGTGCGGAGTTGCAGGATGGTTTGCCGGATGATCATGGAGATGCCGTCTGTCACCCCGCTGAAGAATAAGGCCGTCACAGATAGCCAGAAAGCTTTGGACAGCCCGAACAGGATGATACAGAGGCCGAAGCCAAAAATGGAGGCCAGAAGTTTCAACCCGGCTTTCCTGTTCAGCGGGAAATAAGCCGAGGTGAACATGATCACCAGAGAACCTACGGCGGGCGAGGCCCTCAGGATCCCGAATCCCTGCGGCCCAACATGAAGGATGTCCTGGGCGTATATAGGCAGCAAGGCCACGGCGCCCCCAAAGAGGACTGCGACCATGTCCAGGGTGATAGCCCCGAGGATTACTTTGGTGTTCCAGACATACCTGACCCCTTCTTTCAGGCTGTTTAATACCGGCTCCCCGATTTTGGGATTCAGGATGGGTTTCTTTGGGATCCGCGTAAGGAGCAGCAAGGCGGTGATGGCAAATCCGAAGATCAGGCACATAGACCAGTGGACTCCTATCCCGCTGATGGAGAAGCCTGCCAGGGCGGGCCCCAGCACCGCAGCCATTTGCCAAACCGAACTGTTCCAGGTAGCCGCATTGGGATACACTTTTTTAGGTATGAGCAAAGAAAAGAGCGAAAAGATCGTAGGGCCGAGAAAAGCGCGGACAATGCCTCCGGAAAAGACCAGGAAATAAATGGCCCATAGGACAAAGCCCGTTGGCCATCCCTCCCTGATCAATGGCCATGTGAGCAGGAATAAGCCCAGGCTGATGGCTGAGAACCCAAGGATGCAGCCTTACCAGCAACCCTTTTTTCTCTTTCTGGTCCACGATATGGCCGGCAAAAAGCGCCAGGGATACCGCCGGAACAACCTCCATAAGGCCTATGATGCCCAAAGAAAGCGGGTCTTTCGTAAGGCTGTACACTTCCCATTCTATTACGACGAATTGCATGGACCAGGCAAATACCATGGCAAAACGCACCAGCAGGAAAATGTTGAATTCCTTATAGCGCAGGGCCGCATAGGGGTCGTTTTTAGCCATATATGATCTTGAGCCCCCAAAAATAAACATAGGAGGGTACCGAAAAGCAAAAATCCGGTTATTTTGTTATCCAATCCTAAATAGCTGACTCCCAGTGTGCCCAAGATTTTCAAATTTCATCTATCAAATGCAACAAATTTTGGATAAAGGAAAAATAATTGCGGGTTATCATAATTTTTGAACATCACGGCTAAAATCTGGACCTGAAATAAACTCTGGAATTAGTTTTGTAATCCAACTATACGAATGATAAAATTTGAGAAATGAAAACAATGGTTCTTATTAGGGAAATTTATCTGGAAGCGTTCAGAAATCTGGGGCACTATCTGTTAAAGCATTACCTCAAGGTTTTTGCCTGGTTTAATTTCGCTTTATTCTTTATTGTCCTGTACGCATTTATATTCAGGATCACAACCGGATATGCCTTTGACTGAAAACTACCTTTTTTACTTGTTGCGTGGGGTTTATTGCTAGTGGGGCTTAATTAAATGAATTTCCTATGGAAAGGATTTTTAACCTGAAAGGGTCCGGAAGCATTCCTCTGGAAAGGATCTGTACCCTGCTCTATGTGATCGCGACGCTCATTTTTGTGTACCTGTACACGAGTGAGTAGCGCTCCGGAGTTTGAAATGAACATCCCGTGGTTTGAACAGCCACGGGATTTTTTTATCGACTTCCTTCGGGGCGAAATGTTAAAAAAATGTAAAATCGTTCTGATTTCCAAACCTTCCCAGTCCGGTTTCGTATGTGCTTGTAGAACCTAAAAACAGGTATACATATGAAACTCAGTAAATTTTTTAAGAAGACTTTCCTTTTGGGGCTGCTGCTGGTAAGCGGCGGGTTATTTGCACAACAAAACCAGATGATGGGGGAGGAAACAAAGATGGTGGGGGGTGCTGCCATGTATCCCACAAAAGATATTGTTTCCAATGCCGTGAATTCAAAAGACCATACCACCCTGGTCGCCGCGGTAAAAGCAGCCGGATTGGTGGAAACCCTGCAGGGCGACGGTCCCTTTACGGTATTTGCCCCTACCAATGATGCTTTCGACAAGCTCCCCGAAGGTACGGTAGCCTCCCTTTTAAAACCCGGGAACAAGGAAGAACTCCGCGCCCTGCTTACCTACCATGTGCTGGCGGGAAAATATAGTTCCGCAGACATCCTTCAGGCTGTCAAGGAAGGCATGGGCACTGCCCAATTCACTACTGTCAACGGGGAAACCCTAACAGCCACAAACGAGGGCGGGCAGTTGGAATTGAAGGATGCTTCCGGCCATACTTCCAGGGTAACCATTGCCGATGTAAACCAGTCTAACGGCGTTATCCATGTAATTGACACCGTATTGCTGCCGGGAATGTAATTTTTCATTTGGTTAGTTGGTTGTTTTTCAATACCTCCGGGACTGTACCCCGGGGATATTTTTTTAGCCTCTACAGAAAGAATTTGCCCCTGGCGGTCTCTCTCCCTGACGGAGTTTCCGGGCAGAAAGAATTATATGGAAATATTCCAAAAAACTGGAAATATTCCATATATTAGTCATCCTTTTTTAAGCGGGATGCATAAGACCATACTTCATCTGGACCTGGACACTTTTTTTGTCTCCGTAGAGCGCCTGATCAACCGGGAACTTCGCAACAAACCCCTGTTGGTGGGGGGAGTGAGCGACCGGGGGGTGGTTGCGGCCTGCAGCTATGAGACCCGGGGTTTCGGGGTGCATTCGGGCATGCCCATGAAAATGGCCCGGGAACTATGCCCCGAAGCGGTGGTCATCCGGGGCAATGCAGGCACCTATAGCAAACATTCCGACCTGGTCACGGAGATCATTCAGGAGAAAGTGCCGCTTTTTGAAAAATCGAGTATCGATGAATTCTATGCCGACCTGTCGGGGATGGACCGCTTCTTTGGCTGTTACCAATACGCCTCGGAACTGAGGAAAACGATCATCAGAGAAACCGGACTGCCCATATCCTTCGGGTTATCCGTAAACAAAGTGGTTTCCAAAGTGGCGACCAACGAGGCCAAACCCAACAGCCAGCTCAAGATCGACCTCGGGTATGAGAAGCCCTTCCTGGCCCCCTTGTCGATCAAAAAGATCCCCATGGTGGGCGACAAAACCTACCAGACCCTGAGGAACCTGGGCCTGCGGAAGGTAAAGACCCTGCAGGAAATGCCTTTAGACCTCATGCAGCGGGTATTGGGGGCCCATGGCACCCTCATCTGGAAACGGGCCAACGGGGTAGATGATACGCCTGTAATCCCCTTCCATGATCGCAAATCCATCTCCACCGAACGTACCTTCGACCGGGATACCATCGATGTGGCCAGGCTGAAAGGCATCCTCATCGCCATGACCGAGAACCTGGCCTTCCAGTTGCGGAGAGGCGGAAAACTCACCGCCTGCATCGCGGTGAAACTTCGCTATTCGGATTTTAACACCTATTCAAAGCAAATGCGCATTCCCTATACCAGCGCAGACCATATCCTGATCCCCAAAATCCTCGAGCTCTTTGACAACCTGTATAACAAAAGGCTGCTGGTACGCCTGGTGGGGATCCGTTTCAGCCATCTGGTGCCCGGCAATTACCAGATCAACCTGTTTGAGGATACCGAGGAAGCGCTGAACCTCTACGCGGCCATGGACCGGATACGGGAACGCTATGGCGACAAAAGCGTGCTGCGGGCCTCCGGCATGGGCGCCAAAACCATCGGCAGGATGCAAAACCCTTTTAACGGGCAACCCCCCACGGTGCTTGCACATAGAAAACAATAAACAAATTCCAAATTCCAAATTCCAAATTCCAAAAGAAATGAATAGAGAGAAGGTGTATGATCTCGAAGAAAGAACGTATCAATTTGCCAGGGATTGTCGCCTTCTTGTAGCGTTGCTGCCCAAAACTCTCAGCAACATTGAAGACGGGAAACAGCTTATCAAGTCTTCAGGATCCGTGGGAGCCAATTATATAGAAGCCAATGAAAAGCTTGGAGGGAAAGATCTGGCGATGAGGTTACGGATTGCCAGAAAAGAAGCTAAAGAAGCAGAATACTGGCTCAGGCTCTTAAAGGACATGAACACTCTTCATGATGAAAGAACTGAAGAATTGATAAAAGAAGCTACAGAACTAAGAAGGATATTGTCTTCCATTATAAACCGGATCATAAACATAAAAATACTACGGCCTGATTAATTTCCAAATACTATCTCCATTTGGAATTTGGAATTTGGAATTTGGAATTTGGAATTTGGAATTTGGAATTTATCATGTATATCAACTGCCACACATACTACAGCCTTCGCTACGGGACATTCTCGGAGCTGGCCCTGCTGGAGTTGGCCCGGGAAATGCAGGTGACCCAACTGGCCCTGACCGATATCAACAACACTTCGGCCTGCCTTAATTTTGTGCGCAAAGCCCGGGAATTTGACATCCGCCCCATTTTGGGCATCGATTTCAGGAATGGGGCCGTTCCCTGTTTTGTGGGGATTGCCCGGAACAATGAGGGCTACCGGGAATTAAACGCCTACCTCTCGGAACACCTGCACAAAGGAGAACCATTTCCCGCACGGGCACCCCTTTTCCGGCATGCCTGCATTATCTACCCTTTTGAAAAGGTTGTGCTCGGCCAGCTGGAGGATTTGGGGGAACATGAGTTTATCGGGATCTCGGTAGCCGACCTGAGGCGGTTGCCTTTTTCCCGCCTCAGGGAGCGGAAAAACCGCCTGGTGGTACTGCAGCCGGTAACCTTCAGGAACCGGCGCGATTTCAACGCGCACCGGCTGTTGCGGGCCATAGACAAGAATGTGCTGTTGAGCAAGCTCCCCAGGGAAGAAGAAGCGGACGAGGGTGAAAAAATGTTTCCTGTGGCCAACCTGGCTGCGGCCTTTTCCGAATACCCCCACATTCTCGAAAATACCGAACGCCTGATGCAGGCCTGCGGGATCCATTTCGATTTTTCAAAAGACCGCAGGCCCCAGAACCTGCAAACCTACCTGGATTCCCGCGAGGAGGACGAACAGCTGTTGGAACGGCTCTGCCGGGAAGGCCTGCCTTACCGCTACCCGCAGGCGGGCGAACAGATCCACCAAAGAGTCCGGAAAGAACTCGACCTGATCCGGGAAAAGGGGTTCGTTTCCTATTTTCTCATCAATTGGGACATCGTTTCCCATGCCCGCAAAAAAGGGTTTTTTTACGTGGGCCGGGGGAGCGGGGCCAACAGCATCGTAGCCTATCTGCTCCGGATCACCGATGTGGACCCCGTTGAACTCGACCTGTACTTCGAACGGTTTATCAACCTCTACCGCGCCAACCCCCCGGATTTTGATATCGATTTTTCCTGGAAAGACCGGGAGGAAATAACCCGATATATTTTCGACCGCTTTGAACATGTAGCCTTGCTGGGCACTTACGTGACCTTTAAGGAACGGGGCGTGATCCGCGAACTGGGGAAGGTTTTCGGGCTGCCCAAGGCAGAGATCGATTTTCTGTGTGAGGGTCACTACCGGCCTTCCGAACTGGACGAAATGGCCCGGCTGGTGCTCAAGTACGGGCAGCTCATCAAGGACATGCCCAATTACCTGAGCATCCATGCGGGAGGCATCCTGATCAGTGAGAGGCCCCTGCACAGCTTTTCGGCCACCCACCTTCCGCCCAAAGGCTTTCCCACTACCCAGTTCGATATGGTCATTGCCGAGGATGTCGGGCTCTATAAATTCGATATCCTGGGCCAGCGCGGCCTGGCCAAGATCAAGGAGGCCCTGCAGATCGCCCGGCAAAACCAGCCGGAGGCAGCGGCTGAGGTAGATATCCACGATATCCGCGCTTTTAAACAGGACCCCCGCATCAATGCCCTGATCAAAACCGCCCAGTGTATGGGAGGCTTTTACGTGGAGTCTCCTGCCATGCGCATGCTGCTGAAAAAACTGCAGGTAGACAACTACCTGGGACTGGTGGCTGCCAGCTCCATTATCCGCCCCGGGGTAGCCCGTAGCGGGATGATGCGGGAATACATCCTGAGGCACAGGGATCCCGGGCGGGCCGTACGGGAGGCACACCCGGTTATGCTCGACATCATGCCGGAGACTTATGGGGTGATGGTCTACCAGGAAGACGTTATTAAGGTGGCCCACTACTTTGCCGGGCTCAGCCTGGGGGAGGCCGATGTGCTGCGCAGGGGGATGAGTGGCAAATTCCGTTCCCGGGAGGAATTCCAGAAAGTGAAGGACCTTTTCCTGGAAAACTGCTGCCAAAAGGGATACGACCCCGGGCTGGTGGACGAAATCTGGAACCAGGTGGCCAGCTTTGCCGGCTACGCCTTTGCCAAGGGGCATTCTGCCTCCTATGCGGTGGAAAGTTACCAAAGCCTTTTCCTGAAAGCCTATTATCCCCTGGAATACCTGGTGGCCGTGCTCAACAACGGCGGCGGTTTTTACCGCCCTGAGTTTTATGTGCACGAGATCCGTATGACAGGGGGGCGGATACACCCCCCCTGCATCAACCGAAGCTTTATTGTAAACAGTATTTACGGACAGGATATTTACCTGGGGTTTATGTACCTGAAAGAACTGGAAGGACGGGTGATGGATCGCATCCTGGCCGCCAGGCAGAAGGAAGGCCCCTTTGCCTCCCTGGAGGATTTCCTGGACCGGCTCCCGATCTCCATAGAACAGGTGAGTATCCTGATCCGTATTGATGCCTTCCGCTTCACGGGGCACAACCCGCACGAACTCTTATGGCAGGCCCATCTCTACCTGTCCCGGGACAGACTCCCCGGCCACCCCAAATTATTCCCCCCCAGGCACCGTAAATTCGAGATCCCGGCCCTGCATACCAACGCCTTGGAAACGGCGTTTACCCAGCTGGAATTGCTGGGGTTTTGCCTTTGCTCCCCTTTCGAACTCCTGAAGGAAGCGCCTAAAAATGCAAGTGTTGCCAAAGATCTGCCCGACTATCTCGGGAGGTATATCGATATCTATGGCTACCTGGTCACGGTAAAGAATACCCATACCCACAAAGGAGATCGCATGCATTTTGCCACCCTGGTAGACCAGCAGGGGGAGGTGTTCGATACGGTACTTTTTCCGCCGGTCGCCTCTAAATACCCTTTCCGCGGGAAAGGGATCTACCGCTTTTATGGCAAGGTGGTGAGTGAGTTCGGGTTCCTGAGCATAGAGGTAGTCAAGATGCAAAAACAGGATTATATGCAGGACCCCCGCTATGCGGAAATGAAAACCAGCGCCAGGATGTTAAAACCCAGGGGAAACCGGGTGGTAGGGGGAGAAGAGTAAAAGATTCCCGAAACGCGGGCATGGCCCATGGCCGCGATTTGTAACGGACCAAAATCCGTCAGGGCGTAGTATGAGGGAGTACCCGCACCCCCTCGGAAGGGACCCCCTCAAAGGAAGTCAACTGCAACCCGAATTCCCGGTGATATGCCTCGGTAACCCTACTGATGAAGGTATCTGTTGCCTCCCCGTGGATGAGGTTAAGGGAACAGCCCCCAAAGCCGCCTCCCATCATCCGCGAGCCTAAAACTTCCGGGATGTCCCGGGTAAAATCCACGAGGAAATCCAACTCCCGGCAACTCACCTGGTATTGGTATTGCAAGCCTTCATGTGAGGCATATAAGAGGGCTCCAAGGGCGATGGAATCCCCGGCTTCAATCGCCCGTACCGCGGCAAGTACCCGCTCGTTTTCTTCAAGGATAAAGGCGCAGCGATTGTACAAGACAGGAGGCAATTCCGCGCGGAAGCTTTTGAGCATTTCCCGGCTGACACCCCGCAGGGATCGAAGTTCCGGATAGGCCTTCCTGAATAAGGAGAGGGCCTCTTCGCACTGCTCCCTGCGGAGGTTGTATTCACTATCGGCCAGGCTGTGGGAAACCTGACTGTTCAGCAGCAGCAACTTATAGGGATACAGGTTGAGGGGGTGATGGGAATATTCCAAGGTGTCGCAATCCAGTAAAACCACCTGGTTTTTCCGCCCCATAACCGAAGCAAACTGGTCCATGATGCCGCATCGCATGCCTACAAATTGTTGTTCCGCGTCCCGGCAAAGTGTGATCATTTCCCAGGGGTCCAAGCCCAGGCTGTAAAGTTCATTGAGCCCATAGGCCAGGCCGCATTCCAGGGCGGCCGAAGAACTCAGGCCGGATCCAGGGGGAAGGTCACTGTCAATCAGACATTCAAAGCCCTGCAGAGTCCCCACCCGTTCAGAAATTTCCGATAATACCCCGAGGAAGTAATTTTCCCATGGATCGGCGCTCCTGGCGATGGCATCCAGGGGGATCCGGAGTTCCCGTCCGTTGGTATTGCTATAAAAAAAGGCCAATTTGCTGCCCGGGACTTTGCGGAAGCGGAAGGTAATTGCTTTATCGATAGCTGCCGGAAGCACATAGCCCATATTATAGTCGGTATGTTCCCCGATCAGGTTGATACGCCCGGGGGCTGCGACGGTCAGGTCGAATGGTGGTTTCGGTGCAGAAGGATTTGAGTTCACGCCGGAAGGCTCATTTTTACGGCCACAAGATATAAAAATACCGGCTGCTGCGGGAATCAAAATTATCCGGGTATCAGGGTAGTGGGTTTGAACGACGGTTTGGGCGCATCACAAACCGGACAGTTATAGTCTGGCGGCAGTTCATCAAACGAAAGGCCGGATGGGACGCTATTTTTTTCATCACCCAATACCGGATCATAAACCGTTTGGCACTCCCTGCATTGAAAAACTTCCCTGGGGGGTTGCCCCTCCTCTTTACGGCGCTGCCTGGGCTCAGCCGGGAGCCTGCCCAATTGTTCAAAATATTTCTTGCTTAGTTCCATCAACAAGCCGGGCAACTCTATTTTATCAACATCCTGGGCGTAGATTTTGTAATGTTGCGAATTCGGGTCGAAATTCCTGAAGTGAAGGACGTTGTATGTCGGGCGCACCTCAAAACTCCGAACCATACCGGGTGGGGCATTTTTCTCCAGGATGACCGAAGCAAAATGCGATCGTTTGCCCACTTCGTTGCTGATCCCGAATGTGAGGCCATAGGTGCTGATATCGTTTTGGTCAAAACTTCGGACCAGATATTGTTTCAGGTCGAGCGCATCCTTATCGTCCACGGGCAGGTGCCAGTTCATTTCCAGCTGTGAGTGCCGGATGTTGATGCCGCTCTGCCCCAGGAATCGTTCCAATTCGGGCCTGCTACTTTGTTTTATCCCCTTGATAATCAAAGATTTCCAGGGAGTGATGCATATCTTCCCAATGCTGTTGTCCAGGCAGAAACCGCAAAGATCCTTTAGAAAAGAGAGGTTGTATTTATTGTTTCTCCAATAAAGCCCGAGCCAGTATTTATCGATCCCCATCCGGTTCATCCCTTCGTAATACGGAAAGGTAAGGTATGGGACTTCCAGGGGCTTGTCAACACTTTTGTTATTCGTGTCGAGCTGCCGGTTAAGGATATCGAACAATTCCTCCACATCGGTGATATCTTTGTAAAGGCCTTCGATCGCCTTACAAAATATGGTGATATCCCAACTATAGACCAATACCGGATAAAATGCAGCTGTTTTCCAATGGGGTAGTTTGATATGCAAATACCAGTAATCCTCATGGGAAGAGGCAATGAAGTTTAAATTTCCATTAAATAGTGGTACCAGTCGTTGCCGTGGGTCCGTGATATTGATTTTCAGCCGGGGCCGGAAATCAAAGCGCTCCAGGATATACAGATAGGTGGAGCCTTTCAGCCAGTGGGTCATCTCAAAAATATCTGCAGAAACATAGGAACATACAATATTCTGGTAAGAAGCGGTGCACACAATATCGGTTTGGAACCTGGACATGCCTTCCAGTTGTCTGGCCTTCGGCACGGAGAGCGGAAAGAGCAAATCCTGACGGGATCCGAAGAAAACACTATCCAGGCCGGCCTTCTCGAGTATGGCAATGCTGTCCTTGAGTTCTCCCGGAGAAGTGACCCCGCCTTTGATAAGGATGCGATGCAGGTCGTCGTTCATAAGCCATTATTTAAACCGTTTCGGCCTTTAAAGCCCCGTCGAGCAGGGCCTGTACTTCCGGTTTGCAACTGCCACACCCCAGCCCGGCCCCTGTAGACGAACAGAGCTTACCAAAGTCTGTGCACCCGCCTTCTATTGCTTCGCTAAGGTTGCCGTCTCCCACCTGGCTGCAGGTGCAGACGATCCTTCCTTTCAGCGGTACGGATTGCCTGTTCCCCCTAAGCAGTTCATTTCGTTTTCTCCGAGAGTTCGATTTCCTCCTCAATCAGCCTTTTAAATTCTGCAAATTCAGACTTGTCCCCCATCAGGATGGCGCCCCGGAGTGTGTCGTCCTTTACAATACACTTTTTATAATACCGTTTGCTTACATCCATAAAAATAATTTCTTCAAAAGAAGGATCTCCCTAGGGAGGATTTACCATGCCCAGGCTGCAAAGGTCCAGGTCTTCAAATTTCAGGATGTTCATAAGTACAGAACCGTTGTAAATACTGCTGAAATCGCCCAGGATATAGCTGGCCGCCCTGTCTGCCTGCTGTTCCGCAGCGGAGGTTATGCCGTAAAGGGAATTTTTGAATTCGGCTATTTCCCCCAGGGCAAAGATATTGGGATCGCTGGTCTGCAGGTATTCATTCACAATAACCCCCCGCCCGGTACGAAGGTCGGAATGCTTCGCCAATTCGATGTTCGGCCGGGTGCCGATAGCGAAAACTATGGCCTGGCATTTAAGCGTACGCCCGGTTTTGAGGGTAACTGACAGGTCAGGCCCGGTTTCTCCGTCCCCGAAGACGGTACTCACTTCATTGTCGAAATAGATCCTGATGCCCCGTTCAATTACGTCTTCGGCCAGAAGCTGGCTGGCTACCCGGTCTAATTGCCGCTCCATAAGCCTCGGGGCACGCTGGATGATACTGATATTGATTTTTCGTTTATTCAGTGCTGCTGCGAATTCAAGCCCCAGTAACCCGCCGCCCACAATCACTACATGTTGATCTCCTGGGCTTCCAGGCCGGTTTCTTGCAAATAGCGCTTTAGTTTATCGGCATCCGACACGTTCACGCATGGTAAATCGTCCCGGAAGATCCATGTGCATGTCGTCTGGGAATAAAGGCCCGGCTGCCGGTAGCCAGGATAAGGATGTCATAGGAGTGGGTATCGCCCTTGTCGTCGGTTGCCGTTTTCGTTTTCCTTGTCGATAGGGCAATGCCCAGGCCACCATGCAACCGGATATCCAGCTTTTCCAGCTCCCCTTCTTTTAGTTTTTCCAGGGCTTCCCAGGTTAATTCCTCGCTGACATACTCCGGTAACAGTACCCGGTTATAAAAGGCATCGGCTTCCCGGGAAAAAACATGCAGTTCATCGGTTTCATTTTGTCTGCGGTAGCTTTGTACAAACCGGTATGCCGCGGCCCCGGCCCCGATAATGATGATCTTTTGTTTTGGTTTCACATACCGCTCCACCTCCACGGCGCAATATTTAAAATCGGGTTCCTTGGAAACCGGGTCGACCAAATCATTAGTGAGGTTGTTTGCCCGCCCGAAGTCGTTATTCAGGACTTTTCCCCAATGCATGGGCAAAAATACCACCCGTTCCCTTATATCAAAATTCACTTTCACTTTTACGCGAACCAGTCCCCTGGGGCTTTTTGCCACCGCCAGATCCCCGTCCTTGAGTTTCCTCAGGTAGGCATCTACCTTGTTCATCTCTAAAATGGGTTCCGGGATATGGGTCAGCAACCGTTTTACTTTACCCGTTTTGCGTACGGGTATGCCATTGATCCCGGATCCTGACCGGTATTAAGGATCAGGGGAAATGCCTCCGGAGCGAGCCTCAGACTGGTTATACAATTTGGCCGGGGCATTGAAATGTGATTTCTCATCATTTGTAAAAAATTTTCTATCCGTAAACAGGCGGGGGGTTCCCGGGTGGGCGGGATGGGGGACCGGCCACTGGAAACTCCCTTCGTTTTTAAGCCGTTTATGGGAAAGGCCGGATATATCGATGTTCGTTCCTTTGGTAAGAAGGCAATGTTCATCATATACTTCTGATGCATTTTGGTAGTCAAACCCATAATATCCCATTTTCTGTGCAAAACGCCAGAGGATTTCAGCATCGGGAAGCGCTTCGCCGGGGGCATCCAGGACCTTGGGAAGGTAGCTGATACGCCGCTCGGAGTTGGTCATGGTGCCTTCTTTTTCCAACCAGGCGGCGGCAGGCAAAAGCAGATCAGCGTAATGCGTGGTTTCAGAGCGATGAGATATATCCTGCACCACAACAAAATTGGCGTGCTTCAGGGCGCGTTCCACCTTATGGGCATTCGGCATGCTAACCACGGGATTGGTACAGATAATCCATATAGCCTTTAGCTTTCCGCTTTCCAATGCATCCACCATTTCGGTCGCGGTAAGCCCGGGCTCGGACTGTATAGGTTTTCCGCCCCAGAACTCGCACACCTCCTCCCGGTGCCGGGGGTTTCCAAGTTCCCGGTGGGCTGCAAGAAGGCTGGCCATTCCGCCTACTTCCCTGCCACCCATGGCATTGGGTTGCCCGGTTAGTGAAAACGGGCCGGCTCCCGGTTTTCCGATCTGCCCGGTGAGGAGTGACAAATTCATCAGCGCGACGTTCTTTGAAACACCGATCACACTTTGGTTGAGCCCCATGGTCCACATGCTGAGAAAACGGTTGGCATCGCCAATGAACTGGGCTGCTTTCCGGATATGTTCCACGGGGATGTCGCAGATTGCGGCGGCTTTCCGAACCGGAAGCTGAAATCGCACTTTCCCTGCAGGCATCAAAGTTTACGGTATGTTTTTTAATGAAATGCCGGTCAATTTTCTTCCGTTCGATCAGGCACCTGGCAATGGCGTTAAAAAGGACAACATCCGTACCCGGCAGGATTTGAAGATGCAGGTCGGCCGATGCACAAGTCTGCGTTTTCCTGGGATCAACTACAAGGATCTTTACGCCGGGATTTTGTTCCTTGTGCTGTTCGATCCGGCGAAAAAGTATCGGATGGCACCATGCAGGATTGGCGCCTGCAATCAGAAAACAATCCGCCAGTTCTATATCGTCATAACTTATGGGCACGGCATCCTCCCCAACAAGTTGTTTGTATCCGACCACGGCCGAACTCATACATAGCCTGGAATTGGTATCAATATTATTGGTGCCGATAAATCCCTTGCAGAGCTTATTCACTAGGTAGTATTCTTCCGTAAGGCACTGACCCGAAACATAAAACCCAACACTGTCTGGTCCATGCCTGTCTATGATACTCTTAAATACCGAAGCGGCACGATCCAGTGCCGTATCCCAGGATACCGCCTGCCTGCTGTGGTTTCGGCTCCAGCGCATTTCGGGATACAGGATCCGGTCTGAAATATCCTCCGCCACATAGTGAAGGTTCTTCCCTTTGGAACAAAGCATTCCTTTGTTCACGGGATAGTCAGGATCGCCGTGAGGTGGATTTTACCTTTATGGTCCTTCTCCACCAGCACCCCGCAACCCACCCCGCAATACGAGCAGATGGATTTTTGTACGGTTTTCTTTTGCATATCGAATTGGATCTGCCTGAGGCCTCGGCCATTTTCGGGGGTGAAATTACAAATATCAGTATTAATACGTAGTTATATTTTCGTAATAGTTCGGACTGATTTTTAAGGGAATGATAAAAATTATACAGGCTTTGTGCCAATTCTTGAATGGGGTTGGCCGGGTTACACGAGCTGGTATTCCCGTGCTTTTTTGGAAAGTTCGATCAGGTTTCTGACGCCCATTTTCCGCATGAGATTAAAGCGGTGGGTTTCTACTGTCCGTTTGCTTTTCTGAAGTTTTTCCGAGATCTGTTTATTGGTTAGCCCGGAGAGGACCAGTTCAAGGACTTCCAGCTCTTTGCCGGTAAGATCAAATGGCGTTTCCGCTGTTGAATGGCCTGGTGCCGGAGTTGAAGCTGGCGGGTTTTGCCCGAGCAAATTATTTACAAGTACATTCGAAATATCGCCGCTGAAATATTTTCCACCCTGTACCACGGTATTTATAGCCTTGATGAATTCGGATTTTCCGGTATCCTTCAGCAGGTAGCCACTGGCGCCTGCACTTAAAGACTTCAGGATATATTCTTCAGAATCGTGCATGGAAAGAATAATGGATTTTACCGGGTGATCGAGCCTTTTGAGCTCTTCTACGGCTTCTATTCCATTCATCACGGGCATCCGGATATCGATAATCAGTAGTGCCGGGTTTTTCTTCTGTACCAGGGCTACCGCCTCTTCGCCATTTGCGGCTTCCCCTATAACATCAAAATCTTCTTCCTCCTCCAGTAGGGAACGTATCCCATCGCGTACCAGCGAATGGTCATCGGCCAGAATAATGGTAGTGGTTTCCCGCACGCTGCTGTATCTTGGTTGTACTGGCGACAAATATAGGATAAAACAGGCATATCCGGGTAAATCCGTAGGAAGTACCCGGATTTCAAGATGAGAACTCAGAAAGGGGAACTGCCGTGGGCACCTTCAGGGCGGTCACGGCAGTTCAGTGGAACAACGGGTTGGTTTAGTCTGCAGAAGTATCCAGGAACTTTGGCTTAATGATCAGCATGGCCCAGGCCCAATTCTGGCTATTGGCCGCATCGGCTTCCGGAAATCCCTTTAAGTTCATACATGCCGTCGGAGGCAAAGAGGTGGGAGTAACCGAGCTTGAAGGCGTAGCCTTTAAACGATTTGGAAAATACAAGATCCAGTTCGGTTCCCAGGGATTTTTCTGCCACTGGGGAGTTCCTGTTCCCCACTGAAATGCAGTACTTTTAACAGGAGGCCCGATTGTTTCCCGAAATCGAAATTGGCACTGGCATGCAGGTCGAACAGGCCCACGGAATTGGCGTGGTTCCCCACATAGAAATAATCCATGAAACCATTAAATTTATGATTCGTGCCATAGAGGGGGAAGAATGCCTCGGTCTTGGCGCTTGTGGACGATTTATTGCCACTTATAATCTCAGTCCCTATCCCCAGGGCTACTTTTTCCGAGGCTTTGTAGTTTATGTCCAGTGCCAGCAGGTATGCCCCGTTCTCTTTCAGCCCTCCCTGCCGCTCTCCGGTTTGTAGAAAGGCATTGGACGATTGCCCCGAAACTCCCTTTTTTATATTCCATATGGGTACCGAAAGTTTGCAGATTGCTGGTACCGTCTCCGGCTCCATTCGAATCAAAATTCTGGAATCCGGTATTCAATGCAAGCACGACTAGCCGCAAATTTTTCCCATTGTTTTTTGAGGTACAGGAATTGCATGGCCTTATAGGAAAAGAAACCGGTGGTGGAATAGGTGGTTCCCTCGGACAGGAATCCTGCCGGGTTATCAAAATCCTGGTTGAAGGCCAGTCCGAGGTCGGCAATGAATGAATCTGCCCTGATAGCAAAGGAGTGCAGCATCATGGTTCCTTGCTTGCTGGGTCCAGTCCACCTCTCCAAAGATCCGCTGGTCGTCATAAGAGATCACCTGCCGGCCCAGTTTTGTGCTGAACCCTTCGCCTAATTTCAGTTTTGCCCAGGCTTCAAAAATGGAAAAGGAATTGTTCTGGTCGGACGGAAGGAGCTGTCGGTTCTCTCCCCATACCATCACATCCTGAAGGCTGAGGTAGAGTTCATAGCTTTCGGTTTGGAAACCGGCATTAAGGCGGACCCGTGACGAGGTTGCGAAACCGGCATCGGCAGTGTCGGGAATAATGGTTCCAAACCCATTACGGTATTCTGTTCTTGGACGTAGTTGTCCATTCAGGGCGAACTGGGCCATGCCTTGTTGCAAGAACAGGGCAAATAACAAAGGCAACAGCAGTGATGTTTTCATAGGATTATTGCTTTAGGATTACGGGAGGGCTCCACATTATTTATCTGCAGCGGTCCAGGCTACCTGGCCCTGGATTTCTTCACGGATGGCTTTTTCATCTTCTGTGGCAAACCGGATAGCGAGAGCCATAACCGCGGCCACCATCACCAAACCACCAATAAGGAAAAATCCACTGGAGACGGCACTGGAAGCGGCTGTAGCCTGAGCTGTATGCATGGCCTTCTCGCCAAGGGCGCGGTTAGCTTCTATGGCGGTGTTTTCAGCTGCTGCTGATTTGGCTTTGAGGAGCAGGGCAGCCAGGAAGGCCCCCACATTTCCACCTGCCCCCACAATCCCAGAAATGGAGCCAATGGCCTTGCGGTTAATAAAGGGTACCACGGAAAATGTGGCACCTTCTGCCATCTGTACCGTCACACTGAAAGTGATAAGGAAGATCATTCCCAGGATGAGGCTGGTGGTCATGGAAAATACGGAGAGCATTATGCCTTCTGCGGCAAGGATGAGGGTTAGGAAGACCACCCGGCCGCGCAGGCCGTTGCGGTTCCCGAAAAAATCCCCGAACCAGCCGCCCAGCGTACGGGCAAAGATGTTCATCAGAGCAAAGGAGAGTACCAGGTTCCCGGCGGTAAGCCGAGCCAGGCCAAAATGATTCTGTAAATAGTCATCCATAGTGCCATAAACGGTTAACTCGATCCCGAAACATGAGGCGTAAACCAGGAACAGGATCCAAACCCGGTAATCCTTCAGGGTAGTGAGGAAGGAAACACTGTCCTTTTGGATTACAGGCATTTGCCCCTTTTCTCTTAGCTCTGAAAAATTCCCTTCAGGGGCATCCTGGGTGAAGAAATAATAGACAATTCCCATGGCGAAACAGACCACTCCGGCTATGACCATGGAATATCGCCAGGCTACGTCATCGGCTATGCCAAGGCTTACCACCGCTGCCCCGATCAGTGGCATGCCCAGTCGGTTAGCCCCGCCTCCCAGGTTTCCCCATCCGGCAGAAGTGGCATTGGCCGTTCCCACCACATTGGGGGCAAACATGATGGATGTATGGAACTGGGTTATCACAAAGGAAGCGCCGATAAACCCAATAAAAAGCCTGCAAATAAGGAATTCAAGGGGGGTTTGAACCACCCCCAGCAACATGACGGGGATGGATCCGAAAATCAGGAGGAACGTATAGCACAGGCGGGGCCCAAAACGGTCACACAATTTCCCGATTAAAAGGCGGGCGAACACCGTCCCGGTTACGGCCAGGATGATAGAGTTCCATTTTTGGGCGGGCGTCAGGCCCAGGTCCCTCACCACGTCGGGCATAAAAGGCACAATCCCGAACCAGGCGAAGAAACAAAGGAAGAAGGCAATGGAGGTAATCCAAAATGTACGGATGGGCATGCTGCGGAAATTCAGGAGCTCCAGTTTGGTGGCTTTTGCGGTAACAGGTGTTTTCATAAGGTCTGCTTTACGGGTTACTATTTTTTACTTTGGACCAAATCTATCACTAACTAAGTATAAATACGTAATAATAGTATTAAAAAATACGTATTAACACGAATTTTTGCCAGCTTGATAATTCCGGGCAGTCTGTATTGGGAATGCACGAATTAATAACCCGGTCTTTTGCCGTATTGGCAAATATCCTGCGGCTTGTGCTTGCCGCGGAAAGCTGACAGAATCTGAAGGTGCTCAGGAAATCCCTGTTTACAGGGTATTGCATAAGATGACCTATAATGATGAGTGCCGGCGCAACCGGTGCAAATTCTTCCTGGCAGCATCCTTGAAATCCTTATAAGGCATGGTAAAATCTTCAGCAGGATGACTTCTGCCTCAACATTTCTACGCCCCAAATTCCAAAACCCACATGTTGGGGTATGAGGGGTATTTTCCGGGCCGAAACGCCGGCAAGACACCAAATAATGGGAAATAGGACTCTTGATTGAATATGGACTGCCCAAAATTCGGGTTGATAATTTATATGATTCTCAATATAAATACGTAATTATTTACATATAATCACCTAAAAAATACGTAATAATACTTAATATTGCTCATTGGATTAAACAACCACCTATGAAAACAGTAGTAGTTGTCGGAAACGGCATGGTAGGGTATAAGTTTTGTGAAAAGTTTGCGGCACGGTCCAATCCCTGCGGAATATAAACTCCTAGTATTCGGGGAGGAACCTCGTGTGGCCTATGACCGCGTACACCTAAGCGCATATTTTGAGGACGGAATGCGGAAGCGCTGGAAATGGCGCCGAGAAGCTGGTATAAAGAACATAATATTGAGTTGATCAGTAACGAAAGGGTAACGGACATCCACCGGGACCGTAAATGTGTGAGCACCTCGTCCGACCGGGAGTTTTCTTATGATTACTTAGTACTGGCCACAGGCTCCGTCCCCTTTGTGCCGCCTATCCGGGGCGTTGAGAAGGAGGGCGTTTTTGTTTACCGGACTATTGAAGACCTGGAGGGGATGCTGGCGCATGCCGAAAAGCTCTTGAAGAAATCACCCAGCCCAAAGGCAGCAATCCTGGGCGGAGGCCTGCTTGGCCTTGAAGCCGGGAAGGCGGTGATGGATATGGGACTCGAACCCCACATTGTGGAATTTGCTACCAAACTCATGCCAAGGCAACTCGACATCCGCAGCAGCCGGGTGCTGCAGCTCATCCTGGAATCCATGGGCCTGAAAATACACCTGGGGAAAGCCACCAACAAGGTATTGGGCAATGGTTCAATAACCGGGCTCGAATTCGGGGAAGATGACATGCTCGACGTGGATATGTTGGTAATCTCCGCCGGGATACGCCCCAGGGATGAACTGGGGAAAAGCTGTAACCTGAAAATGGGTGTCAGGGGTGGGATAGTGGTGGACGAAACCATGCATACTTCCGACCCCAATATCTTTGCTATTGGAGAAGTGGCCCTCTACAATCAAATGATTTATGGCCTGGTGGGCCCGGGATATGAAATGGCTGACGTGGCCGTACGGCAGATTCTGGGGGATCGGGAAGCGGTCATGGGAGGGGATATCGATATGTCCACAAAACTTAAACTTATTGGAGTGGATGTGGCCAGTTTCGGGGAACCTTATATGCCCCCGGAAAAAGGGCATTCCATCATATTTGAAAATAAAACCAAAAGCCTGTACAAAAGGATCAATGTGAGCCATGACGGCAATAAGCTCCTGGGGGGGATCCTGGTTGGAGATGCCAATGACTACAACATCCTACACCAGATGTACCTCAATGGGATCCCTCTACCGGATAATGCCGAGGAACTGATCGTGGGCTCCCGCGGAGAGGGCAGTTCTGCTTTTGGTTCGGCCATGGACCTGCCGGATACTGCGGTTATCTGTTCATGCGAGGCCGTTACAAAAGGGCACCCTATGCCGTACTGTCCTTCAGGAAGGGAATGAAGATATCAAAAGCGTGTCCAGGGCTACCAGGGCCACTACCGGTTGTGGCGGCTGCAAACCTATGGTTGCGGACCTGATAAAAGAAAGCCTGAAAACTGTAGGAAAAACCGTAAAAGAACGCCTTTGCGAACATTTTAATTATTCCCGGCAGGAATTATACGATGTAGTAAAATTGCAAGGGGTATCCAGGACTACGATGAATTGCTGGACGCTGTGGGTTCTGGGCATGGCTGCGAGGTGTGCAAGCCGGCAGTTGCCGCCATCTTTGCCAGTATTTACAATGAAACGGCCAACCGGCAGGAAACCATCCAGGATTCCAATGACCGGTTCTTGGCGAATATTCAGCGAAACGGAACCTATTCCGTCGTGCCCCGGGTACCGGGGGGCGAGATTACCCCCGAGAAATTGATGGCATTGGGCCGGATAGGACAGAAGTACGACCTGTATACCAAGATAACCGGAGGGCAGCGCATTGATATGTTCGGGGCCCAATTGCACGAACTGCCCCTCATCTGGGAAGAACTCATCAAAGAGGGCTTTGAAAGCGGCCATGCATATGGGAAAGCCCTTCGTACGGTAAAGAGCTGTGTGGGTTCTACCTGGTGCCGATACGGGATGGACGAAAGCGTGAGTTTCGCGATTGAGGTGGAGAATCGCTATAAGGGTATCCGATCTCCCCATAAATTGAAAGGCGGGGTTTCCGGTTGTATACGGGAATGTGCAGAAGCCCGGAGCAAAGACTTCGGGTTTATTGCGGTTGAAGGAGGCTGGAATGTGTATGTCTGTGGCAATGGCGGGGCCAAACCCCGGCATGCCGTCCTTCTGGCCGAGAAATTGGATAAAGCAACCGCCATCAGGTATGTAGACCGTTTCCTGATGTTCTATATTAAAACGGCGCCACCCCTGACGCGTACGGCTGCATGGCTGGAAAAGCTGGAGGGGGGGATCACTTACCTTCAAAACGTGGTGATCCACGATGGCCTGGGGATAGCCGGAGAGCTGGACCAGGAAATGGAACGCCTCGTGACCACCTACCAATGCGAATGGAAAGAGGCCGTGGAGAGTCCGAGAGATCCGCAGCGTTACTCACATTTCGTGAATTCGGAAGAGCCCGACCATACAATAGAGTTCGTGGCTTTGAGGGACCAGAAAATGCCCAGAGCATGGGGATGACCCTGCAATTTGAACCAAAATAAATCGGACCTATGAATAGTTTGGAACACATCACATATGAACGGGCGTGCGGCCCGAAGAAGTTTTGCATTGGTTCCGGGCGGCCCCGGCCGCCCGCTTCCCGCGCAATGGAGGAGCCTGTATCAAATATAAGAACCGGCAGATCGCCATCTTTAATTTTACGAGGGAAGGGAATTGGTATGCCTGTCAGAACCTTTGTCCGCATAAAATGGAAATGGTCCTTTCCCGTGGCATGATCGGGGACGATCACCTGGAACCTAAAATAGCATGCCCCCTGCACAAGAATACCTTCTCCCTTAAAACAGGCGAGCACCTGAACGGCGACCTGAGGCGGATTGCCACCTACCCGGTTAAAGTGGAAGATGGTTTTGTGTATGTAGGTTTTTCTGAATAGCTTTATGGGTCAACCCCCTGCCCATGCAAAAATCCGACAAACTACAAAAGGCCTTCCGGGAATTTGATGCCGCCAATGCCAAAGACCCGCACACGGAATCCTTCGGGGGTAAAACCTACCCGAAGGAATTGCTCTATTCCATGCGGATGACGGAGAAGCTCAATGAATTTGAACCGCAAGCTTCCGAGGCCCTGCAGTTGACCGCACGCTGCCAGCACATACGGCGTTGGGAGATTCCGAGAGAAGACTACACAATGGACCGTGTGGGCTATCTCAGGTGGCGGCAGGACCTTAAAAAGTTCCATGCGGAAATCGCGGCGGAGATCCTGGAAAAAGTCGGCTACCCCGAAGAAACAACAAACCGGATTGCCTTCCTTCTCCAGAAAAAAAAACTAAAACGGGATCCTGAAACCCAGACCCTGGAAGATGTTATTTGCCTGGTATTCCTGCAATACTACCTGGAAGACTTTGCCCAAAAACACCCCGAAGATAAACTGGTGGATATCCTGAGGAAAACCTGGAATAAAATGTCAGCGAGTGGCAGGGATGCAGCCCATAAGCTTCCGTTATCAGAGAAGATGTTCCTGCTCCTCGACAAAGCCTTAAACAGATAAGGCTTATTTTTATATTTGAACCTGATAACATGGCAGAGCGACATCACCCGCCCCCCCTGGATACGGCAACCTTTCAACGGATCCGTAAGTGGTATATCCTCGCACTTTCGGGGATTGCCCTGTTGATTATAGTTGCCCAGGTCCTTATCCAGAGACACCTGAACTCCCAACTAAGTGATTCCAGGGTGATCAATGTGGCCGGACGCCAGAGGGCCTATAGCCAGAAACTGGTAAAGGAGGCCCTTTTGCTTATTGATCGGGCCGACAGCACCAATAAATCCCTGATCATATCGGAATTCAGGAACACCCTGGAGGCATGGAAAACGGCACACCACGGCTTGCAGTTCGGCAATGACTCCCTCGGCCTTCCGGCCGAAGAACACCCGGATATCCTGGCGCTTTTTGATAGTATCCGACCCCATCATCTGGCGATGGTCCGGGCAGGGGAGAATATGTTGTCGCTCCTGGACAACCCGTCAAAGGGATTGCCGCAGGGCTTCTACGGCAATATTGGGGTATTGCTCGAAAACGAACGCCCCTTCCTCCGGTTGATGGACACTATTGTCAATGAATACGACAAACGGAGCAAAGCGAAATTACAGAGTCTCAAATTCAAGGAATATCTGCTGCTGGTAGTGGCTTTGACCATCCTTCTGCTAGAGATGCTGTTCATCTTTCGGCCTTTGTCCATCCATATCCGGAATACCATCTCCAACCTTATTGCCAACCAGAGAAAATCTGAAAACGACGCGGGGAAGATCAAAAAGCTCTATGAAGAAAAGGAACGTTCCCTGCAAGAACTGCAGGAATTGAACTTTGTGATAGACAATGCGGCCCTGTTTGCAAGTATTAAAAAGGATGGGTCTGTGGTTTTTATCAGTAAAAAATTCCTGGACCTGCTGGGATATAACAAAAGGGAATTAAATAAGCCATTTTCGGAGGTCCTTACGACGGATGAAGGCCAGCAACAATACCTTCGGGAGATTCTGAAGAGTAACCGGAATGCCATCCGGACCGAAGAAATCCGCATCCGTACCCTGCAGGGGAAGGAACTTTGGCTGGATATGTCTATCATCCCCATGCCCCATTCGAAACTGCAGCAAAGCATCCTTATATTATGTTCGGATATCACCGAACGAAAACAGACCCGCCTGAAAATGGATGAACTTACCCGTAAGAACTACGAGGAAAGCATCCGCCAAAAACAACAACAAGCGAGTCAGATTGTGGAAGGACAGGAAGAGGAACGCAAGCGTATTGCCAAGGATATTCACGATGGGATCGGTCAGATGCTTACCGCCCTTAAATTCAATATCGAATCCATCAACCTGAAGAATAAAGAGAAGGTCGCCGAGAAAATACAGTATATCAAAACCCTTACCGGCGACCTTATCAAAGGGGTACGAACGGCGACCTTTAATCTGACCCCACCGGAATTAAGCGATCACGGGATTGTGCCCGCTATTCAGAAAATGACGGAGGAGCTGAGCAAGCTCACTGGGAAAAAGATCCTCTTTGAGAACCGTGCCGACGGGATCATCCGGCTTAACTCACTGGCAGAAACAAATATTTACAGGGTAGTACAGGAAGCCGTAAACAATGCGATCAAATATGCCGCTTCAAATTTCATTCTGGTTACAATCCACGTGCAGGAAAACATGCTGAGCATTGTTGTGGATGATGACGGGAAGGGCTTTGATGACAGCATCACCTCCGGGGAACCCTTACCCAGCAGCGAAGGCGGGATGGGATTGTTTTTTATGAAGGAAAGGATAAGTTATATTAATGGTCGGCTTTTTATTAATTCGCGTAAGGGGAAGGGCACCCGGGTCACCATAAATTATCCCGTGAGTTCTGAAGAAACCAGAGATCAAAGCGAAAGCCTTTAGGATACGGAATGAAAGTAATTCAACATAAGACACAGGTAATATGAAAATCAGGATACGAGGAAATTCAGTCCGTTTCCGGCTCAGCATGTCGGAAGTGGAGGCATTAAGCCAAAAGGGTTATTTCGAGGAGTGTACCTCCTTCCCATCGGGGGTTTTTAAGTATGCCATACGGGCAGATAGGGGTATCGACACGCTGAGTGCCAGTTTCGAAAACGATACAATTACGCTGTTCGTCCCCGACCCGGATGCCCGGGGATGGGCTGGTAGCTCTGAAGTAGGCTATCGGCACGACCTGGACCTGCCCGGCGGGGAACACCTGGCACTATTACTGGAAAAAGATTTTACCTGCCTGGATGAACGGGAGGAAGATCAATCAGACAACTATCCCAACCCAAAGGCGCAAAAAGAATAACGTCGGTTTCCCTGATGACGGCCAGCCACAAGAATGGCCAAGGGCACGGCCTACCAGAGTGATAATCCGGGTTAAAGGGAATTTCCGGGAAGAGGGGCATTTTAACGCGGTAAAACTTGAGAACCTAAATTAATTGCGCTTTATACCGGAGAATTGTAACACATTGTGGAATATACCAACAGAGGGTTTCGGAATTTTATTACTTTGTGAACTTGTTAAGATGAACCAAATTATTATTTAAATGAAAAGATTAGCCCTGATTCTTTCCATTGGGATTCCTATGCTGTTTGCTGGCTGTAGTAAGGATGATTCTGAACCCGTAAAACTGGGTTCCAAGGAGTTTTCCCTGCATTCTGTGGACAAACCGGAAGTACAAGGGAAAGTGACATTTTACGAGAGAAAAGATGGTTCCACAGATGTGGTCCTGCAACTCAACGGATCGTCTACGGACATCCATCCCGGCTTCATTTACAACGGGAAGGAATCTTCCGGTGGGAGTATAGCCATCACGCTGGACCCGATTGAGTGCGATTGCCAGTCCAGTACAACGAACGTTACGAAGTTGGATAATGGCACGGCCATCACCTATGATGCCCTGAAGGCATATAACGGCCATGTTAGAATCCATCAGAGTGCCAGCGAACTGCAAACGGTAATTGCCCAGGGAAATATTGGGATCAATGTGCAATAGCTGGGTTCCTGTTTGAAAACTTATTTTACAACCCCGCAATTGCGGGGTTTTTTTGTGAAGACAGGGTTTTGATCGCATGGGTAATGTACATTATCTTGTAGGGTCCTGATGATATCCTGTACGGATTTTATAGAATTGCATTAATGGGATAGCGCAATTTTCACGAAATTACCCCCGCTTCGAAACCAGCCAACCTGATGAAACTTTCAAACAGCGTAAAATTCCATTCCGATCCTGTGAGCTATTTCAGTAAGCGGTCTTCCCTAATCCACTATACGATGAATCTAAAAAACTGGCGATTCATTTTGGCCCTGCTGGCCTTACTTTTTATAATCGGTGCCTGCAGGGACAGCGGCCCCAGGGTTCTCGTATTTTCTCGTACCGAGGGTTGGGTACACACCTCCATCCCTTTTGCAAACAAGGCGATTCAAAAATTAGGCGAGGAGAATGGCTATAAGGTAGATCTCAGCAAAGACCCGACAGTATTTAACGACGATAACCTCAGGTGGTATGATGCGGTCATCTTTAACAACACCACGGGAAATGTCCTTAATGCCGGCCAACAGGCAGCATTTGAACGGTATATCCAGGCGGGGGGCGGTTATGTAGGCATCCATTCTGCCGCCGATACGGAATATGAATGGCCCTGGTACGGCAAACTTATGGGAGCCTTTTTTGCCAGCCATCCCCATAACCCCAATGTGCGCCCGGCCACGATCCTGGTGACAGACAAGTCCCACCCGGCGACGGCAGGCCTTCCCGATCGCTGGGAACGAACCGATGAGTGGTACAACTACCGCTACTTTTACCCTGGGATCAAAGTACTTGCCACCCTGGACGAGGAATCCTATGAAGGAGGGACTAACGGCAGCAACCATCCTATTGCCTGGTATCATGAATTTGACGGGGGCAGGGCGTTCTACACAGGAGGGGGCCATGAAGATGCCTCCTATAGTGAACCCCTTTTCCTGCAGCACCTTCAGGGAGGCATCTTATATGCCATGGGGAACGGCAGGCACCTGGATTACAGCAAGGCCACTGCTGTGGCCGCCCCGGAGGAAAACCGCTTTGAGAAAACCGTGTTGGTCAATGACCTGGATAACCCCATGGAATTGGCCGTGGCGGAAGATGGCCGGATTTTCTATACCGAACTGAGGAGTGCCAACCTGGGGGTCTATGATCCCCGGACCGGGACACAGGCCATTGTGCACCGATTTGATGTGGAAACGGAAGGAGGCACAGGCCTCATCGGAGTTACCCTCGATCCGGATTTCAGCACCAACCATTACATTTATCTCTACTATTCCCCACCGATTGATGGGGAACCCATCCTATTCAACCTGTCTCGTTTTATCCTGAATGACGATAATACGCTCGATATGCATTCCGAACAGGTTTTATTAAAGGTGCCGGTACAGAGGAACAGCGGAGCCCACCACGGTGGGTCCCTGGCGTGGGACAGGGACGGAAATCTCTACCTGTCTACCGGCGACAGTTCCAGCCCTTTTCCGTCCGGGGGGTTTGCCCCGTTGGACGAACGCCCGGGAAAAGAGCACTACAGCCTGGACTCCCAACGGTCGGCAGCCAATACCAACGACCTGAAGGGGAAGATCCTGAGGGTCCATCCTGCATACAGCAAGGACCCGGGTGCCCCCCTCTACACTATCCCCGAAGGAAACCTCTTTCCTCCCGGTACGGCCAAAACAAGGCCGGAGATATACGTCATGGGGTGCAGGAACCCCTATCGCATCGCCGTAAATCCCAGGACAGCCACCGTATACTGGGGGGAGATCGGGCCCGACGCCGGGGAAGCAGGACCCCAGGGTCCCAGGGGCTACGACGAATTCAACCAGGCCAAAGAAGCAGGGAATTTCGGATGGCCTTACTTCGTGGGGAACAACCAGGCCTATACAGACTGGGACTTTGCCACGGAAACCGCCGGCCCGGCCTTTGACCCTCAGAAACCCGTTAATGATTCCCCTAACAATACCGGACTCAGGGAGCTCCCGCCTGCGCGGGAACCCATCATTTGGTATCCGTATGCGGCCTCCGAAAAATTTCCGGAACTGGGGGAAGGGGGCCGGTCGGCCATGGCAGGGGCGTTTTATACCTATGATGAAAATTCCGACTCCCCGGGTGGTTTCCCCGAATATTTCGATGGCGCACTCTTCGTGTTCGACTGGATGCGTAATTGGGTGATGGCCTTGCGGTTTGACGAAAATGAGAACTTTACCAGAGCTGAACCTTTCATGACGGCCAATGGCGATTTCAGGAGGCCGATAGACCTGGCCTTCGGGAAAAACGGGGTGATGTACATGCTCGAATACGGCTCCGTTTACGGGGCAGACAACGAGGATGCCCGCCTGGTCAAAATCCAATACAACCGCGGCAACCGTGCGCCAATTGCCAAGGCATCCATTACGGATTCCGTCGCCCAGGCGCAGCTTTCGGAACGGGTGTTCATAACCTCCGAATTGCACACCCTTCCAATGAGGAAGGAAGTCGCCGGGGAGGTACCGCTGCGCGTACGCTTCAGTAGCCGCGGCAGCACGGACCCAGATGATGACAACACCCTGAAATTTCAATGGTTCCTGGACGGAAAAGGGGCCACTTCCACAGAAGAGTCCCGGATTTTACCTACGAGGAGCCGGGGGTATACCATGCCGTACTGAAAGTTAGTGACCAGGATGGGCTAAGCAGTACCGATACGGTTTTGGTAAAAGCCGGGAATCCGCCGCCGGAAGTTCATTTCCGGTCGGCCCGCAACAAATCCTTCTTCTGGGAAGGCCGGCCATTTGAATATAGCCTGGATGTGTCCGATGCGGAAGATGAGCGGATTGATCCTGCCCGCGCCAGGGTGTTGTTCGGATATGATCCATCTCCCAGCACGCTGCGGCAGGATCCGCAGGAATACGGGAATGTGCCCAAAGCCGTACCCCTGGGCTATTCCCTGATCGAACGAAGCGATTGCAAGGCGTGTCATGTGATCCAGGGAAAATCGGTTGGTCCTTCCTACACAGAAGTGTCCAGGCGGTACAAAGGCCAGCCCGCTGCCCTGCCTGCCCTGGTCCGCAAGGTAATTTCCGGAGGCGCCGGAAATTGGGGTGAGAACCTGATGAGCGCCCATCCGCAACTCGCCCCGCAGGATGTAGAGGAAATGGTGAAGTATATGTTGTCCCTTACGGAGGAGCAGCGAGAAATGGAAACCCTCGCGCCGGAAGGCTCCGTCGCCTTTACCCGGCATAAGGCTGACGAACCGCGAGGGGTCTATACCCTGTCGGGGTCATATACCGATACCGGGGCGAACGGGATACAGCCCATAAAAAGCAGTGAAGTATTGAAATTTAGAAAAGCCCGGGTTCCAACAGTATACATGGACAGGTATGCCCACTTTGAACGCTTTGGTAACTCCCTCACCAATGCCGATCACAAGGCGTTTTACATGTTGGAAAATGTTGACCTGACGGGGATAAGGGGGTTTCTGTTCGAGTATGCTTCTGAAAAGCTCGCCGGCCATATTGAAGTTCGGCTCGATTCGCAGGCCGGACCGGTTATCCTGAAAACTTCCTATTCTCCCAACCGGAGACTGGGGCCGGGTAGAAGCGCTGGAGGCCCGGCTGGAAAAAGCGCTGCAAGGCAGGCACGACATTTATTTCATTATGGTGAAGCCCGATGCGCCCAATGAGGATATCATCAACCTGAAGGCGGTAACCTTTTTGCAATAGGCCGCTTAGGACAGAGCTTTCATGTTTTTTCGGGCTGTTCTTACAGCCCCCCCAGGGCGGGGGTGCTGTCGCGGGCCTTGCGGAGGCTGTCCATCTCTTTCCGGGTTCGTACGATGTATACAGGGGATAGGATTTCCAGTAAATCAGACTTTTCGCGGCTATCCGGCATGTCCTGAACATAGCGGATCACGGACCAAACTTGTTCCTGGTTGGCCTTGCTGACCTTGTAAAACGCTTCCGCGTCGCTGTCCCTCCTTTGTTCAACCAAATACCAGGTAATGGCATACCCTGCCAACATAAGCCCTGCCACCAGGGCGTAAGTCCAGAATTTACCCCAGGTTCTTCCTCGATTTTCCATGGCCACATTTTTTGATTCTCCGAAAATTTCAGTTAATATTTGCTTCTCTGTTCAACCATCGGAGGAATCCCTTCAGCCCCACACCCTGCCCAATATTGATGGCTATGGGTAGAGGTTCTTCAGGAATTGCAGAGAAAAGTTACGGAAACTTCTGACACATGGGGTTCCTTAATCGTTAAAGATCTTTGTTCTATCGCCAACGGGGTGTTTCGGTTTAGAAGTGGGCCGATGGCTTTTTAAAGCGAGCGGAGATGGCGGATAGTGTTCCGCCCCTTTGATTTTCAGGGAAAGGAATGAGGAAAGGAATTGATATCTTGCAGTACCAATGCCTACTGGAATGTGGAATTACGGGAATTTAGGGGAACTGTGGAAGCTTATTCGAATTTGTTTGGGCCTGCTGCCCTTGTTGATGAGCCTTGCGTCCCGAGCGCAGAGACAGGTCTTTGCCAGGGGAGAGGTCATTGATTCGGTGCCTGTACAAGGTTCCACAACCGAAAGCTTTGCCCTTTACCTTCCGGAACAATACCGGCCTGGTTCGGCTTGGCCTATCGTTCTCATATTTGATCCGGCGGCCCGGGGCGGGGTGGCTATTCGGCAGTTTACAGAGGCAGCCGAGACATATGGGTATATTTTGGTGGCTTCCAACGATTCCAGGAACGGACCGTACGACCGGAATTTTGAAATTACCAACCGCTTGTTCAACGAGGTATTTTCCGATTTCGACCTGGATCCCGGACGTATTTATACAGCCGGATTCTCCGGCGGGGCCCGTCTGGCATCGAGTATAGCGGTATTAAGCGGGCATATACAGGGAGTGGTGGCCTGTGGGGCGGGGTTTTCGGATACCCCGCCTTCCCTGAACCCTCCTTTTTCCTATGCTGCCATTGTGGGTGACCGGGATTTTAACTATTCTGAACTCAGAAAAACAGATGGCTGGCTGGAAAAGTTGCATTTTCCCCACGAATTATTTGTGTTTGGGATAGAACACCAATGGCCACTGCCGGAACAGCTGGGGAAAGCCTTTGCCTGGCTCCAACTGGAAGCCTACAGAAAGGGATTGCTGCCCGAAAACAAGGCGGTGGTTGATCGCATCTACAGTAAATTTTGTGATGACGCAAGGAAACTGGAAGCCGGAAACGACCTGCCCGGAGCGGTCCGCGAATACGACAGGATCCTTAGGAATTTTGGCAGGTACTACGGGTTGGACAGCATTCGGGTCAGGGCCGAAAGTATCCGGGAAACAAAGGCCTTCCGGACACAAAAACAGGAGCTGGAAAAAAGCCTCGAAGTGGAAGCCGGCCTGGTAAAGATGTATGTAGATGCCCTGCAAGCCGATATCCGGAATGGGGTTACCGAAACAGGGCAGTGGGAAAAGAGGATTAGCCCGGATCCGCGAGAAGATGGCCGGGGCGGATCTTTATAACCGGGCCATGTTCGGGCGGATCCTCGCCACCCTTTCGGCAATTGCCTTTGAGACTGCAGATCATGGAAGTGGCAAACTTTCCGTACAACAGAAAATATTTTGCTACGATATCTGCATCCTGGCCAATCCGGAGAACCTCTACAGCTACCTCAGGCAAATGGAAAACTACCTGGCCTTGGGAAAACCGGACAGGGCCTTTGAATACCTGGAAAAACTCGTGCGATCGGGCTTTCAGGACAGGGCGTACCTCAAGGAGAATAGTACGGTGTCAAAGTTGAAGGACCACCCGGGCTTCAACGCCCTGATGGAGGAATAAACCGGATAGCCTGTGGGCGGCCTACCCAGTTACTTCTTGTTTTCGAATTCGATTTCAAAGACAGCCCCTTCGGCGTTATCGTGCATAATAGTAGCTGATATTTGTTTGCAGAGGGCCTGAATGATTTTAAACCCCAGCCCGCTGGACGATTTAATATCGAAATTGGCTATAAGCCCAACCCCATTGTCGCTGAACCGTATTTTTACCCGGTCGCGCTCCATCTGTTCCACAGATATGTCGAGCCGTGGGGAGGGGTTGTTCTCCGTAAACGCGTGCTTGGACGCGTTGGTTACCAGTTCCGAGGCGATCAGGGCCAGGGGGACGGCTTTGTCCAGGTCTATTAGGATTTCAGGGGACGAGATCACGTAATTCACTCCCGGGAACAACTTTTTCTGATAGGAGACCAGGTCATGGAAATATTCTTTCAGGTTGACTGCCTTGGTATCCTTGTCCTGGTAAATCTTTTGGTGGGTAAGGGCGATGGCCAGGATTCGGTTGCGGCTATCCTCAAGGGCAGCGATGGCCTCGGGGTTCTTGAGTTTTCGCTGTTGCATGTTCATCAGGCTGGAGGCTATCTGCAGGTTATTTTTAACCCGGTGGTGGATTTCCCTCAACAGGTTTTCCTTAAGGCGGTTGGATTCTTCCAGTTCCGCGGTCCGCAATTTCACCTCCGCGGTTAGTTTCTGGCTGTAGGCATCCCGCTGTCTGAGCACCACGATCAGGAGCAGGGTGGCCGCAAGCCCCAGGATCAATAAAAAATAGGCTTCAGTAGCATGCGGATAAGCCATGTATTTTGGTTTGGGTTGCATACGGATCCGCCAGGTATGGTCTGCGACCTTTAATTCGATGGAGTCCCTGGCTGCAGAACCTCATCCCATGCCTGCCCGGTAACGTACAGGAGCTCATTGTTCGTGTCCAGGTCGGATATTCCGATGTTCAGGTAGGGAAGTTCAAACCGGAGTGTCTTATCTGCAAATTCCCCCAGGTCGTATGAAGAAAGCATAAGCCCTACCGGGTTTTGGTTCAGGGAGTCGTAGACGGAGAGCAGGGTGGTGAACCCGGCTGAATTTCCCGCCTCGGTCCCGGGGAGCAGGCTGCCGGCATAGGTGATCCTCCTGGAAGCCAGGGTTTGGGTGACGGCTGTACGGAATTGGGGGTAGGTATTGGGATCCCGGCCCTGGAAAGCCGCCTTTTCAAATTCGCGGGCTTACAAAAACAACCGGAAAATGCATTTCCGCCGGGTTGGCCGTAAGGGCATTCCGTACAGAATCGCGGAGGGCCTGGTTACTGCTGTATATGGAGTCGAATTCCTTCCGTATCAGTTGCTCCAGTTCTCCGGGCGAAAACGCCGGGGCCCAAAGGAAAGTCTTAACCCCGTACAATTCGTCCAGGAAGGGTGCCGTGAGTTCCTGGTAAAGATCTTCGGTCACATGCTCGGTATTTTCAAAAAATACGCCCAGGGTCTCCAGGGTGAGGTTGATCTTTTCCAGTTCACGTGAAAGTTTCAGCTCTACCTTGATCATCGCCGTCTCCACGGCAGCGCGGTTTGCTTCGCGGTATTTCTCGTTGATGGAATAGAACATATAACCGGAGAAGAGCAAACCGACGAGAAAAATGAAAGCATATTTAATATGCCGTTTTTGGAGTTTTCGTTCCATGGGGATTAAATCCGGATATGAAATTACATTAAAGATTTCGTAGTTAAGACCTTAATTGGCGGTAAATTATACCGGCGCGCTGCCTAATAGGTGCAGGAGAATGGATAAGGTCAGGGGCAGGATCCCGGTCTATTCCATACCGTGCACAAGTGACTATTTGTATAATCGGAAGCACAATTTCAAACCTACCGAGCCATTTTGACGGATCAAGCGGAGGTATTGGTTGTCAGGTTGCGGGGTTAAAAAGGAACGCCTGGATTCGGATCCTATTTGATCTCTTTGGATTCGGCGGCGTTTACAAATAGGACGTTCCCAATCCCCTCATACCCTTCAAATGTACTTGGCGCCCAGGTGTTCGACGGTCTTTTCATTGAATCCGACTATGGTTAGATCGGCATCAATTGATTTTTCGTTGATAATGCGCTTCATACTCATGGCTGATTTTTGGGCAATAAACTCAATATTTTTGGGTGAAATGGGGAGTTGTCCGGCCTGAATGAGGAGAAAAAGCCGTTCACGCTCCTCAATTATTGAGTCTTCAGGGAATACGGCATGAATATTTATGGTTGATTTTTTCCAGTCGGGATGGCCCAATAAAATATATGCCAGCAGGATCATAAGCGTGGCATTTTCAAAATCGTAAGGGGAGATCCAAAGGTGAATCTGCTTCATAATGCCAAATTCCCGTTCCGAGCTGGCTAGAATAATAAGGTCGAAGTTGACGGATTTTATTAGTCCGAGGTTATCGACAATATCCAGGAGGTTATCGGGATGGTTTTTGTGAAATTCAAAAAGGAGAAGATTGTTTTCCTTCCCGGATATTCCCGGTAACTGGATAATTTGTGCAACGGTAGAGGTAAAGGATGGGGAGACCAGCGTATCTATAAAAACATTGCTATCGCTCACATCTGCCATGGTGATCAATTGTTTCTTGCTACGGGTTGCCTCCAGGTTAGTCTCTTTAGACAGGTAGCCTTTGATATAGTGGATATAGGTGCCAAAACCGTAGCGGTGGGCGATCCACCGCAAGAGCTTAAAAGCCGAAAGCCTTGTGAAACTGTCTTCTGAAATGGCTATTGCTGAAGGGCGCCAACTTTGGGATTGTTCTTTTTCCGATTTTTGAAGAAAGACCTGCATCTGCCGGCTAAGCTGGAAAATTACTCCCTGGAATATTATGGCAAGGTTTCTTTTATCCTGGTTGTAATATGCTACCCATGCAAATAATGCCAGGATCAGGACCACAGCCAGGAGCGCATAGGCGGCGTTCATAAAAAACATCAGGGCGAAGCAGCTCAGGGCCCCGAAAAGCGACACATACCAACGCGATTTAAACTTGGGTCGGTAGGAAGGATCGGCGGCAAAATGGTTCAGAAAGGAAATGAGGCAAAGCGAACCGTAGGTTACCATAAAAAACATGGAGATGATTTTCGCAACCTCGTCGATGGCACCCATAAGAATAAACAAGCCGGCGATAATTATGGTTATGACTGAGGCATTAAACGGCTCATCCTTTTCACCCTCTCCTTTTGCAAGTAAGTTGTTCAATTTTGGGGTGGGGAAAATCCCGTCCCTTGCGATCGCCTGAAGGGTGCGGGGTGCGACCATAATACTGCCCAATGCTGAAGAAATTGTCGCCGCGGCCAACCCTATGGGAATTAACCACCAGCCCTGCCAGGCAATGTCTGACATTATCAGATGTGAGGTATCAACCAGGGCTTCGGGAGGTGCAGACAGGGTAAGTTTCCATGCGATTAAAATGTAAATGAACATGCCGCAGAGGGTGGCCGCCAGTGTGCCTCTTGGTATGGATTTACCGGGGTCGCGGAGATCGCCCGACAATCCCACTCCGGCGGTCATCCCGGTAAAAGCGGGGAAGATGATGGAGAATACCACGAAGAAGCCAAGAGCCCCTGGGAAGCCGTTATCACGGTTATTTTGTCTTGCCGGGCCGGTTTCATCCGCCCCCTTGCCGGACTCGCCTTCCCCTGAAATACTGTCGGAGAGGCGGGCGGTATTATTTTCTGAAAGGGTTGGGCCACCCTGTGTAATCGCCGGCCTGTCTGTGGCATCGGCAATGGTCCTGTCGGGATCAAATCTATGGGTCTGGCTGTAGTCGGTCGTTCCCACGAAAAAGGCAAATAGCGAAATGGCGAGAATTGCGACCACTGTGTATAGAAGCTTCACACCCAGGGCCGCACCCTTTGTCAGCATGATATATGTAAGGAGTAGTAACCCGGGGATTCCAATGGTTTGTTTCTGTCGCAATAACCATACCAGCCAGTCGGGCAAGTTCATGGTGGCTATCAGCCAATCGAAGAAGGAAGTGAGCGATTCGGCAAAGGCCATCACGTAAAAGGCAACGCTTATTGCCTGTGATAAATACAATGCGATACCAATTGTAGATCCTATTGCCAGTCCGAAAGAGCGGGAAATAATGTAATATTCCCCCCCGCCTTCCACTTTCTGGTTCGTTGCAATTTCTGCGATGGCCATTGCGGTTGGAATGGTAACGGCATGGCCGATAAGGATGATGGCAATCGCCCCAAAAAATCCTACCTGCCCTACGGCAAACCCGAAGCGGAGGAATAATATGGCGCCTAATATGGTGGCAATGGCGGTAAAAAAAACGGGGGCTGTTCCGAAGTCCTGTACTTTATTTATGAAGTTTTGCTGCATGTGCTGGTGATCTCAGTTTATTCTTGGACCATATTTCACTCGAATTTGAACGCAGGTGCATGGGAGCAAATGCCTTTGGAGAATCCAGTCAGGTTCGGAATTTGAAGGTTAATAGGGCAGCAGATTTAGGTTGGACCTCTGGTACGCTTCAAGATGCGTGTTTTTCCTGTCATATAAGATACAAAATTGAATATGATTTTTGCCATCAAAATATACTTAATGAGGCACCTGTCTGGATGACTAATTCCTAAGGGCGCCAGGATAATGGCAGACTTCGAAACTGCGGTGCCGGCTTGGGATGGCTCCTGGTGTTGACAAATAAGTGAAAGAGTATTGTATTCGGGCTTAATTGAGGCGGGGGTTTTGGTTGCGATGTAGTTATTAGTCATCACGGCCTGTGGCGACCTTTTATTTTAAATAATTTTGTTTGCTGATACGAATTGAGGGCGTATATTTGCATCCGCCTTCGCAGGCGTTGCCTGCTTCGGCAGACAAGCACTAAAAATGTGCTTTGATAACTGTAAGGTGGGTTCTAAACCTTGATTGTTTTAAGGTCGATTAATTCGACCTTTGAAAGTAATTGAAATGTTGGTCTGGTAGTTCAGTTGGTCCCGACGCTCGGCTTAGCCTCGGTCGGGATGAGTCCAGGCATAGCCTGGCCTTCATTAGGATGCCTGCCTGGAAAAAATATAAAAGTTCATTACATATTGGTCTGGTAGTTCAGTTGGTTAGAATACCTGCCTGTCACGCAGGGGGTCGCGGGTTCGAGTCCCGTCCAGACCGCAGAGAAGTAGACCCTTCACGCGCAGGCGTGGAGGGTTTTTTCGTTTGGGGATATTCAAGATTGTTTACTATTTAACCAAACGAAAAGACCCTCCAGCCAACGAAGTTGGCGGCAGGGTCGGATCAGCTTCTCTGTAGGCCCACCCCTCGAACCGCTGTGCCGCAACACTATTACTCTTCAATCCAGTCTTCTATGGTACGGAGATAGTCGGCATGTAATTTGGCCCAATAGGGAAAATCCGTCTTACCTGTATGATACATGGAATGATTTGCATTCTTAAGGACAACGATCTTGAAGTTGTGATTATTAGCCTTTTCAAGGGCTTGGGCAATTGCTACATGGCTTTCTGAGGGGATGATCTCATCTGTGCTACCTTGTATAACCAAAACAGGGTTGTTTTAGCTTTTCAAAATCAGCCATGGGGCTGAACAGGAGTTTGGTATCGGTAGTTACATCATTAAGGTCAGGAATCCATATTGCAGAAAACCATGGTTCCGAGTTATTTTCTTCAATTGCTATTTGCAATTGGTCCCTTGATAATTTTCCGGCGATATACTCAAAGACTTTTTTTTGCAGTTGAGAGGCAGGTTCCAAGTTTTCTCCTAAATTTTGAGCGTTTTGATTTTTCCAATAATTTAAATCGCTCTCGAGAAGAGAACTGGCAGGACAGCTAACCACAATTCCATAACTGAGTTCCGGTTGTGCATTGAGGATATAAGGTACTTTGGTGGCGCCCTGACTACTTCCTTTTATGCCTGTATTACTTAGTGGAATTCCAGTCTCTTCAGAAAAAAATTGAATTGCGTTGATGTCATCGGAACACAGCTCCTCCATGGTTGCCTTTTGCCAATCGCCCTCCGATGCCCCAGTTCCTCGTTTATCATAATGGAAAGTGGTATACCCCCTTCGGGCAAAGTAAATTGCTTCAGCCCTCGAACCACTCCTATCTCCGCCACCGGAAGATGTGATAAAAACCAGTGCTTTTTGGTTTGGGATACCGGGTTCCCAAATAGTTCCGGCGAATTGCAGGCCATTTGATTGAAATTTAACCTCCTTCGGGTGGGTTCCTGTTGAATCAGACTGGATTTCCCTGTGCAAAGTATAATTAACTGTCATGGTATCAACCCTTAGGGTGCCAACCAGGATATCTTCTTTCCTGTTCCAAAAATTGGTGAAGTCGTACGTGTATTTATCGCTTTGCAACTTAAAATTTATTGAGTCTCCCCGAACTACTATATTTTTCGAGAGGGATTTTTATGGCATTCTGTTCAAGGCTGGAAAAGAATACCTGCCGATTGGCTGAGTCGTTTTGTATTTCAAAGGAAATATTGTCCGTAAAATCCCCATACGTGAATTTTCCGGTAAACAGGCCTTCAAGCTCACCACTTTTTTCATGCGATATACAGGATATCAGGAGCATCATAATTGTGAGCAATACATAAAGTTTTTTCATTGTTATTTTCCTTTTGGTTGCATGGATAAATGATGTACACCTCAATATTGCAAAATAGCGAGGGTAGCCACGCTCCTATAAAGACTAATAATTCAGGCTCGTGTTACATGGCCCTGATATTTTGTGTTTATCATTTATATGTAATTATCACGATTTGCTCAAGGTAGGCCTTCTTGCCGAATAATTGCAAAAGGAAAAACCCGACAAATGAGAGGTCTCGTCCAGATCACTGGAATAAATACGGGGCTTCCAATTTCTCGGAAACCCCGTTTGTAGAGTATGGGCGTTTACACACCCATTCATAAGAAGTGAAACCTTCCTGAATCTATGCAAGTACTGCCTAAGTCAATTCTAAGGCTTGTCCAAATCTTTATAGTCATCAATATAAAATTCCAGGGTTGAACCATCGTCATCGGTAAAGACATGAGATTCCCTGTTGTCCGTAAGGTCGGCAATGTGAATACGTTGATTTTCAATTATCCTGAGTTCATCGCCATCATCAATGGCAACCATTAGGTCATCCCGATTCCTTATCAGCACAAAGTCTTTCGGATGGTTGGCTGAATAGCTAAAGGAAATTTGCACATCATATTCCGGATCTTCATCGTCATCAATTTGTACCGTTTTTGTGATCATTTTTTCAGGAATCACCTGAGACTGGTCTACCATCCCCTTATCCTTTTCGTCAAAGAGCATTTCCTGGCTCATGTCTGTTCGGACCTTAATAGAATTTTTATAGACATTGTTGCTGCTTCTTATGGTATAGGTTTTTTCAATTGTTTCGGTGGATGCATCCTGTGATCCATCGCTATTGGCCGTGGCTCACTTTTATCCTGCGAATTCGCAAGGATGATCGTGAGCATCATCAGGATACCGAGTACTATTTTTAAATTTTTCATAATTAATTGGATTTTGGCGTAAAAACTTCTTAATGAAAGTCTTAGCTCATTCTCTTAAAGGTACGCATAAATACCCTGCCTTTAACAAAAACCGCGCGTTACCGCCATATTTATTGCTTTTCGCAAATTTCCAGAAGCTACAATCTTAATTATACCCGGGAATAAGGCGATTGGTAAAACTAACATGACTTCCCGTCCTGCGGCTAAGGTGGATCCGGGGGATGGGATCTATGGCAATTCTCAGCCCAAAATAATGTTCCAGGGTGCATAGGACATTTAGAACATTCATTTGGCATATTTTGAGAGGAAGAAGAATTAAAAAAATCAGGAAAACCTAATATAGGTTAAAAGGCGACCCTCGTTTGGCATGTAAAAACAACCCATTTCAAAATCTTTCAGATTGGGAAATGATGGTAAAAAAAGCATTTCTGTCCGGGTCGCTTCCGTGAAAACGTAACATGCCAATTTTTCAATTTGCCAATTACCTTATCATACTTTAAATCGGATATATTTGTCCGAATTAAAAAAATTAGACTAATTTTGACACTAGCATCAAATGTAACTCGAAACATGTTTTCAAAGGCATGCGAATACGGAATCAGGGCTTCCATCTATATTGCCTCACAATCAATGGACGGCAAGCGCGTAAGCCTAAAAGAGATTGCAAGGGAAATCGATTCTCCAATGGCCTTTACCGCAAAAATCCTGCAACAATTGTCCAGAAACCAATCGTGGATTCAGTAAAAGGGTCAGGCTGGCGGGTTCGAAATAGGAAAAAATCAAATCAGGAAAAATAAAACTGAGTGAAATAGTGTATGCCATCGATGGAAATAATGTGTATATGGGATGCGGCATCGGCCTTAAGAAATGCAACGCCAACAAGCCTTGCCCTGTTCACGATAGGTTCGTGGAGATTCGCGATGATCTCAAGGGAGATGCTGGAGAGCACAAGCCTTGTGGGAACTGACCGCAGGGCTGGAGATTGGGTTAACTTATTTAAAGCGATAAAAAAATTTGACCGTAAAAAGGACAAATATATCCGAATTAATCATTCGAATTGTTTAGCAAAGGCATGTGTCCGGAAAACAATTGGAAACTGTACCTGAAACAAATTTAAAATAGAAATACCATGAAAAACGTCTGTGAAAAGACCGTGGGGCAAATGGTTGCCGACGACTACCGTACCGCAGAGGTATTCAGGAACCACAAAATTGATTTTTGTTGTAAAGGCAACCGAAGCTATACAGGAGGTAGCCGAAAGGAATAATCTGGATATAGAGCTTCTTCTAAAGGAAATTGCTGAGGTACAGGCTCAAAACGCCGACAATCCCACCGACTTTAAGTCGTGGTCGCCGGACCTGCTCGCTGATTACATCGAGGAAAAGCACCATCGCTATGTGGAGGAACAAATCCCCGTTTTAAAGGGCTACCTGAATAAACTTTCCAAGGTGCACGGCAAAAGCCATCCCGAACTGCTATTGATCAACGAGCAATTTAATCTTTCGGCCAGCCGGCTGAGTATGCATATGAAGAAGGAAGAATTGGTCCTTTTTCCATGGGTGCGTAAAATGGTAAAGGCCCGGCAGCAGCAAATATCACCCGGGGAACCCTTTTTTGATACGGTACGCCACCCCATACAGATGATGTTGCGGGAACACGACGATGAGGGAGAACGCTTCAGGTTGATCGCCTCCCTCAGCAACGATTACCATCCACCTGCGGATGCCTGCAATACCTACCGAGTAGCGTTTTCCTTACTCAGGGAATTTGAAGAAGACCTGCATCAACATATTCATTTGGAAAACAATATTCTGTTTCCGAAAGCCGAACTATTGGAGCAAAAAATTGTTTCGTAGCGGATTATGATATCCAGGCTAATCAAACTGAATATGGTACGATTTGGAACAAGCGTGAGCAACAGCACAGTTTGCCCCACTATTGAAAAATCAGAACGGGTCCTTTTAATAAAATTAAAGGGATTTCCACGGAATGATGGATTAAAATAATTTTAAAATCACCTACCCATGAAACTTTCATTGACATTACCGATGACCCATTCCGGGTCTATAAAAGGAGCAAATCCATTTATAAAAGTTTACAATAACCTATTGGCCGAATTCAAAAGACTACAAATAGGGTATTCTGCGATCGCCATTCTGGGACAGAGTTGTACCGGATCGGCAGCCGTAATGTTCTTGCTTATGAACGACTTGCCTGTGGTTATCAAAATGACATTGGTATTTCTGGTGACCATTTTATGTATGGCATTCAACGCGGCAGTCCTGTCGCAACTGAGGGTAAAGGCAACCTTTAACCTGCTGATATTGAGCGTAGCGTTCAGTGGCGCGGTGATCATGGCGAATTTGATTTGAAGCCCTGCGGTTTAATGTAGGTTTAGTTGTTATTTTTAAACGTTCTCTGAAATTAATGAGAATAGTAGGGGACCTGTGTGGGGATAATGCCTGAACATCCGAAATTCGGGAAGCCATGGCCGGAGAGCTGTCATATTAAAAGAACATATTATTTGGGGTATATGCTTTTGGCAAATTACTTGGAGGAATTATATAATTGGTATAGCAGGAAACAGGCAAATAATAATTGTGACGGGGTCGAAATCATCAAAAAAATAGAAAAAAACCTCGGACTAACCTTTTTACCTGAAAAATATCCCGTGGGCCAGGGAAGTGTCCTCCACAGCTATGGCAGTGTTTGTTATGCAGATAGCCCTGATGTGCGAGTTGATTACCGGCAGACCTTTGGCCCCGTACACCTGCTGGATTATATTTATTCCGTATGGCATTCGCCAGGATATCGGAATAAGAAATGGAAGGCTCAGGTAGTTGATCATACGGCGGTGCCCGGCCCCACCAACCCGGAGGCTTTTTGGAAGCTTGTAGGTCTGGGTGGCAAACTCAGGCAAATCCATCTGTTGGAGGGTCCGCAACCTGAAGGCCATATCGCTACCTTTCCGATAATCGGCAGCAATAAAATCACGGCCAAAATCGGCGAACGCGATTGGGAGTCGATCGATGGGCAAAACCAACTTGGCAGGATTTGGATCAACGAAGCCCAGTACTTCGACAAGATACCATTAATGGCCTGGAAATTGTCTGTAGGCGGTGACCGCCCAGCCAAAAAATGGCTCCTGGACCGCAGGGGTCACACGCTTGATCCCCAAGCCATCCTAAACTTCCGAAAAATTATTGGCGCCCTCGTGGAAACCCATCGGGTGTTGAAGGAAATCGATGCTATAAAAATCGGATAAGGATCCTTGTATTGACCCTCCTTTACTTATTTATAGCCAGGAATTGCGAATAAATCAATTAGAAAATACGAATTGATTCAACTTCTTTTAAGCGTGTTTTTTCACCATACACAACTATCCTGAGGTAGTAATCCGTTGCCACAAGGGGAAATCCAATATCCAGGTTGCATCCTGCATGTTTTATGCAATTCGGTTGTGTAACTTGAAGGCGGGGCGGGGTCTGGACCCCGGCGGCGGCCAGGTTTTTCGTCAATACTATTCTTTAGGGAGCAGTAACAGATAGCTGAACAAGCGGTTTTAGCCAGCCAGACCCTGCTGACAGGGCGGACCAGGGGAATTGTTGCCAATAAGTTGAGGCAATATGCCGATACCCCGACGGCCATTTACCACTCAGCATGATGAACGTGAGAAATTTAATGACCCCGGGGAGGCAAGGCCGCAATATCGATAAACGTCAGACTTCCTGCTGGTTTTTTGCAACCAGGTAGTTTAACTTGAAAGTGAGGTGGGGTTGAGACCCCGGTGCAATAAAGGGTATTATGGCATTCCGGATACCCAGCCGATAACCAAAATTCGGGGTACAATCCTGCATGTTTTTTGCAATACTGGTGCGTAACTTGAAGGTAGGGCGGGATTAATACCCCATATGAATGCATGAACGTTAACCTTCCATCCCGTATGCTTTGAACGGTCCCAAAGCGGAAGTCTTTATGGGTCTTTGATATTCTTAAAGGTGGATGCCTAATTCATCATCCGATATGCATACAGGCCCACCTACCCCTTCAGTCCGCACTACCACACGGGTGTGCCTAGAGCAATCCAGTCCAAATTCAAAATGTCAAATTTAATGTGCTTAGATTTGCTCCTGTAAATGAACAACCAAGGTTTAATGAAACACATTATTATTGTTGTTTTCCTATTAGTATTCTCATCCAATATATTTGGGCAAAATGCTAAAAATGATTCTTTACAGCAGCCTGATAATATTCATTTTAAATACAGTGCTTTAATTATTCCTTCTGCTTTGATTGCATATGGGATTGTAGGCATCGAAAACGACGGATTAAAGATTTTCAATTCTGAAATCAGGGAAGAAATAACCGAAAACATTGATGGTAAATTTACCATAGATGATATTTCACAGTACGTGCCATTTGTATCAGTATATGGCTTAAATGCTATTGGAGCCAAGGGAAAGAATAGTTTTAAAGACAGGACAATAATCTTGGGAACTGCCTATTTAATTATGGGATCGACCGTGTTTTGTATGAAAAAAATAACGGCAATTGAAAGACCGGATGGCTCGGGTAAAACTTCATTTCCGTCTGGCCATACCGCCACGGCATTTATGGGGGCAGAATTTTTGTTTCAGGAATATAAGGATGTTTCTATCTGGTATGGAATATCAGGATATGCCATTGCAGCAGGAACAGGTTTTTTCAGGCTTTATAACGACCGGCATTGGTTTACCGATGTGGTAGCTGGGGCCGGAATTGGAATAATAAGCACAAAAATAGCATACTGGTTACATCCATATATGAAGCGCATCCTATTTAAAGACAAAGAAACTTTGGATGGAGTTGTTCTTCCATTTTATAATGGAAAGGAATATGGAATTGGGTTATCCATGTCATTTTGAAAAGAGGAGGCGTACGTTACATAGCAATGTTTGGATACTTTGTATTTCATAATGAAAACAGGTAAACCGTCTTGTAGTTTACAAGAATGCTTTTAATCGAACTTTCCTTTACTATTCAATCACTTTCCACAATTTTCAGAAATTTTCCTTTTTCGTCAAATAGAACATCATAATTCTTGTCATCCTTGCCAATTTCCACTTCATAATTGACCACATTTTGGTCGTCGGTTATCCTGGCTGTTTCAGTGATTTTATCATTTGCGTACATTTTGCGCATATAATCCAATGCTTCTTCAGGAACTTCACTTCTTTTTACAGCTACTTCAAAAGCAGTTTTATGTCCGTTGCGATCGTATACCGCTGAAGCATCACGACCGTCCATTTTGAATTCAGCCTCATACCCTCCATCTTCCATGCCCCAATGCGCTTTTACTTTTGGAAAATCAGCTTGAAAAGCCATTTTGACTTCTTCAGGCACTTTAATTTTTTGTTCATTTTTTTCAGATTGTCCTAAAACCAAACCACCAAGCATCATGGCTATAGCAAATACCTCATTTTTCATGACTATTATTGTTAATAATTACAGTCTAAATTTAAGATGTCATTCTAAAGATTACTTAAAGGAATTCTAAAGAGGATGCTCAATAGATTTTGAATAATCTTAGTGGCATCACTACCCTTAGGATGCACCGACCTTTTGGAATTGTCTGATTGACTAAATTAACGTTGGGAGACCTGTTATCCAGGGAAAAAGCTGCAGGCTCTCCCATAGGAGCCACATTGAATAAAGCACTACATGCGGAAATTGCCCCTGAGCAGGATTTTATATGGAACATTTCCCTGGTCTATGATTTTACCCATCAATTTAAATCCAGGGTAAATTCACCATCCTTACCTTAGAGGGGAGATTAATTAAATAGCGAATTATGGAAATTATCAGAAACGGCACAATCGCATCGATAGAAGGCCCCGGGGATTGGTTCACCGGCGCCGTCCGCATCGACCCATTATTTTCGAAACGGCCCTCAACAAAGGCTGCATCAGTCATGGTCACTTTCGAGCCCGGGGCCCGTACAGCCTGGCATACCCACCCTGCCGGGCAAACCCTGATCGTTACTGCCGGCCTGGGCTGGGTACAGCGGGAAGGAGGCCCTGTAGAGGAAATTCGCCCGGGGGATATCGTTTGGTTTGAGCCCGGGGAAAAACACTGGCACGGGGCCTCCCCAAAGAAAGCCATGAGCCATATCGCCGTTCAGGAAGAAGTAAATGGCGAAGTGGTCACCTGGATGGAACAGGTTTCGGACGTTCAATATTCAAAGTAAGTAGCTGTCGCTATGCAGCTCTTCGGCGATTTGCTATCACGGGAAACAGGCCATTTCCTAAGGGAGTAGTTTCTTTGAAACCGGGTTGGTGAAACTTGAGAAAATATCCGTATTTTAATGCAAAACTTTTTGATATGGCCCAGTTTACGCTTACAATAAACGGAAAGAGCCGGGAAGTGGATGTAGACCCCGGGACCCCTATGCTTTGGGTACTCCGGGAACATCTGGATCTGGTCGGGACCAAATATGGGTGTGGTATCGCCCAATGCGGCGCCTGTACCGTTCACCTGGACGGGAAGGCGGTGCGTTCCTGCCAGCTGCCGGTATCTGCGGTAGGGGAGCAGGCGATCACTACCATAGAGGGGCTCTCGGAAGATGGGGACCACCCCGTGCAGCAGGCCTGGCTCGAACACGATGTCGCCCAGTGCGGCTACTGCCAGGCCGGACAGATCATGACGGCCTCCGCCCTTTTAGAGCAAAGCCCGGACCCTTCGGATGCCGACATCAAAAACGCCATGAACGGAAACATTTGCCGCTGCGGCACCTATGTTCGAATCAGGGCAGCCGTGAAAAGCGCTGCCACCAAATCCTAATCCAAAACCGGACTCACATGACACTCGTAAAAACACAGTACAACAGGCGCTCCTTCCTCCAGGTCTCTGCGGCAGCCGGAGGCGGTATGCTCATCGGATTCAACTGGCTGATGAGCTGTTCCCGTGATCCTCAAAAACAGGGGCTGCCCATGCCCAAGGAATGGTTCGACATCAACGGCTATATCAAGATAGGGGACAACGGCCTGGTGACCATCTATTCCCCAAACCCGGAAATAGGCCAGAATGTGATGACCTCCATGCCCATGATCGTGGCGGAAGAACTGGATGTTCCCTGGGATCATGTTATTGTTGAACAGGGGATGCTGGATTCCGATGCCTTTAAAAATCCGCAATTTGCCGGCGGAAGCCTGTCCATCATGCTGGGCTGGGAGCCTTTGCGTATGGCCGGGGCTGCCGGACGCCGTATGTTGCTGGAGGCCGCCGCCAAAGAATGGGGCGTGGAAGTATCGGACCTCTCGGCAAGCAATGGGGTTATCACTGAAACAAACGGGGAACGTTCTATCGGCTACGGGGAGATCGCATCCAGGGCTGTGGGGATCAAAATCCCGGAAGAAGTACAGCTAAAAGACCCCAAGGATTTCAAATTGATCGGCTCCTTCCAGAAAAATGTGGAAGGCCCGAAGGTAGTTACCGGCAAACCGCTGTTCGGCCTGGATTTCAAACGCGACGGTATGAAGGTGGCTATGATAGAACACCCGCCTGCCTTTGGGATGACGGTAAAGGATTTTAACAAGGAAGAAATGCTGGGGATAGACGGGGTATCGGATGCCTTTACCATCGATATATCCATCGAAGATCCCGGGTTCGGGAACGCCAATGCCTTTTACCAGCTGATTGCCCTGGTAGGGGATTCCACCTGGCAATTGATGAATGCCAAGAAAGCGCTGAAGGCCAACTGGGAAACGGTCAGTGAGCCCGAAAACTCCGAGATGCATGCGCAATGGCTCGAAAGGGACCTGGCGAGCGCCCCGGCCCAGGAAAGCCGGAAGGATGGCGACCCGGATGCGGCCTTTGCCAAAGCGGCCAAAGTCATTGAACGCACCTATACAGCCCCCTTCCAGGCACACAATACCATGGAACCCATGAATTTCTTTGCCCATGTGACGGCAGACAAGGCCGAGTTAATCGGTCCGGTGCAGACACCTAATGCCCTGAAAGAATCCGCGGCCAAACTGCTGGATATGCCATTGGAGAATATCAGTGTGGGCATGACTCGTATCGGGGGAGGCTTCGGCCGAAGGCTTTATATCCACTACGGGCTGGAAGCTGCGGCAATTTCCAGACAGGCCGGGGTGCCCGTCAAAGTGGTGTACTCGCGTGAAGACGACATGACCCACGGGATATACCGGCCGGCATATCGTTCCACATACAAGGCCGCACTGGACGATAACAACAAGCTGATTGCCTTCACTGTGAAAGGGGTGGGCATCCATGAAGGCCCCGTATTCCCAAACCGCTTTCCGGCAGGGGCTGTTGATAACTACAGCGCAGAGTCGATCATGTCTGATTCCAACATATCTACCGGTGCCTGGAGGGCACCCAGGTCCCATTTTACGGCAGGGGCCGAACAATCTTTTATGGATGAGGTAGCAGAAGCCGCCGGCAAGGACCCGATCGATTTTCGCCTGGAATTGTTTGACCGGGCCAAAAGCAATCCGGTGGGCGAAAAGTTCGAATACGATGCGGACCGGTATGCCGGGGTCTTGAAGCTGGTGAAGGAAAAAGCGAAATGGGGGGCCGATATGCCCGGGGTACACCGGGGTGTGGCGGCTTATTTCTGCCACAACAGCTATGTGGCCGAGGTCTTTGATATCGTCATGGATAATAACCAGCCCAAAGTTAAAAAGGTATGGTGTGCCGTGGATTGCGGGATCGTCATCAACCGCGAAGGGGCCACAAACATGATACAGGGCGGGGTGGTAGATGGCATCGGCCATGCGATGTACAGCGAACTGAGATTTGAGGACGGGGCGTCTGTCCATAAGAATTTTGACACCTATCAACTGATCCGGAATAGCCAGGCCCCCGAGGAGATTGAAGTGTTTTTCGCGGACAATGATATCGCACCAACAGGCCTGGGTGAGCCGGGCCTTCCACCGGCTGTTGCCGCACTTGCCAATGCCCTGTATAAAGCCACCGGCACCAGGCAATATCACATCCCCTTCACCTCAAATAACCCGCCTCTGGTAGGCTAATTTAAGTTGTTGGGTACAAGTGGTTCCTGACAGGAATTATAAAAGCCCCGGATCAGGTCCGGGGCTTTTACTTCATTTCGTAGACCGAATTAATTAATGACCCAGGGCCCATCTTTTGCGAGCGTGGATGGCTGGCTGATCACCAATTCCGATCCGGCTTTATTTACGTACCAGTATTGAAGGGTAGTTCCGCCACCAAAGGTTACATAACAGCCGGCCCCAATTTTATCGAAAACACTCGGGCCGCCCAGGGCGCTCCACATGCCGGTACTCTCGTTATAATAGGCATATATGGGCCCCGTCATTTCCAAAATAGGCCTGTCTTATCCTTTCCAAGGCCCAGGGCGAAGGCGGCTGTAAAATCCCCTCCCGTAAAAGGGTAAACGTCATTGTCTCCGTATATATCAATGGTTGAATAAATGCCGTTGTCAAAATCGCCGATCGGGGTAACCGGAGCACCGATATTCCCGCTCCAGTTTGCTTCCGCATACCTCAATACCGCTGCGGTACTTCCATCTGCACTAAAGAAATAAAGGCTTTGGGGGTTAAACTGAATTGCTGCTCCTACTGCGTCCAATGGAACTTCCCCCAAAGGTGTATTCAGGTCTTTTATGCCAAACACTCCCTTTACGTTGCCTGTGCTTGCATTGAACCAGGCATATTGCGTACCTGCTTTATCAAAAACCAGGATATTGCTTTGAGAGATATTGACCATGGCCCCGATGCCGCCGCCATCAGCGGCGTCCTTGAACACGATCTACCAACTCCAGGAACCTTGAGGGAGGCAGAACCCCTTTCAGTTCACAGCTAACCTCGTCGTATTCCGTAGCCAGTTTGGTACCTACGATCTGGTCCGGGCGCTTAACACTTCGGACTACGTATGATAAGGGCAAGCCTGCCCGGACATCCGTACTTTCCGCAATTTTATTAGCTATTTCCGAAATACTGCTCTCTCCGGCCAGTTGAAAGGTGCCGGCAGCGTCTCCGCCATAGGCTATTACCTTTATCCTGACATCTTTCAGTTCCTGAAGGAAATTGGTTTTCACTTCCCCCTCGGCAGAAGCTACCACCCCGTCATAGGCAAGCGCAATTTTTGAAGCCATTTCCGTACGGCTTGAAGTGGATTCTATCAGCATGTAAAAGATCCGGCCATAGGTTACCGAGGAGATAAAAGTGGCCGGATTGTCGGCCTGCACAAAGGCAGCCAGGTCCTGAGGGGTGACGCTGGGAGCGAAAATTTCATCCAGGCTGGTTGGCAGGTCAAAGCTCATGGTGTAATATGATTGTTTGAGCTTCACCAGGGTTCGGTTATATGATTTATCCTTGCTGAATGACATGTCCCCGGAAACCTTGGCGGCAAAGGTCTCCACATTGATCCCCATTTCCAATGCCAGTTGGCTTTCGGATTCTACCTGCACGATATCCAGTTGAAAATTCGCCGGCACCACTTCTCCGGAACTTGCGATTATTGAGTTCATGGCGTCCCCAATGCTGCTTTTTTTAACCTCATCTACCGAAAAACTGGAATTCAGGTTGCCGTTGTTCAGATCATAGGAGATGGTTCCCCCGGCCCGTTTTACTACAATGGGGGAGGGGGTGGCATTATGGAGGGTCTTTCCCTGAAGCAAGCTGCCGGGGTAGATCACATCGGCACTGGTATTGAACAGGGGAAAGCTTCCATTGCCATCGAGGACGCTCACGGTCTTACGGGTACAGATATACCGCTGCTCAATAGGTTCCCCACTATCATTGGTAGTTTCATAGTCTTCGTTTTGCGGCTCTGATTCTAACACCACATCTTCGGTTCGTGATGCCGGAAAGCTTTCGGGGTCGGCTCCCAGGTTCACGACATCTTTAAAGGAGGCCTCATTCCCGGGACCGGGGCAGCCCTGGAAACTGGCCGGGCCGGCGACATGAGGGCAGGCGTCGTCCTTATCGGCAACCCCGTCACCATCCGAATCGACATTTTGACCCGCTGTCTGCGGGGAATCTTCCTTGCTGCAGGCGAGAAATTGCGGGCACATGCTTAGCGTTAGTAACACCAGCAGGATTAACTTCTTTTGCGTTTTCATCTTTTTAAATTTTTGTGGTTGAACGTTACCTTTTTGTGCGGCCCACCCGGTTGAAGTCTGCAGCCGTTGTCCGGGCGGGTCACCACAAATAGTGTTTTATTAAAATGGTGGCACAAACCTAAACTGTTGATTTACAGCATTAAAAAAATCAGGGGAGACAAATGGTATACTCTCTGCAAAAATATTTGGGAATGCCCGTATTTACTGGAGTTTCATTAAATAGCCAGGATAGCGTTCTCCAGGGAGTCGCCTGTGGAAAGGTTCATTTTTTTACGCAGGCGCTGCCGCGCTTTCTTGATTCCGGGGATGGAAATACTCAAAATATTCGCGATTTCCTTGGAGGAAAGATTCATTTTCAAAAGGGCTATCAACCGTAATTCATGGGGGGTGATTTCCGGGTATTTTTTGGTCACCTTGCGGTTAAAATCCTTGTGCACCTCTTCAAAATACCGGGCGAAGTTTTCCCAGTTGCTGTCATCCTGTAAGTCAAAATTGATAGAGGTGATGAGTTTTTGATATCCCTGAGGGGATGCTTCTTCTTTCTTTAATTTTTGGGCCTGTTGCTTCAGACTTTCCAGCGTCTCGTTTTTTTTGGCAAGGTGGAGGGCCTGGGTCGTGAGTTCCTTCTTTTTAAAGGCCAGTTCCACATCGATCTTTTCCTTTTCGAGCCGATTCCTTTTTATTTTTTGTCGGAAACCGTAGAAGCCAAAACCAATGGCCAACAAGGAAAGCCCGAAGCCGGAACCCAACAGCCATTTCTGTAAGGCACTTACTTTTTCCTGTTCTTCCAAAAGGGCGATTTCCGTTTCCTGGTGTGCGATTTGTTGTTCTTTCCTTTCGGTATCAAAGGTGGCCCGCAGTTTCTCAATCTCCCTGATTTTGGTTTCATTTTGCATGGAGTCGTTAAAGGCCTTGAAATCCTTGTATTCTGCCAGGGCTTTATTGGTATTGCCCAAGGCTTCGTAGCATTCGGAGCGATAGCGGAACAGCCTTACCATGATTCCTGCCCGATCCAGGTGTTGGGCGATGGTCGCTGAGGTATCATAGTATTTCAGGGCCGTGTTATAGTCTTTCATATCCCTGTAGGCCGACCCGAGATTCATGTATGCGTGCGAGATTAAAAACTCGTTTTTAACCGCCTTTCGCAACTCGAGCCCCTTTTTTTGCAGGGCGATTCCTTCGTTAAAATCACCTGCCTCAACTTTAAGCCCCCCCAAATGTTGCAATGCCTGTGCCTGGGCAGCCAGGAGATTTTCTTCCCTGGCCAATTCAAGGCTTTTCGTGAAAAACGACTGGGCAACATCCTTCTTCCCAAGCATGGCATATCCTGCACCCAATGACTCATACACCCGGGCCATGAGAGGTTTGTTGTTCAGTTCCTCATAGATCCTGGAAGCCTGGTTCAGGTATTCGATACTCCTCTCAAAGTTACCCAGCAATCCTTCCAGGTAACCGATATTGTCCAGGGCCGTTGCGTGCTTTAAGCTATCCTCCGACCTTTCAAAGATCTTTTCCGCTGCAAGGTAGTTTTCCATGGCCTTTTTTAATTCGCCTCCAGACTGGTAAGCTTCTCCTATTGTGCTATAACACTCCCCCTTGTCTACCGGATCCCCGCCAATAGAATCGATCAGCTTTAAATTAGCTTGTAAAAGGGCCAGGGCCTCATTGGTCCTGCCCAGGCTGTATTGTATCTTGGCCACGCCATTATTGGCTTTTACCAGTTTGGTCTTATCCCCACCCTGCTCGAGAAATTCTTTAGCTTTTTGGAAATGCATCAGGGCAGAATCCTTTTGCCCTTTCCTGTCGAAATATATTCCGTAATTGTAGTGGGCGTCCGCCAGGGCTTTGGGATCTTTCAGCTTTTTGGCCAGTGCCAGTTGTTCATCCGCATACCCGAAGGCCCGGGCGAGGTCCAGGTCTTTCAGAATGCGAAACAGTTCGTTCAGGGTAGCTGCCCTTTGAAGCCCGTCTTTTTGTTGGCCAAGGGCATTCATCAGGCTGTCGGCTTCCCTGGTTTGCTGGGATACGGAAAATTGAAAGCAAAAGAGAAGGAGCAGGGCAAAAAATACGGAGCGGAATTTCATCAAAGCTGGGTTACATCTTTAAAAATAGGGATAATACCCCTTTTGGGAAATAGAAAGGTAGTGAAGGTTTTAAGCAGGTGTTAGGATTCAGAATGGGAACTCCATAAAAATGTCCCATTGTTGTCCGTTGTGCCGAAGCAGGTACAGGCCCAAAACCTCAAATTCCATATAAAGCCTACGGGCCTTAAATTCTGCCCAGGCCCGGTAAAATTCCGATTTTCGCAGGTCACGGCTGGCGATGGTCATATGCGGATGGAAAGGCCTCCCGGGATTTCGGGCATTGGGAAGTTGGCTGTGATACAAGGCAGCCTGCAATTTATCTTCCAATTCCCTGGTAGGGCCATGTTCCTTCAGTTTAATAAAGATCACCCCGGGTTCAAAACAATCAAAATCCTGTAATTCTACGCTGAACGCCTCTCTGGACCGGGCGAATCCATCGAGAGTCTGTTTTAGTATTTCCAGCGATTCGGCAGGGAGTCGGAAAGGCATTTGGAGCGTAATATGGGGTGGGGATTTCAGGGCATGTTCAGAACTGAAACGCTGCTGAATTTCTTTCTGTATGGCCCGAACCTTGGCCCGCATTGAAGCGGGTGGGAGGAGGGCGATAAAGTAGAGGTCGTCAGGCAAGGCCATCATCGTGGTGTTTATTCAAGGTTGGTACCAAGCTTGGAAGCAGGAAGTTAGATAATCCTGAGTAAAAACGGGTGTGCAGGGGCAATCCGTTTTAAAATGGGCCCATTTCCGATCGTCAGCCCTGAGCGAGAGATGGTGAGATTTGCATGGGTGCGCGGGGGCAGTAGGTGCAGGGCCGGAGTTCAAGATAAGGCACTGCCCTGCAGTAAAGAATCATTTGAATGATTTTTGAAATTTGGATTAAGCGATAAGCCTTCGGCTACCAGCCTGGCGGGGCGAAAAGGCCGTTGGTAAACGGCCATTCTTTGTTGTTTAGTTCTGTGGGGGCATTCAACCCCACCCCGGTTACAAGATAACATCAAGCCCTGCAGGAACAAAGCAAATTACTGGTTGTTAAGAGGAAGGCTCCTGCTGCCCTTTCAACACTCAGATAGATCTTCCTATTTCATTTGGGCTCCGGCAGGAGCCGTTCATTAATCTTCCTTTGTGAAAATATCAGAGGGGCCTATCCAGCTTCCGGAAAAATATATTATACTTTCTGATTGAGTTCTGCAGTAATGGATATTAATTTAATCGTGGGGGGGATAGGCACCCCCACTACAACCCCAGGCAAATAAATATTTATCCTGCCTATTTAAAGAGTATATCCTGCCTCAACCTAAAAGTCTTTCCAGCTCTATCTGGAAATTTATACTGCCTCAAGGTAAAAGTCTATAATGTATCTATCCACAGCTTGGAATCACTGGATTCAGAGATCGATCTCCAGCCCGATCGGGCAGTGATCAGATCCCATGATGTCAGAATAGATGGGAGCAGCCTTTATCTTTTCCGTCAGTTGCGGACTCACAAGAAAGTAGTCGATCCGCCAGCCCGTGTTCCGCTCCCTGGCCTTGAAACGATAACTCCAATAGGTATAAGCCACTTCCCCGGGATGCAAATTCCGGAATGTATCTACAAAGCCCGATCCCAGCAAACGGTCCATCCCATCGATTTCAATCTGGGTATACCCGGCCGTTTTGTTGTAATTGGACTTATCGTTCTTCAGGTCAATGGGCCGATGGGCCACGTTGAAATCTCCGCAGGCAATGACCGGTTTTGACTTTTCCAGGTTTTTGAGGTACGACAGGAAATCGGTATCCCATTGCTGCCGGTAGTCCAGCCTGTCTAACTGCTGACCGGAATTGGGGACGTATACATTCACCAGATAAAAATCCTGGTATTCCGAACACTGTATCCTGCCCTCGGCGTCGTGTTCGGCAACGCCCATGTCCAGTGTAGTGCCCAGGGGTTCCGGTTTACTCAGCAGGGCGGTACCGGAATACCCCTTTTTATCGGCCGAATTGTAAATCGCATGATACCCCTTCAGAGACGCCAGTGCTTCCTCCACCTCATCATCCTGAGCCTTGGTCTCCTGCAAACAGAGGATGTCCGGATCCATAGTTTTGATCGATTTGAAAAAATCCTTTTTTACGGCCGCCCGGATGCCGTTCACATTCCATGAAATTATTTTCATTCACTGCTCGGTTTAGATGTGTAAGTTATTCGTTGAAGTATCGGTAAAGATAAGGGATAGTAAGGAAATTATTCAAGCGGGGCCGAACTATCATGTTAGTATCGGGATGTCGCATACCAGCTTCGGCTGCTTATAAAAATTGTTGCCGCTCAATCATAAAGGTGTTCAGGATTTTTGAAAACCGCTCTTTGATATCCACGGGGACATACTTGATCTTGTAACGCGCACACTGGGTCTTCAGTTCTTCCAGAAATTCTAGCAGGGCGCGCTCATATGCTTCCCTGACCGTGTCGGCATATAAATCAATATGCTCCCCTGTTTCCACATCCACGAATCGTTTCGGGCTGTTCCCAAAATTAAAATGCCATTCGGTTTCCCGGTCCAGCAAATGGAACAACACTACTTCGTGCTTATTGTATTTCAGATGGCGGAGCGCTTCGAACAATTGCCTGTCATCCGCCCCTGTTTGAAACATATCGGTGAAAAGGAACACCAGACTCCTCCTTTTGAGTTTTTCAGCGATTTGATGTAGGTAGGTGTAAATTCCGGTTTCCCTTGAATTGGGCTTCGAAATGCTGATCTCACTCAGTTTGGTAAGCAGCATCTGCCGGTGCCGTTCGCTGCCCTTTTCCGGGGCATAGTAGGAGTAGGTATCCGCAAATACACTGAGCCCAACCGCATCCCGCTGCTTTTTCAACAATTGCATCAATGCCGCTATAGCCAGGACCCCGAAGCCAATCTTGTTCAGCCGGTCTATGGTTTGTTCCTTCACTTCGGGATAATACATAGACGCCGAATTGTCGAGGATCATATGGCACCTCAGGTTGGTTTCTTCTTCATATCGTTTGGTGTACAACTTGTCTGTCCGGGCATACAATTTCCAGTCGATATGCTTCGTGCTTTCCCCGTTGTTGTAGATTTTATGTTCTGCGAATTCGGCTGAAAACCCATGAAAAGGGCTTTTATGGATCCCGCTGATAAAGCCTTCCACGATCTGGTTTGCAAGGAGTTCCAGGTTTTGGAAAAGGGAGGCCTTATGAAGTTCGTACGACAGGTTCATACCGCTAAGATACGGAAGAAGGCTCATAGTGGGGAGCGCCATTTAATTCAGCACCTTCTGGCCGGGCGGGTTTGCCTCCCCTTCTGAAATAAAAAAAGCCCGGTAGTTTCCGGGCTTTTTATTTTTGGTATCCAATCTTACAATACCGCGTCGATGGCATCGGTATATACCTTTTTGGGAGATACCCCTACCTGTCGCGTTACGATTTCACCGTCCTTAAAGACCAGTACGGTAGGGATGTTTCGCACGCCGAATTTGGCGGCGTATTCCTGATTGGCATCCACATCGACTTTGCCTACGATTGCCTTTCCTTCATATTCCCTGCTCACCTCGTCAATTATGGGTCCGACCATGCGGCAAGGGCCGCACCAGGCCGCCCAGAAGTCCACCACTACAGGTTTGTCATTCTTTAAGACAACTTCGTCAAAGGTTGAATCTGTGATTTCTAAGGCCATTTTATTTGTTTTTGTATATATGCAAATGTAGTCAATTTAGTGCGCCTGTCCTTACACCCCATACATTCGTTTTTCCTATCATGCCATTGGCGCCTCCTATCCACGAGAATCGCGGAAGCCGTATGCAATCCTTGCCGGCCAACCGCTCCAAAATACAAAAAAGCGCCATAGGAAACACATGGAGAATGAATTTTCCCTGGCGCCTTTAAACAAAAGCCTGCCGGCCTTACGGCGGACTTTTGCGAACACTATTGAGGCAAATCATTACGGGGTCAGTGATGCCATCTGCCCCGGTGCAATTCAATTTCGGTGGCGGTGCCGTCCATATCGGTCAGCAGCGCCAGGTTATCGCAGGTACCATCGCCATAGTCGAGGGTGGCCGTCCCTTCTTCTGTTGTATACGTTTTTATTCCCATGGCAATATACCGGCACTCTGCAGGTTTTACAAGTGGGGTGGTTATTTCCAGGGAAAATGTTGCCCCGGACGCATCGGTATACGTATAGGACCCGGTCCGGGTGATCTCATCATCCAGGCAGGTATCCGTTTCCCCGCCGGCGGTGATTTCAACCAGGCTGTTGCCTTGCCTGGAAATCGTCCCCGATTCTGTTTCTACAGAGATATCCACGGTGCCTGCCATCTGGGGGTTTCCGTTATCGTTGGCTGCCGTATAGGAAAAGGTTTTAGTCCCATTCACCACATAGCCGTTAACCGTAAAATCTTCGAAGTTTATGCTGCGTTCCAGGCTCGAATCGGTAAGGGATTTCACGATGGTCAGGGTGCCACTAAGGGCATTGCCGTTGCGGTCTTCACAACCCTCCTGAAAACTGAGGGTCACGGTGATGGTGTTTTCAGTAGTTTCTGTTTGAAGGATAACACAGTCCGGAAAGAAGCCGAAATGGTGGGCGTCCCCTTTTCCTGCCAGGGCATCGTATCCCAGAAAGACCCCGGAATACAAAATGTTCTCATCCAATACCTTGTCCACCGCTTCGACGGAAGCTTCAAGGGCAACGGATTCTGAAACGCTTAGTTGCTGTTCGGATGCTGCCTGCGAATTTTCTTTGTCACAGGAAGTCATCAAAAGTATGATGCCTGAAAAAAGGGCGATATAAACTTTGGAATTCATGCTCGTTGGATTGAGAATTTATATCTATAGAACAACCAAAACGAGGGAAACCCCACTAAAAAGATGTTAATATTTACGAGGAGAAATGTTAATTTAATTGATAATGCACATCCTGTGCCTCCAGGACGGACAGGAGTTCGGAGGTGATTGCCACTTTCCGCTTCCTGCTGGATAAATTTACCTTAATGGCTTCATCCATTTCATATACTATAAAATGGAGCGGATGCTTCCCTTTAAAAGAGACGAGGGTGTCTTTTAAGGATTTGATATGCCCTGGCTCCAACTGGTCTATGTCCAGTTTTATGGTGAGTTTTTTGGCATAGTTGGCAAGTACTTCCTGCAGCAACATAAAATGGTTGAACTGCAGGCGGGGTTCGCCTACCTTTCCCGTTTCCCGGTTGATCCATCCTTCCCGAATGAATACTTTGATATAAACAAAGGAATTGATCATCAGGAAATGGCGGTATCGCAGGTATTCCTCCCCGAAGATCCGGAACTCGAAAGAATCGGTATAATCTTCCACCATGAAAATCGCCCAGCCTTTGCCGTTTTTGGATATTCGGTGCTGTACATCTGTGATGACACCCGCCAATGACAACTCCTTGTTTACAAAATCTTCAGGAGTATGGAAACAGGATACCCCGGCATTGCAGAATGCGTTGATCTCTATCTTGAAATCATCCAGCGGATGGCCGGAAATATAAATGCCCACCACATCCTTCTCCTTCCGCAATTTTTCCATGGTCCCCCATTCTTCACAAGGGGGGACAACAGGTTCGGGTATTTGTACCTCGCTGCTGCCGCCAAAGAGGCTTACCTGCGAAGAATTCGCATTTTCCTGGTATCTCGCCCCGTATTTGATAACTTTTTCCAGGAACGTCTGGCCGTCCCCTTCCGAATGAAAATATTGCGCCCGGTGGGTATCCCCGAATGAATCGAAGCAACCGGCCAGGGCGAGGTTTTCGAAGGCTTTTTTGTTGGCTGCCCGCAGGTCGATGCGTTTGGTTAGGTCGAATACGGAAGCATAGGCCCCGTCCTTCTTTCGGTTTTCCACAATGGTTTCCACCGCTGAGCGGCCGACCCCCTTGATGGCCCCCATCCCGAAGCGGATGGCGTTCTGTTTGTTTACCGCAAACTTGTAATAGGATTCATTTACATCCGGCCCCAGTACTTCCAGCCCCATCCTTTTGCATTCTTCCATGAAGAAGGTAACCTGCTTGATATCGTTCATATTGTTCGACAGAACGGCCGCCATATATTCGGCAGGGTAATGGGCTTTGAGGTAGGCCGTCTGGTAGGCGATGTAGGCATAGCAGGTGGAGTGGCTTTTGTTGAAAGCATAGGAGGCAAAGGCTTCCCAGTCTTTCCAGATCTTCTCCAACACAGTTCGGGAATGCCCGTTCTTTCTCCCCCGTCCAGGAATTTGGGCTTTAATTTTTGCAGCAGGGTAAAGATCTTTTTCCCCATGGCCTTCCGCAGCACGTCGGCCTCCCCTTTGCTGAACCCCGCCAGTTTCTGCGAGAGCAGCATCACCTGTTCCTGGTATACGGTAATCCCGTAGGTTTCAGTGAGGTACTCCTCCATTTCGGGAAGGTCATAGCTTATTTCCTCCAGCCCGTGTTTTCTGGCGATAAAACTTGGGATATATTCCATGGGGCCAGGGCGGTAGAGGGCATTCATGGCGATAAGGTCATCGAATACCGTAGGCTTCAGGTCCTTGAGGTGCTTTTGCATCCCCACGGATTCGTACTGGAAGATCCCCACGGTATCCCCCCGCTGGAACAATTCATAGGTCTTCGCGTCGTCCAGA
>CAVRHQ010000013.1:0-69159 GCA_963721045.1 uncultured Flavobacteriaceae bacterium
ATTTGATTGAAAAATTCGCAATGCCCTGTAAATAGTTGATTTACAGGGTTTTTTATTTTGAATGAATTTAAATAAATCGAATTCAATCGAATATTCAGGTGCCCCTGAAGGTGCCCCCGGGTTTTCAATTATTGGAGTCACCAAAATCGCTGTAACACACTGTTAACAAAACCCTTACGCGAAAATTTTAACATTTACATTTTGTACCTTCTGGTGAAACTTTAAAAATTTTTCACCTATGTATGGTACCATGAATGTCCAATTTCTACCCCAAAAAGAAGCTAAAGTACGATCAGGAGAAGGCCCTCATTTATGGCCAGGATTACCATTAAACAGCCAGCGCACAGAGTTCAGTTTAGGGCGTACGGTAGAGTCCTATAAATGGGAACCCGCGCAGCGGTAAAGTTCGTGGTACCTCCAAAGAAGTGACTAATATGAACCGATTCCTTGACCTCGTTCGAAGTCGGTGTTTTGAGATCTATGAAGAACTTCTGAAAGAAGGCAACCCGGTTACTTCTGAGATGGTGGTGAATACCTACCTCGGTAAGGATCGCAAACCACGGATGGTACTGGAGGTTTTTAAGCAGCATAACGAGGAGATGGAAAGCCTTTTGGGGAAAGGGTATACCAAAGGCACCTTGCAGCGATACAATGCAGCCTATGCGCATGTACGTGACTACATTAAACACACTTATAAGAAGAAGGATTATCCCCTGCAGAAGATCGACCATGAATTTATTACCGGGCTGGAATACTATCTTAAAGCCATCAAGAATTTGGGCCCGAACACAGCTACCAAATACCTGGTTAATTTTAAAAAGATCATACGGATCGCCTATGCCAATGAATGGATCAACCGGGATCCCTTTTTTCACTGGAAAGCCCGGTGGGTGGCTAAAGAACGCCAATTTTTAACCGAAGACGAACTGGGCCGCCTGGCATTGCTGGAGCTTCCCCAAAAGCGGATGGACCGGGTACGGGATATCTTTTTGTTTTGTTGTTTCACCGGCCTGTCTTACGGGGATGTTTACAAGTTAAATATGGATGATATCGTACTGGGAATGGATGGCCGAAGGTGGATCAAAACCCGGAGGAAGAAAACCAAAACCCTGAGCAGCATCCCGCTGATTCCGGAAGCGGAAACCCTGCTGAAAAAATACGAGGACCATCCCCATGTAAAAGGCGGGAAAGGTATTTTACCCGTACCCTCCAACCAGAATTACAATGTGTATCTGAAGGAGCTGGCCGACCTTAGTAAGATTAATAAGACGCTCACCACCCACATTGCGAGGCATACCTTTGCGACCACCATTACCTTATCCAACGGGGTGCCCATTGAATCCGTAAGTAAGATGCTGGGACATACCTCCATTAAGACGACCCAGATCTATGCGAAGGTCCTGGATTCGAAATTGAGCGAGGATATGACCGCTTTGCAGGAACGGATTAAATTGAAAAAATACTCACGATCGTCCAATGATTAACTTCTTCTTATCGAACCTCCCCAAAACTTATGATGGGTTTTGGGGAGGCATCATTTCCTATAAACGTTATTTTAATCGAATGCGTGGCATTCGATAGCTGTAAGTCGAGTAGGTAAGGGGGAATTTCACCCCCAAACCTCTCACAGAACCGTACGTGAACCTCTCGATTCATACGGCTCTTCCCAATCAAGTCACAACTACATTCCATAAGGCCTCAGGCATGGGTACTGCCAATGCTCAAAGAGATTGGGATAGTACCGGGCCAGCTTTCGCAGGTGGCGGTTGGCAGCGTCCCAGGGTTTCCTTCGGAACCTCCGGTACTTATTGCGCAACCATTTGGCCAGACGTCTGTGGAAGGTGCGGAACAATCTCCGCATACCCGAGAGCCGGAATTTCCCGTAATAGCGAACCCATCCCCTGATCTTTACATTGACCAGGGCTGCAATCCGCTCTATGGGAACCTGAACCATCCGGTGCAGGTCCATCCTGAAGAGTTCTTCGTTGATCCTGCTGATACTCTTCTGGCTCATCGAGGGGGTGAACCCCAAAAATTTCCTTCCATTCTTCATGACTACCCGTGGCTTGAAGGTGTAGCCCAGAAAATCAAACTTCTGGTGGCTGACCTTAAACCCCGGTTGCTTCTTCTGGTTGCGGCGGCAGTACACAATCCGGGATTTCTCCCGGTTGATCTCCAGCTTGCATACATTGAGTCGCTCCTTTATGGCCTCCAGTACCTGGAGAGCCTCTCCCCTGTGGCGACAATGCACCACAATATCATCCGCATAGCGCTCAAATTGCAAGTCAGGGTAGCCACCCTCGAACCATTTGTCAAACACGATATCCATAAAGATATTGGCCAACACCGGGCTGATCACCCCGCCTTGCGGGGTACCTTTTCCCTGGGGCTGGCGCAAAACTCCATCCGTCTGCTGCACGCCAGCCTGAAGCCAGCGCTGCACATACATCAGGATATGCTTCTCTCCGGTATGGTGCCTGACTGCCCGAAGCAACAACTCATGGTCGATGTTGTCATAAAATCCCTTGATGTCCAAATCAATGACCCAGCTGTACCGAAGGCAGTTCCTCCGGCATTGGGCCAGCGCATCATGGGCAGACTTTCCCGGACGGTACCCAAAGCTATGGGAACTGAATCCGGAATCAACCAACGCTTCCAACTGGGTGGCGATTACCTGTTGGGCTACCCGGTCTGTGACCGTTGGGATGCCCAAAGGACGCATCTTACCCTTCCCCTTGGGGATCAGAACCTCTTTGACCGGTTTGGGAAAGTAACTCCCGCTGGCCATTCGGTTCCACAGTGGATAGAGATACTTACGGGGTTCTAAGGCAACCTTACTTAAGGTCAGCCCATCCACCCCAGGACTCCCCCTGTTGGATTTTACCTGCTTAAAAGCCTCATACACCTGAGTCCTGGTAATGGGCTGTGTCTTGTGTTCTTCATTAAAAATCATCCTTAAAAGACCTTTTAAGTTGTAATACAATAAAAGAACTGAAATTGGGTGAAGCCCTTCACTCCCCAGGGGTTCTTCCCCTGGCTCTTTTGGAGCCTTTGCGCTACTACGGCTTCATCCGCCCCAACCCGGCCGTATAGCTACTTTCCGGCTTGCCTGTGGTAAGGCTTTTGCCGTTTTCGCCTCCCTTTAGGTACCAGCGGGTTGGTTCTCCTTTTCCCTGATCGCGCCTGAACATGGGTCTTACCTTCTATATGCCGGGTGCCATGCAGCCGGTAACCAGGTAACCGCTGCACCTGTATCTCTTGGAGCTGCTCCTCCTTGATTTGGACACCATAAAGGTTACTTTCGACACGTCTATAAAGGTTCACTTGCGTTCAACTCCCATGTCCGCACCTACTGCCAGTCCTTGCACAATACAAGTCCGTCAGCTTTGCTTGTCGCTCAGTACCTTCTCCCTTAGGAAAAAGCACCACAAGCCGGTTTGAACAATCTGCCTGAACAGCTTATCCGATAGTCCATCCTTCTGTAAAACCGGGCCGTGAGTCTTCTAACTTTAAGCACACTTAAGGCCAGTTAGCTCGTTCCCTGTTTCCTGATCAGAAGCCTATCATCACGATCAAAGTTGCGTTGTCCGTTTTCAATGAACGTTCCTTAAAAGGACGTCAGTGCTCCCCGGACAACTAAGGACGCACAGCAAGAGGGCAACACGCTGACGCATGTTGCATTATTGTTATCACTTGATTATCAGGGATTTAAAAAATAGCCAGGCAGAACAAAGTATTAATCGATTATAAACAGAGTCTTCCTTCCATTCTTCCTTTTAGCCGGGAAGCCAGGTAAACGGTTAGTTGGCTTATGTGTAGCCTTCCCTAATTTTAGGGAAGGCTACATTATGTTCGAAGTTGCAAACTTCGCAAAGCGGGTAAACAATTCCGGGATATTCCAAACTATTCGAGCCGCAAAAAAAGACCGCCTAATACTTATTAGACGGCCTCATAAAACAATTCACCGGTTACTTAGAACAGGCATCGGGTATATCCTTGGTAACGATTTCCGTCGCTATTAAATGGCTTATTTTGGTTTTGCCTTTTAGGGTTATTTCGATATAATCAAGCCCTTCCTCACTTACAACTCCTGAGAATCCGTTAAAGTTAAATTGGGCGATAATCTCTTTATTAGTTAGAGCCGTATTGTCGTTGTACTTTCCCCTCACCCTGTATTTTTGCACATAGGGCACGGTAATGTCTTTATACTCCTGATATATATCTGCTGCTGTGGTGCCACGCATCGGAGGAACAGTGATCGTTCTTTTAGAAGATAACTGAATCGTTTCTGATGTTGTAACATCCTGGGTCTCGGTTTTTGTTTCGGTGGTACTATGACCTACGCTAATGCCCGCCGTGGCAGAAGCTGTTACCGAATTAGAAGCCCCGAAGAATTTACAGTCGACACTCGTTTCAACCGTGGAAGAGATGGTGGTTGACAAACTCGCTTCAATTGAGGTCGCTACTTGAATGGACTCTGACCAAGAATAAGTGTCTGTTCTTGTCAATTCCTTCACCACACCAACCTCATCCGATAGCGGGCCGCTACTGCAATTTTTAAGTGCCGTATTATAGGCGGCCAACGTTTCGGACGGCGGAAGAATGGGATTTTGAAACTTGGTCTCAACAGAAACAATGTCCCATTCGATTTCGAAATTCAGGATTCTGAAGTAAGAAGGAACCGCTACCGTCTGGGAGGTGATACTCTTTAAATTTTGAGACGCAATTAGGGGTATGTTCGTTTTTATCGGAATAATGAGATACTTCCCCAGATCCACTTTCTTAATTTGGAATTGATAATTCTCAAGTGTGGAAGCATCGATATTACCACCATTCGCGCTTAGGTTCGATTCGGATTGTACATTTAATCTATTGTTTGAATCCAGGTAGAGGTAGTGTTTTTTAGAACCATTGGGGTTGTATATATTAAAGACATTGTTTTCGGCATCAATCGTTTCGAATCTGTATTTGGTAAACGGAATGGTTTGTTGTGTGTCATTGACATAATCGAGATCGGTAGCGGCTCTTACCTTCACTTCGGTACTGAGATCCGTTGTCGATGTTCTGAGCGTCGCGGACGGAGCACCTAGTACTGATGTTATATCGCTGGTTGTGGGGTCTATATTTAAAATCTGCATGTAATAGTCCACCTCGGGGTTAAGCGCTATTGGGTTTTTGTCCTCCTTTTCCGGGTTATCCACCTCAAGATCCGGGGGATTCGATTGAAAGGAGTATTTTGTACTCGTATAAGTCGCTAAAACTTCTTCGGATAAATTCTCGATTTTGATTTCAATTGCAACCCCGGACTGTAGTTCATTTTTTTCTGAATCGCTTAAATCCTCATTTTTAAATGAGAACAGTGCCAAATGCGTATCCTGGTTTATCTCTTCTTCATATTCCCCTGCTTTTGCACCCTCATTGATCGTTATAATAGCCTTTATCGGTTCATAGGCCTTTCTTTTTAAATTTCTTGCACTGATACTGATGCCCAACTGGCCTTGATCGATTTCATATTCATCCGTATCGACATTTGAAACCGTTTTTGCCAATTCGGTTTTGGGTTGGGGTGTTGAGCTGTTATCGTCTTTGCTGCACCCAAAAAAGAATAAAATTACCGAGAATACCAATAGACTTTTAACATACTTGTTTTGCGTTTTCATAATCGATTGTTTTGTGGTTAAACTTATAAAGCTGTTTTGTGTGACCTGTCCGGAGCCAGCCTGCAGAACCCTTCCGGACAAGACCACAAAACGACTGTCATTGTTTAGATCGATTTCAATGACACCACAAACCTAGGGTGTTGAGTTCCGGGAGTAAAAAAACAAGGGTGGACAAGAGGTGGACACCTCAAAAATAATCGGAGGACAAAAAGTGGACAAGCTCGAAAGGCCTGTATTTAAAGCTTTAAAACTAAATCCTGCATGGAATCCTCAGTGGTAAGGCCCAGCTTTTTTCGTAGTCGGTAACGGGCTTTTTTTATCCCTTCAGAAGAAATATTGAGGATATTGGCAATCTCTTTTGAGGAAAGATTCATCTTTAGCAAGGCCAAAAGACGGAGTTCATTTGAGGTGACCTGGGGGTATTTTGTTTTGACGTTACTATTGAAATCTTTGTGTACTTCTTCAAAATAGCGCGAGAAGTTTTGCCAATTATTATCGTCTTGTAAGTCAAAATTGATCGAGCGGATCAATTGATTGTATCCAGCCCCCATATTCTCCTTTTCCTTTAATTCTTGCGCTTGTGACTTCAGGTTTTCAAGGGTTTCATTTTTACGGGCAAGGTTCAGGGCATGGGTAGTCAATTCTTTCTTTTTAAAGGCGAGTGCGGCATCTACTTTTTCCTTTTCGATTTTGGTGCGTTTCATTTTTTGGCGAATGGCGTAGAAGCTTATTAATGATAATAAAAGACCTATGCCCAAAAGAAGTTTCTGTAAATTGCTGATGGATGCCTCTTGCTCCAGAACTGTGATTTCTTTTTCTTGAAGCGCAATTTGTTGTTCTTTGGTCTCAATATCGAAAATAGCCCTCATCTCCTCTATCTGTTGAGATTTTCTATTGTTAAAGATACTGTCACTTAGCCTGTCGTAAATCGTATAGTCTTTTAAGGCTTGTTTATAATTTTTCAGTTGCCGATAAGACTCTGATCTCTTTAAATATGAGTCGGCTTTTACAGGAATGGACCGAATACTATCCGATATGGTAATTGCCTTTTGCAAATACGGAACAGCCAAATTGGGCCGGTTCATTTTATTGTACAACAGGCCAAGGCTTGCATAAGTTTTATTTATCTCCGTTGGATTGTCCATTTTGGAATAAACCTTTAAAGACATGTTCAAACTATTAATCGCCTTCTGGAACTCCTTTAAGTTGATATAGGCATTTCCCAAAAGGTTATACCCACTGGCTTCCTTTAATTGAAAGTTATTTTCACTGGACATTTCAATAGATTTTTGAAGATATTCTATCGCCTCGTCGTCTTTGTTCAAATACATTAGGTTTTCTCCAATAAACCTTAACACATCACTTTGCCATAAGAGGTCTTCAAATTCTTTGTAGACCTTGTAAGCCTTTTCAAAATGACCAATACTATTCTCATAATTCTCCAACTTCATTTCTATTTGGCCCAATAGCGTTTGGGCATCTGCGACGAAAAGTGGATTTTTTGCCCGCTCCCTGTATTCTTTCAAGGCTTGTAAGCCATTTTTTAGGGCCAAATTGTATCGCCCTTGTTTCATATCTATCTCTGAAAGCATAAAAAAGGTAGAACCTATGAACTTGAAATCCACTTCCCGTGCATACGAAATGGTATCCTTATTCCTATAAATTTCCATATTTTTGGCCAAATACTCCCTGGCTGTATCAAAATCGTTCTGACGGTCATAAAGATTGGCAAAGCGCGTGTTTGCCGTTAAAATTCCCCCCATATTCCGAGAACGGGTCACCATATCCAGGGTTGCTTTTGTATAATAGTAAGCAGAGTCTAGTTCATCCCTATTGAAAAAATAGGAGCTAATTTGGTTTAAGCCCCTGGCAATGCCATCGTTATAGTTCAACTGCTTTGACATGTTGACCATTTCATGGGCAAATTTGTAAGCCCTTTCCGGATCCGTATAGGTCAGGTTTTGTAGAATGCGATCGGCGAGATTTACTTTGACAGTATCGGTAGGCCTTTTGTAATATTCATTTAGAAGGCTATCCAGGTTCTTGTAATCTTGTGCATTGAGGCTTAGGCCAAAGAAACAGATTAAATAGGGTGTTAGGAAGGAGGAATTGATATGTTTCATATTGCCCGAAGATTAGTTTTTAAATTACCCATTTCAAGCGTGTATTCTAAAGTTCTGGCGCTATCACTGTAAATCAGGATATTATATATAGGGAGGAAAGCCTTCACTTTTCGAGAGTACTACGTTTGATTTTCATACGGGTTTTGTATTGAGGAGAGTTCTAATGTACTGATTTTTGATATTTTAACAGTTGTTAAAACAGCAGATGGCAATTCCTTTAGCTGGTTTTTACCGACCTAAGAGAAAATAATTTTGCTTATTTCATAAAATAATACGCTCGCGTGGACACGCCTGAATGACTTCAGTCGTGCAGGTTTCCTAATCCGTGCGTATTTTAAACCATAGCACCCAACCAATCACCAGGAGATAGCTGCGCTGTTCCTGAAAGAGCCTCGTTCTGAAAATACAAACGCCCGGCTGCCTTGCAGCCGGTTTTATTTTTGGACATGTGCCGGGTGAAGAAAGCTTCCCCGGCTAGCAAAAATAAAAGCCTTTGCTTTCGCAAAGGCCTTTTGTGCTTATCCGTAGCCTCACCAGGAATCGAACCTGGATCTAAAGTTTAGGAAACTTCTATTCTATCCATTGAACTATGAGGCCGGTTTTCCCATTAGCCCGGGAAACGGGGCACAAAAATAAAACTTTTTTCCAAGCCTGCCAGCCCGTGTCTCCTAATTTGTCGCCGGCACGGTCTCCTCGTCCAAAGGCAATGCCGCCAGTCCGTTCAGGTCGTACACGATCCGGCCCGCCCTTAAAGTCAGCTCGCATTCCAGTTTCCGGTTCCCGGCTTTCTTCCTCCCCTGGGCGTCGACGAAGCCAAAGGCACCTTCCCTCAGGTTCAGCACAGCAACATCGGCTACGGCCCCTTCACCCAAATGGCCAAGCTCCGGCCGCCGGATGCCCCGCGAAGGGTGCCAGCTAAGGGCATGGATCACTTCTGCCAGGGGCATCCCCATGTTGAGGAATTTGGATGCCACATTCAGTAAATCCTTCATCCCGGCATTCATGCAGCCGGTATGCAGATCGCTGCTGATAGAATCGGGAGGGAATCCCTGTGCAAGGGCGGGGATGGCCTGCCGGTAATCGAAACTCGCCTCCCCATGCCCCACATCAAACCAAATCCCCTTGTCACGGGATTCCTTCACAAATGGCCGCAGCCTGCCGTCCTGGCCCACTATAGGTTCCCGGCCGCTCACATGGGCGTAACAATGGGTATAAATATCCCCGGGACGTAGCTTCTCCAGGAAAAGGGTCGCGAGGGATAAGGGAGGATCGCTGCGGCCAAAATCGATCATCACCGGAAGGGAGGCCCCTTCCCCGGCAGCTACCGTGCGTTCTGTCGGTTCCCAGTCGGGGCCCAGAAAATGCGCCAGTTTGATCCCCACCACATGGTCTTTGTACTGGAGGGCGGTTTCTGCCGTTTTCTCGGGATCCATATCCTTTTTATTCTGTTCGATGGCCCCGCCTTTCATCCCGGAGCCCACAATATTCAGCAGGGCCAGTACCCGGGTGGCGGCCGTGTCGATGGTTTGTTTTTTGAATTGCCCGAAATTCTTCCAGCCGGAGCCGCCGGTGTCCACCACGGTAGTTACCCCGCTCCGGAAGGTAAACCCATCCGGGGGAAGGGCGCAGTTCCCGTTGCTCAGGTAGGCGGAGCTGTCCGTCCCGAAAAAATGGTGGGCGTGCATGTCGATCAGCCCCGGGCAAACCAGGAACCCGCTGGCGTCGATGGTTTTCAGGGCCTGCCGGGGATCAATGGTAGCGGCAACTTTTGCGATCTTGTCGCCCCGGATGGCGAGGTCCATGTTTTGTTCGATGTTGTTTTTGCCGTCTATCAGGCGGCCTCCCCGGATGAGTAAGTCGTACGGCCGGGTGTCGGTTGATGTGGATGAAGCCATAAAGGGAAAGGATGTATGGCGTAAAGATAGCATTTTAATAAGATCGGGGCGGGAGGTGATTCACACCCCTTACGGCAGGGGCGTACGGACATGAATTTTCTTATTTAAAAGCGACGAAAATTTAACGTAAATTTAGTTTAGGCAGCCATTGCAGGTCGGAGATTGCCGTATCTTCGCGCGGCTGTAGAAACAGCAGGAGGTCCCTGGCCCATGTTGCCGGGGTCCCTTTATTAAAGCATATAATCATGAACAAAATAGAAAGAGGGTTCCGCATGCCCAGCGCCGCCTATACCCTCCCAAAAAAGGCCGTAAAATGGTACACTCCCATTTCCCGCCCTCCCCAGGATCGGGGACGTTATGTACGGGGTGGTGGATACGCTGGGGCAACACAAATCCCTTGAAAATAGCGAAGGCCGGATCCATACCATCCACCCCGGCACCCATGCTATTTTCGTATTTGGAAACCGCTATGCCCCGGATTACTATGAAGGCATCCTCCCGGTTACATCGGATTTTGATGCCGTGGACCTCCTGGCCAGGTCGGGGGTGGTCGGGACGGTGATCTCGCAGAACGACAAGGTAATCGCCCCTACCCGGATCCGGGTGCTGGGCTATGTTTGCGATGCCGGAGGCAGGGTCGTCAACACAAAAGATTACAACCTGATTGTCCCCAAGAAAGCCGAGAAGAAATTCCCCCGGGCCAAGCTTATCCTTACGGTGGGTACGGCCATGAACTCAGGCAAAAGTGCTGCCGCCACGGCCTGTGTCTATGCCCTTTCCCTCCAGGAGAAGGAGGTCCGGGCCTCCAAGGTAACCGGCACCGCGAGCCTGAAGGACATCCTGAGCATGAACGACGCGGGCGCCACGCGTTATTCCGATTTCACCTACCTGGGGTACCCCTCAACCTATTTAATTGAAGAGTCGGAAATCCGGGAAATATTTAACAAACTCGACCTGAAGTATGCCAACAACAAGGATAATTACTGGGTTGTGGAATTCGCCGATGGCATCAACCAGCGCGAGACCACCTTCCTGCTCCAATCCCCGGAAGTGCGCAAGCGGATCCATAAGCTGATCTTCTGTGCGGCGGATGCCTTCGGCGCCATTGGTGGCCTGCACGTCCTGAAAGATAAGTTCGGGCTGGTCCCCGATGCCATATCCGGGGTGTGTTCCAGCTCCCCCCTGCACATACAGGAGTTGAGCAAGTATACAGATATCCCCGTATTCAACAGCCTGCATGCCGATACCGATGAATTGTTCAGGCTCCTCACCACACCCAGGAAGCGCAGCAAAAAAACCCAGGCCGGATGAAAGAATACGGAATAGCTATACACGGAGGGGCAGGAACGGTTTCCAAAACCGGGATGACCAAATGGAAGGCAGAGGCCTACCGGCAGGCGTTGAAACGGGCCTATACCGTTGGCTACCATACGCTTCATAAAGGGGGATCGGCCCTGGAGGCCGTCACGGAAGCCATCCTGATCCTTGAAAACAGCCCGCTCTTCAATGCCGGGAAAGGCTCCGTTTTTACGAGCAAGGGGGAGCACGAAATGGATGCCTCTATCATGGATGGCAAAAAGCTGCGGGCAGGTGCCGTTGCGGGTGTCCGCCAGGTAAAAAACCCCATTCTGCTGGCCATAGCCGTGATGAAGGAGTCCCGGCATGTGCTCATCAGCGGGGATCAGGCCCTGGAATTTGCCCGGGAACACAAAATTGAATTGGCCCCCAGGGAATATTTTTACGATGCCGCCCGCTTCAAGCAATGGCAAAAGGTCGCGGCCCATGACGGGTTAACCCTGGATCACGATCAGCAGGATGGGAAGAAATTCGGAACCGTGGGGGCGGTTGCCCTGGACAAAAAAGGGAATTTGGCCGCCGGAACTTCCACAGGTGGCATGGTCAATAAAAAATACGGGCGAATTGGCGACAGCCCGTTGACGGGGATCGGGAACTATGCCAACAATGCCAGTTGCGCCATCTCCTGCACCGGCCATGGTGAATATTTTATCAGGGCCGTGGTTGCCCACGATATCTCGGCCCGGATGCTGTACCAGGGACTGTCGCTGGAAGATGCTGCAGAAACGGTGGTGATGAAGCTGTTGCCTGAAATGGGCGGAAAGGGGGGCGTCATCGGGATCGACAGGCAGGGCAATATCGCCATGCCTTTCAATACCAAAGGCATGTACCGCGGGTTTAAGAATTCAAGGAACGAGGAATTCGTGGGTATTTTCGAAAAATAATTGGAGTGGCCTCCTTCCGGTCAGGCGCTTTGATCAGTTCCGTTCCCGTTCCTCGAAATGATACAGGTCGGCCAGGCGGTACTCCAGGTAACGCACAATGGCCTCATCTCCCTTTCCTTCCTGATGCATGGCATAGGCATGGGGCAGTTGTTCCCTTAGGAAGAAATCCAGGTCGTCCGAGCCATATTCGTTAAATGCCTTCCAGGATTTGAGCCCTTCCAGCATTTCGCGGTGCGCGTCATATCGGTTTTTAGCGTACTCAAGGGCTTCCCTGTAGGAAGAGTCCCTGCGCTTTTCCCTCAGATGGCGCTGTTCGCGCAGGCGGCGGTACGCGTCGTAGATGCGACCGTCAGCCCGTTCAGCTTCGGCGATGGTCCGGAAATAGGCCCGGAATACCAGGGAGCGATACGTGTTGAGGAAATCATCATCTATGACCGATCCGGTTTCGACTTTGAGCGTTGCTTTGTCATAAACGGCAGGCAGGTTGTAAAGGATAGCCTCTTCTCCGGGACGTTCCCGGCCGTTGGAAACCAGGGCGTCCCGCCAGGCCTGGGAATTTACGATCTTCTGCCAGGCCCGCCTGTAAGCCACCTGATGATCCCTGGCAGAACTACAAGACCCTGCAAGAAAGACCAACATCAAAATTAGTATCCGAAAAGCAATGGAATGCCCCCACATGGTTTAATCATCTTTTGGCCTTTTAGGCCGTGCGTAAATAAGCCAAAGCACTGATGCATGGTAAGATCCGGCACATCCTTAAGATTGGGGCCCTGCAAGAAACGATGAATCCGGTCAAAATAAAAGAGAAGTCTTCAAGTGGGGGCATTTCATCGACGACCGATCGGTTTTTACAATGCTGTAACCCCGGTGATCAAACCAATGATAGGTACAGAGGGCAAAATTAAGTTGCAAACCGGGCCCGGCAGGGGATCGGTCAATGGGCCATCAGGAAGAGGCCTTCCCGCCCAGGTTTTTGATCTCGGCTTTGGCCGCATGTATATGTTCCCTTATGCGACGGCATTCCTCCCGGCATTGGGTCTCCCTTAAATCTGTTTTTAGTCGGCCGATTAGATTGATACAATATTGTCTGCGAGCCTCACAGCCCAGCTGCGACACCGTCATCTTATAAAAAGCATCCAGGCACCCGAGTGTCTTTCGAGGAGATTTGCTGAAAAATAATCGATAGGTCAGGTTCATGGCTTTCAATCAATAATTCCCCATATGGGTCAGTGGATCCTGCAAAGCTGAATCCGCATCGGCCCGCCCTGGTCAGGAGCTGCGGCCTGTAGGGAAACCCGCAGGGGTATTATGAATATCCCATTCTCAAACTAAATATGCATCAAAAACCGAGCCAGTCTGCGATCTAATTCGCAGATGCCGGCCGGTTAACAGCACGCTTTGCGAAGATCAACCTAAATCCATCCGGTCATCACCAGAATTATCCGGAATGCTTAATTGAGTTCCTGAATCTTTTTATTGAGGCCTTAACTGTTGCGATTGCCTGCTATTTTTATTCAAAAGGAAGTTATGAAAGCAACTTATTCAAACTGTATCAAGGCTTGCCAGCAATGTTCGGTTGCCTGCCAGGAATGCCTGGCGGCAATGGCCGGAAAGGAGAGTAATACAGATTGCCCCCTATGCTGTGAATTATGTATGGATTCCTGCCTGGTGGCCGTAAAGTTCATGGCCGCTGACAATGAATTCGCGATAGACTATTGCAAGGCCTGTATGGATGTATGTGCCTGGTGCGCGGAGCAATGTATGAAACACGACGAGCGGCATTGCCGCGAGTGCGCCGAATTTTGCCTGAGGAGCATTGAACAATGCCGAAAAGTGGTGCTGGAAGGCGATATGGTATAAGGCACATAACTGTGCAGTAAGATGCTTTCATTTCCGGCTGTATGCCGTTATTTTCGCCCCTTCCGTATGCAAACCACAGCCGGGAGAGCAGTGGATGGGCCGGGCATCCGGTTCTATATCCCATCCCATATCCGAACGCATGTTCCATTCTTCTTTGTATTCCTGAAACAATAGGAGACATCCGATGGGGAAACGGCCTCAGAAGGGCAATCCGCGGGATAATGAATAAAATCCTATGAAATACCACAAAAAAAGAATTGTTTGGGTTTTCCTGGGCATGGCCTCGCTGTGCATTGGCCTCCTCTTTCTGCTGCAATGGCGGATGGAACGGATGGCCACGCATTTTCTCGCAAGGAAACTACCCCGGCACCTGCAATTGAATTATAAAGAATTGGACGTCCACCTCCTTACAGCCAGCCTTAGCCTGGACCGGTTGTCCCTGGATTTCTTTGACCGGGAGAGCCTGGCATACCGGGGGACCCTGATCATGGACCAATTTACCTTAAAGGGGTTTCATTACTGGCAATATTTTGTGGACGACGACATTTCCTGGGATGAAATCAGCCTTCATAACCCGGATCTGGTCATCGTCTCCCGGGCACAGGAAAGGAAGAACCCATCGGAAGGCCCGCCCGGAGACTCTTTCGAAAAATCGATCTCCATTGGCCGGATACGGGTCACCAACGGCAAATTTACCATGCTGAAACACGGCTCAAACCAACCCCAGCTGAGGGCCGAAAATGTTTCTTTGGAAGCGGGCGGGATTCGGATAGATTCCGCTACCCTGGCAAATCCGATCCCCCTGGCTTACAAGAACCTCAGTCTGTCCCTCAAAAATTTCCATACTTCCCTGGGAACTTTTGAAGAAATGACCATCGCCGGTTTAAACCTGGAAAAGCAGGTCCTTGAGGCCCATCATATAAAGCTGTATACGAAATATGGAAAGCGCGAACTTTCCGGGAAAATCGATATGGAACGGGATCATATCTCCCTGGCTATCCCAAAACTGCAGGTTCACGGGCCCACCCTGGATACCAGGGATGCCAAATGGTCTGTTGCAGTAGATTCCATTTCCCTGCAGCACCCTTCCCTGGATATTTACCGGGATAAATTAGTGGCCGATGACACGGTAAGGAAAAAAATGTATAGCCAGATGATTCGGAACCTTCCATTCCGGCTAACCGTGCCCCTGGTAAAGATTCAAGGCGGACATGTAGGCTACGAAGAAAAGGTGGATGCAGAATCGAAGGCGGGGCGGGTTACCATGGATTCCCTGCAGGCGGAATTGCGCCGTGTTTCCAATACCTACGTCGCCCCCGGGGAAACCGAGGTCCATGCCCGGGCCCTGTTTATGGGATCGGCGCCGGTAAGCCTGGATTGGCGTTTTGACGTAAACAACCCAAATGATTTCTTTACCGTATCGGGTTCCTTTACTAATTTTGAGGCCTCCAGCGCCAATCGCTACCTCGAGGCCAACATGAATGTGAGGATCTCCGGAGTGGTAGACCGGCTCTACTTTACAGCCAGTGGAGATGCAGACGAAACCGAGGGCGATCTGCAAATAAAATACCGGGATTTCAATTTTCAGATCCTGAAGGAAAATGGCTCGGGCTTCAACAAGTTGCTTACAGCCCTTGCCAGCCTCCTGGTGAAGCAAAACAAAAACCAGGACAGCGCATCCTTTCGATACGGCCATATCAAAACCGCCCGTGACCACACCAAATCATTCTTCAATTACCTCTGGCTTATCGTCCGGTCCGGGATACGGGATGCCCTTACCGGGGACGGCAAAAAGCACGAGTAAAAAGGGAAATGCACACCAATACCGGCATAGAACCAGTAGCCAAAAAAAAGCCCCCGGACCGGGGGCTTTACCAACTTAACCAAAACTCACTAAACTAACTACTATGTAGAATCTTCAAAGTCCGGTGCAATACCGGAGGCTTTGTGTTACAAGCTACTTTAATTTTGCACGTGGACAGGCTCTTATTGAACAGAAATGTGCTTCAAAAAAACGGGGAACCAGGACCTTAGGGGGTTCCCAAGAAAAATTTCCCATTCCGGCACCCATGCAGGATATACCCGGTGGTATGCCGGTTTAATCGCGTCAAAATCTATGTTTTCGGAGGCAAGGATTGCCCGTATACCTGCGTATCTTAATGCAATAGTACGATCAATTATAAACCCATAAAATCATATTACAATGAATAATGAACAGTTAAAAGGAAAGTGGAACCAGGTCAAAGGAAAGTTTAAGCAAAAGTATGCCAACGTAACCGATGACGACCTGAAATACGCAGATGGCAAATTCGATGAGATGCTTGGCCGCCTGCAGGAAAAAACCGGAAAACAAAAAGAAGAATTGAAAAAGGAAATTGATAGCTGGTAGAATGCTGCCACTACTTTAATAGATGATTGCCGATGCCCGGAAAATTTTCCGGGCATCCTTTTTTGCGATCCTCACCAAACATGGTCCGCTGCAGTATTGGTGTTGCACGGGCTTCGGCACATTTTCACCGCGGGATAAAATTGAAAACCGGCCAATTGGCCGGTTTTCCAAATCATGTTGAAATATATCAGGCTGTTACAGCTACCTTATTTTGATTGTCCTTATACTGCTTCGGGCTGCAGTTGTATTTCTTCTTGAATATCTTGGAGAAATAGCTCCTGCTGGTAAAGCCAATGCTGTAAACTACCTCAGAAATATTAAGGTCTGTGTTTTTGATCAGCTCTTCGGACTTCTTGATCCGCACTTCGCGGATATAGTCCGTAACCGTACGCCCGTGCATGAGTTTAAACCCCTCCTGCAATTTTGTGGGCGACAGGCCGGAACTCCTGGAGAGATCCTTGATCAGCAACTGGCTGTCCGGGTAATTCTGGATAAATTGCGAAATCTCCTTGATGGTTTCCATTTCCCGGGCCCGAAGCGATCCGGTTTGTTTAGACATATTTGAAATATCCTCGGAATGTTGTTGTAGCTCAAGGGCCAGGATGGTATTTACTTCCCCTTTGATCAGCAGGTGCCTTACAAGGCCTTCCTGTTTAATACTGTTGATCTGTTGTATCCGTTCGGCTATCCTCAGGTTATAGGACCCTATGTAGACAAAATGGTCGGCATCCCTGGCCTCAAAGAAGGTCTTCGATAGCTTTTCGTTGAGGCTATCCCGTTGGGAGTTGTCTTCCCCCTCACGGGGATAGACGGTGATCAGGGTAACCTTTAATGGTTTCTCCTTTTCAAAATACAGGAAGTTATCTTCATTTTTCCGACTGGAGATGATGCCGGTCTGGAAATTTTTCAATTTCCGCTTTTCCCCGTCCCGGCCAAAACTATGCTTCAGGTTGCCCTGGGAGCAATACGCGAAGTATATGGGGCTGGTGTCGGAAGTATTCGCAACCAGGTTGAAATCTTCTTTAAAAACCATATTGAATTCCACATAGGAAATGCCTCCTGTAAAGGAGATCCCGCGGATTTCACCCCGTCCGAATTCATTATCGAGTTCCAGCGTATGTTCGTCATGATCCAATGCCAATTTCCCGCCAAGATTCTGATGCAACCGATGGAACATCCTATCGATCTTCGTTGTTTTTAATTTGATTGAATTCATGGTGTTCTATTTATGTTAAATTATTCGTCTTACCCCTGTTTTTTTCACCGCTGCCCTGGGGGGAGGCAATGGGCATTCTCTGGCCATTACCCTATTTGGTTTTCTGGGCAACGTGCTGAGCAACCTGTATTGGATGCCATCCTGATTAGGAGTTGGTTTGGAATAATTATTATGGCAATTGATGATACCATTATTTATATGTATTTTTTTCGCATTGATTGGTCATGCCCAAAATGAAATTTTCAAGCTCACCGGAATACTTCAGGGAAGGAACTTCCTCCCCTGTAACTCGAGGGAGAGGATATCCAAACACCCGAAGCAAATGAAGAATTCTTCTCCTTATTTTATTGGTTATGCGGGATATGACATTTTTCATCCTGAACCTGTTTTTCTGACTTGAGGTAAAGATCGTGAAGGCGCCTGCCTGTCCTTTTACAGAATTTCAGGAATCTTTTATAGAATTATCGGATAGGCCGCAATCAGGCGTTAAATTATTCCCAAAAAAGATATATCGGAGGGTGAGCACCCCGAGAGCCATCCCTGTCGGATAATGTGAAGGAGGTAATTGACCGCGTGTTGTGGCAAGAGTAGGGAAGTGGCCGGAAAGAAGGTACTACTCCCTGGCAGGCAGATAAATAAAAAATGTGGCTCCCTTGCCGGGATCGCCGGTAGCCCCGATATAACCCATATGGTTTTCCACGATTTTTTTGCAGATTGCCAACCCGATGCCGGTGCCGGAATATTCGTTTTTTTGATGCAGGCGCTGGAACACTTCAAAGATCTTCCCGGAGTTTTCGGGGTTGAAACCTATCCCGTTGTCTGTGAGGGTAATCTTATGATATTTCCTTGACGGTTTTGAGAAATCTTCTTTTATCTGCTCTGCGTGCAATGGTTTCCACCTGTACCGATATCCTGGTTGGCACCCTGGGCTTGCTGTATTTAAGTGCATTCGAGATAAGGTTGGCGAACAGTTGTTCCATTTGAAAGGGGACCCCGCGAATAACCGGGAGGGATGCCTTTTCTATTTTGGCCTTTTTTTCGATAATCTGCAGGGCCAGTTCTTCTTCCACTTTCCCCAGGGTTGTGTTGAGGTCCACGTCCTCGAAATTTTCATGGGATTTATCTATTTTGGAATACGCCAACAGGTTAACGATTAGCGATTGCATCCGCTCCGCCGCCTTACTCACTTTGCTGAGGTACTCCTCCCCCTTATCGGAAAAGTTTGCGTTTTCCTTTTCCACAAACCGGGAAATGAAAAGTTGGATTTTCCGCAGGGGTTCCTGCAGGTCGTGACTGGCTACCCGGTTAAAGGATTCCAGCTCTTCATTGCTCCTCTTCAGCTGGAGGTTGCGGCTGATCAGGCCCTTCTCAGCCTTCACCTGCTTGGTGATATCAGACAGGTTCAGGGTGATGGTCTGGTGCCATTTAATAGCCGTCCCCTGTACCCAGTGCTCATTGCCATCCCGTGTATAACTCGATTCAAAATCCACGGGGGTATCCTTTTTATAACAATGGACCATATGCCCGAAAAGCTCGGTCTCGTAAATAAACGGGCTGATTTTCGAGACCTTTTCCCCGACCAGTTCGCCTGCCCCGGGGTCCACTATCCCATCTATAGACTGATTGATGAATATTAGCCTGAAATCTTCGATACTACCGGCACTGTCCCAGAGGGGTTCGAAAGACATGATGACATTCTTGGTACTGCGGAGCACGCCTTCCAAAAATGCCTCCGTCCGTATCAATTCTTCATTCCGGTTCCTCAACCTTTCATTCAAATCCCTCAGTTTTTCCTCATCTTCACGTTCCCTGGTGGTGTTGGTTCCGGTTATCAGGATGCCATCAGCATGGGGAACAATTGTGGTTCTAAACCACATTTTTTTATCGTGAACAGCTATTTGCCTTTCTAGGGTTACCGTTTCCTGGTCATTAAAACTTCGTTTGAGCTCGTCCAATTCCCCGTTTAACCTAAGGAAGGAAAATACTTCGGCGACCCTTTTCCCTATTATTTTATCCGGGTCTACCCCGAGGTATATTTTATTACATTCATTGGCAAATACGATCCTGAAATCCGTCACCGTCCCCTGTTCATCATATACAGGTTCATAGTAGTTCACGATATTGTTCGTATTGCTAAGGATACTTTGCAGGAATTCCTCAGACCTTTTTACCCGCTGCTTGTTCCGGTAGATGCGGGCGAAGGCCAGGAGGAAAATGGAGAGGGCGAAAAGGGCAAGCAAGAGAGTAAAAAGCGGAGCGCGGTCGGCACGCATGTCGAGAAGGAGTTTTCGTTCAGTGAACAGGTTGTGTTCTTCCTCCAGCATATCATCCTTTGCTTCCCGGATGGATTCCAGGTTCCTGGTGATGCGGGCTACCAGCCTGGTCCGGGTTTCTATAGTCTGGCTGCTGTCAGGTACAGAGCGGGCCAGCGCCGCCAGGGCGTCGTAAAGGGAATCCTGTAACCGTCCAATTTCCTTAAGTTTGGCCACCTGCATGGGATTATCCTTAACCAGGTTCTCCAGGATCTTAAAGGAGGTGAAGGTAACTTCCTTTTGGTCTTCCCAGGAAGTGTCGGATACCGCTACGGCATCCAGTTGGTTCTCCAATTCCTCGGCCTGCATCAAAGCATAATAGGAATAAAGGGTATTAATCGACATTTCTACTTCCAGGGAATGGGAAACCCGGTCAGCGGATTCCTTTAGGAGACTGATCTGCTTGAAAGTAAGCGATTCCGCAACCAGTAATACCCCCACGGATACAACCAGCAAAACGATATACTTCCTGGTAGATGGCGAAAAATCTCTAAAATTCATGTAGTTACTCAGTTACTCAAACGCGCAACAAAAAGTTATCCTTATTTAAATTTGAGGTTTGATATTGCCAGTTGATTTTCAGCACCTTCTCAATTACCTCTTTTAACTTGTAAAAATTGTTCGGTTTGTTGATATATACATTTGCCCCGAGAATGAAAGTGTTTTCAATATCCTTTTCGGAAGAGGATGTGGAGTAAATGGCGATCGCCACCTGGTCGAGGTTAGGGTTGTCCCGGATTTCCCTCAGGCATTGCATCCCGTCCTTTATGGGCATATTGAGGTCCAGGAAAACTAAATGCGGCAGTACGATATTGGGCAAGTTAAGATGGTCCATGAGTTCCTGCCCGTGATTGAAAAGGGAAATCCTGGTCTCAAGCCGGATTTCATCTATAGCTTCCTTGAAGAGCAGTCGGTCATCTTCATCATCATCGGCCAGGGCGATGTTCAGGATCTTAAAACTCATGTTTGTATGGGTTATGATTATCCGGCGGCCTGTTCTTTGCGTTTTTTTATGATCTGCCTGAAGGCCGTTGGGGTAAGACCCGTAGTTTTCTTGAACTGGGCTGATAAATGAGCCACGCTGCTGTAATCCAGTCGAAAGGCTATCTCCGTCAGGTTCAGGTCCGTTTCTGCAATCAAATCCTTAACTATATCTACCTTCCTTAAAATAACATAATTTTCGACAGATGTAAAAGTGGTTTCGGAAAAAACTTCCGATAAATAGGAGTAGGAATAATTGAGCTGGTCGGCCAGGTAATCCGAAACCTTTTCCGTATGGATATCCTTACTTCTTAACATGGTATCAATGGCATTTTTGATCCGTTCCACCAGCACATAGTGTTTGTCCTCCAATATTTCGATCCCATATTTTCCGAGTACTTCGCTTAACTTTTCCTTAGTGTCAGGCTCAATTTCACCGCACAGGATAAGTTCCCCGGGCCTGCCGAATTCATGCCGGACTCCCAGGGCCTCCAGCTTCTCGGCAAGTACTGCCCTGGCTAGCTGACTACAGTTTATCTTAACATTTATTTTCATACGGCCCATCTCAACATCAAAGATGACAAAAAGGTAAAGAACCAAGGCAAATATGGAGCAAAAAACAGTAGCATTTTAACAATAAGAAATCATTTATGGACAATATTGAACTTACACATGTTCCAAATCCCCTGGAGGATGGCATACGCTGCTGCAGAGTCCTTTGATCAAAAACGGATTTCATTGGGAAGGGGTTCAAGGTTCAAGGTTTAATTTCTCAAATTCTTGTCAAAAAGCCTACCTTTAAAATACCTGAAACTGAAAAGCAAGTGGCATGGGCCTTTCGTTAAAAGTTAGGGATTCCTGTATACAGGAAATATTCGAGGATATTTCGGCTGGTCTTGGCACGGCACTTGAAGTATCCGGACATGAAAATTGGATCCGCATCCCTGAGAAATTGGGAAGCGGTTACCTCCTGGGCATACAGTTTGACAATGGCATCGGGATCATTGAATTGAATGGCAGCTTTAAGGAAAAGCTTACCGTTAAGTACGAAAAAGGGGTGGTCCATCCCCTGAAATTAATCTTCAACAAGGAATCCACCATCCTCCACAGATTCGGCAAAAAAAATTCCTTCAGCGAGATCCGGAGATTGGAGAATGCCATGCTCTGCAGCATCCCAAAAAACAATCACACCTTCGTCTTTCCGGCGAAGACTCCCATTTATCTTTACAGTCTGGAGATCAACAGAAAATTGTTCGAGGAGAAGATTGAGGATTTCATGAACGATATGGATGAAACCCTGCTGGAGCTGTTCCGGGATGTAAACGGAACCAACCAGTTTTACTACAAGGAATTTTACAGCCTGGAAATTGCCTCCCTTCTGGACGATTTCACCGACTGTGAATTCACTGATTTTATGAAGAATGTCTATAGGGAAGGCAAGGTATATGAGATACTTTCCCTGCAGATGCAACAATTTATGGACGACCTAAGGAGCCCCAAGGAAAGGAAGATAATCCGGAAGGACATGGTTGAGAAAATCGAAAAGGCAGATGCGATCATCCGGCAGGATCTGGCGAATAACCCAACGGTCGTCAACCTGGCCAAGGAGGTGGGCGTGAATCAGACCATACTGCAAAAGGGATTCAGGAGGATGCACAAGATGACTGTGAACGAATACGTCCGTAAACTGCGACTTAAAAAGGCGAAGGAATTATTGGAGGAAAGCGACTTGAATATCACCGAGATTTGTGAAAGGATCGGGATGAACTCCTGCAGCTATTTTTCAAAAATGTTCAAGAAGAAGTACGGGTTGTCACCCAAAACCTATCAAAGAACTTATAAATCAGCCTCCGCAGATATCTCCGAAGTTTGAAAAAGCAGTTTAATCTAGGTTAATGAGAAACCAGGGAGCCCCATTGTTCGCCAAAAGCAAACTCGGCCTGCGGCATACGGCTCCTTTCTTTCATTTCTCTTTTACGGAGGTCTTCGGGGAGTTCGTCCACGTCTCCCCCGTAATATCCAACTGCTATTGCCGCGGCTATTCGGAAACCTGGCGGGATCCCGAATGTATCCGCCACTTTTTCCTCCCTTGCCAGCTTCAGGCAATGCAAGGCAATTCCCATATACTGAGCCTGCACCGTCATGCCGCCGATACACAACCCCAGGTCGTGCAAGGCCAGGCTATTTAACTCGCCCTCCCCGGTAACCTCCTTATAAACACTCAAAATAAGCAAGGGGGCGCGGACAGCCCACTTTCTATCCTCTTCACTAAGGCAAGCCGCTATTTTATCATAGGTTTCAGTGCCTTCACCGGCGTACAGGAATCGCCAGGGTTGTTCATTGTCCAGGCTCGCAGACCATCGGGCCGCCTCAAATAACTTGTGCAGGTGGCTATCCCTGATGGCTTCCTTGCGAAAAATCCTTGGGCTGTAACGCTGTTTCAACAGCGGAAAGATCTCGAATTCCGTGCCGGCTATCTTCCTGAGGCGAATGAGTAGTTCTTCAGTCATGCTTTATGTAGTTAGGGGTTCGTGGTTCGTGTGACTGCGGGGTGCTCCGCCAAATAACACGTGATATTAGGCCGAAACCGTCGGATTATTTAATCCAAAACCGTTATTTCTTGACCCATTTCCTGCCTGCAGGCAATTCTTCCACGATTTGCCAGGACCTGGATTCCCCGGATGCAAAAAGGTGATATTCAGGGAACTGCCTTAATCGGCATCCGTATCCCCTCCGGAACCTTCCATCCCGTATTCCTTTTTGTAGATGCGGACAACTATGAGGAAAAGGCTGATCAACAAGGGACCAAAGATCAGCCCGATAAACCCGAAAATGGGAATCCCGATGATCACGCCGACCAGGGTGATCAACGGATGGACATTATCCAGTTTTTTCAAAAGCAAAAGGCGGATAAGGTTATCTGTAGATCCCACGATCACAATCCCGTACAACAGGATCCCCCAGGCCTGAAAGGTATTCCCGTCTGCATAGGTGAGGATGAAAACCGGGACGATCCCGAGCATTCCCCCCACAAATGGGATCATGGACCCTATAGTGACAATGATTGCCCAGAAGAAGGGGTTCATGACCCCGAACACCAGGAACCCCACCAGCGCGACGATCCCCTGTGCCAGGGCTACCAGGGGGATGCCGATCGCATTAGACCGAACCATGGCCCTCGATTCCCTGCCGATGATATCCAGGTTCTTCCCGCTGACCGGGATATACTCGAACAGCCATTCCCGCAATTGCTTCCGGTTGGTGAGCATATAGTATAAAATAAAGTACATGATGGCAATGGCAATGATCATATTGAAGGTCCCTCCGGCAATACTTTGCAGATTGTCCGAAAGCCAGGAGGATACGGCCGAAGCGTCTATACGGGAAGTGAAGTCAAATCCCAGGAGGGATTCTGCCCTGCCCAGGCCATCTTTGATAAGGCCCACTACTTTTTCCGATTTATTCACTGCTTCTTGCACTTTGCTGCCCAGCATGATGGTCACCCCCACCACGGGGATCAGGATGCCAATGAAGGATAAAAAGAGGAGGAAAAGGGCTGCCAGGTTGGGACGCCAACCGCGGTTTACCAGCCTGGTCATGGGCTCCCTCAATAGCACATACACCGTTATAGCTCCCAGGATTCCCGAGAAATAGGGCAGGATGTTGATGAAGATCAGACTGCCAAGGAGCAGGATCAGTAATAAAACAAACAGTTGTCTAACCGTCTTTGGGGGGATGGTTTTCATTTTGATGGATTCTGAAGGCTATGGTATCTCCTGCCAATTCCAGGCATAGGCAGACTGAGCCCCCAATTCACTCTTGGTTTGGGACCTAATATCCGGCATTTCCCTTACTCCGCTTAATCCAATTGACATCAATTTTGGCCCTAATTAGCGGATTGCATAAGATTTTTCCCATAATCAGTTGGATAACCCCGGTTTTTGAAGTAATATTCTTAAGCGGCTCAGGCTGTAACATTTAGTTCCAACCTGAGACCAACCGATCGTAATAAAAATCAATACCATGCAACCTTCCACCACAAAGCGATATACGCTCCTTGGGCTGTTCATAGCTTTTGCCCTGGGGCCAATTATTATCACCGGGTATGCCCTGAGCTACCCTGGCATACTGACCAACTGGATTGTGGCCAGCCGGGAGCTCCTGCTTCTTCTGGCAGCAGCCATCCTGATACTCCTGATCGTCAAAGGCGAAAAACGCGGACTGGATTCGGTGGGATTGCACAACAGGCATTGGGGTAAATCACTACTGCTCAGCTTGTTCATCCTGGTGACCAGCTCGTTGGTTGCTTTCGGCTGCCTCCTCCTTTTAAATGCTGTTGGCGTTTCCTTTGGCCAGGGAGACGAAGCCAACCGCTACAACGATATCTCCCTGTGGGTGATCACTTTAATGGTCATGCGGGCGGGGTTTGTGGAAGAGTTCTTTTACCGGGGTTATATCATGGAGCGCCTTGCCGAGTTGTCGGGCCGCTGGATCGTATATTTCCTGTTGCCCGCGGTCATCTTCGGGCTATTGCACTTCCGGCAGGGTTTAGGCGGCGTCCTGATCGCCTTTGTTTTGGGGCTTGTTTTTGCAGTATTTTACTGGAAATACAGGGACCTGAAGGCGGTTATCATTGCCCATTTTTTAGTAGATTTTATCCCGAACGTCTTGCTTCCACTGTTCCAGATGGCTCCGCATACCCCTTAAAAGCAGAAAAGAATCCGGATTCGGCAGGATCAGGTCATGCCAACGGATTTTCCTTCGCTCATCAAAGCCCTAAAGGGAAGGGGCCTTGGGGATAAGGCTGACCGCAAAGCCTCCGCCGGGAGCCATGTGCAGGTTCAGTATATCCGTGCTGTTCACTTCCCGGGACTCGATACTATAGGCTTGTGGGTTGGTGTCCCAGTCCGCATCTTCAGCATCTGTATACAGGGTGGCTGTATAGGTTTTGCCCGCCGTAAGGAAGTCCAGGGGAAGCTTTTGGTCCCGGGCATCTTCATTGGTAATGCCTCCTACGAACCATCGTTCACTGCCCTTTTCTTTCCGGGCTATGGTTACGTATTCCCCGATTTCCCCGTCCAGAACGCGGCTCTCACTCCAGTCGACCCCTACGTCCCGGATAAATTGCAGCGCGGGATGAAAAGCCCCATGTAGCATGTAATGCTCCGGCAGGTCGGCCACCATCTGGATAGGGCTGTAGATCACCACATACAGGGCCAGTTGTTTGGCCAGGGTGGTATTCACCTGGTTGTCCTTCTTATATTCGTCGAATTTCAGGTTAAAAATCCCGGGGGTAAAATCTATCGGCCCTGCCAGCATCCGCGTAAAGGCCACGGTGGGTAAATGATCCGGGGGATTTCCGCCGTCAACGGACCAGGCATTGAATTCCTGTCCGCGAAGGCCCTCCCGGGAAATGGCATTGGGAAAGGTCCTGCGCTTCCCGGTAGCTTTGATAGGTTCATGGGCATCAACGGCGATCTTCATCCTGGCTGCCTCCTCCAGGACTTTCTGATAGTGGTTTACCATCCACTGGCCATGATGGTATTCGCCTTTGGGGATCACTTTTCCCACGTAGCCTGTTTTTACACTATGAATGTCGTTGTCCTGCATGAATTTATAGGCTGCAGGCATTTGCTTTTCGTACGTCCGCGGAGCCGCCGATGTCTCGTGGTGCATAATGATTTGCACCCCGTGTTCTTCGGCGTAGTCCCGCACCTCATCAAAATCGTAATCGGCATAAGGGGTAATAAAGTCGAAGACCCCCTCCCGGTCCTCATTGTTGATCCACTTGTCCCAGCCGGTATTCCAGCCTTCCACCAGCAACCCCTTAAACCCGTTGGCAGCTGCAAAATCTATATAGCGTTTCGCGTTTTCGGTCGTAGCCCCATGGTGCGGCAAAGCCCTGGTGCCCTCGGTGAAGCTGCTCATATTCTGGCTTCCCTCCATATCCCATGTAGATTTGCCCAGGTGCATCTCCCACCAGATCCCGACATATTTCATGGGGGTAAAGTAACCTACATCGCCTATGGCATTGGGGTCGTTTAGGTTCAGGATCATCCTGGATTCTATCAGGTCCCCTGGCCGTTCGGCAATCTGTAAGGTCCGCCAGGGCGTTTCAAATGGGGCGCTCACCCGGGCTTTCCCCCCAAGGCGTTCGGATCCCACCAGTTCGCTTCTCATACTGAAATCCCCGGGGTTTACCTTCAGGGTCATCCCGGCATAATTGGTAAGATCGGCCTCGTGGAAGCTCAGGTACAGCCCGTCTCCGGTTTTCATGGTTACCGGGGTATTCACTGCATTTTCGGGAATGTAGGTGGCCGTAAGATTTGGATCGTCCCGTTCCTGCAGGGCATCGATCTCAGAAAATGGGGTGGCCTTGTACAGGTGTTCATAGCTATCCCAATCCCCGGGCAACCACCAGACTTTGTGATCCCCCGTAAGCCTGAATTCTGTATTCTCATCAGAAATTACCACCTCATCCATTCCCTCCTGTTCCGGGAACTCGTACCGGAAACCAAGCCCGTCGTCGAATATGCGGAAGACAACGTCCACGCGCCTGTGCGGATTACCCTTCTCCTTAAGGGCAACACGCAGTTCATTATAGTGGTTTTGCACTACTGCCTGCTCCCCCCAGGGCATGTTCCAGGATTCATCCAGGGAATCCCGGCTGATCTGCAGAATTTCCATATTCCCGCCAAGCGGCGCCTGATCCTTAAACTCGAAACCCATGGTAGACGGCAGGATTACGGGCAATCCCTTGAATGATACTTCATAGCTTGGTGTGCCTACGGAATCCAGTCTAAACTGAAGCCGGATATCGCCATCCGGCGAGGCAACCAGCATCTCGGGTTCAGACCGGCAACCCTGCAGGAAAACAACCAGAAGGGCGGCCAGAAAGGTGTAAAGCGTGCATTTCAAATGTATGGGGGAGTTTGATGACATGGCAATTGCTATTCATGATACTCAAAGATAGTGAAGTAAGCGATTAATATCAGCACCGGCATCCAGGGTGTAAGGTCAACACAGCATATGCGAACCCCGGCAATAGCCCGGACGGGCAGCAACCAGCCCGCCCTGATTACGACAGAAGCAGCCGGTAGGCAAGGATTAAAAGGGCAATGGCAAATATGCCGGTATAAATGGCTTTGTTATACTTCGCCAGCCATGCGGGAAGGAATATATCAAAATTCGGGCTGGTTGAATCCGAATATTTCCGCGCGATAAGGGTGATCGGGCATATGGTCTTAAAAAGCAACAATATCAGTCCTTCCAGCAGTACCAATCCCACACAGGTCCACACCCACCCGTCGATCTTGTTTACGATCACCGCGTACAACAAATAAAATATGACCACATTATAGAACACCCAAATAAGGGAATGCAGAAGTTTGATATAGAAGAGAGGCCTTTTCATCCCGGCATGGCTTGAAAGCCTTTAAGGTTGTATTGGATGTCGCGTACCCAAAACCTTCCGTATACGAATTCGCCGGCCGGATAGTGCCAAACCCCTTCCCCGTACCCGGGGAGGGTAAGCTTTGTGTAGGTTTGGTAGTCGCTTACCGGGGTAGTGAAGGGGAAGAAACCTTTTTCATTGACATCAAAACGATCCCTGGATTCAAAATTACTCAGGTATCCTTTCTCATCAAAGTACAGGATGGCGGAAATCCGGGCATCCTTATTGGGAAAGGTAGCCCTGGCGGAAGATGCATCCAAAGGCTCCCAAACTATCCGCGGATCAACAAGCGCTGCCGGTGCAAAAAGGCAGAGGTCATTCAGGAAGGTAACCGTTTCTGCGGCAAACAGCCGGGCATCGCCCAGGTTCACCAATGGGAGCAGGCCGGCAAGGCGAATGCGCATGCGGGCGCTGTGTTCCATGTAGGAGTGGTAGCCATGTACAGGCAATCCCCCTATAGCTGCTTTCATAAAGAAGTAACGGGCCGGCTCCGTGAAAAAGTTGTACTGTTCCGACCGGAACCGGAACCAGTCCCGCTTTCGGTTTCGCATCTGCCCTTCCAGGACCACGCGCATATTACGCGGGATCTCCTGCCCGGGAACACCGGTAAGTTTAAGGTAGCGTTGGACCGGAGGGGGCAACCGGGCCAGGTCGGCTTCCTTCAGGGTGGCAACCTCCGGGGGCTGTTGTTGCATGGCTTTGCACACATCCCGTAAATATTGGTTTTTGAGCCAGGACATCTTAGGATATAAATATCATCAATCCGATCAAATATAATTTGGCCTTATCCAGAACCAAATGAGGAAAATCAGGGCTCTGAAAGCCTTCGGGTTGCGCCAAAGTTTAAAGTACCCGATGCTACACTAAAGTTCCCGCCCGTATGGGCAGGGTGCCATCTTAGTAAAACCTCTTGGAGGGGAAGGTATAGAGGATGCCCAGGTTCACAGTGGCCCACTGCGCATTGTCTACGGCAATTCCCGTATAGGACAGGTTGATCTCGGTAACAGCCCCCATAAGGTAGCCAATGGTGGGTTTGTAATAAAATCCCCCGTCGTTCCCTTCATTGATACCTATAGCGATCCCTATTTGACCTCCGAAGGAAAAAGAATTGGAAGGCCAGATCCTGACGGATGCCGCCAGGGGCAGGAATTGTACATTCGGCAAATCCGGGGACCCCACTTCCTGGTGGTATTTTTCGGGAAAGCCATTGATAAAACCGGCCATGGCGCCAACATCCACAACTTCGCCCAGGGCCCACATATACCCGACGTCTGCCCCTATGCCCAGGCTGACAACGTCCTGGTTGTCGCCAACCGGCACTTCGCCGTTTATCCCGATTTTAAATCCTTCCTGTGCAAATAAAAACGCCCCTGCAAGGGTACAGATGAGGGTCAGGCCAAATAGTTTCATGGATGTATGGTAGTTGGTTATTCAGGGCTAAATCTAAGCAGCTCCGCCAATTCGATACCTATTTTTGTTGTGTAATCCCGGAAAATAGTGGTGCAATCAGCGATTAGGAGGTATTGGGATCCATGGAAACAGGGCTTCCGCCATTTTATGGCACGAACTCTAGCCGTCCCAGGGTTCGTATACAAGACCTATTTGTAAAACCGGTTCCTTAGCTTAAACCTGGCGAGTTTCCGTTTGAGGCGGTACACGGAATCCGTTCCTTCCTCATGGTCTGCGTAAGTGATCTGGTCCTCATCTATTTCTATGAATCCGCCTTGCTGTTCGATATTTTCACGAAAGTCCGACTTATCCATATTCCGGGACGCGCGCCGATTCCCATACGCCAGGACCAAAAAGTATAAGGCGATGCCGAAGGCCAAAAAAAACGCGATTCCTGTCTGTACCCAAATCATCATAGATATTTTTAAGACAAACCTAGCATATAGCCTGTTATCGCAATAGCCGGATACATCAAACTATTGGTCCGATAAAATCGCCTTCGCAAAACAAGTGCCGAAGAGACCTACCGGTTCCTGCCCTAATATATCCTTGCCCCTGCCCCCTGGAGGATGCCCGCACACCCTGGCATAAAACCTGCCAATTGAAGCCACAAATAACAGCAAAATTCCATCTAATATCCCCTAAACCCAATCTCGGGCGCACTAAAAATAGATATGTCGGGTAAAACGGTAAATTTTAAATGCAAATCATGGTACAATTCACTTATTATTAGTACTTTATTGAATTAACTAAAACCAACCCATTATGAAAAAACTTGTATTATTATTCGCTTTGTTTCTCGCTTTCGCGACCAATGCGCAGGAATCGTATTTTACGATGTATGCCTTTACAGTACTTCCCAAAGACCAGGGGACCATCTACCAGCTGGTAAATGACTTTTATTCCAAGAACAAACCGGATGGGGTGACCGTCTCGCTTTACGAAAATCATTTCGCGGATGCCGAAAACAAGGCCACCCACTCTATTGTTTTCAACGGGACCCTGGATGCCCTTGGGAACATGTATGGAGGGGAGCCCAACGATTCCTTCAAACTCTTCCTGACCCAACTAAACTCCCATATCAGTGAAGGAGGCCAATCCCTCGCCGGGCATAGCACCGCCACCTTCGGGGATAATAGCATGCAGTACCCTATCCAGCGTTATTTCCTCCTCGATGTGGAGGATCAGGCAAATTTTGAAAAAGCTTTTGCTGAATTCAGTAACAAGCATACCCCGGCCGGGATGCTCGTAATTACAGGTACCATTTCAGCCGGCCAGTCACCCCATGGGGAAAACCGCTGGGTTATAAGTGGTTTCAAGGATTTTAAGGCTGCTTTGGGGGGAGCCAATAAATTGATTTCCGGCCCGGCCCTGGATGCCCGTAACAAAGCCTGGGGAGAATTGATGGCAAACTTCGACAGCCACGGAGGCGTACGCCTGGTCAGGGACGGCATGCGCGTCCTCATGGGGCAATGGTAGGCAATCCGGAACCTGAAAGGAAAAAAGGGCATTCTGCACCTAATTAGCCACCAGGCATAAAAAAAGCCTTTGCATCCGCAAGGGCTTTTATTTTTGGCGCGTTGGCAAGGTGTCAATCCACAATCGCCTGATATACCAGGGCCCGGAGTTTTCCATGGTCGTCCAGGCCATTGGCAGGGATGAGCTGTGTGAAATAGACCACCAGCAGGTCTTCTTTGGGGTCCGCCCAATATTCCGAATGATAGGCACCGCCCCATCCGAACTCCCCTTCAGAGCCGAGGGTACCCCTGGCCCCCAGGTCCTCCACTATGGAGAAACCAAGCCCGAACCCGGTGCCCCCAGCCCAGGGGAATTTAGCTTCAACCAAATGGTTCACGGTCATCAGTTCAACCGATTTGCGGGAAAGGATCCTGTGGCCATTATAGATTCCCTGGTTTAGCATCATTTGCATGAATCTGGCGTAGTCCAGGGCCGTGCTTAGGTATCCGGCACCCCCGGAAAAGCTTTTGCGGGGGCCCTTGATATATTCCCCCTGTCCTACCATCCCTCCCGGGGCGGGGGCCCGCTCCATGCCCGAATCGGTAGAGGAATAGACGGTGGCCAGCCGGCTGGCCTTGGTTTCTGGGAGGTAGAAATAAGTATCGCTCATCCCCAATGGGTCCAGGATATTTTCTTTCAGGAAGACATCCAGGGGCTGCCCGGAAACCACCCCGATCACGGCACCCAGGATATCCAGGCTGTAGCCATACACAAATTGCTCCCCCGGTTGCGCATCGGCCGGGAGGGCCGCCATCCGCTTAACGGTTTCCAAAATGGGTTCGTCCCTATTGGCAAAATACCATCCCTGTATGCCTGCGGCTTCCCACTTGTCGGCCGCAACGCCGCTCCCATATCCATAACCGGAGGTATGGGTTAGCAGGTCGCGCAAGGTAATCTCCCTCTTGGCATCAACCACATCATAGCCGGTATCGGTCTTTACCGCCACCGTGGTATGTTTAAATTCAGGGATGTATTTGCTGAGCGGGTCTGAGATCAGCAGCTGCCCGCGTTCCTGCAGGATCATGATCCCGGTACTCACGATGGCCTTGGTTTGGGAGGCGATCCGGAAGATGGTGTTCTTTTCCATCGCTTTGCCCGCCTCCACATCACTTTTGCCCAGTGACTCGTAGTATACGATTTTGCCTTTCCGCGCCACCAGGGTAACGGTTCCCGCTAACTGGCCATTATCTATATATTGCTGAAAGGTGTGGGTAAGGCGGGTAAGGCGCTCGGTGGACATCCCCACGGATTCCGGGCTGCCGGCTTCCAGGACCTGGGAGGTTACCAGCTGTAGCCCGCCGAGGATGAGGAACAGGAAGATTTTTACGTAAGTGGTTTTTGATTTCATAAGATTATAATGTTGGTTGATACAAGATTTTAAAGTTATGCAAAATTGTTTGTTCGGACCAGGTGACCTGGGTGTGGTCCTGGCATAATCTATTTGAAGTATTCAAAGTTGCAAATTTATTTGCCTGCATACGTACCCAACATCCAGGTTACCGAAAATGCCCTGGATTACATATAGCGGCGTACATGGGATAAATAGGTGGATAAAAGGCAATATATAAAGGTTGCGGAATGGTGTTTTAACCTGGGATTTGTTGTCGGACCCATGGAGGACAGACCTCAACGGGGCATTCAGGTGATTGAAAAAGCGTAACTTTAAGGAAACAAAACCCGGACTGGGCCGATCATGGCAGCACCAGGCCAGCTAATTCACATGCTGCCCCCTTTCCCGATCATAATACGGGAAAGTACCAGGCAAACCGGTCAAATGCCACCCAGGCCATAGCCAGGACCGTAAGCCTTCTTTACAATTAACCAATTGCCCATGAGGAAATTCTTTGGAAAGATTAGAAAAGGGCTGCTGAGGGAAAATAAGTTCAGGAATTATCTGCTATACGCTATTGGCGAAATTATTCTGGTGGTAATCGGAATTTTGATAGCATTAAGTATCAATAATTGGAATGAGAATATAAAACAATCCAAAAAAGAATATCGGATAATCAGGGAAATCAAAGAGAATATTGAAACCAATATATTGATCTTTAAAGAAACCGTTAAAAAGCAAAAAGGAACTATCCATGACCTTGATCTATTTCTGGATGCAATGAACAGGGAACACCTATTTATGGATTCGGTAAACATTTCATTCTTGCTTATCCCTGAATCGGTTAGTCTGGCTTCAACAGGGTTTGAATCATTAAAAACTACCGGCTTTGACCTGATCTCCTCGGATGAATTACGGACGGAAATTATTCAATTGTTCAACGTAGAATACTCACAACTCAAACAAACAATAGATGATGTAATGCCTGTTCAAAATAGTATCATAATTGCCCCGATGATCAAAAAACATTTTGAAGCGCTATCTGCTCCTTACGCAAGAATTACGGATCCTGAATTGATTAAAAATGATCCTGAAGTTATCAATGGGTTGGCGCTTCGAAGATTATGGAAGAATTTATTTATACAATTAATTGAGGAGAGACAGATTGAAATCCAACGCATTATTAAATAAAATTAATGCCAAGATCGACGGAATTTAAACCCCATTCCTCCCAGGTAAATCGGCGAAAGGCCGTAAAATGAGTATTTGTTTGAAGGGTTTTACGATCAAGCCGCCGGGTTTAGTTTAAAGTAATTTTTGTTCTATTTGGTAAATAGCTGTCGAAGGTGAAGTCCCATATCAGAGCCCTGTTTAACAAATTCCGCCCTGCACTCTGCCTGAGGAATCAGGAGGCTGGGGCCTCATATACTACTTCTGGCTTGCAGAACTTCACTTCCCAATTTCAGTCGGAATGAAAATTAATCTAAATTAGTAGGGAATCTTGCCCGGGGTTCAGGGGGGATCTATATCCCTAATCTTCCAACGGGAGATTCAGGGCTGGTATAAGATTCTGCCATTCCTTGTTGAGCCAATATTTGGAATCGTTTGAATTCCGTTGCAGAGTTATTAAAAATGCCACAAAACAGACAACTCGCCGCCATTATGTTCACCGACATCCAGGGCTATACGGCCCTGATGCAGGTAAGTGAGGAACAGGCTTTGCAAATCAGGTCCAAGCACAGGGATGTCTTTGATACGGCTACAGAAAAGTACCATGGCGAGGTGATCCAATATTTTGGTGATGGCACCCTGAGTATCTTCAAAAGTTCCGTTGAAGCCATACAATGTGCCATCGAAATGCAGGTTGAATTTCAAAAATCCCTTCAATCCCCGTTCGCATTGGTATTCACACAGGAGATATTATCAGGACGGAAACGGATATCATCGGGGATGCGGTCAACATAGCTTCCAGGCTTGAGACGCTTGCTATCCCGGGAAGTATCCTGATTTCGGACAAGGTGCACGATCAAATAAGGAATCAAAATTCCATAAATGCCAAATACCTCAATGCCTTTGACCTTAAAAACGTAACGGATCCCGTTCCCGTTTTTGCTATTGAAAATGACGGGGTTCGCGTTCCAAAATTGTCTGAATTAGGCGGGAAAGTAAATGCTGGTGCCGGGAAACCTTTAAAACTGGGCAGCAGAAAAAATTGGATACTGTTTACCCTTGTTTTCTTACTAATTGCCGCCTGGGCCTACTTTTTTAATAGAGGTTCAACACCCGTCCAGAATGATAAATCCATAGCCGTCCTGGCCTTTGCCGATATGAGTCCGAATAAGGACCAGGAGTATTTCAGCGATGGGATCAGTGAGGAGATCCTGAATCTTTTAGCCAAAGTACCGGACCTGAAAGTAATCAGTCGAACGTCATCTTTTGCCTATAAGGGAAAGGAAGAAAATATCAGGCAAATAGGGAAGGAATTGCATGTGGGGCATCTTCTTGAAGGCAGTATCCGCAAATCGGGAAAAACCGTAAGAATTACGGCGCAATTGGTGAATGCAAGGGACGGCACCCATATGTGGAGTGAAACCTTTGACCGGGAGATGAGTGATATTTTTACCATACAGGATGAAATTGCCAGCCGGGTCACCCAGCAGTTGAAAACCACTTTATCGGGAGATATCGTTTCCACCTCAGCAGACCCAAAGGCCTATGACCTCTATCTAAAGGCCCGGGAGATAGACCGACTGGGGACTGAGGAAGCCAATAAAAATGCTGAAGCACTCCTCCGGCAATCCATGGCCATTGACAGCAGTTATGCCCCGGCCTGGTCTTATTTGGCGGGGATTTATTACGATCGGATTTTTGTGTATGGGAATCTTCCGATGACGCCTGAGAATATCAGGGCCGGGAAGGACGCAGCGAATAAAGCCATTGCCCTGGATCCTAACTATGCCTTTGGCTATACCGCCTTGTCCGGTTTGGAAAGGACGAACTGGGAATTCAAAGAAGCCAACGCACATGTTGGCAAAGCGCTTGCCCTGGCCCCGGATAACGTACACGTCATTAAGTCTGCAGGGCTCAATGCTTCCTGGCTGGGAAAACATGAAGAGGCCCTGAAACTCCTGGCAATGGCTTTGGAGCGGGACCCCCTTAATTATTATCTCTATCACAACTTGGGAATGTGTTACTGGGTATTGAATGATTACAGCCAGGCCGAAAAAAACCTGCAGACATTTTTATCGCATTACCCAAAGCGTCCGGGAGCACACGGGTTGATGTCCTCCATATATTCAGCCCATGGTGAATTTGAAAAAGCATTCAGGAAGCAGAAACAGAAGCCCATCCGTTCTGGAGATTGTACAACAAGAGTATGGCTGTTTTTGGCTGGGTGATCTGGCCGAAGCGGATTCATTACTACAACAACTTATTGAAGAATGGGGTGACGTGGCATGGCCCAATATCGCTGCGGTTTACGCCTTCAGAGGGGAACAGGACAAAGCCTTTGAATGGCTGGATGTGGCCCTGGAGAACCGGGATGGTTCCCTCATGGAGATCCTGGCCTACCCGGAAATGGCAAACCTTTGGGGGGATCCCCGTTGGAATACTTTTATCGATAGACTGGGCTTACCGGAGGATCATGGATTCCACAGGGATTGACATGGGGGGAGAACCCGTATCTTTCGGACCGGGTGAATGGCTCTGGCCAATTTAGCATCTATGTAGGCGCGTATCGACATAATCCATAACTGAGATAAAATTTGCCGAAAGCTCACCACCTCCACTTCCGGAATGCATTACAGGGTAAGCCAATAATTTATTTTAAACACAATCCCGCGGTTCTTGTTGCTCTGCAGGAAGGGCGAACTGAAATAGTTATCGGTATACACCAGGTATATATCGCTCATAGGCAGGAAGCGCCACTGGAGTTTACTGTTGATGTTAAAATTATCCTGTTGGGTATTGTACTGCAAAAAAGTGGTCCAGAAAAGCTTGTTGGAAAAGTTGATTTCGGTCTGTTGGTTGATCAGGACAAGGTCCATATCCCCTGCCGGATCGGGCAGGCGGAGAAAATTCTGATCGAGGGCAAGGTTAAAGTTCCCCCAGGGTTGCCGGCGATAGGTAATGCCCGCAGAGACACGGTTCAGGTTTCCGTTGTAGAACGCTCCGGTCTCCACTTCAGCCTCATAGGCGAATTCTTTCCGTTCATCCGACCTGTAGCGCACCGTAGCCCTCGGGTAGTGATAATGTCCCGGCTGTAGGGGTTCGTTATCCGTAAAACTGGTTGCAAATAGCAGTTTGGTCTCGTTATCTTCCAGATTGACGTCCAGCCTGCCGGTGTCGCGGAAGTTCATCTCATATTCCACTGTACTGGTTCGTTCCTTAAGCGTGTACTCCGGTGTAAAATCCATCATATTCTGAAGATTCAGCTGGTGGGAGATTACGGCACTCCCGGCCGGGGGCCTGAACGTATATCCCGCCCTCCCGAAGTAGTGTTCGAACCCCAGGTGTACCGTGGTGTCTTTGGCAGCATCATAGTTCTCCATCCGGGGGATGAATCCAATATCCGCGTAATAATCCGTATCGATCCCGAAGTAGTCCACAAAGAAATTCCAATGGCGGCTATCGTATTCAAACCCGGCATTTCGAAAGGTGCCTAACCCGATATCCGGTTTGGTAGAGGCGTGTAAAGCGGTAAAGACTCTCCAGCGGCCCGATAGGTTCAGATAGTTGAATTCGAGCCCGGCATTCCGGCCATAGTCCTCATAATCGAAGCCCTCCCCTTTCACAACCGCCTGGCGATTGGTAACGTAAGCCTTGATCACGGAGCGTTCCAGCAAACTTTGGTTAAATGTGGCAATGGTATAGTTCTGCCCCGGATTCCCTGCTTCGGGTTTCGTTTGGAGGTTAAGCAAGCCTATCCTGGAGCTTTTGCTCAGGTTTCCGCTGAGGCGCGCTCCATAAATAATGGGGACCGGTTCGGCATTTTCATCCAGTCCCATTCGCCGGGTAAATATAGGCCGGGCCGGAGGCGTCCCATAATTGGCAAAAAGGTCATAGTTCTCAAGGAAAAAGCCACGCCGTTCCGGAAAATTGAGGTCAAAGCGCGTGAGGTTGGTTTGCTGCACATCCACATCCACCTGGGAAAAATCAGGGTTCACGGTCAGGTCGAGGTTCAAAGAAGATGTCAGGCCCACCTTGGCATCAAACCCGGCGTCCAGGGTATTCGTATCTTTCGGCGGCTCCTGTTCCTTGTCCCTGTAAAGGGAACCGCTTACATACGGGATCAGGGCGATATTGGTGCCGGTTCTGGGCGGGGGGGAATCCCATTCCAGTGTCCCGGTGTAACCTAAATCGTAGGATCGGAAATTGATAGGTACCGGCGTCCAGGTATCCCTTACATTTTCCCCTTCGTCATTCCGGAAAAAATTGATGCCCCAATGGGTGGTTCCCGCCTTGAACCGCAAGGTCTTAAATGGAATGGCCATTTCCACCACCCAGTGGTCTTTATATCGGGTCACCTCAGAAAACCACTTCTGATCCCAACTGAAGTTCAGGTGGCCGAAGGAGCTTTGGCTCAGGATATCCTCCGCCTGAACGTTATATGGACTTACCCCAAACAAAAATCCATTCGTCCGCCTGTTTACGGGGTCCAGGACCACAGCAAAAGAATCCCCGTCAAAGAACCGGGCGTCGCGTTTCAGGGTTTGAACCACGTATTCCTCCGAATCATAACAGACCGCGCCCACATAGAGAAAATTGGAGTCGTATGTGAGCCGTACCTCCGTCCGCTGCTGTGCCTCCCTCCCGTCTTGAGGGTATTTTTGACGGAAATGGTCCGCTACCCCGGCCTCTTTCCAATCTTCTTCGTCCAGGCGTCCGTCCAGAACAATGGGGCCGGAAGCCTTCTTTATGCTGACGGTCTTAAAATCCCTGGTATCGCCTGTATCTTCCTGCGCCATCATTCGGCTCGTCAGGGCACATGAGATAATCGTGAGAAATACCAGGCATTTCATATTAAAGGGGAATTTTTGCATTTTAAGGTAGCCGGGAAAGCCGGATACATGTTGAATGGGATTGAACATAATTTAAATAGATTGGCCCCGTCTCCCAAATCCGCAGGACGGATAAAGGATGGACCAGACCACATTCCAAAATATTGCAAACGAATAGTAAATTGCAGATGGCTTACTACCCCGGAAAAATTGTGATTCATTCCCGGGTAAAAGTAAAAGATACAAATATAAGCATCCTTTCAAACTTTGCCGGGGCCGGTATCCGTTCGGGAAATTTTATCCCGTCTCCCTGATCCTGACAGGAGGCACACATCCAGGCCCGGGACATACAGGTTGAAAGATCTAAGCATGTGTCGTTAACAGGATACGACTTTAGAATCAAATACATGTTCCGGACCCGCATAATTCCTGCCTCAGATGGCAGGACGTATGCATGGATCCCGGGATCAGTATCACAAGATGTAATTCCCGTAGGGAGGCATCCAATGGGAAAAAAGAAAAATAAAGCCTACATTTAACCCATAAGTGAATCGATCCTAAGTACTTCGTCCGCCCTGATTGGTTTCATCCGGCCACGGGGGTACACTTTTACCGCGCGTCCAAGACGGTTAAATTTATGAATGCCAAATATATTTGCTCAGTATCGCTGGCGATCTGTATCCTTTCATGCAAAAGCAAAATTGCTGCTGATTCCGATTCAGGCAAGGATCCCGGATTTTCACTTCATTCGCCCGACACCACTTTGGTAAATTCGTTCCGGTGGGCCAAAAACCAGGCCCTTCAATACGTAGGGGACAACAGTGATGCCGTTGGTCCGTGGTACGAAGCCGCTTTACCGGGAAGGCAGGCCTTTTGTATGAGGGATGTCTCCCACCAAAGCATTGGCGGCGAAATCCTGGGGCTGAGTGCCCAGAACTTTAATATGTTCGAAAAGTTCGCCGCGAATATATCGGAATCAAAGGACTGGTGCAGCTACTGGGAAATAGATAAAGACGATCATCCCGCACCTGCCGATTATAAAAACGACCGGGAATTCTGGTACAACCTCCCGGCAAATTTTGATCTGATACGGGCTTGCTGGCGCGAATTCTGCTGGACCGGAAATAAAAGCTATATCGATGACGAAGTGTTCCGGAATTTTTATGAAAAATCATTGAACGAATATGTTGCACGATGGCAGTTGCAACCGGAACGTATCATGAGCAGGCCGAAGATCATGAATCTGCCGGCAGATGCCGGTGAATCCGAAGATTACCATCGTTGTTGTCGCGGGATTCCCTCTTACGTGGAAACAGATGAATTCCCTATTGCCGTGGGCGCCGATTTAATTGCTTCTCTGTTTGCGGGATTCCTTGATTATTCAAAAATGCTGGAATTCAGAGGAGACACGGAAAGGGCCCGAGATATATAAAGCAAAGGCCATGGAATACCGAGCGATTATTAAATTCAAAGTGGTGGGACGGCCCCTATAAATTCCTATCAAACATTTTGGAATGCCGATAAAGGTGAATTCTATAAAGGTGGAAGGTGAACTTTTCCTTCTTTGGTTTGGGGTCGTTCAAAGCCCGGATAGGATAAAAGCTACCTTTAGCAATCTGCAGCAGCAAGGATCGAATGTCGAATCGCGTTCATACCTGCCATTACTCTACAGCCAATACGGTTTTTTTGAGAAAGCATACGATCTGATCAATGCCCTGAGCGATCCGGCGGAAGAACGGAGATCGTATCCGGAAGTGTCCTTTGGGGTGATGGAAGGCATTGTATCGGGATTAATGGGAGTCGGGGTCTATGCCCCGGAGAATACAATTGCTACCTGCCCGAAGCTTACCGCCACCCCATGGGCAGAACTGAGGAATCTTGAAGTCATGGGTACAACAATAGATATTAAACACATACAGAATACCTCCTCCGTGTTGTCGAATAAGGGACACAAAGATATTATATGGAAGGCCTTGTTTCCGGGGCATCATGAAACGATTCAAGTGAATGGGGCCCCAAAAAAAGCAAGTTATGAAAATGACAAACTGGGCAATCCCTACAGTTTTGTTGAAATTCCGGTAAAAGGTAATAGCAGGGTGACTGTGGAAATATGACCCTTTTTAGGATCGGGAGGCAAAAGTTGGGTAACAAATTCCTGAAGCAGCATTAGTTTTGTCCCTACTGCTTCGAAAGTGCATAATTGTTCTTCCATAGGCCCTGGAAATACATTGCGATAGCCGCAAAATTGAAATAGAAATAATTTAAATAAAACACCATGAAAAAAAACGGTATTTGGATTTTATTCATCCTGCTCACAATTAATGCTTCTGCACAGAAATTTGACGAACTCGCACAAACACCCCCTATGGGGTGGAACAGTTGGAACAAATTTGGCTGCGATGTAAGTGAAAAACTTATCATGGAAATTGCAGACTCCATGGTAAGCAGTGGGATGAGGGACGCGGGATATAATTATATTGTGATTGATGACTGTTGGCAGGTGTCCCGTGATGAAAACGGAGAAATTGTGGTCGATGCCGATCGCTTTCCGCATGGCATGAAATACCTGGCCGATTATGTACATTCCAAAGGCCTGAAATTTGGGATTTATTCCGATGCAGGGACCAAAACCTGTCAAAAAAGGCCCGGAAGCCGGGGCTATGAGTTTCAGGATGCCCGCACTTATGCCCGCTGGGGAGTGGATTACCTTAAATACGACTGGTGCAATTCATCCACACAAGATTCCAAAGCAAGTTATTCTACTATGCGTGATGCCCTGTATGCAGCCGGCCGACCCATTGTTTTCAGTATCTGTGAATGGGGTTCTACAAAACCCTGGGAATGGGCCGGGGATGTAGGGCACTTATGGAGAACGACCGAGGATATAGTCGATCGCTGGGACTCCATGATCGAAATAGCCGAGGAACAAAAAGAACTTGCCAAATATGCCGGTCCGGGACACTGGAACGACCCGGACATGCTGGAAGTAGGCAACGGTGGAATGACCCCGGAAGAATATAAAACACACTTTTCGCTATGGTGTTTATTGGCAGCTCCGCTGATGGCTGGTAACGACTTAAGGGACATGTCGGCCGAAACCATCGAAATCCTTACCAATAAAGAGTTGATCCGTGTCAACCAGGATGCATTGGGCAAACAGGGCTTCTGTTTCCGGGATTTGGGCGACTATCAAATATGGGCCAGGGAACTCGCAAATGATGAAAAAGCGGTATGCCTCCTGAATAAAAGCGATGAGGAAAAAGAGGTCCGGGTAGATTTCCCCAATCTACTAAAGGCCAGTAATGACTATTGGCATCAGGACAACTACAGCCCGGATGACTACGTCATAAGGGACCTTTGGGAGCATAAAAATCTTAAATGGGAAAAGGAACCGGTATATCTGAAAATACCACCCCACTCCGCCAAAGTTTACAGGTTTAGCAAAGGATAGGACACTTAATAATCCAGGGAATTTCTCGAATGGGCGGCCCCCAATGGCCAATGCCGGATCGCAAGGGTTCCCGAGCCTGGATCGCGCGGATTTTAGAGTATCCTGAAGATTACTTGCTCTCATCAGACAGGAATTATGTAGGCTTACATAATGAGTTTGAGATTGTAATGCTATACATGGGATAAGTAGCGCACGGATACGTAAATCCGAGCGATCGGATTACATTTGGGGAGCGCAGTATTTAAACGCTTTCAAGGTTTCCCGCAATAATAATTTGATCATACGTCTGCCTGTGGAGGTCTAAAAATAGGACTCCCGTCGTAAAGCGTCCTTTTTAGATAGGTAGTATTCGGAATGTATTAAAATCAACGGCCTGCGGCCGCGGGTACTTTTTGTCTTGCCTCTATGATGTTCATCAATCCGTCTTTGAAGGCATGTGGTAAACCCATGATAAAGTTTCAGATCCTTTAGGCTAAAAAGTACATATACGCATTAAGGAAGCATCTACAAATCTATATCCCAGGTACGCAACATCTTTGCATAAAAAAAGCCTTTTTTAACAAAAGGCTTTATAATTCTCTGGCAGGAAAGTAGAACGCGGTTCACTTTCCTGGCTCCTCCTGTTAGACTTCCCGCAGCTGCGTGCGGGATAGACTTCTCGCCCAATTTTTTCTACAAAAAAAGCCACCCACTTTCGTGGATGGCCAGGTGTCGCTGCGCTCCCCCTGTTGGACTCGAACCAACGACCCTCTGATTAACAGTCAGATGCTCTAACCAACTGAGCTAAGGAGGAATATACGTTACAATTTTCCAACGGAGCCGCGAAGGCAAATCCGCATTGGCGGGTGCAAATATAGGGCATTCTTTGAAATGCCCCAATAAAAAAAACCGCCTTTATATAAATCGTTTGATGATATTCCAGATATCATTTCCGAAGATTAGGAGCATCAGGCCCATCAGGATGACAAAGCCGATGATCTGCCCGGTTTCCAGGGCTTTTTCACTGGGCTTCCTGCCGGAGATGATCTCATATAAAAGGAACATCACATGGCCTCCGTCCAGGGCCGGGATAGGAAGCACATTCAGGAAGGCCAGCCAAACCGAGAACATGGCCAAAAATCCCCAGAAAAAAGACCAGTCCCAGGACTTCGGCATCATTTCCACGATCCCGATCGGGCCCTTTACCTGTTTGTAGGCGCCGGTCTTGGAATTAAAGATCACCTTGAATTGCTTCACCTGGTCGGTCAGCACCTGGATGGAGCGTTTAAACCCCGCAGGGATGGAGGCGAAGAAGTCAAAGTTATCGGTGACACTCAGGTCATCGATCTTCAAATACACTCCAATGATTCCTTTATCAGGGACCTGCAGTTGTACATTTTGCCGTCGTCCGTCCCTTCTCAGGCCAATATCAATCATCTCCCCCCTGGACGAACGCACTACCCGGGTAAACTCATTCCAGTAATCCACAACTTGGCCGTTCACTTCCACAATTTCATCCCCGGCCAGGATGCCGGCCTTATCGGCGACGGAATTCGGCTCCACGTCCTGGATATCCGGTTTCTGGCGGTATCCCATGAAATTGATCCCCTCAGTGGAAAATAACATCGCCTTCCCGTCGTCGGAAATGGGGATGGTGATCTGCTCCCCGTCCCGTTCCACGGTCACCTCATCCCCCAGCAGGATCTCCAGCCGGGCCTTGTCAAATTTTTTGGTTTTTTTGCCATCGACAGCGATGATCTTGTCGCCGGTGCGAAGCCCTAATTTTTGGCCTACCGAATCGACTAATATTCCATATTTCAGGCTATCCGCAGGAATATAGGTGTCCCCGTAGCTGAATAAGAGCATCGAATAAATGGCCCAGGCCAGGAGGAAGTTTACGGTGACGCCCCCCAGCATGATGATCAGTCGCTGCCAGGCCGGTTTGCTCCGGAATTCCCAGGGTTCCGGGTCTTTTGCCAACTGGGCCTTATCCATGCTCTCGTCTATCATCCCGGCAATCTTGACATAGCCACCCAGGGGCAACCAGCCGATACCGTATTCGGTTTCCCCTATCTTCTTTTTGAACAGGGAAAACTTGACATCAAAAAACAGGTAAAACTTTTCAACCTTGGTCTTGAAATATTTGGCCGGAATAAAATGCCCCAATTCATGCAGGATCACCAATACCGAAATGATGATGACGAACATGACGATCTGCGTAACTAAACCCATGCAGTGCTTTTTAGCTTAAAACGCACAAAAGTACACTTTTAACACCTCCTAAAAAAGCATTGGCAAAAACGGCCTGTGTTTTTAAGAAACATTTAGCAGCTCCCCTCAAAAAGAATTTGATTGCCAGGGATTGGTCCTGTACCTTTGTAAAAAAAGACCGTGCTCTCATTTTTTGGAAAGTACAAACGCTTTGGCCTGGTACTCCTGATCCTTTCGGCCATCATCATAGCCCTGTTCTACCAGGCGCTGGACCCCCGGAAAACCTTGCCCATCCTCCAACCATCCGACTTCAACCCCGACCTGGTGGACAGCAGTATGCAGCATGTAAAAAAATACCATACCATTGCCGATTTTTCGCTGATCAACCAGAACGGGGATACCATCACCCAGGACGATTACAAAGGCAAGATCTATATCGCAGATTTCTTCTTTACCACCTGCCCCACCATCTGCCCTATCATGACCAGGAACATGGCAGACCTGCAGGACGAGCTTATAGATGATGACCAGGTGATGCTACTCTCCCATTCCGTGACACCCCTGATCGACTCCGTGCCCCGCCTGAAAGCCTACGCCAGGGAAAAAGGGGTCGTTGACGGGAAATGGAACCTGGTGACGGGCGATAAAAAGAAGATCTACGAACTGGCCCGAAAATCCTATATGGTCGCCAAAAATGACGGCGACGGCGGCCCCTTTGATATGATCCACACCGAAAATTTTGTATTGGTCGATAAAGAACGCCGCATACGCGGGGTATACAACGGAACCGACCGGAAGGATATGGACCGGCTCCTACAGGACCTGCGGGTTTTGGAGGCTACCTACCCCAGATGATCCTGGTCAGTTCCGGCCTCTTTTTTTGACGATTTTAACTCAGGACTCGCCTTTTTCTCTTATTTTTGTTCTTAATTATAATCAATCTAAATAAAAATTGAGTTTCACCGTTGCACATCTCAAGCCAGGCCAGAAAGGCAGGATCCGGGAATTCCGGGAGGATATCCTGCCCATCAAGTTGCTGGAGCTGGGCTGCCTGCCAGGGAATGAGGTGGAGCTGGTACAACTGGCCCCACTAAAAGATCCCATCTATATCAATGTCAACGGATCACACATCGCCATTCGAAGAGCCATCGCCCAGCTGATCGAATTGGACCTCCTGGAAGATACCCTGCATCCATGAGTAAGAACATCAATGTCGCCCTCATTGGGAATCCGAACACCGGCAAGACTTCGGTTTTCAACCAACTGACAGGCCTGAAGCAAAAGGTGGGCAACTACCCTGGCATCACGGTCGAAAAAAAGGAGGGGATCTGTAAGCTGGGCCGGGGGGTGAAGGCACATATCCTCGATCTTCCGGGAACCTACAGCCTCAATACCACCTCCCTGGATGAAAGCGTGGTGGTGGAATTGCTCCTGAACAAGAACGACAAGGACTATCCGGATGTGGCCGTCGTCATCAGCGATGTGGAGAACCTGAAACGCAACCTCCTCCTGTTTACGCAGATCAAGGATCTCCGGATTCCGGCCATCCTGGTAATCAATATGGCAGACCGCATGCCGCGGAAGGGAATCGCCCTGGACCTGCCCCTGCTTGAAAAAAGGCTGAATACGAGGATCGCACTGGTCAGTACCCGGAAAAATACGGGGATCGACCATCTCAAAGACCTGATCCTGAATTACAAGAACCTCTCGGTAGCGCCCAACGTGGACACCACGGTCATTGCCCCGGACTATTTTCAAAACCTCCGGAAAACCTTTCCCAATGAAGACCTTTACAAACTCTGGCTCGTCATCACCCAGGATGTGAATTTCATGCCCATTGAAAAGAAGCCAATTAAAGACCGTACCTCCTTTGCCACCAAATCCAACGCAGAGCTTAAAAGGCTTCAACAGAAGGAAACCATCCTCCGGTACCAGTTTATCAACAACATCCTGAAGGAAACCTACAGCCAGGACCTCCGCCGGGCCAAGGGATTCCGGGCGACCCTGGACAAGGTACTTACCCATAAGGTGTTTGGCTACCTGATCTTCTTCGTCATCCTGCTGACCATCTTCCAGGCCATCTATGACTGGAGTAGCTACCCCATGGATTTTATTGATGCCCAATTCGCAGCTGCCAGCGAATGGGTAAAAATGACCCTCCCACCCGGGGTGTTTACCAACCTCCTGGCAGAAGGTATCCTGGCTGGCATCGGCGGGATTGTCATCTTTATCCCGCAAATCGCCTTCCTCTTCCTGTTCATCTCCCTGCTGGAAGAATCTGGCTATATGAGCCGGGTAGTATTCCTGATGGACCGGTTGATGCGCCCGTTCGGGCTAAGTGGCAAGAGTGTGGTCCCCCTAATTTCAGGTACTGCCTGCGCTATCCCTGCTATCATGGCCACCCGGAATATCGAAAACTGGAAGGAACGGCTGATCACCATCCTGGTTACCCCCTTTACCACCTGTTCCGCACGGCTGCCGGTTTACCTGATCATCATTGCCCTGGTAATCCCCCAGGGACGCTTTATGGGGCTCGGTTACCAGGCACTCACCCTCATGCTGTTATACCTGATAGGTTTTGGTGCGGCTATCACCGCAGCCATGATCCTCAACAAATTCCTGAATATCCGTACCCGGACCTTTTTTGTGGTGGAAATGCCCAATTACAAGCTTCCGTTGCTGAAGAATGTGGTATATACAGTTATTGAGAAGACCAAGAGCTTTGTCTACGGGGCCGGGAAGATCATCCTCGCCATTTCGGTAATCCTCTGGTTCCTGGGATCGAACGGGTTTTCCGAAAAGTTCCGGAATGCCGATACCCTGGTTGAACAGCGCATTGAAAGGGAAGGATTATCTGCCGACAGCAAGGCCTACATAGAAAGCAAGATCAGGGCCCGGCAGAAGGAACAGGGCCCGGGGGAGGTAAAAAACATCTCCGTATCGCTTAACCAGGATCTCCCGGCGAATATCGCGCCGGCCTATCTGGATTCCCTGGTGGAAAAGGCCAAAAAACAGGAAGTGGCCAGCTTTAAACTGGAGCATTCCTATATGGGCTTTATGGGGAAGGCCATCGAACCGGTCGTAAGGCCCCTGGGCTACGATTGGAAAATTGGGATTGCCGTGCTTACTTCCTTTGCAGCCCGGGAGGTATTCGTGGGCACCCTCGCTACCATATACAGCGTGGGCAGCGACGAAGAGGAAACGATTAAGAACAGGATGGCAGCCGAGGTAAGGGCCGGTACGGACCAGCCCCTTTTCAATATGGCTTCGGGAATTTCCCTGATGCTATTCTATGCATTCGCCATGCAGTGCATGAGTACCCTGGCTATTGTAAAAAAAGAAACCAACAGCTGGAAATGGCCCCTGTATCAATTGGTATCCATGAGCCTTTTTGCTTATATTATAGCATTGATCTCCTATCAATTGTTAAAATAAAATGGCATTACTTCAACACATATTGCTCTATCTGGTCCTGGCCATAGCCGTGGGCTATCTGGTAAAGAAATACCTGCTCCCGCGATCGCTTTTTCCATCCAGGAAAAATTCGGACAAAGGGTGTGGCAGGGACGATTGTGGCTGTCATTAAGCAGCCCGGGACAGGATGCCATATAGCAGCAACCCCCAGCCCGACGCGAGCATCAGCCCGCCAAGAGGGGTAAGCAGTCCGAAGTATTTTAGTTTTTTCCCGCGCGAGGCCATGAGGCAGAGGGCGTATATGCTGAAAGAGAACAAGAACGTGCCTCCTATAAGGCAGATGGCCATCGCTTTCGACCAGGTGGCGCCAAATTCCATGTTAAACCCGACAAGCAACAGGAGGAGGGCGTGGTAAAACTGGTACTTGACCCCCGTTTCAAAGCTTCGAAGTTGCGATTTTGAAAGGGAATGCTTTAGGCGATGCGCTCCAAACGCCCCAAAAAGTACCGCCAGGAAACCGAAAATTGCACCGCTTGCCAGTACCGCTGCCTGCATAGTGGTTTTTTTTCAAAGATAGCGTTTCCCGGAAAGCCGGCTCGCCAAAATAATGTATCTTTAAGTATCAAATTATGTATGAAATGAAATGGAAAGTGCTACCGGTATGCCTGTCCATATTCCTGGCATCCTGCGGTTCGTCTGGCCATACCACCGCATCCCAGCCCTCCGTCAAGGAGTCGCTCGAAAATCAGAACCGCATTGGTATCTCCCTGCTGAACCAAATCCGGCGTATGCCCGGAATAACGATCAGGAACGGCGTCCCGGTATTTACCAAATCTACCCATGATATCAGCATTGGGTCACCCATCGAACCGTTGTACATCCTCAACGGATATCCGGTTGGGAATTCATTTGCCGACGTAGACCAGCTGGTAGACAATGTGAATGTGGAAAAGATCGAAGCCCTGACCGATACCGAGGCCTCTTTTTACGGCTCCCGGGCAGCCAACGGGGTCATCCTGATCACTACGAAACAATAAGTACCCTGCTTCGTTACTTATACTTAGGTAGTTTCTTTTAAAAGACGATCCGGATTTGGCTGTTGCCATCGATTTTCAAGGCACACTCCCTGAAACTTGGCGGGCCGAATGTTTTCATCCTGGCGCGGGAAAAGCCTATGGATTCCCTGGGGATCCCAAGCCAGCTGGTATCCAGGTGGTTGTTGCCGTTTTCATCGTGGAAGATGGCCAAAGCGTATACCCCAACCGGCAGGTCGTCAATATCGATATGCATGATCCCTTTGCGGGCTTTGATGCTTTCGTATTTATAGACGTGATCTGTCTTCAGAAATCCTTCAGATTGATTGTAAACAGCTACCTGTATATTCCCTTCGGATGATTTGATCCCTTCCACCACAACCGAAAGCTTATTCTGTGCAAAAATGACGGACAGGCAAAAGCAGGAAACAGCCCGCTAGATTTTTCATTTGGTGAGGGATTGGAGTGTCATGGCAAAAGCGTTGTTATTATGGTTGGTATCCCCGGTAAGTGAATCCTGTCTGTTTTTTCCAGGAATTCATAAAGCTGCCCGGTACGGGTACTATCCCTGAAATTCATAAAGAGTAGCATGGAGTCCCTGGTATAAAATCTTGATCTTCTTACGGCTGAGGTCATCAACATAAACATATACCTTATTTTCCGGCTTCAAGGAGTCCCGGAAAACGCCCTTTTCCATCATCCAGGCAGAAAACCCATTGATGCGCTCCATAGATGGGATTTTATCCACCATGTCAACACTGTTCAGGCTGGAATAAGGAAGATCCTTATAATAGATCCCGGACAGGATTTCCATATGATCACGCCTTGGCTAACCCAGTTTTTATAATGTGCTGTGAAAGCCAGGGCGCAAACGATCAATGTAACCACGATCAGGAGGTTCCAGACCCAATGCCTTTTTTTCCGTCTCATACCCGAATCCTATTGACGCTTTACATAGCAACGCGGGATAGCCTTAAAAATTTTGATACCCGGTCAATATCTCGGCTCCAGGCCATTATTTATATTTTTCAAACCAGGCCAGGACGTGCGCGACCTTGGCAATCAGGTTGCTGGGGCGGTTGGCAATACCATGGCCGGCTTCCGGGATCTCCACCAGGACTGTAGGCACTTTCCGGAGTTTTAAGGCATGATACAGTTGTTTTGCCTCACTGGGCGGGGTCCGAAGATCGTCCATCCCGACCATGACCAGGGTGGGCGTTTCCACATGGGCCACCAGCGACAGGGGGGAAAAGTGCCAGTAATCCTCAAAGTTTTCCCATGGTTGCCCGGGAAAGCGGCTGTTGGCATACTCGAAATAGTTGTCGGACGTCAGGGTCTTGCTGATCCAGTTCACTACCGGTTTAACCACGGCAGCAGCTTTGAACCGATTATTTTTGCCGACGATCCAGGCGGTCATAATGCCCCCGGCGCTGCCCCCGGTCACGAAAAGCCGGTCTTCATGGGCCAGGCCCTTCTGTATGCAGTAATCTACCCCATCCATCACATCGTCATAATCATTCCCCGGGTAATTGTGGTACAGCAGGTTCCCAAAGGCCTCCCCATAGCTCGTACTTCCCCTTGGGTTCGGGTAGAATACTATATACCCGGCTGCAGCATAGAGTTGCATTTCCGCTGAAAACCGGTCCCCGTAATTGGCGATCGGGCCGCCGTGGTTTTCAACCAAAAACGGGTAGGAAATGCTCGGGTCATAATCCGGGGGATAGACCAGCCATCCCTGTATATCGCGCTGGTCCACACTGGATGTATACCATATTTCCTCCACACGCCCCAGTTTCCGGAATCCAAGCAGGGCTTCGTTCAGGGAGGTGATCTTCCTTGCCTGGCCTTTCCCGGCCGGGCGCACAGCCAATTCAGCCGGGTATTCAGGGAGGCTTTGGGTATAGGCCAGTGTACCGGTATTGGAAACGCTGAATGACCCTCCCGAATAGGGCCTTCCAATGGACGTCCCCCCCACATGGTCTGCCAGCTTATCTACCTTCCCGTCCAGGCTGATATGCGCTATCTTGGTGTCGCCATGGTCGTCGTAGGTGGCAAAAAGCCCTGTGCCTTTTGCATCCCAGCGGATATCCGCAAGGGTGCGGTCCAGCTGCAGGGGGATCTGCCTCTTTGAATTGCCATTCGTATCCATCAGATACAAGCCGTTCACCTGGTAGGTCTGCACCCGGTCGTCATATCCCAGGTAGGCGATCCATTTCCCGTCCGGGGAAACGGCGGGGGCCTCATCCGGTCCCTGGCGGTCGGTCAGTGCTTTTACAGAACCGCTGGCTACATCCACGGCATAGATTTCACTGTTCCTGAAATCGTATTCCCAGTCGGTTTTGCGATTGGACGAGACATACAGGGTTTTCCCATCTGCTGCCCAGGCCAGGGTTCCGTTATGGTCATAATCTCCGGATGTTACCTGCCTGGCTGCTCCCCCTTCGGCCGGGATTACGAAGAGATGATCGTATCCGGGAGGGAGGTAACCCCTGCCATCGGCTTCGTGGTACAGCCTGTCCGTGATCCGGGGCGGGTCTGCCCATTGCGCTCCTTTCGGTTTTTCGGGTAATTTGGCCAAAACCGGCGGTTTTTTATCCACGTGCATGGAAAAGGCCAGCATATTGCCCCCGGGTGACCAGGTGAGGGAATGCGGGCTTTGAGGCAGGTGGGAGATCCTGGCCAGGCGGCCGGTTGCCATCCAGTACATGTAGATCTCAGAACCTTCTTCCGTTTCACTTACGAAAGCCAGCCGGTCGCCGGTTGGCGACCATCTGGGGCTCGATTCATTCCCTTCTCGCCCTGTGAGTTTCTGGTGAGAATTCCCGTCGCTGTCAATGATCCAAAGGTTGCCCACCGCTTTATCTTTCAGGATGTCGAATTCCATACGGCGGTAAACGATATGTTGCCCGTCCGGGGCGATCTGTGGGTCGGAAACATATTGCAAATCGAAGACGTCCTGATAGGTAAAAAGTTGTTCCTGGCCGATGGCCGGGGAAAGGCAGAAAACATACAGGAAAAGGGGAAGACAGGATTTGATTGTCATGGTTTCAGAAGTTAATTCCGGGGCCTAACTTAACGAAACCTGGGTTAAGGAACAACCTCAGAATCAAAGAAGCGCCAATTGGGTCATTTGTTCTCATCCCGTACGATCAGGACGGGGATGCGGATTCGGTGGCGAACCGTGTCGACGGTAGTACCCAACAGGATATCCTTCAGCAGTTCATGGCCATGGGCGCCCATCACCAGCAGCTCATAATCCCCTTCATTCACAATTTTGGGGATGGTCCGTTTGGGGTTCCCGAAGCCGAGTTTGGTCTCCACCTGATACCCCAACTGGTTCAACCGGTCTGAATAAGCATCCAGGAATTGCCGGTCGCTGGCCGTCTCGTAATCTGCTATCTGCTTCCCGTACAGGAGGGCGCCGGGGGTTTCCACAATATGGATCAGGGTATAGTGTGCCTTCTTATCGCCCAGTTGCAGGGCGCTTTGGATGGCCCTCCGGTCCACGGCCGAGAAATCGAGGGCAATGGCAATCCGCTGGTAGTTGAGGGTACCGGGGTCTTCGTCAAAAACGGCCTCGGCAATATGGGGTACCTGTTTAATGGTCCGGCCGGTCTTGCCCAGGAAGGGTTTGAAAAATATATATACCAGCAGGAACATGAACCCGACGGCGACCGGCACCACCAGGATCCAAATATACAGGGGGTTTGAAGAGGTGTGCAGCCATCCGACTATTTCATCGAATACCAGCTTCACATTGAGCGATACAATGATGAGTGCAACCGCCCAGGCAACCAGGCGGGTGAGTTTGCCAATGGCGAAGTTGCCCATCCGCTTCCGGTCACTTACAAAATGGATGAGCGGGATGATGGCAAAGCCCAGCTGCAGGCTCAGGACTACCTGGCTCAGGACCAGCAGGCTGCCGGTGGAGTGTTCGCCAAAATAGATCACCGTGAGAAGGGCCGGGACAATGGCGATGATCCGGGTAATGATCCGCCGAACCCAGGGCTGGATCCGGATGTTCAGATAGCCTTCCATGACAATTTGCCCGGCCAGGGTCCCGGTGATCGTACTGCTCTGCCCGGCGGCGATCAGGGCCAGGGCAAACAGGATGGCGGCCCATTTGCTGCCAAGCAGGGGGGCCAGCAGTTTGTGGGCATCCTGTATCTCCGCCACCTCAAACAGGCCGTTCTTATAGAAGGTAGCCGCCGCAAGGATAAGGATGGCAGCATTCACAAAGAAAGCCAGGTTCAGGGCGATAGCCGAATCGATCAGGTTATATTTTATGGCCTGTTTCAATCCCTTGTCGCCCCGGTCGATCTTTCCGGGTTTGCACCAGGGAGGAGTGCAGATACAGGTTATGGGGCATTACGGTAGCCCCGATGATCCCGATGGCAATATAGAGCGCCGTACTGTCGGGAATCGAGGGGATAAGGCCTGGGCCACTTCAGACAGCAGGGGTTTGGCAAGGTACATTTCCACGAGAAAGGATACCCCGATGATTGCGATAAGGGCGACGATGAAGGCTTCCATTTTCCGCATCCCCTTATTGATCAAAAACAGCAGAAGGAAGGTATCCAGGACCGTAATACAAACCCCCCACAAGGAGCGGGATTTGGAACAACAACTGCAGCCCGATGGCCATCCCCAGCACCTCGGCCAGGTCACAGGCGACAATGGCGATCTCCGCCAGCAGGTACAGTACAAAATTTACGGGCCTGGAATAGGTTTCCCGGGATGCCTGGGCCAGATCCCGGCCCTGTACGATCCCCAGGCGCGCACTCAGGCCCTGGAGCAGCAGGGCCATCACATTAGACATGAGCAGGACCCAGATAAGTTTATACCCGAACTGGCTTCCCCCGGCCAGGTCGGTTGCCCAGTTTCCGGGGTCCATATAGCCCACACTGATCAGGTAGGCCGGGCCGAAAAATGCGACGATCCTTTTCCAGACGGAGCCGCCCTGGCCTACGGCCACGGAACCATGAACTTCTTCCAGGGATTTCGAATTCTTATTTTTCATGCGGACCAGGCTTGGAGGGTTGGGGTGCGATTTCCTTCATGAAGAGATTGGCGGCGACCAGCTGGGAGACCTGGAATTTCCGGCCTCCGTGGGAAATATGCAGGGACCCGTCGTAAGCTTCCACCTCCAGGACGGTGAGTTCCTGACCCAGTGCGATCCGGTGGCGGTCCAGGAATTTCAGGAAGGAGGCCGATGAATCCTTTACCCCCACAAAGATCCCGCTCTTCCCCGGGGGAAATTCGCTGAGCGGCTGTTTATCACGCTCCATCAGTTCCCCGTTTTTTCCGGGGATGGGGTCCCCGTGCGGGTCATAGCCGGGGAATCCCAGCAACCGGTCGAGCTGGTCGATCAGTTTTTCACTTTTGATATGCTCCAGCTGCTCGGCCACTTCATGCACCTCATCCCACGAAAACCCGAGTTTTTCCACCAGGAAAAGTTCCCAAAGCCGATGTTTGCGGATGACAGCCAGGGCAGTTTGCCGGCCTTTTTCAGTAAGGGAAACCCCCTGGTACCTGCGGTAGTGAACCAGGGCCTTTTCAGCCAGCTTCTTTACCATGTCCGTCACCGACGAGGGCTTGGTCTCCATCTGTTCCGCAATGGCATTGGTGGTAATGGCCGTATGGCCCTGCTGGCCCAGGTGGTAAATGGCTTTCAGATAATTTTCCTCGGAATGGGTCATCGTCCAAAATTGACTACAAACATACAATTTTTATAAATAAAAATATATTTTTAGACATAACTAAATATGGATAACTAACTATAATGCCCAAAACCCTTTTACTCCAGGCGTTATTGCGGATATGCTTCCGGCACATTATTCCCTGAATTTGCTGAATGCGATGAATGATAGGCCTGAAGGAACCCGGATCTTTGTACTTTTAGCCTCCTGGGAATCCCGATATGGACTCATACGACTACATTATTGTTGGCGCCGGTGCGGCCGGACTGCTCCTGGCGGATGCGCTGGGACGAGACCCCTTTTTTGCCGGGCACAGCATCCTGCTGCTCGAGAAGGAAGCAAACAAGGAAAATGACCGCACCTGGTGCTTCTGGGAAACCGCGGAGGGACCTTTTGACCCCCTCCTGTCCCATTCCTGGGAACGCCTGATGTTTGCCGGGCAGGCGTATGCAGACCGTTTTTCGATTGCCCCATACCGCTATAAAATGCTGCGTGGGGCGGATTTCTACCGGGAATATGAGCGTCGGATCCTGAAGGCACCGAATATCCGGCTGCATAGGGAAGAAGTGACGGCCATTCGGGAGAAGGAAGATCGGGTGGTGGTTCAGACCCGTGGCGGACGGTACACAGCTTCCAGCGTATTCTCGAGCCTGTTTTCATGGAAAGACCTGCTCGCACAAACCAGGTATCCGGTGTTGCAGCAGCATTTTGTGGGCTGGTTCATAAGGGCCCAATCCCCGGTGTTCCAGCCGGAAGAAGCGACGTTTATGGACTTCTCCGTTCCCCAGAAAGGGAACACCCGCTTTATGTATGTCCTGCCATTTTCCGAACGGGAAGCCCTGGTGGAGTATACCCTGTTTTCGCCGGACCTCCTGGAAAATGCGGAATATGAGGCAGCCATCCGCCACTACCTTCAAAACAACCTGAAGTGCCAGGAATATACGATCCTTGAGAAAGAAATGGGCCGGATCCCTATGAGTTGCTACGATTTCACCGCCCGCAACACGAACAGGATCCTCCATATAGGGGTGGCCGGGGGCTGGGCCAAGCCGGGGACGGGATATACTTTTATGAATTCGCGGAGGAAAGTCGCTGCCCTGTTGGATCACCTGAAAAAGGGGAAATCCCTGTCCGTCTTCGGGAAGCGTACCCGCTTCTGGTGGTACGACCTGTTGCTGCTGGATATCCTGCAGCGGGATAACGCAAAGGGCAGGCTAATCTTCGAATCCCTGTTCCGGAAGCGGAAGGCCTCACTCATCCTCCGGTTCCTCGACGAACAGACCAGCCTGTGGGAAGACCTGCGCGTAATCTGGGCCTGTCCGAAAAAAGATTTTTTCATGGCCCTGCTTCGCCGGATCTTTTAGGCCATCCGATGCATCAGGGCTTGCCCGAATGCCAGGAGCTGCGACAGATCATCACTACCCAGCCCCATCTGGCGCAGGGATTCAAAAGCCTTGCGGGTATACTGTTCAACAGCCTCCTTCGCCATCTCGCCCGCACCGGCCTGGCCAAAAAGTTCCTTTACCCGCTCTATCTTTTCGTGTGAATCTGCCGGCCTTACAGAATATAAATGTTCGAGCTCCCTCCCTGCATCGGGTTCCAGATGTTCCAGGGAAACCAGGTAGAGGAAGGTTTTTTTGTTTTCAATAATGTCGCCCCCGGTCTGCTTTCCGAAAGTTCCCGGGTCCCCGAAGGCATCCAGGTAATCATCCTGCAGCTGGAAGGCCTGCCCGAGGTGGATCCCGAACTCATAACCTGCCTGCTGTACGGCCTCCTGTGCTCCCGCTACCATGGCCCCGGCTTTTACACATGCGGCCAGGAGCACCGCGGTTTTACACCGGATCATGTGCAGGTATTCCGGCATCCCCACTGTTTCTCGGGTGGCAAAATCGATATCGTATTGCTGCCCTTCGCACACTTCCAGGGCGGTTTGGCTGAATAATTCAACCAGCGATTTATACAAAGGGGGATCATACCCTGTGAAAAGTTGATAGGACCGGATGAGCATGGCATCGCCTGAAAGGATAGCCGTATTTGCATCCCATTTCTCATGGATGGTCTCACGGCCGCGGCGCAAGGGCGCGGCATCCATGATATCGTCGTGTACCAACGAAAAATTGTGGAAGATCTCAAAGGCCAGCGCCGCGGGGAGGGCCTGTTCGAAATTGCCGCCCAGGGCATCGGCTACCATCAGCAACAATAGCGGCCGCAGGCGCTTTCCCCCGGATCCCAGGATATACCTCATGGGTGCGTACAGCTGTCCCGGTTCCCGCTCGGGGAACTGTTCGGCCAGGTAGGCATTAAATGTATCCCGGTAGCTTTCTTCAGATTGCAAAATGGCAGGTTTTTGCCCAAAAATACATTAAATCACCGCAGGGTGAAACCGGACCGCCATTTTTTGAAGGGCGGGTATGCCGGCCTGTGACCGATAATGTTAAAAAATTGTAAAACCTTGGAAACTTTTTTTGTTCTAAGAGTTTCCTACAATATATTTGCGCCTCCAATTATGAAAGAAGACATCATTATCAAGGCCATTGAAATGTTCCTGACCTACGGGTTCAAGAGCGTAACCATGGACGACCTGGCCCATGAGATGGGGATTTCCAAAAAAACGATCTACACCCATTTTGAGAACAAGACGCAATTGGTGGAGGCAGGGGCACTATATGTTTACGAGCGGATTTCCGAGGGGATCGATCAGATCATAGCCCTGCATAAAAATCCGATCGTCGAGCTCTACGAAATCAAAAAATTTGTCATGCAGCACCTTAAAAACGAAAAAACTGCCCCGCAACACCAGCTGCATAAGTATTACCCCAAGGTATACCAGATGTTGCAATCGAAGCAATTTGAAGTGATGCGGGTATGTGTAGCCGATAATGTCCGCAGGGGGATCGAACAGGGGATTTACCGCGAAAACCTGAATGTGGATTTCGTCTCCCGGATCTATTTTGTTTGCGGAAGTACCATTAAAGACCAAAAGCTGTTTCCCAGCGACCAGTTCCCGATAGCCCAGCTGGTAGACGACTACCTGGAATATCACCTAAGGGGCATTGTAACGCCTGAAGGACGTAAAATCTTAAATGAACTGATCCATTCAAACCACGATTAAATGTATAAGTACTCTATATCCATACTCGCCCTGTTCTGGCTGGCATCCGGTTTCTCCCAGGAGGCGCCTACCCGATTTACATTGGAGGAAGCCATCACCTATGCCCTCGACCATAATTATAAAAGCATCAATGCCGTCCGGGATACGGTAGACGCACGCAAACAGAAATGGGAGACCATCGCTGCCGGCCTGCCCCAGATCACGGGTCATGTCGGATATCAAAACCAGCTGAAACAACCGGTATCCCTTATTCCCGCAGAGTTTTTCGGGGGGGAACCGGGAACCTTCCAGCCCATCGTCTTCGGGCAGCCACAGCAGGCCAGTGCCACAGCCACCTTGCGGCAGCAGATCTTCGATGGCTCCTATATAGTAGGGGTACAAGCCACCAAAGCCTTCCTGAGTTATAGCCGGAACAACCTGGAGAAAACCGAACAACAGGTCCGCCAGTCGGTAGTGGAAGCCTATGGCAATGTGCTGCTCGCCCAGGAATCCGTTGCCATCCTTAAGAAAAACCTGGCAACCCTTGAAAAGAACCTGTTTGAAACCCGAAAAATCTATGAAAACGGGCTGGGGGAACAGGAAAGTGTGGAACAACTGCAGATCACCCTTTCCTCGGTAGACAGCCAGCTGAAAAATGCCATGCGCCTGGAGGATATTACCCGGCAGATGCTGAACCTCCTGATGGGGCTTCCCCTGGACCACCCTACAGAACTGGCAGAGGACCTGGATACCCTGACCCAACAGCAGATAGACCCAACCCTGGTGGATTCGGAATTCCAGGTGGAGAACAACGTGGATTACAAACTGGCGTATAACCTGAACGAACAGCGTTATTATGAATTGAAGCTGGCCAAAAGCAAAGCGCTTCCCACCCTGAACGCCTTTGTGAATTACGGGAGCACGGCCTATAGCGACCAGTTTGATTTCTTAAGCGGCGACCCCCAGTGGTTTGACAGTTCTATCCTCGGGATCGATCTGGAGATCCCCATCTTCAGTTCCCTGAAACGGAATGCCAGCACCCAGCGCGCCAAAATCGCCCTGGAGAAGGCCAAAACCCAGCTTACCGAAGCGGAAGAGCAGATCAGGCTGCAGCTGGAGCGTGCCAAGAGTGATTATATCCTGGCTATCGAACAATATGACACCACCCGCCAGAACCTTGAACTGGCCGAACGGATAGAGCATAAAAACCAGACCAAGTACCAGGAAGGCATCGCCAGCAGTTTCGACCTGCGGCAAGCCCAGTTGCAACTCTACAGTTCACAGCAGGAATACCTGCAGTCCATGGTAGATGTGATCAACAGCAAAACCGCTTTGGAAACCATTATCAACAATTGACACCTAATCAACCCAAGAAAAGCAGAACAATGAAACAATTTGCATGGATACCTATAGCCCTCATCACCCTGGCCTCCTGTGGGGGCGGGAGCGGGCAGTCGCTGGAACAGCTTATCGCCGCGGGCGACCTGGAAGCCATCCGGGCCAGGAAGAGCAAGATTTCCGAACAGCAAAAAAACCTGGACGGGCAGCTCCGTCAACTCGATTCTGCCATCGCCATCCTCGATAAAGATGAAAATTTCCCGCTGGTCACCACCCTGGCCTTACAGGAGGAAGAGTTCCGGCACTATCTGGAATTGCAGGGGGATGTGAAAACCAGGCAAAATGTGCTGATCTACCCCGAAATGGCCGGCACCCTGGAAAAAGTTTATGTGAAGGAAGGGCAGCGGGTTCAGAAAGGACAGCTCCTGGCCAGCATAGACGACGGCGGGCTGAGCAGCCAGCTGGAACAACTTAAAACCCAGGAAGAACTGTCCAGAACGACTTTCGAGCGGCAAAAGAGGCTCTGGGAACAGAATATCGGTTCGGAAATCCAGTATCTGCAGGCCAAGACCAATTACGAAGCCCAACAGAATGCCGTGAAGCAGTTGGAGAGCCAGTTATCGAAATCTGCCATCCGCGCGCCATTTACGGGAATCATAGACGATGTGATCAAAGACGAGGGCACCGTCGTATCCCCTGGATCCGGATCTGAGGTTTTCAGGATCGTCAACCTTTCGGATATGTATATCGAAGTGGAGGTTCCCGAGCGGTACCTCAACGAAATTTCAGACGGCAAGGAAGTGAAGGTATATTTCCCGGTACTGAATGACAGCCTGGAAACCCAGGTGCGAAGCACCGGCAATTTCATCAACCCCAACAACAGATCCTTTACCATGGAAATCCCCGTGCCCAACAAGGCTGGGGCCATAAAGCCCAACCTTACGGCCCGGGTGAATATCAATGATTATACCAATGAAAAGGCCCTCCTGATACCCCAGAGCATTATTTCCGAGAATGCAGAAGGCGATCAGTACGTCTATGTGGCGGAAAATACAGGGGGCGAGAACCAGGCGGTGGCCCACAAACGGATCATCACCACCGGGCAAACCCAGGGAGCGCTTATTGAAGTGGTGTCCGGGTTATCGCCGGCGACCAGGTGATCAAGGAAGGTGCCCGAAGTGTAAAGGAAGGCCAAAAAGTAGAACTGTTAAACTAACCCCATGAGCAAACAAAGTAAGAACGCAGAAAAGGAATTCAGGTTATCGTCCTGGGCGATCGACAACCCCTCTGTCATCTACGTGATGATCGGGCTGTTCTTTATCATCGGGATCTCATCCTATTTTGCCTTGCCACGGGAAGATTTTCCCGAGGTCGTGGAGACCAAAATATATGTCAGCACCCCTTATCCGGGCAATACGGCCGAAGATATTGAACGGCTGATCACGGACCCGCTGGAAGACCGGCTGAAGAATGTGAGCAATGTGGTCGATATCACTTCTACCTCCCAGGAGGATTACTCCATCATTACGGTGGAGTTTGATGAGGACATCAGCGTGGAACAGGCCAAGCAGAAGGTAAAGGATGAAGTAGACAGCGAGAAAGCCAGCGAGGACTGGCCGACCTTCAACAATGCCAAGGTGGAGCCCAACGTCTTCGACCTCAACATTTCGGAGGAGTACCCCATCATGAACATCAATTTTACGGGGGATTACCCTGTGGAGCGCCTGAAGGAGTTCGCGGAATACCTGCAGGATGAAATAGAAGACCTGGCGGAGGTGAAAAAAGTGGATATCCGGGGCGCCCAGGAAAAAGAAGTGGAAGTGGCCGTGGATATCTACAAGATGATGGCGGCCAAGGTAAGTTTCAGCGATGTGATCTCCGCCATATCCAACGGCAACATGACCATGTCTGCCGGCAACCTGAAAACAAGCGGCCAAAGGCGGACCATCCGCATCCTCGGCGAAATCGAGGATCCCTCCCAGCTGAACAACTTTGTGGTGAAATCCGAGAAGGGGAACGCGGTCTACCTCAAGGATATTGCCGACGTTTCCTTCAAGGAGGAGGATAAAACCACCTATGCCCGGGAATTCGGGAAAAGTGTGGTGATGCTGGATGTGAAAAAACGAGCCGGGAAGAACGCTATTGCAGCGGCAGACAAGATCAAGGCACTGGTGAAGGAAAGCAAGGAGAACTATTATCCTGCCGACCTGCAGATCTCTATCGCCAATGATTCCTCCAGCCGTACTTTAAACCAGGTGGACGACCTGGTAAACAATATCATTTTCGGGATCATCCTGGTGGTTACCGTACTGATGTTCTTCCTCGGCTTCCGGAATGCCTTGTTCGTTGGCTTTGCCATCCCCATGTCTATGTTCATGTCGTTTATGATCCTGTCCACCCTGGGGTATACCCTGAATACCATGATCCTGTTCGGGATGATCATGGGGCTCGGGATGTTGGTAGACAACGGGATCGTGGTGGTGGAGAACGTTTACCGCCTGATGGACCAGGAAGGGATGTCCCGTGTGGAAGCAGCCAAAAAGGGGATTGGCGAGATCGCCTTCCCCATCATCATCTCCACCCTCACCACGGTGGCGGCCTTCGTCCCTCTGGGGCTCTGGCCGGGGATCTTCGGGCAATTTATGATCTATTTCCCGATTACCCTCTCCGTTGTACTGGGCTCCTCCCTCTTTGTGGCCATCTTTATGAACTCCATGCTGGTTTCCAGCTTTATGGATGTGGGAGAAAAGGAGCTGTCGGTGAAACAACTGGTCCGCCTGAGCATCATCCTGGTAGGCTTTGGCCTGCTCATCCTCCTCTTCGGCCAGGCGGTACGGGGATTCGGGACGCTGATGATCTTTACCGCCGGCATGTTCTGGATCTACAAATACGCCCTTAAAAAATGGGCCCGGAATTTTCAGAACAAGTCGATGGTCCGATTCGAAAACTGGTATGAAAGGCGGCTGGTACACGCCCTCAGAAGAAACAACGTGTACTGGTACTTTGGCTGTACGGTCTTATTGCTGATCACCGTTTTTGTCCTCTTCGGGGCATCCCTGGGGAGTGGCCGGACCAAGGTGGAGTTCTTCCCGGACAATACTCCCAACGAGATTTATGTCTACATCGAGTATCCACAGGGGACGGCCATAGAAAAGACCAATGAAATCACCAAGGATATCGAAAAACGGGTATATGCGGTTGCCAACCAGGACAAGTACACCAAAGGAGACTACAATTACCTGGTGGAATCTGCGGTTTCCCAGGTGGGCGAAGGCGCCGGAAATCCCTTTACAGACGGCGGTTCGTCGGCAGAAATGCCACACCGTGGGAAAGTGACCATTTCCATGCGCGAATTCAAGTACCGGGACGGTAGGGATACCGAGCAATTGCGCAAGGAAATCCAGGAATCCCTGAAGGGGATCTACCCGGGGGTGGCCCTCTCGGTTGAAAAAGACGCGGTGGGTCCCCCGGCCGGGTATCCCATCAATATCGAATTGGAGGGCAAGGATTATGATGAACTCATCAATACGGCCGAGGATATCCGCAACTTTGTAAACAGCAAGAACATTGCCGGCATCGAAGAGTTGAAGATCGACGTGAACAAGAGTAAGCCCTCCATGGAGGTGGTAGTCGACCGAGAGAAAGCCGGTGAGCTCGGCGTGGCGGTCGGGCAGGTAGGCAGCCAGCTCCGCCGCTCGCTTTTTGGCGAAAAAGCTGGCGTTTATAAGGAAGGCGGCGACGATTATGATATCAACGTCCGCTTTAACGAAGACCTGCGTTATAACAAGAGCGCCCTGTTTAATCAGAACATCATCTTCCGGGATGCCGCCACAGGGCAGATCAAGGAGATCCCGGTTTCGGCCGTGGCCAACCAGAAGAACACTTCTTCCTTCAGCGCTATTAAGCACGAAGACAACAAGCGCGTGGTTACGGTTTACTCGGGGCTGAAGCCCGGGTTTACGGATGCCGCAGCCATTGTATCCAAGATCAGGGAAGAGATGGAAAATTTCCAGGGCCTGCCATCTGATATCAAGATCGACTATACGGGGCAGATCGAGGAGCAAAACAAGCAGATGAACTTTTTGGTAGGTGCCTTCTTCGGAGGCCTGGGCCTGATCATGCTCATCCTGATCTTCCAGTTCGGGGGCATCTCCAAACCCCTGATCATAATGATAGCGATCTTTCTGAGCTTTATCGGCGTTTTCGGAGGCCTGATGCTGACGGGCTGGCCTTTCGTGATCATGATGACGATGATGGGGATTATTTCCCTGGCCGGGATCGTGGTAAACAACGGGGTGGTACTGCTCGACTATACGCAGATCCTAATCGACCGTAAAAAGCTGCGCCTCGGCCTGTCGGACAGCGAGCTGCTCACCCGGGATGAAGTCCGGGAGGTGATCATCCGGGGCGGGAAAGCCAGGCTTCGCCCGGTGCTCCTCACCGCCATAACCACGGTATTGGGGCTGATCCCTCTGGCTATCGGCCTCAACATCGATTTCTTTTCCCTCTTTTCCAACCTGGACGCCAATGTATATATGGGGGGGGATAACGTTATCTTCTGGGGGCCCCTGGCCTGGACCGTGATCTTTGGCCTGCTGGTGGCTACCTTCCTAACGCTCATCATCGTACCTGTACTGTTTTTTATCGTGTACCGATTGAAGATCCGCCTCCGTGGAAAGCGGGAAGCCCAAGGCAAACCCGCTGAAAATGAGTTAATTGAAGCGATCGCCTGAGAGAAACCCCGCAGGATCCTGCGGGGTTTTTTTTCGCCTTTCGTGAATATGCTTCTCCAGGCTTTCGGGGAACGGTGATACTTCTTACATTTGCCGCTGAAAACCATATGCCATGTACAGAAGTCATACCTGCGGAGAATTGCGTGCTGCGCACGCCTCGACCGCGGTGGTCCTTTCCGGGTGGGTGCAGAAGGTGCGCGACAAAGGATTCGTGGTCTGGGCAGACCTCCGGGACAGGTATGGGATCACCCAGCTGGTATTCGACGAAGAACGGTCTTCCCCGGAACTCCTCGAAGCGGCCCGCAGCCTCGGGCGCGAATTTGTGATCCGTGTGCAGGGTACAGTGATTGAAAGGGCTTCCAAAAATCCGAAGTTACCCACCGGGGATGTGGAAGTGCTGGTTTCGGAACTGCAGATCCTGAACAGGGCCCTGCTGCCGCCGTTCACAATCGAAGACCAAACGGACGGGGGGGAAGACCTGCGCATGAAATACCGCTATCTGGATATTCGCCGGAACCCTATAAAAAATAACCTCCTGTTCCGGCACCGGGTCACCATGGAAGTGCGGAAATACCTATCTGCAAAGGGCTTTATTGAGGTGGAAACCCCCTACCTTATCAAATCGACCCCCGAAGGGGCACGCGATTTTGTGGTGCCCAGCCGTATGAACCAGGGCCAGTTTTACGCCCTGCCGCAATCACCCCAGACATTTAAGCAACTCCTGATGGTGGGCGGAATGGACCGGTATTTCCAGATCGTCAAATGTTTTCGCGACGAAGACCTCCGGGCCGACCGACAGCCGGAATTTACCCAGATAGATTGCGAGATGGCATTTGTTGAACAGGAGGACGTGCTCAATACCTTTGAGGGCCTTACCCGCCACCTGCTTCGGGAAATAAAGGGCACAGATTCGGGCAACTTCCCAAGGCTCACCTATGACGAAGCCATGAGGCGCTTTGGCAATGACAAACCCGATACCCGGTTCGGGATGGAATTCGCCGAATTGAATGCGCTCGCGCAACACCGGGATTTTCAGGTCTTCAATTCAGCCGAACTCGTCGTGGGCATCGCCGTCCCAGGGGCAGCCGAGTACACCCGCAAGGAACTGGATGCCCTGGTGGAATGGGTGAAAAGGCCCCAGGTAGGGGCCCGGGGCCTGGTATATGTAAAATGCCTGGAGGATGGCAGCTATAAGTCGTCCGTAGATAAGTTTTACACCCAGGAGGATCTGGCCACATGGGCCGAAGCTACCGGGGCCGGGAAAGGCGACCTGATTTGTGTCCTTTCCGGGGGAACAATGGAAACACGTCCCCGCTTGAGCGCCCTCCGAATGGAAATGGCCTCCCGTCTCGGCCTGCGCGACCCGGAAGTCTTCGCCCCCTTATGGGTGGTAGACTTCCCCTTGTTGGAAAAAGACGAAGAAAGCGGGGATTACCATGCCATGCACCACCCCTTTACCGCGCCAAAACCCGGGCAGCTTGCCCTGCTCGAGAAAGAACCGGGGGCCGTCCGTGCAAATGCCTACGACCTGGTGCTCAACGGAAATGAGGTAGGAGGCGGGTCTATACGGATCCACGACAAGGAAACCCAACAGACCCTGTTCCGACACCTCGGGTTTACCCCGGACGAAGCCAGGGAACAATTCGGGTTCCTGATGGATGCCTTTCAGTACGGGGCTCCGCCCCACGGCGGGATCGCTTTCGGCCTGGACCGGCTGGTGGCCATCCTCGGTGGGCAGGAAACCATACGGGATTTTATTGCCTTCCCGAAAAACAATAGCGGCCGGGACGTAATGATCGATGCCCCCGCCTATCTTGACGAGGAACAATTGAAGGAATTACACCTCCGGTTGGAAAACAAAAGCTGATGCCCGGTAAACATCGAGCTTGCTGCGAGAATTAAATTCAAAAATCCGTGGAATCTAAATCCATCTTCAGACGATTCCTGATCTGGCGCATCAGGCATATCTCCCAACAGCAATTCATTATCTATCCTAAGCATCCTGGTCGGTATTACCTCGGGGGTAGGCGCGGTCGATCCTGAAGAACCTGACCCACTTTTTCCAACATTTGCTCGAAGGGAATTTGGTGCGTTATTACCACCAGGCCTTTTATTTCGTCTTCCCCGTGATCGGCCTGGCCATTGTTTATGTGGTGATGAAGAAAGATCATCGGACACAAAGTTAGCCACGGGATCCCGTCCACCCTTTATGCCATCGCCAAACAGCAGGGGATTATGAAAAGGTACCAGATCCTGGGTTCCATCCTCACGGCGCCCATTACGGTCGGATTCGGCGGATCGGTAGGGCTGGAAGGGCCGACGGTAGCTACCGGGGCCGCCATTAGCTCCAATATCGGCCGGATGCTCCACCTCAACCAGTCGCAACGTAACCTGTTGATCGGCTGTGCTGCAGCCGGCGCCATGTCATCAATTTTCAAAGCCCCCATCGCCGCCATCATCTTCTCGATTGAAGTCTTCAGCCTGGACCTTACCATCTCTTCCATGCTTCCCCTATTACTGGCTTCCATTTCGGCTATAATCACCTCCTATTTCTTCTTTGGGACGGACGTATTGTTCCCGTTCAGGATTGAAGACCGGTTTACCATCCATGACGTACCATATTTTGTGATCCTGGGGCTGGTAGGCGGTGGGGTCTCCATCTATTTTACGGAGGTATATGACCGGGTACAAAGGGGGTTCGACCGGATCGGATCCCACGTAAACCGGCTGCTGTTGGGAGGCATCCTCCTGGGCATCCTGCTTTACCTGATCCCACCCCTGTACGGGGAGGGGTATAACGTCATCAACAACCTGATCAAGGGTAACCCGGAGGAAGTGCTGAAGAACAACATTTTCCACCTGGAAGTCTCAAATTTCTGGACCATTATCGGCCTGCTGGCCGGACTCGTTTTTTTCAAAATCATTGCCAGCAGCCTTACCTTCGGTGCCGGCGGGGTAGGCGGGATCTTTGCCCCCACCCTGTTTCATGGGGAGCATCATGGGGAATTGCCTGGGAAGGGTGATCAACCACCTGAATGTGCTGGAAGACCCTATTTCCGAGACCAACTTTACCCTGGTAGGGATGGCAGGATTGATGGCCGGCGTGTCTGCACGCCCCCCTGACGGCCATCTTCCTCATCGCGGAGGTTACGGGGGGATACGACCTCATCATTCCGCTGATGATCACCTCGGTTATTTCCTTTTCCATTACCAAGTTCGTGCACCCGCATTCGGTTTACAACATGGAGCTGGGCCGGAAGGGCGAACTGATCACACACAATAAGGACCATGCCGTCCTTACCCTGATGCACCTGGACAAAGTCATCGAAACTAATTTTGTGCCCATTCACCCCCAAATGACCCTGGGGGAAATGCTGCGCAACGCCGTGGTTAAGTCGAGCCGCAATATTTTCCCGGTGGTCGACAAGGACAACGTCCTGGTGGGGATTGTCCTCCTGGATGACATGAGGGAATTCATGTTCGACACCTCCCTGTACGACAAGACCCACGTTAAGTCATTCATGCACAGCGCCCCGGCCCATATCTTCTATGAGCGCGACAACATGCGGCAGGTTATGCAGAAATTTCAGGACAGCGGTGCCTGGAACCTGCCTGTTATCAAGGATGGGAAGTATATGGGGTTTGTTTCCAAATCCAAACTGCTTACGGCCTACAGGCGGAAACTCATTAACTTTACCAAATGATCCGGCGATTCAAATTCAAATACCTGACTACCCTGGTGGTCCTCGCTTCCCTGGCCAGCATTATTTACGGCTTCATCATCCTGGATGACCGGCCGGTACTGGCGAATAAGTGCATTGGTTTTGGTACGGTCGGCCTGTTCCTGCTGGCCATGCCGATGTTCCTAATTAAGGAGAGCAGGGGGAAAAATGTAAAGGATTATATGCTTACTGACGAGAATATCCGGAAAATGCAGGGCCAGGATACCAAAAAATCTGAAAATTGATAATTTTCCCGATTTTTACCTTCTCTTCATATCCATCTGGCCAAAAAATCATATTTTAGTATAGACTTATTTCTTATTTAATTTATCATTTAATGACTGGAACAGTAAAATTTTTCAATGAATCCAAGGGATACGGGTTCATTACCAACGACGACACCGGAAAGGACATTTTTGTTCATGCCACTGCCCTGAACGGCGTGGATTTGAACGAGGGAGACAAAGTAGAATACCAGGAAGAAGAAGGAAGAAAAGGAATGGTTGCCGCTAAAGTAAAGGTAATCGGATAACGACTATTTTATTTTGAATGATTTGAACCCTGAACATTGTTTCAGGGTTTTTTGTTGGTTGTTAACGCTGAAAGGACAGGATAAACAGGTCTGCGCCGCTCCCTTCAGACCGCTCGTTTCCGTCGATCACCAACCGGTCCTGCTCCAGAAAAATCCCCCCGGATTCTTCCCCTTCCAGGAGCAGGTACCGCCCGTCACCTTTGGCCAGGATATGGTATTCGTATGTCCCGGAAGGCAGGCCTGCATATCCGAAACCCGGTTCCTGGCTGTTTACCACTGTGAGCTCGGTTTGTGTACTGTCAAATGTCCAAAGGATCTGTCCCGGGGTTACTTCCTGTTCTACCCCAATAAAACCTCCGCTGATATGCACCAGGTTCCATTGGCCATCCAGGAGTTCGAGGGTGGTCGCTTTAATCGGGCTTACCGCAGCCGCCGGGCCTCCGTTGTCGCAGGATAACCCGGTGCTCAATGCCAGCAGCAGGATGAGAATTAACCACGGCTTCATATGCTTGGTGTTTCTTTGTTGTCAAGATACCCGACCGGCTAAAAGGTTGCGGACTACCGGGCTAATTCAGGTTGCGTTTTTGAACAAAGAACCTTTTGAGCAGGTCAGACGCCTCGGTTTCCATGAGCCCTCCTACAATCTCCGTCCGGGGGTGCAACTGGGCTCCCAGAGCCGAAAACCCGCGTTGCGGATCGTGGGCCGCGAACACCAGCCTCGGCAGCTGGCTCCAGTACAGGGCCCCGGCGCACATCTGGCAGGGCTCCAGGGTCACGTAGAGCGTACACTGGTGAAGGTATTTCCCGCCCAGGAAATTTGCCGCGGCCGTAATGGCCTGCATCTCGGCGTGGGCCGTGACATCTTTAAGTTGTTCCGTGAGGTTGTGTGCCCTGGCAATGATCCGCTGGTCTACCACTATAACAGCCCCTATGGGGACCTCCCCTTTCTCGTAGGCAGTCATGGCTTCCTGCAGGGCCTTCTTCATAAAATACGTATCGTCCAGGATAGATTTCATAGGGCCAAAAATACAATTTATGGGCAAGTACGAAGCAGTCTGCCCCCTATTTTAACGTACCTTTGCACCTTGTGAAAAAGGCATTGGCGTATATAGACAATCCGCAAGACCTGCGCCGTTTAGCCCTGGAAGACCTTCCGGACCTGGCCGCAGAATTGCGGGATTGCATCATTGATGTGGTCTCCACCAAAGAAGGGCATCTCGGGGCCAGCCTGGGGGTTGTGGAACTCACCATTGCCCTGCACTACGTATTCGACACCCCGGAAGATCGCCTGATCTGGGACGTAGGGCATCAGGCATACGGCCATAAGATCCTTACCGGAAGAAGGGATGTATTCGGGACCATCCGGCAAAAAGGCGGGATCAGCGGCTTTCCGAAAAGGCTCGAAAGCCCGTACGACCCCTTCGGTACCGGGCATAGTTCCACCTCTATTTCTGCCCTGCTCGGGATGGCTCTCGCAGCACGCCTCCAGGGCAATCATCATCGGCAGCACATTGCCGTCATAGGCGACGC
>CAVRHQ010000014.1:0-12895 GCA_963721045.1 uncultured Flavobacteriaceae bacterium
CCATGGAAGAAGAAGTACTTCTCCGCCCGGAACAGTATTGAGGAAGTTCTTTGAAAGACGTAGCCCCGTCATAACGGACCTCCCTGAGTTTGGTTTCAAGGGCAGCCCGTTCGCCGATTTGGTTTGCGAACTGTTCTTTGCCCCAAATGGAATTGCTGAAGAGGAGCAGGGTGACCGAACTCTGCGGATGCTGTGAGAAGAAGAGTATCCAGATACGCCTTCTCCAGCAAAAATCCCTGCACCTCATGGAAAGGGATGCGTCCCAACAGATGGTAACCGGATAAGGGTCCGTCTCCTGTGCCCATAACCCCCAACAGGTGATCAGGCAAAACAGCCACCGTGTTATTGTTTTCATAGTCATGTATTCAAAAGCCCGCAGCACAAGCCCTATATACGATCTACGGAAATCTCCCCGGCAATACTTGCATCGACCGGAATGAGGTCAAACGGCCATCGCCGGGGTGAATCATTCCCAGCTTAAGGTACGAATTCCCTTTTCACACCAGCCCCATGTTTATAAGCGTAGCCAAACGGTCTACTTTCCCGCTTCCCGTTTTTGAAAATACCGCGGCGTTGAGTACCTGCTTTGGCACCTCGTAAGTGGTGAGGGCCCCTGAGGAACGCAACTGTTCCAAAAGGACTTCCCCATCTGTACGGGCTTCAACCACCAGCACCAACCGCTGCCCGAGTTTCTCATCGGGAAGGCCGGCGATAAAAAAAGGGGTATGGATCATCTCCTGCAATTTGCGCTCTATCTGCTCCGGCACCAGCTTAACGCCCCCCGAGTTGATGATCCGATCGTATCGTCCCAGCCACTCAAAGGAGGTTTCGGAAACCACTCGCACCAGGTCGTTCGTATAACAGGGTGCCCTGTCAGTTGCGGGGCATGGATAACCAGGCAACCCCGTTCATCCGCACTAACCGTTACCCCTTCCAGGGTGTGGAAAAACGGTTCGGGTGGGTTGATCCTCCTGAGGGCAATGTGGGAGATGGTCTCGGTCATCCCAAAGGTTTCGAATACCTGTGTGCTCAGGGTGCGGGCTGCCGCGATCCCCTGTTCGCCCAGAGGGGCCCCGCCAATGATCAGCTGGCGCACCGAATCGAGGGATTTCAGGGAAGAAAGAAACTGCAGGGGTACCATGGCGCAAAAGTCGTAGGTGGCACCGGAGTTTTCCAGGGGGGTGGCCGAAGGCATTACATAATCCAGGGACAACCCCAGTGTCATAGCCCGCACCAGCATCATTTTCCCGCCGATATATTTTACCGGCAGGCACAACAGGGCCTTATGGCCGGGCTGCAGGCCAAAAAAGCGGGCCGTAGCTTCTGCCGAACGAATCATGCTTTCCTTGCTGAGCCGATGCACAACAGGAGATCCGGTGGATCCGGAAGTTTGTACGCCAACATCAGGATGATCCGTACACCAATCAATCAAAAAGTCACCGATCTCCCGTTCATAGGCTTCGCCTTCCTTTACAAGGCTGTACCCCACCTCCTGAAGTTCCTCCAGGGAATAGGGTTGCCCGTTCAGGCGGAAATGGGGATGCACCCTTTCAAGTTCCGGCATCTTCCCAGGATTGTGCCAGAAACTGCTGTTTGGACAGAACTTTCCCACTAAGGCGTTCTTTCCAGTTTTTCCAACCGTATTTCCTGGCGAAAATATAAAGTAAGAGGGGGTATACCACGAAGACCGGGATAAACACATCCAGTCCGAGGGCGGGTTCCGAGACGTCCTTAAAGAGCGAGGGGGTTTGGAATGCCGTCCAGTCGGCGGTAACCAACAGGGCTGTGATCAGGTTGTTTGCAGCATGGAAACCCAACGCCAGTTCGAGGCCCTCATCCATGAGGGTGATAATGCCCAGGAACAGGCCGGTACCGATATAGAAAATCAGGATCCCCGAGCCCAGCTTTTCCACTTCGGGGTTCCCCAAATGCATGAGCCCGAAGAGGAGGGACGTCAACAGCAGAGGCATCCACCGGTTCCCGGCCATCAAACCCACGCCCTGCATCATATGCCCGCGAAAAAGGTATTCTTCAAAACTAGTCTGTAGCGGGATCAGAATTACAGCAATGACCAGCAGGCCGAAAAAAGGCATGGGCTGAAAGTTAAAAACATAATCCTTTGGGGATAGGGCGATATCGAGGCAGGTGATAATGATAGTGATCCCGGCCCAAAGGGAAAATGCAAAGAGGATGCGTTTCCAGTCGACCTTCCGGCGGGAGGTGGTCAGGGAGGTAATGGATTGGGGATGGACGAGCTTTACCCAGCCCCATACTACAAACAGGCCGATCACCAGGGGGGCCAGCAGTAAAATGAGTACGACATTGGCCCCAAGTTTATCAATGAGGTCGGCCATCATCACGTCCACACTTACCGGGGAATAAACCACGGAAACGTAATTAAAAGCCATTAAGGCAATGAAACCTATGGGCAACACCCAAAATTTCCAGATGCCGATGTTGCCGCGGTACCCTTGTTCTATATACATAATTCCTTAAAAATTTGTTGGCTCCAGGTTTGCCCGGGGTCGTAAGTTAAGCATCCGCTGCCCACTGATAACGGACTGGAGAAATTATTTGTAAACAGGCCCCCGGTCCCAAGGCCCTGGGGAATGGCCGGTTGTTGTTGGTATGTCCATTGTGCAATGGCATTGAGGCCGATGTTGCTCTCGAGGGCACTGGTAATCCACCAGCCTGTGCCCGCCGCCTGTGCGGCCTCCATCCAGTCTTCACAGCCGGAATATCCCCCCAACAGACTGGGCTTCAGGATCAGGTATCCGGGGTTTAGGGTACGGACCAGGGCGCGCATATCGGTGGGTTCGGTAACTCCTATAAGTTCTTCGTCCAATGCGATAGGCAATGGAGAGGCAGCACAAAGGGCGGCCATTTCTTCCCACTGGCCCTGCCGTATGGGTTGTTCTATGGAATGCAACTCCAGCTCCGACAACTTTTTTAATTTTTCCAGGGCTTCCCCCGGCCTGAAGGCGCCATTGGCATCTACCCGAAGTGAGATCTCGCGAGCCGAATATTCTTTGCGTACCATACGGAGCAATTGCCATTCCTCCCTGAAATCCAGCGCGCCGATCTTAAGCTTCAGGCAGCGGTACCCCTCCTCCAGTTTCTCCCGGATCTGTTGCAGCATATAGGCCTTCTCCCCCATCCAGATCAGCCCGTTGATGGGAATGGATTCCTCGCCATGGGTAAAACCGGAAGGAAACAACAGGAACGGATTTTCGGAATGGAGGGACTGCAATGCCTGTTCCAGCCCGAAGCGGATACTGGGGAATTTCCGTAAGGCATCGGGTTCCGGATCCCAGCCTGCCTCCAGTTTATGGCATACCTGGCCCATCTGTTCTTCATAATCCGGAACATCATCGCAACTCAAGCCCTTAAAAAGGCCGCACTCCCCTATCCCATATCGGCCCCCGACTTCCAGGATGAGGAACCAGCTTTCCTTGTAGGTCATAGTCTCCCGGGAAGTAGTTGCGGGCCTCTTAAATTGAAGGGTGTATTTACGGAAAGAAGCTTTCATGCATGAAACGCCCAAATTTAAGTATATTTTCAGTCTAATTCATCGTTTATGAAAGATATATCCGGGCAGGTGATCTGGATCACCGGGGCCTCTTCCGGTATTGGCGAGGCCCTGAGCTATGCCTATGCCAAAAGAGGTTGCCGCCTGATCCTCTCGGCCAGGGATGAATCGGAATTGCGTCGGGTACAGGAAGGCTGCAGTGTGCCCGGGCAGGTGGGTTTGCTCCCTCTCGATCTGTCGGATCCCGATAAAATGCCCTCCCTGGCGGAACGCGCCATCGCTATTTTCGGACAGGTGGATATGCTGGTGAATAACGCCGGGATCAGCCAGCGCTCCCTGATCCGGGATACCGGGATGGCGGTATATAAAAAGTTGATGGATATCAATTACCTGGGAACCATCGGACTGACAAAAGCCATTTTGCCCCATTTTATCACCCGGCAACGGGGGCATTTCGTCACCGTCACCAGCCTTATGGGGATTTTCGGTTCCCCCTACCGCTCCGGCTACTGTGCTGCCAAACACGCTCTGCACGGATTCTTCGATGTTTTGAGGATGGAGCACCAGGAAGACGGGATTGCCGTCACCCTCATTTGTCCGGGATTTGTAAATACCGCCATCGCCAAAAACGCACTGACGGGTGACGGCAGCGCAAAACGCACAAACGATGCGCGCACAGAGGCAGGGATGGACCCCCACAACTTTGCCAGGCAAGCACTGCGGGCAATAGACCGTAAAAAGTTTGAAGCCTATATCGGCGGCCGGGAAGTAGCAGGCGCTTATCTCAAACGCTTTTTTCCCAGGCTACTCCACCGCGTAATTCTGAAGAGTAAGGTAGTGTGACCCGCTACAAGGCTAACTGAAATTGAACCAAAACCGGACCCCTTCGGCTGTATGGTCTATATTGAGAGTGGATTGTAACTGGTTCACGAGCCGGTTCATAAGGCGGATGCCCATGGTGGAGTTCATCCGCTCATCGGAGTCTTCCGGCAAGCCGACCCCGTTATCGGTATATTCGAAGAAACCGTGCTCGCCATTCTTTCGGATATGGATATAGATCTTGTTGTTTTCATTGTTCTCACGGTTCTCCGGAAATGCATATTTAAAGGAGTTGGAGACCAGTTCATTTAGTACCAGGCCAAAAGGGATCGCCCGGTCTATATCGAGTTCCACACCCTCCGCATCGATGGTAATATTGATGTTGTGGCCGCCCTTCCGGAAAACAGACTGTACACTGTTGACAAGGCTTTCAATATAGCCTTGCATCTCTATTACGGAAAGGTCGTCGTTCTGATACAATTTCTGATGGATCAATGCCATGGCCTTTACCCGGCTTTTCCCTTCTTCAAGGGCTTCAATCACCGCCTTGCTGCGTGTATTTTTGGTCTGCAGGCTAAGCAGGCTCGACACCATCTGTAAATTGTTCTTCACCCGGTGATGTATTTCCTTCAGGAGGGAATCCTTCTCCACCAGGGAGGCTTCAATGATGTGTTTCTGTTCCGCAATCAGTCGCTGGTTCTTAATACTTTTCAGGTAGGCGTACACCAGGCCTGCAAATCCAAGCAGGGTGAATATCAGGGAAATGAACACCAGGTTGATCCTTTCGTCCTTGGCTTGCATCTCGCTGCGGGCGCGTTCCATCTCCAGCTTCTGCTGATCGATCATCCTGCGTGAATTGGCCAGGTCTTCCTGGGCGACCACGGCCACCAGCTGCTGTTTCTTAATAGACGATTCATTGGTATTTACGGAATCCTGAATGTGGACATTCCTTTTCAGGTAGTAGGCCTCGTTCTGAAAATCACCGACTTCCTCATAGTAATTTGCGAGCAGGCGGTTCCTTTTGACAATATGCTCCGCCCGGGTCATATTCAGTTCCTTATCCAGCAATTTCTTGGCCGTCTGGAGATGGTCCAGTTGCAAATGGCATTCCGCCAGGGCGAGGGTATTTTCGATCATCTCCTGGGTGTATCCCTCCCACATTGTTTTCCTTTATGGCGGCGACGCTGCTTTCGAGATACGGGATGGCTTCCTTGTATTGGCTGAGCAATACATAGCATTTTCCGATGTTTCCCTCAATTATCCCCTTTAGCAGTTTGCCCTTTGCGATTTCACTCTCGGATTTGGGGCTGCTGAGGTCATTCAGATATACCTCAATAAATCCCTTTGCCTTGGAGAGGTTGGTGATGGCGGTTGAAGCCGATTGGTCCAGCCGAAGGTAATTCCCCACATGGTTGTGATAATCCGCGAGGGCATAAAAATCGTCTTCAGGGATGGTCTTCCTGAACCTCCATGATATAATCGAGCATGGCCTTCCTGTGCAGCCCGAGGTTGGAATAGATGTCATAAAAGGAGATATTCCCCGTGAACCCCATTTCGCGCTTTTCCTTTCGGATTTCGATCTGCTTATCAAAGAATTGCAGTTGGGCATAATCATCATCCATCAGGTTGAGCACCCATTTTTGTCCCTCTTGGTCCATTGTCGGTTAATGGACCCGTGTAATTCTGTGGCAATGGCGATACTTTTGTCAAAGTCGCCCAGATCATAGTAGAGCTGGGCCTGCATCAATTGGTATTTGCGGATGGCTGTGGAATCCCTGGAATTCCGGGCCTTGCTGAGATAGGCATTCACTATGTCCAGCCAGTCATAGGCCGAATTTTCTTCGTAACGGTTAGCGGAATTGAAGAAATAATCGGAGCTTGCCCCCCGGTCTCCGGTACGGCCTGAAACTCTTTCAGGACATCCTTTTCGGAGTCCGAGGCTATCCTGGCCAATAGCGCTTAAACTGACTATGGAAAGCAGTATGAATAAAAAATTGCCAAGTTTTATTGCCATAACATCTTAAGAATTCTGCAGCCATTTCCGGCGTCGGGTGTACTCCGTATCCCCTTCTCCCTACTACTCCCGATAGCCATTATTGTAACGAATGCCCTTTATTAAATGTTGTAAGGCTAAGGAGTCCTGACGCGGTGCTGCCCCGCTGGGCTGATGCCGGTCATTTTACCGGCGGTCCCCACCATACAAAATTACCATAACACATGGACAAATCTGAGTCTGGCATTGACCGGGAATCCTTGATTCCGCAGCCGGCATCAAACAAAAAGACCATGCAAAAATGCATAGCCTTTTCGGTTAAGATATAAAGTAAATGGTAAGATTTGGGATGATATTTCTATCAATTCAAATGTACTATGACGAATGTGAACGCTTTCGAATATTGTTGTGTAATCCCCAATTTTTGTTGTGAAAAATCACTTCTGTATTTCAGCCATGCCATTCAACGGATTTTTGGGTTTTTTATCGGAAGCTGCGACCGGTACCGGCAGGCTTCCATGAGAGAGGCAACTCAGCCTACTCAAACCAAAAAGAGCCCTGCCGTTACCGACAGGACTCTTTTACGAGAACACTATATGAAAATGAAAAAAATTTAACCTGAAATGAACAATGACTAAAGTAGGCAGTCTCTCCCTGCAAGAAAAAATATTGTTGTGAACTGGCGGAAAGTTGTTGCGAAACAGTCCCCGGGGCATATCAGCCATGGACAGCTGGCCACCGGAAAGGCAAAAATGTAGCTCCCGGACCGGGACTATGAGTTCATCGCCGCAATGATAAATTCTTTGAAATCTTTGGAAATGGGGATCAGGGTATTGTTGATCAGGATATCCTTGGAATTGATGGCGTCGATGTGGTCTACATTGACTATATAAGACTTGTGTGCCCTGTAAAATTTATTCTTGGGCAATTTTTCCAGATAGTCCTTCAGAGGTGAACGGACCAGGAACTTTTTGTCTTTAGTATTAACCTCCAGGTATACATTATCTGCTTTGATAAACTGTATATCCCCGAACTGGATCCGGTAATATAAATGCTGCTTCTTGACGAAGATAGAATCCTTGAGTACCGAATTGGACAAGGTTTGATCCTCATCTTCATCCCCCGGTACGTTACCGGGTTTCTCCCCATAGGCGAAATTGGAGAGGGCAATTTCTATGGAGGTGTACAGGTCTTGTTGCTCAAATGGTTTTACCAGATAGCCGTTGGGTTTAACGGTCTTCGCATTCTCAACGGTAGCCCGGTCTGAATTGGAAGTCACAAAAATAAAGGGGATGTTGTATTTCTCACGAATATGCTTGCCAAGGTCGATCCCTGTTTTGTCGGACGCCAGGATAATATCGATCAGCACAAGGTCGACTTCCTTGCTTTTCAATACTTCCTCCGCCTGCTCATAGACAATCACATTGTCCACTACTTCGTAGCCGATCTCTTCCAGCATAGACTGCATGTCATCGGCAATGATCACATTATCTTCTACGATGAGGATCTTGATAGGTTGTTCCAAGGTATGTGAGGTTTAGGTGGTTACGGCAATCAAATTTACAAAAAATAATTAAACAGGATGTAAGAAAGTACGGCCAGTAAAAATGTACTCAACGCCAGTTTTTTCAATTCCGGGTCAAATCGCTCCGGTTCCTTTATTCGGCTCACCCGGCGCAAATGCAAAAAGACCGGGATAAATGCCAGCAGGCACAGCGGGCTCTTGCCGCCGCGGGAGTAGAAAAGGACGAATCCAAGCATACTGAGGAAGGCCAGGGACAAAAGCAGGAAGTGGTAGCGCTTTCCTTTGGCTATGCCCAGGCTCACGACCACGGTTCGTTTATTGGCTTTCCTGTCAGATTCATAGTCCCTGAGGTTGTTCAGATTGAGCACTCCCGTGCTCAGCAACCCGATGCTGATAGCCGGCATGACCGCACTGACGGTCAGGAATTTGGTATAGAGGAACATACTCCCCAGCACACTCAGCAAGCCGAAGAACAAAAATACGTACACATCTCCCAACCCCTTGTACCCATAGGCCCTGTCTCCGATGGTGTAAGTGATGGCGGCCCAAATACAGGCGATTCCAAGGAAGGTAAAAAGTAAAACATACCAGAGAGAGCTGTCCCGGAAGGCGTAAAGGACCAGGACAGTGGCCAGCAAAAAACTGAGCAGGACAGAGACCATTATCCCGGCCTTAAGCTCCTTTCTGCTTAGCAACCCACCCTGCAAGGTCCGTTGGGGACCAATCCGGTCTGCATTGTCTGTCCCTTTGACCCCATCCCCATAGTCGTTGGCCAGGTTGGAAGTAACCTGGAAGGCAACCGTGGTCAGCAAGGCGAAAACCAGGATAAAATCATCGTTGAACCCATAGAGCCTGGCCAGGGCACTTCCCATCAGAATACCTGAAACAGAGAGAGGGAGCGTCCGTAAACGGGCCGCTTTCAGCCAAACCTTAAGTTTAGACAAGATTAGTAAGGATCTTCAATTTTTAAACGCTTCCCATCTTTGTAGGAGGCCACGAAGGCATCTTCAAACCCCATATTCACCAATTGTTTCCTGAATTTCTGAGCTTCTTCCAAGGTTTCGAAATTCCCAAGCGAATAGGAATAGAAGGGGTTGGTTTTCACGAACATGGTATTGGAGAGGGCCTCTGAAGCCAGGGTCATGTTGTTGTCGACAAAGGATTTGATCTGGACCGAGTAGATCTTTTCCTTTTCCACGAATTGTTTGGCCAGGTAGAATTCCTTGACAAGGCTTAGTTCCTCGTTCTGTTGTTTCAGGTTATCTATCCGCGATTTAATGGCATCCAGGCTATCTATGGATACCAGCAGGTTGGTTTTATCATAGCTTCCGGAACTGCTGCTCAAACCTGCCGTAAAGGAAGTGACGGCCAGGGCGCCAATGAGAAAAAGCCCGGTTACCATTGCCAGCACATTGCGCTGTAGCCGGCTCCTTTTGAGCTCTTTGTTCTTGTATTTGATCTGGTCCAGGAGGCGTTCGTTGATGATTTGCGCCTTATCTATATCCTTGTGCAATTCAAGTAGATCGCTTTCTTCAATAAAAGGCATAATGCTTAAGTTTTGGGAGTTGACAAGGTAAAAGTACGTAAAATGCCTATAATCAACAAAATAAAAGATTTATAAGATAAACACCCTGCAAGGGGCCAAAGACAGACCTTCCCGGTGCAGGTGCGAACCTCGGGCAGGCCATTAACCTTCCCCGGATACCTGGTAGATTCCATCATCCCGGATCTCTATCTTTCGTTCCCTGTACAACGTACCAATAGCTTTTTTAAAATTCTTTTTACTCATTTGCAGGCTCTGTCGAATGGCCTCAGGATCGGACTTGTCGTGCAAACCCAAAAAGCCGCCGGCTTCCCTTAACCGCTCGTAAATCCTGTCTGCGGCTGATTCCCTTTTTTGCTTCCCTTTGGGCTCAAGCACCACATCCAGTTTATGGTCGGGGCGGATGTTGCGTATGTAGCCCTTTAATCGATTGCCAACCTTCAGGGTCCTGAAGACATCGCTCGAAAATACCAGCCCTTTATGCTGGTTATTAACTACCACATCCCAGCCCAGATCAGACTTACGGCTTACCAGCAGTTCCACTTCATCCCAGGGCTTCAGATGCAGGGTGGCATTATCCAAAAATGCGTCCAGCTTGCTGGAAGCCACCAGGCGGAACGACTTTTCATCCAGATAACAATACACCACATACTCCTGCCCTTCTTCCATCCTGTCCCGCTGCTGGCTGAAAGGCACCAGCAGGTGCTTTTCGAGTCCCCAATCCAGGAAGGCCCCGAATTCATTCACCTCCGCCACCCGCAAACAGGCGAATTGGTTTCGTCGGATATAGGGTTTCAGGGTAGTGGCCACCGGCCTTTCCTCATGGTCCAGATAACAGAATACCTCTATGGGATCGCCGATGTTCCAGGTCTCCGGAACATATTTATTGGGCAACAGCAGGTCGCTGACATCATCATCACCCAGGAACAGGCCAACGCTGGTGCTCCGCAGGATAGTTAGTGTATTGTAATTGCCCAATTCTATCATACGGCAAATGTAGGAGTAAAATTGGCCATAAAAAAAGCCGTCCCTAAGAAACGACCTTTATACATTTATAGTTACAGCGGGTCTCAGTCATATACCGACTCGGTCCTGAAATGCTTGGTGAGCATGTAATATACAACCGCCCGGTATTTCGTCCGTTCCGAAACGCCGTAAGTACCCATGACTTTATAAACCGCCTCCATCAGTTGTGGGCTGTCTTGCAGGCCGAGTTTTTTAATAAGATAATTATTTTTGACGGTTTCCAGTTCCTTCTCATCGGTTCCGGACACGGTAGAGGCATCGCGGTTATAAATGGCGGGGCCCAGGCCCCTGGCCACCTTTTCCAATAACTCCATGTCTGGGGTAGTCCCGAAACGCTCCCTGATGTGCGCTGCATATTTGCCCAGTAATTCATCTAATTTGCTGCTCATAATGATCGTGTTCGCGGTGGTTCGTTGGAATATGGCCTAAGATAGAAAATCGAAATAAGTAAGCAAAATTTTATTGTTTAACAGTCTCGGGGTACGTATTTCCAGGATTTTTGGCTTCCCCGAAAACGCATAAAAGTCCGCCATGGATGCGAGGAGTTCATCTTCGTTTTCCGCTTTTGAATGGCTGAATCCGTACACCCTGGCAAGCCCTTGCAAATCGAGGTCCTGTGTGGTCTCAAAAAAAGTCTCATAAGTCTCGGATTCCTCCTGCCCGGGCAGGATCCTGAAAATACCCCCTCCCCCATTGTTGATCACAATAATCCTGAAGTCCGGGCGTATATACCGGTTCCACAACCCATTGCTGTCGTACAGGAAGCTGAGATCACCCGTTAGCAGCAAGGTGGGGGCCTCAGAAGCAAGAGAGGCCCCGACGGCTGTGGAGGTTGATCCGTCTATCCCGCTGGTCCCCCGGTTACAGAATACCCTTAGCGAAGGGGGGAGGTCGAACAATTGGGTGTAGCGTACGGTTGAACTGTTGGCAAGCTGTACCTGGTAGCCTTCCGGGATGTGCCCAAGGAGGTGGTGGAAGGCGAGCATATCTGAAAATGGGATGGTTTGCAAATATTCATCCCGTTTCTTCCTGTGGAGGTTCCTTTGTGCCACCCAGAGGTCCCGGTACGGGCTTTGGGTGGGTGGCATGAATGGCGCGAGTGCCTCAAAAAACCGGTTGGGGTTCACGCGCAGGTGGTCGGTAAGCGAAAAATAGGTGTCATAGGCACGCAAAGGGTCTACATGCCAGTGTCGGGCTGGGCGGTGCTGCCGGAGAAAGGCTTTGATCTTCTTTGAGACTACCATCCCTCCGAGGGTTACCAGCAGATCGGGCTTCAGGGCGGCAAATTTTTGTCCGGGGTCCGCAGTACGTTCTATCGGCCAGAGGATGCTGTCTATGTTTGATATAAATCCTTCATGATGGATGTTGGAAGTAGTTTCCGTAAAAACCAGGACCGACGGATCGCCAGCCAGGGCATCCAGCCATTCCCGGGCGATCGTGTCCGGGTTAGCGGCTCCGATAAGGACCATTTTTCGCCTGGCGCCTGCCCATGTCTTTCCCAGGGAATTCATATCGGGAAGGTGCCCCGGGAAGCCTGCCTGCTAATCTCCGGCGGTAATTCCTGCCCCGGGTCCTCAAGGGTCTGGTACAGGGGTTCTTCCAGTGGCACGTTGATATGGACCGGCAGTTTATTATCCAGGAGTGTGCTTAAAGCCGCCGTCAATTCCTGGTCGTTATAAGCCAGTATATCCTTCTGGAACTCTTCCAGGTCCCCGGGATCCTCAGGAATGTCACGGCCGGCCTGCCTGATCGCTTCCGGGGCATGTGTCACGTCTTGCTTTAACCGTGCCGTATACCCAATATGGTCCATAAAAACCCGGTCCTGCCGAATGGTTTGCCCATCCCCGATATCCACTTTGTACGGAGGCCGGTCAGCTGAAATAACCAACAGGGGGATCAGGCTGTAGAAGGCTTCGGCAACGGCCGGATAAAAATTGAGTAAGGCGCTCCCGGAGGTGCAAACCACCGCCACCCCATGGCGCAATTGCTGGGCTAACCCCAGGGCGAAAAACGCGGCACAACGTTCATCCACAAGGCTGTAGCAACGAAAATAGGGATCCCCTGTAAAACCAAGGGTCAGCGGCGCATTTCTGGAACCGGGTGAAATTACGATATGCCGGATCCCGGCCCATTTGCAATGCTGTACGACCCTCCGGGCAGAGGGAATGCTGGAAATCTTCATAAACAGAGCAAAAATACAATGGATGTACGGGCCAGCCCAATCATTGTTGCGAATTGTGCAGTATCACCCCCATGGTCCTGGTCTTATCCTGTGTTTCCTGCCATTCGGCCAGGGCATCAGATGCCGAGGTAACCCCTCCGCCCACAAAAGCTCAGAATGATTTTTTGCGAGCGCCATACAACGCAGGTTCACATAAAATCTTGCCTGCCTTCCCCCTGCACTTTCGGTGGTTTCCGCCAGGTTTAGTTCCCCCAGGTAGCCACCGTAAAACCTGCGGC
>CAVRHQ010000015.1:0-90866 GCA_963721045.1 uncultured Flavobacteriaceae bacterium
TCTGTTTGTTTCCGCGACACATCGCTAGGATCTTTATTTCAACCCCGATGGCGTGAGCGAGATGGGTTTTACCCAGGCCCACTCCCCCGAAGACCAGCAGGGGGTTAAAGGAGGTTCCGCCTGGCTTGTTGGCCACTGCCATACCGGCTGAACGGGCCAGTCGGTTGGAATCCCCTTCCAGGAAGTTGTCAAAATTATAACCTGGGTTCAGCTGGGATTCTATCTTGATATTGCGGATTCCCGGGATTACGAACGGGTTCTTGAGTTCGGGGTTTTTGGACTTAATCGGGACATCCATTTCCTGGGAGGAGACATTCCCTCGATTGGTACTGGGAATTCGCTCGGTAAAAGGTTCCCGATTCCCATATGTGTTTTCCATCTTGATGATATACACCAATTTGGCCTGCTCACCCAGCTCTTTTGTAAGCGCTACTTTCAGGAGTTTTACATAGTGCTCCTCAAGCCATTCATAAAAAAATTTACTGGGGACCTGGATGCTCAGGGCGCTGTCCGATAACTTTACAGGTTTAATAGGTTCGAACCAAGTTTTGAATGCCTGCGGTTGGATATTGTCTTGGATAAATTCCAAGCAATTGTTCCAAACGGAATTAGCAGTAACATTCATTTTAAAATTAACTTATTTGTTGGTTAGTGACCTAAGCTAGTTGGTTGCAGGAGGCCGCAGGAACAGCCCTCAAAAGTGAGACAAATATGTGAACAAAAAATCTAAAAAAAAAATCATACAGGGTTGATTTTTCTCTTTTTTTTTCGCATGTTCGGATGCTGTCTAATGCCACTTTTTAAATATAAAGTTTTTAGCTGAAATAACTTGCAATTTAACAAAATATCTTTCCGGATTCGCTACGCTGAAACTGACCAGATGGGGGTGGTGTATCACGGGAATTATGCGCAATATCTGGAGATGGGAAGGGTAGAGTGGTTACGTTCTTTTGGAATTTCTTACAAGAGCATGGAAGAAAATGGTATGATTTTGCCTGTAATTTCCTTACAGCTGAATTTCAAAAAACCGGCCGTCTACGACGACTTGATTACGGTGGTTACCAGGCTTCGAAAACCCCCTGCCGTTCGCATCGAATTTGACTATGAAATATACAATGAAGCAGGGGAACTTTTGGCGATTGCAAACACCGTCCTGGCATTTATGAACAGGTTGACTAACAGGCCGATGAAGTGTCCGGATTACCTGCTTGAGAAACTTGGGCAGCCGGGGGAATAACCTGATGAAACCTGTCCGATCAATTTTTTAAAAAGAAGATAATGTCCTGGCCAGGTGGATGAAATAGCTGGCTTTCCCCGGGCTTTTGTTCTTTAGAATAAGGTACGGATGTCTGTCTTGTTAAAAGAAAAGGTACCAAAAATATGCTGATGATGGCCATGCCTATACCGACCCAGTTCATACCTATGAGTTTTCCCTGAAAAGCATCATCCCCAGTAAGGTGGTTAGCATCACAATGGCGACATTATTAATCGTAAAAACGGACGCGCTATTGAGAGAAGGATGTTGCAGGGCCCTCAGGATGAAATAAATAGAAAAGAAATTGGGGACACCAAGGGCGACCCCACCCAATATATCCCGTAACCGGATACGCAGAGGGTTCCGGACAGACCGTAACAGGACGACACCGACCCGGACCGCCGCTGCAGCAGGCAAATACAACCGAGGCGAAAAGGGGAAATTCTGCCTTAGTCATCTGGGTTTCTTCGATGTATTTAATACTCGAATCTATCACCCCGGACCCGAGGAAAACCAGAAACGGAAGCAACAACTCCTTTCCCGTCACGGTAAGGCCAGTTTCGCGGACCGAACTAAAATAAACAGCTGCCAGCGCCAGCAGAATCCCAATGATCTTTAGGCCTCCCAGCTCCTCCCCGTAAAGTACTACCCCTGATACAACGGGAATGACAAGTGACATTTTAGTAGCGACTGAGGTTACGGATACGCCCATTATTTGAGAAGAACGGGCCATGAGGTTAAAGACGATTATAAAAAGCGCTCCCAGTAATAAGGTCCCGGGAAACCAGGGCCTGAAGGAACTTCCTGCCATGCAACGTTCTGTCAGAGAACAGGATGCCAACCACGCTGGCAACCATATAGTTCACGATAATGCCGTACATGGCGTGTACCTTGCAGACCGAAAAAAGTTTGAAAGCCACAAAGATCAGGCTGGCAGAGAGGATACTGAGGCCCAGGTCCAACATATTACAGCCAGGAATTAAGTTGGGTGATATCCTCCAGGCCCACCTGCAGGTGCCAGGTTCTAATTCCGAGGCCGGCTGCGGTCTGAATATTTTCCCGGGTATCATCTATAAACAGAGTTTCCTCAGGCAACCAGGTCGTGCTGCTCCAGGACATACTCGAAGATAGCCTGCTCAGGTTTCCTCAAATGGATTTCATGCGAGAGGTAAAAGCCCCGGAAACAACTTTGAAACGGTTGTAGTTGGCCGGTCCCATCCGCTCCTTTACCTCGCTATGTGGATTTCATTGGTATTGCTTAATAAATAAAGGTGATATTTCCCCGAAGCGGCAATTTTTCGAGAAAGTCCAGGCGCCTTGTCGGAAAATCGAGCAAATAGAGTTCCATAGCCTTAAGAGGCCTCCCCGGTCATATTCCGGAAGCGCTTTTCGCATACCTTCCAGAAAATGTTCTGCCCCACCGCGCCGGTTTCCAATTCCTGGCCCAACAATAGGAAGTTCTGCAGCCGACCGGATCGTCTACTTTTTCCAATACCGTGCTCACTGCTCCTTTATCCAGGTCAATAAATACATCCCCAAAATCAAAAATGATATTTTTAGTCATGTCGGAAAAAAGTTAGCTCGTTGTCCCCAATGGAGACCTTTTGGTTTCGCGGCCGGAAAGCAGGGGCGCTTTCAGGCCTTTTCCCAGGAAAGTACTCGCCGCTGAATATCCTTGCCTCATCCCATATACTTTCATTGATAAATGTTTGCAGGGTTTGCGCGCCTCCTTCCACGATAAGGCTCTGCATCCCCATAGATAAAAGCAGGCCGCAAATCTGCCCGGCTACCGGCCTCCCAAATCCAGGAGTTCATAAGTGCGTTCATGTGACGGCGTGCGATCTTTTGTTGAGGTAAGTACGATGGTTTCCGCACTATTGTCGAATATTGCGATAATCTGCCTGATGCCCGGAGTTCGGGATCCAGTACAAGCCTCAAAGGGGATTTCCCCTTCCAGGAGCGGGCATTTAATCGCGGATTGTCCCGGACAACGGTGGTGCTGCCCACCAGGATAGCCGGTTCTTCGTGTACGCCATTGATGCACAAGTTGGCTGGAGCGTTGGTTCGAGATCCAGAACGGACGCCCTGTTTCCTGCTTTCCGGCTCCTCCGGTGCCAGGAAGCCATCCTGGCTCTGCGCCCATTTTAAAATGACATATGGCCGTTTCTTTTCCCGGCACAGAAATACGCCTGTGGTGTTCCCTGCAGGCGTCTTCAAGAATACCTACCTCAACCCGACAACCGGCATCCTTAGCTGATGAATGCCTTTGCCATTTACCCGCTCGTGCGGATCGGTGATCCCCACCACCACCTCGGGATCGCGTGTTTAAGATCAGGTCGGTACAGGGCGGGGTCTTTCCAAAATGGCACAGGGCTCCGAGCGTAACATACAAAGTGGCTTTTGAAGCAGTCCTTTTCCTGGACAGAGGAATTGCATTCACTTCTGCGTGAGGCCCGCCGGGAGGACTGGTAAAGCCTTCACCCAGGATGCGGTCTTTATACATGATTACAGCTCCTACCATTGGATTGGGGGCAGCCTTTCCCAGCGCATTTGCGCCGAGTTGAATGGCGCGATTCATATATTTTTCGTGTATATTCACTCCCCAAAAATAGGATTTTAGAACCGAACATGGAGGAAGTGAAAATACGCCCTATTTGCCCGGCAGATAACCCGAAAATTGCGACCTTTATCCGCGGAGTCCTGGGGGATTGGATGTCCCCAAAACTGGAACGGCGCTGGCCGATGATAACCTGGACGCGCTATACGAATACTACCGGATGCCGGGGGCAGCTTATTATGTGGTATGCCGGGGCGATTACTTGCTCGGGGGAGGGGGGATCGCCCCCTTGGCCGGGGATGCGCCTGGAGTTTGCGAATTGCAAAAAATGTATATCGCAGAAACCCTTCGTGGAAGAGGCATAGGCCGGAAATTGTTGCAAAAGTGCCTGCGACAGGCCAGGGCACTTTGGCTATAGCCACCTGTTACCTGGAAACCATGCCCTATATGAAGGCGGCACAGTCCCTTTACCGGCAGACTGGGTTTGACTACCTGGAAGGCCCGCTGGGTTCCACAGGACACACCTCCTGCCATATCTGGATGAGCAAAGACCTGACTAATTTTCAATGACCCAATGAAACTCAGGGAAATAAGGGAAATCTACCATCGCGAACTGGACGACCTGTACCCACGGGAAGAAGTGAACAGTTTCTTTTACCTCCTGCTGGAGGAATACTTCGGGCTTAACCGCTTTGCACTGGTTCTGGATCCGGAGCGCGGGGTCTCCAAAACTGAAGAACAACCCTTGTTTGAAGCCCTGGCCCGTTTAAGAAAGGAATATCCCATCCAATATATATTGGGCAAAACGGAGTTTATGGACATGGAGTTCCAGGTGGATGAGGGGGTACTCATTCCAAGGCCTGAAACGGAAGAACTGGTTCGCTGGGTACTGGAGGAGCGGAAGGGGCGAGAAAAGGGCGTGTCTGTGCTGGACATAGGGACCGGAAGCGGATGTATTGCGGTTAGCCTGGCCGCAAACTGGCCGCAGGCCCGGGTAACCGCCCTGGATATTAGTCAGGCAGCGCTGGAGATCGCACTAAAAAATGCCAAAGCCAACGGAACGGCGGTAACCTTCATCCGGGCCGACATCCTTAAGGAATCGCAATACGATGAAAAATGGGATATCATCGTTTCCAACCCGCCCTATGTGCGGGTTTCAGAAAAGAGCGGTATGCCAAATAATGTAAGGCTTTACGAGCCGGCTTCCGCCTTATTTGTACCGGATGAGACACCCTTACTATACTTTGAACGGATCATCCGCCTGGCTGAAGGCAATTTGAAGTCCGGAGGAAGCCTGTATTTTGAGATCAGTGAATTTCTCGGAACGGAAGTCCGGATGCTTTTGGAAAATGCCAAATTTTCGGAAATTACACCCCGAAAGGATTCCTACGGAAAAGATCGTTTCCTGAAAGGGACAAAGCCTTCCTGACCTTTGGCAGGCAGGCACCTAACAAAAACATAACCCTTAAGATATGAATCGAATCGTCGTATTTTGCGGAAGCAGCCCGGGTACCGACCGGGACATCCTGGAGGCGGCATACCAACTCGGGGCTACCCTGGCCCGGGAGGGCATTGGCCTGGTCTACGGGGGAGCTCGTATCGGGGTTATGGGGGAAGTGGCCCGGGGAGCACTTGAAAACCAGGGCGAAGTTATTGGGGTTATCCCGGAATTCCTCAGAAAAAAGGAAGTGTACCACGACGGGTTGACACGCCTGGTCATTACCAGGACCATGCACGAGCGCAAACTACATATGCACGAACTCTCGGATGCCGTTATTGCATTGCCCGGAGGATTCGGCACCCTGGAAGAATTGTTTGAAATGATTACCTGGGCCCAGTTGGGGCTTCATCGGAAACCCATCGGGATCCTCAATATCGATGGATATTACGACGATCTTATAGGAATGATGGAAAAGATGGTCGCGTTGAAATTTTTGAATCGGGACAATTACAACCTGGTTCTGGTAGCCCAAAACCTTCCCGAACTTCTCCGGAAAATGAATACCTACGAGCCACCGCGCCTGCCCAAATGGGTACAAAATGATCAGCTATGACAAAAATTGAGGAAAAAATAACGGCTTTGCGCGAGGAATTGCGGGAGCATAACCATCGATACTACGTCCTGGACAACCCCAGTATTTCCGACTATGAGTTCGATATGAAGTTGAAACAATTACAGGAATGGGAGGCTGCCCACCCGGAATTTTACGACCCGACTTCCCCCACCCATCGTGTTGGTGGTGAAGTCACCAAGCAATTCCGTACCGTGGTCCACGAGTATCCTATGTATTCCCTGGACAATTCCTATTCCCTTGATGAAGTGCTGGAGTGGGAAAAGCGCATCCAGAAGATCCTCGGAGACGTTTCCGTAAACTTTACCTGCGAACTTAAATACGACGGTGCTTCCATCAGTATAACCTATGTAGAAGGGCAAATGACCCAGGCAGTAACCCGGGGGGACGGTAGCCAGGGGGATGAGGTTACCAACAACGTAAAAACCATACGTTCCGTTCCCCTGAAATTGTTGAAGGATTATCCGCAAAAGTTCGCCGTCCGGGGGGAGATTGTGCTCCCGTTGGCAGGATTTGCACAAATGAACAGGGAACGCGTGGAAGAAGGGGAAGACCCGTATATGAATCCAAGGAATACCGCATCCGGCAGCTTAAAACTCCAGGACAGTGCCCTGGTAGCCCAGCGACCCCTCGATTGCCTGGTATATTCCGTGGCCGGCTCATCCCTTGGGTTGCAATCGCAATTTGAGATGCTGGAGAAAGCCCGTTCATGGGGCTTCAAGGTACCGCCCGCGGCCAAGCTCTGCCACTCAATCCGGGAAGTCATGCAATTTGTGGACTACTGGGATACACACCGCCATGAATTGCCCTATGAAACCGATGGGGTGGTTATAAAAGTGAACGACCTGGGGCAGCAGGAGGAACTGGGCTACACCGCCAAGTCGCCCCGATGGGCCCTGGCCTATAAATTTAAGGCGGAACAGGCTGTTACGGTTCTGAACAAAATAAGCTATCAGGTTGGCCGTACCGGGGCCATCACTCCGGTGGCCAACCTGGAACCGGTACTCCTGGCCGGTACCACGGTGAAACGTGCCTCCCTGCATAACGCAGACCAGATAGCCAAGCTGGATATCCGGGAAGGGGACACCGTATTCGTTGAAAAAGGAGGGGAGATCATCCCCAAGATAGTGGGGGTGGATTTTAGTCAAAGGAAGAGCGATTCCGAACCGGTACAATATATCACGCACTGCCCCGAGTGCGGTACCCTCCTGGTGCGCCAGGAAGGGGAGGCCATGCATTTCTGCCCGAATGATACCGGATGCCCGCCGCAGATCACGGGGCGTATCCAGCATTTCATTTCAAGGAAGGCCATGGATATTGAAGGCCTCGGGAGTGAAACGGTGGAGTTGCTTTTTAAAGAAGGGCTTATCCGCAATTATGCCGACCTCTATGCGCTCAGGGTGGAAGACCTCCTGCCCCTTGAAAGAATGGCCCATAAATCGGCCGGGAATCTGGTCCAGGGCGTGGCAGAATCCGTGAATGTCCCTTTTGAACGGGTGCTCTTCGCACTGGGCATCCGGCATGTGGGGGAAACCGTCGCAAAAAAACTGGCCAGGGGTTACAAGAATATCGATGCCTTGATGGCGGCCGGCAAGGAAGAGTTGACACGGATCGATGAGATAGGGGAGCGGATTGCCCAAAGTGTGGTTGATTTTTTTGGAGAAGAAACAAACCGGGACCTGATCGCACGCCTGAAAACCTACGGCCTCAAATTTTCCCTCTCTGATGAAGCAACTGGAGAACCAAAGCAATGTACTTGCAGGGCAGACCTTTGTCGTTTCCGGTGTTTTCGAAACCTTTAGCCGGGACGAATTAAAAAAATGTATTGAGGACAACGGGGGCAGGGTAGCTTCCTCCATTTCCTCCAAGACCAATTACGTGGTTGCGGGGGCGAATATGGGGCCTAGTAAAAAGGCCAAGGCCGAAAGCCTCGGGCGTTCCTATAATGTCGGAATCGGATTTCTCGCCATGTTGCCGGGAGTAGGCGGGCTGGGAAGGGCCAACACACAAAACCCCTCCGGGGGAGGGGTTCGTTCCTGGTTGGCTATTAGGGGTGGTTAGTCCCCACTCAGGTATTTATCGTACTCCCAGATTTCATCCCAGGAATCATCCAGGATGAGGTCGGCATCCCGTATAAACGCATCCCATTCATTATCATCATGCGATTTTAGGAAGGTCTCCTTGAATTTGGGATCCCTGTCAAAATCTGTCCAGTTCTTGTAAAATCCTACCGTGGCAATATGGCGGCCCAGTTTTCCCTGCCGGAAGAGGTTGTAGTAGACTCCCCATGGATTTTCGCCTTCCATGGCCTTTACCGTTTGGCTTATTAGTTTGAGCCGGGATTCCACCTGGTGCTGATGCGCGATATTTACCTCCCAGTACCGGGTGAAAAGGATTGGGTAATCAGCCGGGTTGGTAGACATCATCGAGGTATTGGAAAGCTTGATATCCCCCTGCCAATATTCCCCCTGTTCTACATTTTTCAGATAGGGCATTACATTGTCCCGCCAGTCTTCGTCATGCCCACCGGCGGCAGGCCGGGAATCGAGCTGTGGAAATTGTACCGGGCCCATCATCCAGATCAGTTTCCCGGTATTAGGCCCGGAAACTGATATTGTATACGGAAGCGTTGAAAGGCGCTGTCTTGTGGTATTTCTGGTTGTGTTTTCGCATATTATCCCCCAGGATTTTCAGTTTGGTCAGGTCCGGGGTCAGGATGATGGTTTCCCACATGGGTTCCTTTTCATCTCCGTCCTGGGCGCGGATAAACTGGTTCGACCCCAGGGTTAAAAGGATTGCAAATGCAAGGAGTGTGATTTTCTTCATGTTCATTTTAATATTCGTTAGTGAATTTTTAGTTTTAAGGACATGAAAAAAGGCCAGATTGGTGAAAGAATCAATTTGTAAGGGACGAAAGGGGTGCTATTTTGTCCAAAACCACAGGAAAATTGATCAGAAGAAAATATGAGTCTTCCAACGAATTACGATGAATTCCTGGCATGCCTGAAGGGATCGACCCCTCCGGCATTATGGCCGGAGACCTTGCAAGCCCTCTGGTGGGATGCCAAGGGCGACTGGGAACAATCACACCAAATTGCGCAGGATATTCCTTCCGCTATGGGAAGCTGGATCCATGCCTACCTGCACCGCAAAGAAGGGGATAAATGGAATGCCGGCTACTGGTATGGCCGGGCCGGGAAGACTTTTCCGGATACACCCCTGGATGAAGAGAGGGAAGGGCTGGTACGCCACATCCTCAATAACGAATAACCCCCTAGGGCATCTTCAAAACAATGCGGTACCGGGCCTTGCCCCTCTCAAGGTGGGCCATGGCCTGGTTCACCTCCTTCAGGGGAAATTCTTCCACAATGGGGTATATATCATGGCGCACGCAGAAGTCCAGCATGGTGGCCGTCAGCGCCGGACTGCCCAGGGGACTCCCGGCCACTGACTTTTCTCCCATGATCAGGCTGAAAGCCGGGATGGCCATGGGCTCCAGGACGGCACCAACATTATGAAAACGGCCCTTGGGGGCCAGGGTGGAGAGAAAAGCATCCCAATCGAGGGTGACATTCGTCGTATTCAGGATAAACGCCAACTGGCCTTTTATGGATTCCAGTGCCTTGGGATCCTTTGAGTTCACTACGCGGGTAGCGCCCATTTCAAGGATCTGGCTTTCCTTATCCTTGCTTGAACTGAATGCGACCACCTCACACCCCCATTTATTTAAAAACTTGAGGGCCATATGGCCCAGGCCGCCAATCCCTATAACCCCCACCCGGTCTGTTGGTTGCACCCCGGCCAGGATGATCGGGTTAAAAACGGTTATGCCTCCGCAAAATAGCGGCCCCGCTTTTTTTAGATCGGTCCCCTTGGGGAGGGGAATGGTCCAGGACCAGTGGGCGCGGACCAGATCTGCAAAGCCTCCGTGCCTCCCTACAATTGTCCCTTCAACGGTATCACACAGATGGTGGTCGCCCTGCATGCATTGGCGGCAGTGCATACATGAAGCCGAATTCCAGCCAAGCCCCACCAGGTCTCCCACCTTAACGGTTTCTACCTCATCCCCTGCGGCGACTACTTCACCCACCACCTCATGGCCGGGAACAAAGGGATATTGGGTCATTCCCCAATCGTTGTTGAGCATGCTAAGGTCTGAATGGCAGATCCCGCAATAATGGACTTTAATGTCCACCTCCTGGCTCCCAAGGGGACCCAATTCGTATGTGAATTCTTTAAGGCGGCTCCGGCTTCGGAAGCTGCATATGCGTGTACGGTTTTCATGATGTTGCTCGTATTTTACGATTTATATATCATTCTTTCGGGTACTCATTTAAGTTAAAAACAGTGGTAAATAGTGTTAACAGGTTGCCGGTGGCCGGAAGCAACCTGACAGGGGTATTATCGGGGATCGAAGGAAACATTTTGGAAATGATGCCAGGTCGAACCAAAAAAAAATGAAACGCTCGCAGGCCCTTTTGCGTGGTTCCGGGGATAAATTGCTCAGACCCGGATAATCCTCCCCCGGGCCTGGACCTTCTTCCGTGAATCGAAAATAAAAATCGATCCTTCCCAGGTTCAGGCCATAGCAACCTACCTGATTCACCAGCATTTGCTCGTCCTGTCGGTTTCGGCAAATGACCGGATGATCCAAAAAGGTATGGGTATGCCCGCCGATAATCAGGTCTATGCCCTCGGTGGCGGCAGCCAGGGAGACATCGCTTACGCGGTCCGGGTTGTCCGGGTATTTATAGCCCAGGTGGGAAAGGCAGATAACCAGGTCGCATTTTTCTTCCTGGCGGAGTTTAAGGACTGTGTCCTGGGCCACCCCGATAGGGTCCAGATACCTGGTTTCCTTGTACAGGGAAGGGGTCACAAGCCCTTCCAACTGGATTCCCAGCCCGAAAACCCCCGTGCGTATCCCGTCTGGTTCAAAGATGGTGTACGGCTTTACCTGGCCTTCCATTACGGTCCGACTGAAATCGTAATTGGCCGAGACAAAGGGAAAATCCGCATTGGGAATCTGAGCCAGCAAGCCATCGAGGCCATTATCGAAATCGTGGTTCCCAATAGTGGCCGCATCATAGCCCAGTTTACTCATGAGCCGGAATTCCAGTTCCCCGCCGTAAAAATTAAAATACGGAGTCCCCTGGAAGATATCCCCTGCGTCCAGCAGCAGGGTATTCGGATTCTCCTTTCGGATGGCTTCAATCAGGGTAGCCCGCCTGGCGACCCCGCCCATGTCAGGATAAAGGGCATGATCAGGTGGAAAGGGATCGATGTGGCTGTGTACATCGTTTGTGTGCAGGATGGTGAGGTGCTTCTGGTGTGAGGGGATACAGGCTTGCAGGGTGGACCCGCCCAGACCAACAAAGGCGGATCCGCTTCCAAGCCTTTGTATGAATGACCTTCTCTTCATAAGCTCCCGGTTTTCATAAAGCGGTTATCCAATTTTGGCCGCAAGGTATCCACTTTTTTAAAGTAATCGATCATGGCGTTGCGGATGTAGTAATCGGTTTCGGTGATGCCCAGGGCATCTTTGAAAAAGTCCATATCATCCCCTCCCTGGGTAAGGTAGTTGGAGGTAGCCACGTAATAATGTCGGTTTTCATCAAATGGGACCCCCTGTATATTTACTTCCTTAAGGCTTCCATCCCGGTTGAGCACGATCTGGATTCCCGAAATGGCATGCGGCACATTGGCCTGGATCAGGAAAGCCACCAGATCGCGTACGGTTTTTCCATTGAGTTCGGCCACCACGATGGTATTGTCAAAAGGCATGACCTCATAGGCGGTCCTTGCAGACACAGGGCCAGCGGAGATAACGCTTCGGATTCCCCCATGGTTCAGCAAAACAAAATCAATATCCTTCCCGGTGCGCACCTTGAAGATGGGATTCGCTTCCTGTAGTACGATATCTGCCAATAAATTGCCGGCTGTGGTATTGTAAGTACCATCCGTTTTGGAAATAGTATAAGGGGCATATGCCAGGGTGCTGTCCAGGACCTGGTTCAACCGATTCCGGTACGGAGCAATGAAGGCCTCCAGGCTATCCATTCCGTTGAGGGAATCGGTGATGGGCAGCTGCCGGCCCTGCTCCCTCGAAATGAGAACGGGCTGCTCCCTGCAGCCTGTAAAAGCACATATTGTTATAAAAATAACAATATGTTGTATTTTTAAAAGCATCAGATCCTTATCTTTGTGTCAGAATTTTATGGAGATTGGTTACCTTTGGGAAAATGTAAAGGTACATGTTTTTAAGGGGACTCAAAGAGAAATTTAAATACAAATCCGGCCTTAAATTCCTGAAGAAAGAGCTGGGGAGCCCCGTTTCTGTACCGCAACGTCCCAAAGGGATATCTTCGGTCGGGGTCATCGTGGATCTCGATGCTTTTGAGAGGGTAGAACGGTTCCAGGAGTTTACAGAATATTTTAAACTGAGGCCCAATGCGGTGAAGGTGATCGGCTACAGGAGTTTCTACAATGAAAATTCGCCTTACGCCACTCCGGTATTTTCCGAAAAGGACCTCGGGTGGAACGGGGAAATAGACAATAGTTACGCGAACGAATTCCTGAGCCGGGAGTACGACCTGTTGGTCAATTATTACACCCAGGCGAACCTGATGCTCCAGCTGATGTCTATAAAGGCAAGGGCCCGGCTTCGGGTTGGGTTGGCAGGAACTGAAAGGGAATTAAACGACCTGATTATGCAAATTCCTACAGGCGAATTTGACACCTTCAGGGATGAGTTGCAAAAGTATCTCACGGTATTGAAAGAATTGGTGTGATGAAACAATTATACGGTACAGGAGTGGCGCTGGTAACCCCCTTCAGGGAGGACCTTTCTGTAGATGTGCAGGCTCTGCGCGCCATTGTGGACCACTCTATCGAAGGGGGGGTGGACTACCTCGTGGTGCTGGGAACTACAGGGGAGCCCGTGACCCTTTCGGAGAAGGAAAAACAATTGGTCATTCAGACCGTACTCGAACAGAACGCCGGAAGGCTGCCGCTGGTGATCGGGATGGGGGGCAACAACACCATGCAGTTGGTGGACGCCTTCGGCCAGGGCAGCCTGGAGCAGTTCGACGCTATCCTTTCGGTATCGCCTTATTACAACAAGCCCACCCAGGAAGGGATTTACAGGCATTACAAAATTCTCTCGGAAGCTGCCCCCATCCCGTTGATCGCCTATAACGTCCCCGGCCGCACAGGCAGCAACGTCCTGCCGGAAACCGTGCTCCGCCTGGCGAACGATTGCATGAACCTGGTGGGGATCAAGGAAGCCTCCGGCGATATGGGGCAGGTGGAAAGCATCCTCAAGGACAAGCCCGACGATTTCATGGTCATCTCAGGGGATGATTTCACTGCCTTGCCTACCGTACTGGCCGGGGGGGTAGGGGTAATATCCGTGCTGGGTCAGGGGATCCCCTCAGAATTCTGCAGGATGATCCGGCTTGGGGCCGGGGGACAGGAAGCGGAAGCAATGAAGCTTCAAAAAGCCCTGCTGCCCGGAATGGACCTTATTTTCAAGGAGGGAAACCCGGCCGGGATCAAAGCGGTATTAGAAAACCAGGGGCTCTGTACCAGGCAGGTGCGTTTGCCGCTCGTGGAGGCATCCCCCGAACTAAAATCCCGCATTGGCACCTTTATGAAAAGCCTGTCTGAAGTTCATGCACGGTCCTGAACGGACCCCAACCATCTGTACCTCCGTTGCAGTTTCCTGTGTCCCCTTATATGAAACCACTTGCCGCAAGGCCATTACATTCGTTAAATCTATCCCAAAACGCAAACGGGTTCCTGTAGGCCATGCTATCTTGGCATCCTGAGTTACCATATATAGGGTAATAAAGAAATTTTTTATTCCGGCAATATTCCATAATTTTGCCAAATGTTTTTAAAAATGAGGCGTTTAATATGTATTTCGGCTTCCCTGATACTCCTGGTTTCCTGCAGCGAGTACCAGAAAGCGCTGAAGAATGAGGATGTCAACGCCAAGTACGAACTGGGGGAACGGTTGTACAACAACAAGGAATATAAAAAAGCTAACCGGCTTTTTGCGCAGATTGCCCCGCAATATATAGGGAAGCCCCAGGGGGAACGGATTATGTTCTTCCTCGCGGATACATACTATAAAATCGAGGACTATAATTTTGCCGGCTACCAGTTTGAACGCTTCCTTAAATCGTATCCAAAAAGCGATAAAGCCACAGAAGCAGCCTTTCTGGGGGCCAAGAGTTATTATATGCTGTCGCCGCGGTATTCTCTGGATCAGACCGATACCGACAAGGCGCTGGATAAGTTGCAGATTTTCATCAATTCCTACCCTGATTCGGAGTACCTGGAGGAGGCCAATGCCATGGCCAAGGAATTGACCACTAAAAAGGAACGCAAGGCCTTCGAGATTGCCAGGCAGTTTACCCGTCTGGGGAAATCCTATATCCTGGATTACAGCATTTCGGCCATTGCGGCCCTGGACAACTTTGTGTCTGACCATCCTGGTTCTGTCTTCCGGGAAGACGCGTATTACCTTAAGGTACAGGCGGCCACCAACCTGGCATTAAACAGTACCCTTAACAAGAAAAAAGAACGCCTTCAGGACGCCAGGGCGGCCTATAACACCTTGCTGAAATTCTATCCTGAGACCAAATACGCCGACGATGCCAAGGATCTGGTGGAAAAGGTCGATAAGGAAATGGAAGCCATTACGGCACAAGCAAACCTTTCAAAATGAATATGAACGATCTGAAAAATTCCAAAGCACCCGTAACCACTGTTACCATTAACCGTAACGAGTACGACGAAAAGACCAACAACATTTACGAAGCCATCTCCATTACGGCTAAACGGGCCGTGCAGATCAATGCGGAGATCAAGAAGGAGTTGTTGGAGAAACTAGAAGAATTCGCCACTTACAGCGACAGTCTGGAGGAAGTTTTTGAAAACAAGGAGCAGATAGAAGTCTCCAAGTTTTACGAGAAGCTTCCCAAACCTCACGCCCTGGCAATACAGGAGTGGCTGGAAGATAAGATTTACTACAGAAATACCGAGAAAGACGAGCAGTAACATGTTACGTGGCAAAAATATCCTTTTGGGGATCACCGGGGGTATTGCCGCGTATAAAACTGCATTTCTTGTCCGTTTATTGATCAGGGAGGGAGCCCGGGTAAAAGTAATTCTTACCAGGGGAGCCCTTTCTTTCGTTACGCCCCTTACCCTGGCAACCCTTTCAAAAAACCCGGCTTATTTTGATTTCGTAAAAGAAGAGGATGGTAGCCTGGACTGGAATAACCATGTAGAACTGGCCCTTTGGGCCGATCTGATGGTGGTGGCCCCGGCCACCGCCAACACGCTTTCCAAAATGGCTTCAGGGACCTGTGACAACCTCCTCCTCGCTGCCTACCTTTCGGCCAAATGCCCGGTGTTCTTTGCCCCTGCCATGGATCTGGACATGTACCGGCACCCCGCCACCCGGGAGTCAATCGGGAAATTGCAGGCCACAGGCAACCATCTGATCCCACCCAATTCGGGGGAACTGGCCAGCGGGCTGGAAGGGGAGGGACGTATGTCTGAGCCCGCTGAAATCGTAGAAATCCTCCGGGAGTTCCTGCGAAGGTCCATGCCATTCGCGGGCAAGAAATTCCTCATCACTGCCGGCCCCACCCAGGAAGCTATAGACCCTGTTCGGTATATCGGAAACCATTCGACCGGGCAGATGGGCTACGAACTGGCCGATGCCGCGGCGCAGCTTGGGGCCGAGGTGACCCTGGTCTCCGGGCCATCCGTTCTCGGGACCGACCGGGAAGGGGTACATGTTATCCCAGTTGTCTCGGCCAGGGAAATGTACCGGGCATCCATGGAGGTATATGAGGACATGGACGTGGTTATTTGCGCGGCAGCAGTGGCCGATTTCCGTCCAAAAACCACCGCCAGCCAGAAAATCAAAAAAGACGCGTCTGAAATGAGCCTCACCCTGGTACGGAACCCGGACATCCTGGAGAGTATGGGGAAAGCCAAGAAAAATCAATTCCTGGTGGGATTTGCCCTGGAAACCGAAAAGGAACAGGAAAACGCCACCGCCAAGCTCCGAAAAAAAAACCTGGACGCCATCGTCCTGAATTCACTGAGGGATGCCGGTGCGGGATTCGGGAAAAACACGAATAAAATCACTTTTATAGACAAGAATTTGGTAATTAAGCCGTTTGAGGTAAAAACGAAGGCCGAAGTGGCCCGGGATATCCTCCATGAAATCAGTGAAAGGCTCCATGAATAAGTTTATTCTCCTCTGTACCGCGATGTTGCTGTGCCTTGGCCTGAGCGGGCAGGAGCTCAATTGCAGCATCACCGTGAATTCGGATCAGGTGGGGCAAACCAACCAGCAGGTTTTCCGTACCCTGGAGCGCTCCCTTAACGACTTTGTCAACAAAACCAAATGGACCAATCGGGTCTACCGGGAGAATGAGCGGGTAAATGCCCGCATGTTCATCACCGTGGAAGCATATGAATCCAACCGCTTCCAGGCCAATATACAGATACAGTCTTCCCGGCCTGTCTACAACACCTCTTACGAATCGCCTGTCTTTAACTACAAGGACGATGCCTTCAATTTCGAGTACATCGAGTTTCAGCCACTGGTATACAACCCCAACAGCTTCGATTCCAACCTGGTAGGGGTGATCTCCTACTACGTGTATATTATCCTTGGAATGGATGCCGATACTTTTTCGCTGGAAGGGGGCACAGAATATTACCGGCAGGCCCAGCAGATCGTCACCCGGGCCCAGGGAAGCAATTTTCCCGGATGGAGCCAAACGGCCTCGGATAACCGCACGCGATTCCAGCTGGTAGATAACCTGCTGTCCAATACCTTCAGGGAATACCGTATCGCCTTGTATAACTACCACCGCAAAGGGCTCGACATCCTGGGGGATAACAACAGCGCGGGAAAACAAGTTATCGCCGGGACCATGAGGCTTTTCGAAACCCTGATCAGCCGGCGGCCGAATGCCCTGCTGATCCAGACTTTCTTCGACGCCAAATCCGAAGAAATCCAGAACATTTTCTCAGACGGGCCCAAGGTAGATGTCGTACAACTCAAAGAGACCCTCAACCGGGTGGCCCCTTTCTATTCCGGTACCTGGAATGAAATAAGTTATTAACCGCTTTTTTTTAGTTTGCCGAATCCATTACCTTTAGGATTCAAATTGAAAAGAAACGATTGCTTACCCATTTAGCCATACAAAATTACGCCCTGATCGATGACCTGAAAGTAACATTTTCAGAGGGATTCACTACGATCACTGGCGAAACGGGAGCGGGTAAATCCATCCTGCTGGAAGGGCTGGCGCTGGTTTTGGACAACCGGGCTGATCGGTCATCCTTTCGGGATTCGGATCGGAAGTGCATTATCGAAGCCCAGTTCGAAATTGGCAAATACGGGCTGCAACCCTTTTTTGATACGAATGACCTGGATTATGACCCGCATACCATCCTCAGGCGGGAGATCCACCCGAACGGGAAATCCAGGGCCTTTGTGAACGACAGCCCGGTGACCCTGGACATCCTCTCCGATCTGGGTAACAGGCTGATCGATGTGCATTCCCAGCACCACAACCTGCAGCTGACCGAACAGGATTTCCAGATGAAAGTGATAGACGCCCTGGCGGGCAACGCAGAGGTACTGCGAAACTACAGGTCTTGCCGGAAAAAGTTTCGGGATGCCCAGAAAGCGCTCGACCTGCTTATTGAGACCCAAAAGAATGCCTTGAAGGAAAAAGACTATAACAGCTTCCTACTTGAGGAATTGCAGGCAGCTCCATTGAAGGAGGGCATGCAGGAAGAACTGGAAGAACAACACGAACAGCTGAGTAATGTGGAAAACATTATGGAACAGTTGGAAACGGGCTACCATCTGTTGAACGATGAGCAAATGGGGATGCTCAGCCTTCTCAGGCAATTGAGGCAGGTAACCGCCAGGCTCGCCCCCTTTGGAAAGGAATACCAGGGCCTGAACGAGCGGGTTCAGTCTGCGCTCATCGAACTCGATGATATAGCTGACGGATTAGCGTCCATGCAGGAAGGGGTGGAAGCAGACCCGGATCTCCTGGAAAAGGTGAACACCAAGCTCCAAATGCTGTACGACCTACAGAAGAAACACCAGGCGGCGGATATTCTGGAACTGATAGCCATTAGGAATAGCCTGGCCGAAAAGGTGGAAGGCACGCTGCGGCTCGACCGGGACATAGAAGGGACCCAACAGGAGCTGGAGCAGGCCAGAACGGCCATGGAAGAGCAGGCGGCCCTGCTCAGCAGCAGGAGGCAGGCCGTGGTGCCCGACTTAAAAAGCCAACTGGAGTCCCTCTTACAACTCCTGGGTATGCCCAACGCGGCTTTCGACCTGGTATTGCAACCCACCAGCGACTATAAAGCCGGAGGGAAGGACACTCTGCTATTCCTGTTTTCGGCAAACAAAGGCGGGGCTTTCGGCGAACTGAAGAAAGTTGCTTCGGGGGGGGAATTATCCCGTATCATGCTGGCCATAAAATCTATCCTGGTCCGTTACGAACCCCTTCCCACCATGATGTTCGATGAGATTGACACCGGCGTTTCAGGGGAGATATCCTACCGCATGGGAGAACTCATGCAGCAGATGAGCAGGCGGATGCAGATCTTTTCGATCACCCACCTCCCCCAGGTAGCCTCAAAGGGCGACCAGCAGTTTAAAGTGTATAAGGAGGATGACGGCAAGGTTACCCATACCAGAATGCGGGAACTTTCAGCGGATGAACGCATTGTGGAACTGGCCGAGATGCTCGGCGGCAAGGCCCTCTCCGATTCTGCCCTCGCCCATGCCAGGGAATTGCTGAATTGAATCCCCCGGGATACCGGGGATTGGACCGCTACAGAGGACTTCCCTTTCTATTTTTTTAGATATCTTTGAACCTGAGGAAATAAACTAAGCAAGACCATTATGGCATATAACTTATTGAAAGGTAAAAAAGGGATTATTTTTGGGGCCCTGGATGAAAATTCCATTGCGTGGAAAACGGCCGAACGCGTGCACCAGGAGGGAGGGAGTTTTGTGCTGACCAATGCCCCCATAGCCATGCGCATGGGACAGATCAATCAACTGGCCAGTGCCACAGGCTCTGAAATTGTACCCGCCGATGCCACCAGCGAGGAAGACCTGGACCAACTGGTAGCCAAATCCCAGGAGATCCTGGGAGGGAAGCTCGATTTCGTATTGCATTCTATCGGCATGTCTGTCAATGTTAGGAAAGGCAGGCGTTATACGGATGAAAAATACGACTTTACCACTAAAGGGTGGGATGTCTCGGCCCTATCGTTCCATAAAGTCATGCAGGCGCTCTATAAGGCCGATGCCATGAATACCTGGGGCAGCATTGTTGCCCTTACCTATATGGCTGCCCAGAGGACCTTCCCGGATTATAACGACATGGCCGATAACAAGGCCTACCTCGAATCGGTGGCCCGAAGTTTCGGGTATTTTTTCGGAAAGGAGAAACAGGTGCGCGTGAATACAATTTCCCAGTCGCCCACCCCAACTACTGCCGGGCAGGGGGTTAAGGGATTCGACGGGTTCATACGCTACGCCGAAAAAATGTCCCCTCTCGGGAACGCCACTGCACAGGATTGCGCGGATTATACTGTTACCTCTGTTTTCAGACCTGACGAGAAAGGTGACGATGCAGAACCTCTTTCACGACGGTGGTTTTTCAAGCACTGGTGTCAGCCAGGAAGTGATCGAGCGATTTACGGATTAATATAGAATTCACAGCTCCCGAGCCAGTCCGGGTTGGTGATGGCCCCTGTGTTGGTGAACCCTGCCTATGGAACTCCATTTTTCATTTGTGATCCCCGTGTATAATCGGCCCCAGGAAATCCGGGAGTTGTTTAACAGTATGCGGGATCTGGAAGGCGAATATCCCTATGAAATCGTCCTGGTGGAAGATGGTTCCACCCGGGATGCCTCGCAGGTTGTAGAAGAATTCCGTAAATTCCTACCTATCACCTACCTGGTTAAACCCAATTCCGGCCCTGGCGATTCCCGCAACTACGGTATGAAACGGGCCAAAGGCAATTATTTTATTATTCTGGATTCGGACTGCCTCCTTCCTGCCGGTTATCTGAAAGCCGTAAAGGATTCGTTATCTGAGCAATATGTAGACTGTTACGGGGGGCCAGACCGGGCACATGCGAGCTTTAGCACCGTGCAAAAGGCGGTAGATTATGCCATGACGGCCCTGCTGACTACCGGGGGCATCCGTGGTGGTGGAAAAAAGGGCAAAAGGTTCGAACCGAGGAGTTTCAATATGGGGCTTTCTAAAAAGGCATTTCTGGATACAGGCGGATTCGGGAATATCCATCCGGGAGAGGACCCTGACCTTAGCATCCGCTTGAGGGATATGGGGTATTCCCTGGGACTGATCCCCGAAGCCTTTGTATACCATAAGCGCCGAATTTCCTTCGGAGCTTTCTTTAGGCAGGTACGCAAGTTCGGGAAGGTCCGGCCCATCCTGAATCACTGGCACCCACAAAGCGCCCGGATCACCTATTGGTTCCCGACCGCCTTTATGCTCGGGTTGTTGGTCGCATTCCTCCTGCCCCTGCTGCTGGCAGCACCATTGGGATACATCCCCCTGGGGCTATACGGGGGATATTTTCTCGTTTTGCTGGGGGATGCCTGGAAGCGAAGCCATAGTTTCGGGGTAGCCTGTCTGTCTGTCTGGGCTGTTATCCTGCAGTTCACCGCCTATGGCCTTGGTTTTCTCGAATCAACTATCTTGGTTACTTTTAGTAATAAAAAACCACGGGAGGTATTTCCTGAACTGTTTTTTTAAGTCAGCGTATTGTGATAGAAAAGTTATCAAACCGGCTTCCCAAGCGTAAGCTGAATGTTTTTCTGATATGCCTGATATGCTCTTTTATGGCCTGGTCTGTGAGCAAACTGTCGGAGTCGCATACAGATTTGGCGTCGTTTACCCTGGAATTTACCGAAGTGCCGGACAGCCTCATCCTGAACAAGGCATCCAAAACGGATGTGAGCCTGAGGATACGGGCAAGTGGCTTTCGGTTTCTGGGTTTGGAACTGGGTTCCCATAAGCTGGTTATACACCTGGATGGGGTGCGCAAAGGGCCTTCCGGCTTTTACCTGCCCAGGCAACTCTTCCTCTCCCAGATTGAACACCAGTTGCCTAATTCGGTGGATCTCCTGGAAATGGAAGGAGACACCATGTTTCTGGAATTCTTAAAAGTCCATTCCAAGAAAGTCCCGGTAGTTGGCCAGGTCTCCGTGGAACTTGGCCATAACCACCTTTTGGATGGCGCGATAAAATTGCAACCAGACAGTATCACTATCCGGGGTCCGGAAGGAGAGATCGATACGATTAGCCGGGTACTCACCCGGCAGGCCAATTTGACGGATGTGACGCAGGATTTTGATATAGAGTTGCCGATCAGCGTTCCGGATTCCCTGACCCATGCCTCTTTTTCGGACAGCCTGGTGCGCGTTACAGGGAAAGTATTCCGCTTCTCCGAAAAGATCATCGAAGTACCCGTCTCTGTGCTGCACGTTCCGGAGGGCAGCAGTATCATGACTTTTCCAGCGACCATCCCGGTGCTCTGCAAGGCCAGGATTGAACAGATCAAAGACCTGGATGCCGATGATTTCCGGATCACTGCAGATTATGACAGCCTCCGTAAAACACGATCCTACCTGGACGTGCAACTCGAAGAAAAGCCCGACGCCGTGCATACGGCGCAACTCCTGCAGGACCGGGTTGAATTTATAATCAAAAGGGAATGAGCCTCCTGGTTGGACTTACCGGTGGGATGGGGAGTGGGAAAACCACTGTGGCAGGAATGTTTTCCGAACTGGGGGTGCCTGTATACAATTCGGACCGGGAAGCCCGGCGGCTGATGGAACAATCTGCCACTATCCGGGAGCGCATCACAGGGCTGCTGGGAGAGGAAGCATACCATGGCGGTGTACCCGACAGGGAATTTATAGCCGGGATAGTGTTTGGCGCCCCGGGGCTGTTGAAGAAGCTCAATGCCATCATCCATCCGGAGGTCCGGAAGGATTTCAGATCCTGGGCCAAAAGGCAAAGGGCCCCGTATCTTATCCAGGAGGCCGCCGTATTGTTTGAGAACGGAAGCTACCAAAAGTTCGACCGCATCATTCTGGTATCAGCACCCAGGGAAGAACGTATACGGAGGATCAGGGAAAGGGATGGCCTCAGCCGGCAGGCTATTGAAACCCGGATGGCAAACCAATGGGAAGACAGCCGGAAAGCACCCCTGGCTGACTTTATCATCCAGAACCTCGACCTGGTGCATACCCGGGAGGAAGTGAACCGAATCCACCGCGAACTGACACAAATATCGGCCTGAGCGCATTTTAACATTTTTGTTAAGGTTAGGTTAAACACACAATCCACTAGTTGTTAAATTTTTAATTTTACGATAGATGAATAAGAGATTATTTGTTCTTCTTGTGATTCTCATGAGCCTTTCTCTTATCGGGATTATTTCGGTACAACTTTATTGGATTAAGAGCTCGGTTGAAGATAAGGAAGAACAATTTTCCAATACGATATCCGAGGTTCTCAGCAAAGTAACCGATAAGATTGAGAACCGTGAGATGAAGGAGTACTCGGACCGATTTCTGAAACTAAAGGATAGTATTGGAGAGTTGAAAGATTCCCATCTGAGCAATATTTTCTTTATTGACAGGGACCTGAATTCCAACGAAATACTCTTTTATTCACATGGAATCCTGGAGGAAGATTACAACATATCCTCGACGTTCTTTGACAATGGCACCAGTTCTGATACCACCACTATCAAGAACTACACAAGCAAACGAACCAAAACCATATTTAAAGAAGAATACGGCCTGGACGGCAAAGGATATAAACTCAATCCAATACAGAAACTGGAAAAAATTGGGGGCCTGTCTTCCATAGACAAAGCGATATTCGATGACGTCTACAGGGAATATGCGGAAAAGGTGCCAATACACAAACGGGTATCCAAACAGGAAATAGAACTTCTTCTGGATAACGAACTCAGGAACCGGGGAGTGAATATCGACTACGAATACGGTATCTATAGCAAAGGCCTGCCCACCAAGGTGCGCTCACACGGGTTCAAGTTCAGTAACAATACGCTATACAAGGCGCCGATCTTTAAGAATAGCGAAGGGGAAAGCAACTTTTCCCTGCTGTTGTCTTTTCCGAAAAAGAAAAGATTTCTCCTGCAATCCGTGATGAGCATGGCGGTTCTCTCCCTGCTCTTTACACTCATCATCATCCTCGCCTATGCAGGCGCTATATACCAACTCATCCGACAAAAGCAGATCTCCGAGATAAAATCGGATTTTATCAACAATATGACCCACGAATTCAAAACACCAATCGCCACGATCAACCTGGCTATTGAAGCCATCCGGAATCCTAAGATTATCAAAGACGAGGAAAAGGTTCAGCGATATCTGCAGATGATCCGGGATGAAAATAAACGCATGCACGCTCAGGTGGAAAATGTACTCAGGATTTCCAAACTGGAAAAGAACCAGCTCGATATCACCAAGGACCGTGTGGATATCCATGATATAATCGGCGCTGCCCTGGCCCATGTGGAACTTATAGTCCTGGACCGCGGGGGGTATATCCATACCCATTTAAATGCCGAGCGATCTGAAGTGCTGGCCAACGATATGCATTTTGAAAATGTATTTGTCAATATCCTGGATAATGCCATCAAGTATTCCCCGGAAGCGCCCAAGATCGATGTGTATACGGAAGTGGCAAAGAATTATATCATAATCAGGATTCAGGACCAGGGAGCAGGAATGAGCAAGGCAGTGCTTAAAAAGGTATTTGAAAAGTTCTACCGGGAGCACACAGGGGATATCCATAATGTCAAAGGACATGGCCTGGGCCTGGCGTACGTAAAAAAAATAGTAGATGATCACCAGGGGGAGGTCTATGCGGAAAGTGAAAAAGGCAAAGGCAGCACTTTCATCATTAAACTCCCATTAATTTAATTTTTATGGAAATAGCAGAAAAGAAAATTCTCTTAGTTGAAGATGATCCCAATTTTGGAATCGTTCTCAAAGATTATTTGTCTATGAACGAATTCGATGTCACATTGGCGAAAAATGGAATGGAGGGATTTGAGAAGTTCAAGAAAGACAATTACGATGTTTGTATACTGGATGTCATGATGCCCTATAAGGACGGGTTTACCCTGGCAAAGGAAATCCGCGAAAAAAATGAAAATGTGCCGATCATCTTCCTGACCGCCAAAACCATGAAGGAAGATGTATTGAAAGGCTACAAGGCAGGAGCGGACGACTACCTGAACAAGCCGTTCGACTCGGAAGTCCTTCTCATGAAATTGAAGGCCATTATCCAAAGGAAGGCCTCCAATTCGCTGGCAGATAGCAATCAGTACGAATTTAAGATTGGTAATTTCCACCTGAATTCGAAGCTCCGCTTCCTGAAATACAAGGAGGAAGAACCGATTAAATTGTCGCCCAAGGAAAATGAACTGTTGCGCCTGCTGGCCCTTCACGAGAACGACCTGATGCCGCGGGAATTGGCCCTGACCAAGATTTGGAGGGATGACAACTACTTTACTTCACGGAGTATGGATGTGTATATCGCCAAGCTCCGGAAGTACCTTAAACGCGACGACAGCGTCGAAATCCTGAATATCCACGGCGAAGGATTTCGCCTGGTGGTAAAGGATGAGGAGTAATACTCAGGGCCAACTTGCAGTATGCGGCCGTGCTAGTTGCGTTCCCGGATTTTTCGGAGGATCTGCTTCACAATCTCTTCGGGCCCCGGCTCAATGGATACTTCTATCGCATTTTCGGGTTCTTCGAGCGTTTCGAATTGTGAATCCAGCAGGGAGGGGGGCATAAAATGGCCCTTGCGCTCCTGAAGCCGCCTCAGGATCAGGTCGTGGCTCCCCTTCAGGTATACCCATACTACCTGGTCTTCCACCCCTGTGGAGAGCTTCTCCCGGTGGCTTTTCTTCAGGGCTGAACAAACCAGGACTGCCCCTTTGGCAGTATGTTCCCGCGCCAGTTGATTCAATCGAACGAGCCACTCATGCCGGTCCTCATCCGTTAAGGGAATTTTGGCCGACATTTTAGCGACGTTGGCTGCCGGATGAAAATTATCCCCATCGAAAAAAGGGAGTGACAGTCGCTCAGCCAGCAACGGCGCCACGGTAGACTTTCCGCTTCCGGATACACCCATTACCACGTAGATCATGCCCTTTCCCGCTGGTTTATTCTGTACCATGAATGCGTGATTCCAAACTTTTAATGATTTCCTCCTCTGGCATCCGGAAGTCAACCCAATGAATATCAGGCTGCTTCCGGAACCAGGTCAGCTGTCTTTTGGCAAACCTCCGTGTATTTTTCTTGATTTCCGAAAGGGCTGTTTCCAGGTCGGTCCGGCCTTCAAGATAGCCGAACAATTCCTTATAGCCAACGGTATTCAGGGCATTAAGGTGCCTGAATTCATATACCTTCCTGGCTTCATTGAGCAGGCCCTCCTGCATCATCAGGTCTACACGTGCCTCAATTCGCTTATAAAGGAGCTCCCTGGGTGCTTCAAGCCCTAGGGTAACTACCCTGAATGGCCTGGCTTGCCGTTTTCCCTCGCGGTATGCCGAATATGGCCGTCCGGTCCCGATACATATTTCCAGGGCCCTGATCACGCGGTGGGGGTTTTGCAGATCCACAGTGGCCGCATATTCCGGATCCCGTTTGCCCAGTTCTTCCTGCAGGCTTTGCAGGCCGTCTGCTTCCAGGCGGGTGTTCAGACCTTTGCGGATTTCGGGCGGTACCCTGGGGAAGTCGTCCAGGCCCCTGGTCACGGCATCGATATACAGGCCACTCCCGCCGGCGAGGACCATTACAGGGTGCTTCGGGAACAGCTGATTAAGACGAACCAGGGCCTCCTTTTCAAAATCACCTACGGAATACGGCTGTGTAATGCTGATATGCTGTATGAAGTGATGGCGAACAGCCTGCAACTCCTCCGGGCCCGGAACCGCGGTTCCGATAGCCATTTCCTTGTAAAACTGCCGGGAATCGGCGGAAATAATTTCCGCACCAAAATGCCGGGCCAGCGAAATGGCCAATCGTGTTTTACCAAGGGCCGTCGGGCCCACAACCGCAATGAGGTGGTTGCCGGGCATCAGGTCTCCTTGAGTTTCTGGCCGCACTTCCTGCAATATTCGGCATCTTTTCGGTGGATATCCGTCCCGCAGTGGGAGCACGACCTGCCATCATCAATATCCGCCCGGTCTGTGCGCGCCACTGTATATTCTGCAGACACTATCCCGGTAGGGACGGCGATGATGCCGTATCCGATGATCATGATAAGGGTGGCAATCATCTGGCCCAGGCCGGTCTGGGGCGATATGTCCCCGTAACCCACGGTGGTGAGGGTAACAATTGTCCAGTATACGCTGTGCGGGATACTTATAAACCCGTTTTGAGGCCCTTCCACCAAATACATGATGGTCCCCAAAAGCACGGAAATGATCATTACAAAAAACACAAACACGAAGATCTTGGTTCGGCTGGCGCGCAACGCGCGAAGCAGGTTGTTGGATTCCCCCATGAAGCGCACCAGTTTCAGGATACGGAATACCCGGAGCAGTCGAAGTGCCCTGAAGGCGGTAATGTATTGGGAGCCCACGACAAAATAGGAAAGGTATTTGGGAATCGTGGACAACAGGTCGATAAGGCCAAAAAAGCTAAAAATGTATTTCCCGGGTCTTTTGATACAAATTATTCGAAGAAAGTATTCTATCGTGAAGAGGACGGTGACCACCCATTCCGAACGATTCAGGAAGCGGTGGTGGGAGGCATTTATGGAAGGGATGCTTTCAAGCATCACAATGATGATGCTATAGAGGATCACTCCGAGCAATATAAGGTCAAAAAGCTTGCCTTCCCGGGTATCCGTGCCATATATTACCTCGTGGAGCCGATACCTCCATCCGCTATCGGGAGTCGCGTTATTCAAAATGACTATTTGAGTTCGATGATCTTAACAACCCGTTTTATACGCAGGTACAGGTTAATTATTTCATGTGATTTCCCAGTACCTTCCATCGGGGTGATGATAGATTGAAGGATATGCCTGTTGTAATCTGGTGGTTCAGGTCATAATACCCCAGGCCTTTGAAAATACCGTCTTCAATTAAAACTGCACTGTATTCCCCGGTTTCCCGTCCTTTATCGACTATCAACATGTCGCTGCCGCCTCCATTGGGCGGGGTTACCCGGCCTTTACCCGAATTCCGGGGCCGTTGCCGGGCTTCCGGGAAGGCTGGGGCGGGTTAATTTAGGCTTGTTCCTGGCGAGTTCTTCCTGCTCTTTCAGCAGGGCAATCAGTTCGCTGCCCGTTATTTCAAAAGTTACCTTTTTGGTTTCTTTTTGCAGGGCCCTGGCCTTTTCCTCATTATTCGTAAAATGCTGGTTTACCCTTTTCTTGATATTCCGGCTCTTGCCCAGAAAAATGATCTCGCCATCCTTGTTGTGCATATAGTACAAGCCGGTCTCCGAGGGCATTTGTTCCACCATATCCAATTGGTTTGGCGACAATTCCCCCTGTGTCTCATGCCTCACGATTTGCTGGATGATCGTTTTGTCCGTGTCCTTGTTAAGGAGGAGTTTGAAGAGCTTCAGGGTAGCCATGGCATCCCCGTTCGCGCGGTGGCGGTTGCTTACCGCTATGCCAAGGGAACGGACCAGCTTGCCCAGGCTGTGAGATTCCGCTTCCGGGATCAGTCTTTTGGAGAGGTCAACCGTGCAGAGGGTTTTACGTTCAAAGTTAAAACCCAGCCGCCTGAACTCCGTACGCAGGATGCGGTAGTCAAATTGCGCATTGTGGGCTACCAGAACGGTATTTTCCGTAATCTCCACGATCCGTTTGGCCACCTCGTGAAACTTTGGAGCCGTGCGCAACATCTGGTCTGTGATCCCTGTGAGGTTCACCACAAACGGCTGGATCTCCCGCTCCGGGTTTACCAGGCTGATAAATTGGTCCACCACGCTGGTACCGTCAAAACGGAGAATGGCAATTTCCGTAATCCCTTCTTCGTTGAATTTACCCCCGGTGGTTTCAATATCTAATACTGAGTACATATTTCTTCATTTCCTGGTCCGGCAAGGCCGGAGTACATCCTTCATTCCTGTGTTCTGTCCCCAAAGATACTACTTCCTATACGTACCATCGTGCTGCCTTCTTCAATCGCGATGCGGTAATCCCCGCTCATCCCCATGGAAAGGACTTTCAGGTCAGGCAATTGTCCCTGCAGCTGGTCAAAAAGGGTCTTCAAATACCGGAATTCCGTCCGGATCACCTGGGTGTCCTCTGTAAAGGTGGCCATGCCCATCAGGCCCTCAATCCGTACATGGGACAGGTTGCGGATTACTTCGGAAGCGATCAGGTCCTGCAACTCGGTTTCATCGAAGCCAAACTTAGTCTCTTCCCGCGCAATATGTACCTGAAGGAGGCAGGGGATTACCCTTTCGCATTCCCGGGCTTTTTTGTCGATTTCCCGGAGGAGTTTCAGACTGTCTACCCCATGCATCAGGGCTACATAAGGGGCCATGTACTTTACCTTATTCCTTTGAACATGTCCGATCATATGCCAACGGATATCTTTGGGAAGCGCCTCATATTTTTCGTGCATCTCCTGGATCTTGTTTTCGCCGAAATCTCGTTGTCCGGCTTCATATGCTTCCAGGATCTCCTCCTTCCCTTTGGTTTTGGATACCGCAACCAGGCTGACATCGCCGGGCAGTGCCTTTTTTATGTCTCGAGGTTTTCTCTTATCGACATAGTAACTGTGTTTTCACGGCTGCCTGCCAATCAGCCTGATGGTCTAAAATTCATACATGGTCAACCCGCTCCTGAGTTTGGGCTCAATATACGTACTTTTTGGGGGCATCACCAGGCCGGAATCCGCAATAGCCTTGATCATACCGGCGGTTGCCGGGGCCATCCCGAATCCCACTAGCAAATTTGCCGGCGTCTACTTGCTGTTTCATAAGTCCGGTAGTACCACTGTCATAACAATACCCCATCCGGCTGTTCCGCCGGAGGTCGGATATCCCCAGGATGGGCTTCAGGATAGTTTCAAACAGGATATGGGTGTCTAACCTGGCCGAGAGGCCCGGCGAATAGCCTGCCGCCTTCCTTCCTTTTAAGTGCGAAAAAGTGTGGCTCCAAGGTACATGGCAAACTGATGGGGTTTTTTGACCTGCCAGGGTACCTTACCCTTTGTCTGTGACTATATAATCCTGCTTGAGCCGTGAAAGGAATTCGGATGGGGATAGCCCATGCAGGTCCCGTACCATCCATTGATAAGGCTCTATCCGGATGGCCGATTCGGGAAGAAGGAAGCTCATGAAGAAATTATACGCTTCTTTGCCCGTGTGCCCTGGATTCTGGAAGCAGCGCCTGAGTGCCAGCACGTTGGATGATGCGCAGCGATGATGTCCATCTGCGATATAGAGGGCGTCAACCCCGCCGAAAATCTGCCGGAGGCGTTGTTGCGTCACGGCCGATTTTATGGGCCACAGGCTATGATCGTATCCATCGTCTGTAATGAATTGCAGTCGGGGATGCGCCCGCTTTCCTGTTCCAGGATTCAGCTGCATCTTCAGGCTGGTCCGGGTACATCAACAGCACCGGTTCTGCATTAAACCCAACAGCCTCCAGATACCTGGCGAACAACCATTCACGCCTGGCAAGCGTATGCTCATGGCGCCTGATGATACCCATGCGATAGTCTTCAACACTGGTGGCGCATAGGAAACCCTTAGGAACTGCGGTCCCCTGAGCCTGCCTGTAGAGGTAAAAACAAGGCTGCCCGTCCCGTCACCAGGATTCCATTGCTATGAATTCGCGGTATCGTTTGACCTATTAAAGGCGATCGCTCCGGGCCGCGCACTTTTTTCCCAGCCGGAACCCGGGTCGATGACATGAAGGAAGGAAGAGGGATTGGCTGCATGATCCCCAGCCTTTCATTTCGGCGTATAACTTTCGAAAGAGCGGGAAACTACCAGGGCCGCTTTGTCCACAGCCGGTCTAACCGCCTGAAAAGGAAGGACGATGGCCATTACCGATCTAAAGGAATTGTGCAGAAACTTGTTCTGCCTTTCTCGACTCTTTGTATTGGTAAAAGCCTTCGCCGGATTTGACACCCAGTTTCCCTGCCGCCACCATATTCACCAATAGGGGGGAAGGGGCGTATTTCGGATTTCTTGAAGCCGTCGAACAAAACATTCATAATCGAAAGGCAAATATCCAACCCGATAAAATCAGCCAGTTGCAGCGGTCCCATGGGATGCGACATCCCCAGTTTCATGACCTGGTCTATTTCCGGTACCCCTGCCACCCCATGGTGTAAGGGTTTCGATGGCTTCATTGATCATTGGCATCAGGATTCGGTTTGCGACGAATCCCGGGTAATCATTGACGATAACCGGGGATTTATCCAGTTTTTTCGCCGTCTTTACTATAGTTTTGTATAACCTCTTCAGAGGTATTATACCCCCGGATGATCTCCACCAGCGGCATCATGGGTACAGGGTTCATGAAATGCATCCCCACAACCTGCTCAGGCCGTTGGTAACGGCTGCCAACCGGGTTATGGATAACGACGAAGTATTGGTAGCCAGGAGGGTATTGGCCGGACAGGCGGCATCCAGTTCCCTGAATATCTGCTGTTTGGTTTGAACGACTCGGAGGCCGCTTCCACAACCAGGCCGGCCTCACGAACCGCTTCCCTGAGCTGGGTATATGTGCGGATTTTTCGAGTATGCCTTCCACGCGGTCGGCAGAGAGGGTTTCCCGGGTAACCTGCCGGTCCAGGTTTTTGGCAATGGTACCCATGGCCTTGTCGAGTGCCTCTTGCGAATGGTCGACAAGCCTGACACTATATCCGTACTGGGCAAAAACATGGGCAATTCCATTCCCCATGGTACCGGCTCCTATTACTGTGATATTTTTCATGATAGGGAATATATTTCAGTGCAGCCTGGCATAAGTTATGGCTCCCGGCTGGTAATTTCAAAACGATTGAATAATCTGCAGGGCCACTTTGAGGGCCCTGGCGCCTTCTTCAAGACTCACTCGGGCTGGCCGTCTGCTGCGAATAGAACTGCAAATGACTCCAGTTCCTCGCGGATTGCATTGTTTGCCCGGATATCAGGGTTTTCAAAATAGATCTGCTTCTTTTCGCCTTCGGCATTCTGGAGGACCATGTCGTATTCCCCGGGATTTTCGGGAGCATCCTTCATTTTGACCACTTCCACCTTTTTTTCGAGGAAGTCTACCGAGATATAGGCATCTTTCTGGAAGAAACGCGATTTTCTCATGTTCTTTAAAGAGATCCGACTGGCCGTCAGGTTGGCGACACAGCCATTTTTAAAAACTATCCGCGCATTGGCGATATCCGGAGAATTGCTGATAACGGAAACCCCGCTGGCACTGATTTGCTGCGACTTCCGAATCCACCACGCTCAGGATGGCATCGATATCATGGATCATGAGGTCCAGTACTACCGGGACGTCGGTACCCCTGGGATTAAATTCCGCCAGGCGGTGTGATTCTATGAACATAGGGTCTGCGAATGCTATCGCTGCACTGCCAGGAAAGCGGGGTTGAACCGCTCCACATGCCCAACCTGCCCCTTGACCCCGGTTTTTTGCTGCAGGGCAATCAGTGCCTCGGCTTCCTCCAGGGTATTGGTAATCGGTTTCTCAATAAAAACATGCCGCCCGGCTTCCATGGCTTTTTTTGCACATTCGAAATGGGAGAGGGTAGGGGTTACGATGTCGATAACTTCCACTGCCTCTATCAGCCGATTCAGGTTGTCATAATACGTATAACCGAATTCTTCCGAAACGGCTTTGCCATTAATGGCATCCGCGTCGTAAAATCCCACCAGTTCATATTCCGTCGATTCCTGCAGCAGGCGAAGGTGGATCTTCCCCAGGTGCCCGGCCCCCAGCACTCCAACTTTGAGCATGTATTCAAATTTCATCAAAAATAAGCATACTTTGACAGTTTAGGTGGCAGCCGGTTCAAAAGTTTGCTTCCCCTTACCGGCCGGGGTATGGCATGATGTGCCTGGTTGAGATGTCCAGGGCAGAACGCTGTACCAACTTCTGTCAAACTTTCCTAACTTCGTATTTCAAAACCAAACCGTTGAAAGATACCTTAAAACACAAGGGCATGCGCAACCAGCTGGCCGCCATTGTCGAAGCCAAGGGGATCCGGGATAAAAAAGTCCTGCAGGCTATAAGGACTGTCCCAAGGCACCTGTTCATGGACAGCGGCTTTGAAGGGCATGCCTATCAGGATAAAGCTTTCCCTATCGCTGCGGATCAGACCATATCGCAGCCCTACACGGTAGCTTACCAAACCGAATTACTGGAAGTCTCCCCCGGTGATAAAATCCTGGAAATAGGTACCGGAAGCGGCTATCAGACTGCCGTTCTTCTCCAGCTAAAAGCAAAAGTCTATACTGTTGAGCGCCAGCTGGAACTTTTTAAGAAGACTAATTTATTCTTCAAGAAAATGGGGTACCGCCCCAAAAAGTTCGTATTCGGGGATGGGTACAAAGGGTTGCCCGGAGAAGCACCCTTTGATGGGATACTGGTGACTGCCGGGGCGCCAGAAGTCCCTAAAACGCTGCTTGGCCAGCTAAAGGTGGGAGGCCGCCTGGTGATCCCCGTAGGGGAAGTGGAACAGGTTATGACGCGAATTTATCGCCGGTCTGATAAAGAATTCGAAAAAGAAAGTTTCGGCTCTTTTCGCTTTGTGCCCCTGCTGGAAGATAAAAACTAGGCAAGGATGAGGGCCCGGAGCCCTATTGATTGAAGCTTTTCTTGATGCGCGCCAGGTTCCGTTTGCTTTCCCTGGCTTTGATAGTTTCCCGCTTATCGTACAATTTCTTACCACGCGCCAGGGCAATCTTAACTTTCGCCAGGCCACGGTCGTTTATAAAGAGGTTTAAGGGGATGATGGTAAGCCCGGATTGATGTACTTCCTTGGATAATTTTTTAAGCTCCTGCCGTTTCAGCAACAACTTGCGGGCAGCCTTGGGCTGGTGATTGAAATGTGAGGCATGCGAATATTCATCCACCTGCATATTAATCACAAAGAGTTCATCGGCATCGTTAAATTCGCAAAAGCTTTCCGCAATGGATGCCTTCCCGAGCCGGATGGACTTGATCTCTGTACCACTCAAAACGATCCCGGCGGTATAGGTATCCAGCAGCTCGTATTGAAAACGGGCCTTTTTATTTTTAATGTTGATGTTCTTCTGCATGCTGCCGCAAAAATACGAACATTGGCAGGAAGCACAAGAAGAAGAATTTGACCATATCCGAATAATTTTGTCATGTTTGCGGATTTTTTACGATACTATACAAAAAGGACGCCTATGAAAACCCTTATATGGATTGGTTGTTTTGCGCTCTTGCTGATGGGATGCGGCACGGAACATCCCAAACCCCTTACCGCCCAGGATATTGTAGACCGGGCTATCGAGGCTTCGGGAGGGGAGCGCTATACCACAAGCCAAATCGCTTTTGATTTTCGGGACTACCACTATGAGTTGGAACCTTCCAGTCAGGGCCGTATCCTGAAACGGAGCCGTGAGGTAGATTCGGGAAAAGTGACCGATATCCTTCAGGGCAAACAGTTTCAACGCCTGCTGAACGGAAGCCCGGTAAAAGTACCCGACTCAATGGCTATCAAGTATTCCAATTCGATCAACTCCGTTCACTATTTTGCCTACCTCCCCTACGGCCTCAACGACCCGGCCGTCAATAAGGAATTACTGGGTGAGGCACGCATAGGCGAGCAGTCGTACTACAAGATGCGTATTACCTTCGACCGCCATGGGGGTGGGAAAGACTATCAGGATGTCTATATTTACTGGTTTAACAAAAAGACTTTTGTTCCGGACTACCTGGCTTATTTATACCACGTGGACGGCGGGGGACTTCGGTTCCGGAAGGCTTATAATGAAAGGCGGGTAGGGGGGATCCGATTTGTGGATTATAAGAATTACCAGGCGGATACCCTGTTGCCTCCCGTAAGCCTGGACAGCCTTTACCAGGCGGGAAAGCTGGAATTGCTTTCCGATATCAGGCTCAGGAATATCTCAGTTAATCCGGGCAGTTACAATTGAAGACCAGGCGTATGTCTGTGGTGGCGTTTCCGATGCGCTGAACGATGAACAGGCTCCCGTTATCATAGTCATCCATGGGGGCGTATTTCTCTTCCCCTATCAATTTATTCACCAGGGCTGGGGTGGTGTTGCTGTGGCCCACCACCAGAACATTCTTGCCCAGGTTTTCCCGGACAAAGTTATCGATGTTCAGGGTATCCGGGTCGTAATACTGCACGGTAATATCCTGTTTCACGGAGGCGGGGGCAGCCGTCATGGAAGTCCTTTCAAAATCGGTTGTGTATATTGCATCCAGGGCTACGTTATTCAGGATCTCGGCCCAGTGCATGGCCCTGCCGAGTCCGTCCTGGTTGAGTTCGGGATCAATGTCGTCCGGGTTGGAGCGGTCCTTTTCCGCATGCCGGATCAAATAGAAGGTGGTTACCGGGCCGTTTTGCCCGGCGGCCGGTTCGTGTTGCTCTTCTCCGCAGCGGGTAAAAAGCAGCAGTGAGAAGACGAAGAATATGGGCAATATGATTCTCATAACAAATAGTTTCTCTAATTTTGGCATCCGGCTTTTTTCGGAATCCGGTTAAAAATACTAATAAAATCGATTGCATTCCCGCTTATGTTGAAACGGTGGTACATCCTATTCCTATTGTTCATGCCTTTCGTATCTCAGGCTCAGAATACGGAACTGTCCCCCGATTTTCGTCAACATAACCTGACCCTTTATAATGCCAGCCTTTTTGACCCCGTGTACTCCCTGGACCGCAATGATCCCCGTTCCCTGGCGCTCTGGACCCGCTGGCAATGGCAGACCGTGGATGGCGACCCCACCACCTTATTGTTCAATTACACCCACCGGCTCAATATCAATTCGGCCGGGGGCCTTGGGTTTTTCCAGCACAATACCGGCCTGTTCCTGGAAACCGGGGTGGTACTAAATTTTACGTATAACTTTGAGCTGGGGCCCGGCACCTCTCTGGCCATCGGCCTTAACACCTTTGGCTACCAGAGGAAGCCAGCCGATGATCGTTTCCAGGCCGACCCGGATAATCCGTTGCCCCAGTTTGATGTCCCCAACGACTTCATCCTTCAATTTGCACCCGGACTGCGTTTCCAGTATTACCGCTTTAGTATAGGCCTTGTAGGGGAGAACCTGCTGGACTATAACGTAACCGCCAATGAAAAGGCCACCAATGCTTCGGATAAAGTCTATTTGCTGCATACGGGTTATCGCATCCCGGTTTTCCTCTTCGGTTCTGACAGGGATTCCTATGTGCAGCCTACCCTGTATTTGAAGACCATTCCGGGACTGGATGACCAGTATGGCCTGACCGCCCTGCTGGCGACCCCTATATTTTGGGCCCAACTGGGTTATAACAGTTTTTATGGGGCCTCCGCAGGGGCCGGGGGCCGTTTTTTTAAAGACTTTTCCATCGGCGCCCTCATCGAATTCGGTTCGGAGAATTCCCTCCGTGGAGACAACACCAGTTTTGAGTTTGTCACGGCCTACAATTTTGGCAATGCCGACCTCAGGAGACGGGTGATTGGCTTTGAACCTACCGGGGAAGAGTTGGCACAGGTGACCCCCGTGGAACGAAAAAAACAACGGGAAGAAGCGAAAGCTGCCGCCGAGGCGGCAAGGCAGGAAGCGGAAGCCCTTGCCAAAAAGGAAAAGGACTCTATTGCAGCGGTAAAAGAACAGGAAGCCCTCCTGGCCGCCGGGGAACGAAGGGAACGAAATCGAAAAGCACGGGAGCAAAAAGAGCAGGATTCCCTTGCCTTGCTTCAACAGGAGCGCGTGACAGCGCTGCAAAAACGCTCCGATTCAATCGCTGCCGTACGGCGGGAAGAAGCCTTGGCCCTGGCCAGGAAACAGGAGGAGGAAAAACGTCGGGATTCCCTGGCGCAGGCTACCCTGGCCGCGGAACAGGCCGCTACCGAAAAAGTGGTCCCGCAGCCTGGTGAAAAATATGAGGAAACCACCACTGAAGACGGGTTGACCCCGGGCTATTACCTTATTGCCAATGTCTTCGGGACCAAAAAATACTTTGATGCCTTTATGAAGACCCTTTCCGGCAAAGGCCTGGAGCCCAAATCCTTCTATCGAAGCGCCAACAAATACAATTACGTTTACCTCCGACGGTATAATTCGATCGATGAAGCACGAGCTGCCCGGGAAAGCAAATTCGGTGGCCGGTATGCCGACGACCTTTGGATCTTCCGCGTGGTTGGCCAGTAGATAGCCGTCCTCTATAATAATTGACAAAAGGCCGAATCTTCCTGTGAAATCAAGGCTTACTTCTTGATTTCCTTGGTGATCAGCACATCGAGGTAGGCGACGGTATTCAGGAGGTATTTGCGGTCCCTGGTAAGGGTGGCCATGGCAACCGCGCCCTGCAGCATCGTGAAGAGTTGCTTGGCGAATTGCAGCGGTGTCACCGGGAGATGGATTTCATTGCGCTTCACCCCGTTTTCAAGAACAAGGGCGATCTTGCCCTCAATAGTCGCCACGGTTTCCCTGGCGGCTGCAGCCAACAGCTTGTTGTTATGGGTGGCGTCTATCCCGGTGTTCAGGAGAGGGCAGCCTCCCATTTCGCTGGTAAATTCGTCGTAATGGCGGTAGAATTTCGTAAGGGAGAATATCTTTTCCAGGGCCGTCCCTTCCTGCCCCAGGGTCTCGCTGATCGCCTGCAGCAAACGGTTGCTGTTATATTCAAATGCAGCCAGGGCCAGGGCTTCCTTATTCTCGAAATTCCCGTACAAGGCCCCCTTGGTCAGCCCGGTGGCGTCTGTAAGATCGCTCATGCTGGTCCCAATATATCCATGCCTGTTAAAGATCGGGGCGACCGTTTCAATGATGTACCTCGTGGTTCTTTCGGCTTTGGTAGACATGGCTGGTATTTTATGCGAAGATAAAAAAACTATATACTGCATGGTATCCCCGACAAAAAAAATCCCTGCCGGGGAAGGCAGGGATTGTTGTTTCCGTGTTCACAAGGCTTATTGCGCCAATTCCGACTGGTTGCGGAATACCAGCCCATCATCAAAGGAGTCGATCAGGATGACACTCTCGGCGGTAACCTCCCCGCTCAGGAGTTCCTTGGAAAGCTTGTTCAGCACTTCCTTTTGAATGACCCGTTTGATCGGCCGGGCCCCATACTGCGGATCATATCCTTTGTCAGCCAGGTATTGGATGGCTTCCTTGGTGGCATCGATCGTAATATGCTGTTTGGCTACCAGTTTCTGGAGCTGATCCAGCTGCAGTCTGACAATGGAAGTGATATCTTCCTTGCTCAGCGGGGTGAACATAATGATATCATCGATCCGGTTCAGGAATTCCGGACGGATCGTTTTTCGCAGCAACCCGAGCACTTCCACCCGTGCCGCTTCGGTCGCGCTGTACGGATCGGGATTGTCCTCAAATTTCTCCTGGATGATATGGCTGCCCATGTTGCTGGTCATGATAATGATGCTGTTCTTAAAGTCTGCCACCCGTCCCTTGTTGTCGGTAAGCCTTCCTTCATCCAGCACCTGTAACAGGATGTTGAACGTATCCGGGTGTGCTTTTTCAATCTCATCCAGCAGGATGACCGAATAGGGCCGCCTTCTAATGGCTTCCGTCAATTGTCCGCCTTCATCATAGCCAACATATCCCGGGGGCGCGCCTACCAGCCTGCTTACTGCGTGGCGTTCCTGGTATTCGCTCATGTCGATCCGGGTCATGGCATTGTCGTCGTCGAACAGGTAAGCGGCCAGGGTTTTGGCCAGCTCGGTCTTTCCAACCCCGGTGGGCCGAGAAAGAGGAAGGAACCGATAGGGCGTTTGCTATCCTGCAGCCCGGCCCGGCTTCTCCTGATGGCATCGGAAACGGCCTGGATGGCTTCATCCTGCCCGACCACGCGTTTGTGCAACACCTCTTCGAGCTTCAGAAGCTTTTCCCTTTCGCTCTGCAGCATCTTGGCCACCGGGATGCCGGTCCATTTGGCGACGACCTCGGCAATATCCTCATTGGTAACCTCTTCCTTGATCAGAGTCCCGGCCTGCTGCTGTTCAGCCAGCTCATTCTGAAGTTTCTCCAGCTTTTCCTGGGCTTCCTTGATCTTCCCGTAGCGCAGTTCGGCCACCGTTCCGTAGTCGCCGTTGCGTTCGGCCCGCTCGGCTTCCAGTTTGTAGTTTTCAATGTCCTGTTTTGTTTTCTGGATGTTGTCCACCACCGACTTTTCACTTTCCCATTTGGCAAAGATTTCGTTGCGTTCTTCCTTCAGATTCGCCAGGTCCACGTTGAGGGCCTTTAGCTTAAGCTTGTCGTCTTCCCTTTTGATCGCTTCTATCTCAATCTCCAGTTGCATGATCTTCCGGTCCAGCGCATCCAGTTCTTCCGGTTTTGAATTGATTTCCATCCGGAGTTTGGAAGCGGCCTCGTCCATAAGGTCGATGGCCTTGTCCGGGAGGAAGCGGTTGGTAATATAGCGCTGGGAGAGTTCCACGGCGGCTATGACCGCTTCATCCTTGATGCGCACCTTATGGTGGGCTTCGTACTTTTCCTTCAGGCCCCGCAGGATGGAAATAGCGCTCTCGGTATCGGGCTCGTCCACGAGTAACTTTCTGGAACCGGCGTTCCAGGGCTTTGTCTTTTTCGAAGTACTTCTGGTATTCGTCCAGGGTGGTGGCACCGATGGCGCGTAATTCACCCCGTGCCAGCGCGGGTTTTAGAATGTTCGCCGCGTCCATGGCGCCCTGCCCGCCTCCGGCCCCCACCAGGGTATGGATCTCGTCTATGAAGAGTACGATATTTCCATTGGAGGAAGTGACCTCCTTGATCACCGCTTTCAGCCGTTCCTCAAATTCCCCTTTGTATTTGGCACCGGCGATAAGGGCGCCCATGTCCAGGGAGTAGATTACTTTGTCTTTCAGGTTTTCGGGCACGTCACCCTGTACGATCCGGTGGGCCAGGCCTTCGGCAATAGCTGTTTTACCGGTGCCGGGTTCCCCGACCAGCATGGGGTTGTTCTTGGTGCGCCTGGAGAGGATCTGCAGGATTCGGCGGATCTCTTCGTCGCGCCCGATTACAGGGTCCAGTTTGCCGCTGTCTGCCAGTTCGTTGAGGTTCCTGGCGTACTTATTCAGGGCGTTATAGGTTTCTTCGGCACTTTGAGAAGTAACCCGCCCGCCTTTACGGAGCTCTTCGATAGCGGCCTTAAGTTCCTTTTCATTGACGCCCTGATCTTTCAGGATCTGAGCTATCCGGCTTTTTGAGGCAAAAATTGCCAGCAGCAAATGTTCCACGGACACGAATTCATCGCTCATTCGTTTGGCAATGATCTCGGCTTCATTCAATGTTTTTCCGGTTTCCCTGGAAAGGACCATCTCCCCTCCGGTTACTTTTGGGAAACTTTCGAGTTCCTTTTCCAGGACCTGGTTGACCATGCTGACATTTACATTCAATTTCTTCAACAGGAATGGCAGTACATTCTCATCTACTTCGGCTATGGCTTTGAAGAGGTGTTCGTTCTCCACCTGCTGATGTTTCATGGACTGGGCCAGTTGTTGGGCCAGTTGGATGGCTTCCTGGGATTTTATGGTAAAATTATTGATGTTCATAGGTGTTTCTCTTAAATTGCTCGGATGCTTTCAGGGAATGATTGTCAACAATCCTACCAAGCGGAAGAATCAGACAAAATGGCTGTAAAAAATGAGGATTAAAAGACATTTCGGCAGCTATTTATGTGCGGACCATTCCCTCTGTAGCGCATGAAATGAAGAATCTATGGGTATTTTCGGGCCGTTTTTCAGCAACAGGAAGCAGGGGGATAACCCCGCAGGGGAAGGAGTTTTCTGGATCCCGCTCAGGGATGAATCTCAAATCGGGGAGCTTAGCCGTAATTCATACCAACGCACGCAGCTCATTTACAAGCATTCGACTACCTGTGGGATCAGCAGCATGATCCGGAGGATGCTGGAAACGCTGCTGGCCCCTTATCAAACGGATGCGGATTGCTATTTTTTAGAACTGCCGCGCTTTCGGGAAGTATCCCGGAAAGTGGCGGAGGATTTCCAACTCCGGCACGAATCGCCCCAGCTCCTGATCATCCGGAACGGGAAGGTGGTTGCCCACGAGTCTCACGGGGCCATAGCCGAGATGGACTTCGCCGGGCAATTATAAAAAAACCCCGGCAAGTTGCCGGGGTGGAAATGCTTAATAAAATTTATGCCGGACCACTATGTCCTTCAGTCTTAGCTTCAAATCTTCCCCGGCGTCATAAACCATTTGTTCATTACTGGGAAAAGGAACCGCAGCCAGATTTAACAGGGACACCAGGTCATTGTCAAGCGCCCTTTTATCGCCGTCGTAATTGGCATAGACGTGTTCAAACACAAACTCGCTCGACAGGGGGTAAGAATTAACTGTCTGACGGTTGTGCAGGTCGACATAGCTGACCTGTCCGCTTACCTGTGCAGCCTTGTGCTGAGTGTATTGGTAAAAACTGCATTGTACGGTCTTGAGTCGGTCTACCTTGATTTCATGACCCAGGCTGTCCTTTACCAGGTTGCCATTTTCATCCTCCAGGTAGGTATACCCGTCCTTGATCTGTTTTTCCTTTACAAATTGTTTTTCCTGCACCTGTTCCGGGGAGATGCGTATATCCTTGAATGCCACCAGCATGGCGTAATCATAGTCGATATCATCCAGGGGGTTGGCATGGTATTGGGTCCAGAAATCATCCAGGCCGTAGGTGTTAAAATTCAGCAAGTCTGCTTCCAGGCGTTCCGGGACAATTTGCTGGGTTTCATTGATAAGTTCCACCCGTACATAGTCCAATCCTTTTTGATAGGCGGTTTCCATTTTCTTCTTGGTGTCTGAATACCCGGGATTGATCCTGTCCAGGTAGGCAAAATCATCGTAGGCGTCACGGTAATCCTGTTTACTGCTGGCATGTGCCAGCAATTTAGAGGCGTTGCCATAGAGGTAATCAGACAGGGCCACCTTGGCGTCGAGGATCTCATTGTCGTAGTTCCTGAAGGCAAACGAAGCCTGGCGGTTTTCATCATAGATCTCCAGGGGCAGCAGGGGCCTGATCTGTTCCTGGATTTGTTTCAGGCTGTTATACCCTTCATATATGGCCTCATAGTTAGCCGGGTTTCCGTCCTTGCTCAGGAAGGCAATCTGCTGCAATTCCCTTTCGGTATTTTTGCGGAAAGCTTCTTCCAGGATCAGGATATAGGGTTGGTGATTTTTTTTCGACTTATTGTCGGCAAGGTTGTCGATTGCCGAGTAGATGGCCTGAGAATAGTTACCTGTATTTACAGCTTCCTGGGTTTTTTTAACTCCCCCGCAAGCGACCAGCAAGGCCATAGCGCATCCGATAAGCAATGAATTTTTCATGATGTTTTTGGTTAATATTTGGTTGGCTGAATTCAATAGCTGTGCCAAAACGGTCATTAACCATAACGAAATCAGATGAAGTATCGTATATATCGGGCTAATTGCACCCGGAGGCGTTAATTGGATTTGCCTGGTGGGTGGGCCGGAAGCAGCCTGGTAGCCACCTCTCCGAAGCCTATACGCAGGCCGTTCTTGCTGCAGTAGCCCCGGAAGGTAACGGTATCGTTGTCCTGCACGGATTTCCTGCTTTCCCCGTTCTTCAGGGTCAGGGGCCGGGTACCCTGCCAGGCCAGTTCCAGGAGGGAGCCGTAAGAGTCGGGCGTGGGGCCGGAAATGGTACCGCTGCCCATCATGTCCCCACTGTTCACCTTGCAACCGTTGACGGTGTGGTGGGCCAGTTGCTGGGCCATGGACCAGTACATATATTTGAAGTTGGACCGGGAAATTGTCGTGGGCTCCCCACCGTCAGGGGTAAGGTCCACCTCCAGGTGGATGTCGAAGCTGTTGTTGCCAGGAAGCCTCAGGTAAGGCATGGGCAGGGGCTCCTGCTTGGGGCTTCGGACGCGGAAGGGCTCCAGGGCATCCAGGGTTACGATCCAGGGGGAGATGGAAGAGGCAAAGTTCTTGGATAAAAAGGGCCCAAGGGGCACATATTCCCACTTCTGGATGTCGCGGGCACTCCAGTCGTTGAACAAAACCAGGCCGAAAATATAGTCCTCGGCTTCGTGTACCGGGATAGGTTCCCCCATGGCGTTTGCATCGGTGGTGATAAAGGCCATCTCGAGCTCAAAATCCACTATTCCGGACGGTCCGAATACGGGAAGGTCCTGGCCTTTGGGAAGCGTTTGGCCATACGGCCGGCGCACGGGTGTTCCGCTGGGGACGATAGTGGAACTGCGCCCATGGTAACCCACCGGGAGGTGCAGCCAGTTGGGCAGGAGTGCGTTTTCCGGATCGCGAAACATCTTGCCCACATTGGTCGCATGCTCTTTGCTGGAATAGAAATCCGTGTAGTCTCCGATCAGTACGGGCAGTTGCATCTCAATTTCGTCCATGGTAAAGAGGACAATGCCCCTGTGCTGTTTGTTCTTCTCCAATTCGGTATTGCCCTTCCTGAACAGTTCGCTGATGCGGTTGCGGACCAGTCTCCAGGTTTTTTTGCCGTCTGATATAAAATCGTTGAGGCTGTCCTGCAGGAAGATGTCATCGGTCAGCGGGATGTCCCTGAAATATCCCAGTTGGTGCAAAGCCCCCAGGTCTATGGCGTGATCGCCAATCCTGGTCCCGATGGTGATCACATCGTCCCGGGTCAGGAAGACGCCGAAAGGAATATTCTGAATGGGAAAATCAGAATCCGGGGGTACCGGGATCCAGCTCTCCAGGGAAGGGTCGTTCGCTTTAAGGGGCATAGGGTTCTTGTTAATTCTTGTTTGATAAATTCCTGATCAAATATATTATTTTCTTCGAATTAACAATTGTCAATTTGTACTTTTACCCTTCATTTAACAGCATATCATGGGAATGCAAAGAGACACGGAAATATTCGATTTGATCGCGGCCGAAAAGGAGCGGCAGATCAGCGGGCTGGAGCTGATAGCCTCTGAAAATTTCACCAGCCCGCAGGTTATGGAAGCCGCCGGATCAGTCCTTACGAACAAATATGCCGAGGGTTATCCCGGCAAACGGTATTATGGAGGGTGCCAGGTGGTAGACCAGGTGGAACAGCTGGCAATCGACCGGGCGAAGGCGCTGTTCGGTGCCGCTTATGCCAACGTGCAGCCACATTCCGGCTCGCAGGCGAACGCTGCAGTTTACTTCGCCTGCCTGAGCCCGGGCGACACCATCCTTGGATTTGACCTCTCCCACGGCGGACATCTGACCCACGGGTCGCCCGTAAATTTCTCGGGGACCCTGTACAGGCCTGTGTTCTATGGGGTCGACAGGGAAACCGGCTACATAGACTTTAAGGCCTTACGGGAAGTGGCCCTGAAGGAAAAGCCCAAAATGATCGTTGCCGGAGCCTCTGCCTATTCCCGCGATATGGATTTTAAAAAGTTCCGCGAAATCGCCGATGAAGCAGGCGCCATCCTTATGGCAGATATTGCCCATCCTGCCGGGCTCATCGCCAAAGGCATCCTCAGCGACCCTATCCCACATTGCCATATCGTAACCACCACCACACACAAGACGCTCCGGGGCCCGCGGGGTGGCCTGATCCTGATGGGCGAGGATTTTGAAAACCCCTTCGGCCTGCGCCTGAAGAACGGAAACCTTAAAATGATGTCGAACCTCCTCGATATGGCCGTCTTCCCAGGCAACCAGGGAGGCCCCCTCGAACATATTATCGCGGCTAAGGCAATCGCATTCGGCGAGGCGCTTACAGATGACTTCCTGCACTACATGATCCGGGTGAAAAAGAACGCAGCCGCCATGGCTGCCGCCTTTGTTCAAAAGGGATATCATATCATATCAGGGGGCACAGACAACCACATGATGCTGATAGACTTAAGGAATAAGGGCTTAACCGGTAAAGAAGCGGAAAATGCCCTGGTGAAGGCCGATATCACGGCAAATAAAAATATGGTTCCCTTCGACGACAAATCCCCCTTCGTTACCTCAGGAATTCGGTTGGGCACCGCAGCGGTTACCACCAGGGGCCTGCTCGAAAAGGATATGGCAACGATCGTAGACCTGATCGATTCGGTGCTTCAGGATCCGGAAAATGAAAGTAACCTACGGAAAGTTAAAGGGCAGGTGAATGATATGATGATGGGAAAACCGCTCTTCCAGGCTTAGACCATGCCGGCTGGTCACGGAACGGATTATTGGTTCAGCATGTGCAGATCCCCCGAAATGATGGTTTTTTGATCCAGGTCGTAAATCCGGGCATCTTCAGTTGAATCGAAATAGAGCGCCCAATACCTGTAATAATCCCTGGCTGTATTTTGGTCCCGTTTGATAGGGCATACCAGAGCGTTGCCGTTGGGTACCTCTTCCTCAAATACCGGAAGGTAGATTTCATAGGGGGTTTCAGTAAGGTCTCGGGTAAAGTGTACATAATGGGCTGCGAGGGCCTGCAGGATCTGCCCGAATTCCTTCCCGATACTCTGAGGGAAAATCCTCCTGATCACGATTACCGTATCTTTTAATATCAGGGATAATTCTTCCACGTCAATATCAAAGGGATTGGATTCCCTGAATCCGTTCAGGGCTTCGTAAAATGCCGAAGCAGGTGTCTTACCCCTGGTCGGGATGGCGGGCACGCCCCAGTTCCCTTTCTGGAGATAATACAGTATTTCAACGAGATCGAAGTTACACTCCATCTCAATAGCCAATTGTGCCACCTGTTCATTCGTCCCCTGTAAACTTTTCGCCGGGGTTGTACAATTTCGCGCTGTCACCTTTGCGAAGTACTCTTTTTCGAGGTGGCGCTGAAACGTATCAAGCCCTATGAAATATGGGTTGTCATAGAGTTGAAGCCGTAAATTTTTCCTGAAATTATCCCCGTTCGTCATTAAGCGCGCCTTGTGTTTAGGTATAGGTTATTTCAAATTTAGCTTTTCGCGCAGAGAAGTGGTTGTAGAAAAACCATAGAATTCATATGGTTTTTATATAAAATGAACGGATTTGCCTGCGTTTCATCGAATAATTCAGCGATGGGCACTCAACAGGCCGGGGTGTCAGATAAAACCGCGCTTCCTCGATTCGGTGATCAGGGCCTGGTCATTCTGCTTCTCAACCCCGAAGAGCGATTTCAGGTGCCGCTTACGGTTTTCTATACTGGGGAGGGAAAGGGAAACAAACTTGGTCATGTCCTTGGTCTTGGTGCCTATAGACAGGTAATACAGGATCTTCTTGTCGTTCTCATCCAGGGTAATATCGTCATTGGCCATTTTTTTACGGATGGCAGCCAACGCCTTTTGGGTATAATACGGCGGGTTGGTAAGAACCGTTTTAACCATGGCCTGAAGGGATTGCTGGTCAATTTCCGATTTCACCATATACCCTTCCGGGTCAACCGACTGCATGATGCTGTTGATGCGGTAGTTATCGCTGAAGGACGACATAAACACGATTTTGGAATCGGGCGATACCTTCCGGGCATAGATCCCCAGGTCTTCGCCTGTCTTGGAAGGGCCGTCTGAGTTCTGGGTGAGCTGTATGTCCAGCAACATGATGTCATAAGGGAAGAGGGTTGTGGATTCCTTGATGCGGGCTTTGGCGCCATCGAATGTTTTTTCGGTGTCCATTTTAACCCTGAAGTCATCAAACTCGGTGTCCTCCAGGATGAACTTATACCCCATGGTGGTCATTTCATGATCATCAACCGCTAATATCCGTACCGTTTTCATGCTGTTTGTTACCGATTAAACTTCCTGTAGATTCCCTTTACGCAAGGAATCCTGTCCCCGGACCTCCCCGGCTTCACTATAAGGGATCCGGATGGTGACCCGGGTACCCTTTCCTTTTGAACTGCTGATCTCCCAATGGCCATGTATGCTGGCGACCCGGGAACTAATGTTTTTGTGACCTATCCCTTTCTTCCCGTTTTGGGCATTGAACCCCTTGCCGTTATCGGCAATGGTAATGACAACGTTCTTGGAATTCCCGTGCAGGTTGAGCGAAATCGAGTTCGCACCTGAGTGCTTCACGGTGTTCTGCAGGCATTCCTGGACAATTCTGTACAAATTGATCTTAATATCCCCATGCAGTGCGTCCCAGTCTATATCCTCGTCATAGGTCAATTCATGCTCCATTCCCGCAGCCTCTCCAATGGTTTTTAAAAGATCCTGCAGGGAGTTCACAAAGTTATGGAATTTACGGTAGGAAGCATCGCTCAGGGCATGGGAAATGGTCCGGATCTCTTCCTGTATTACCTGCAATTTGCTAATGGCCTGGGAACGAAGGGCCACTGCCGCCTCATCCACTTTTTTATTGAGGCCGAGGAGCACCATCCGCACCCCGTTCATTTCACCCAAAATGCCGTCGTGTAATTCTTCAGAAATCCTTCTTTGTTCGGATTTCTTCCCTTCCTCCATTTTCTGGTTCTGTGCCAGCATCAGGTTGAATATTTCCTGGTTGGCCGCCTGTTGTTGTTGCTGGAAGCGGAGTTTCTGGTTCCTTATACGCTGCATAACGATGATGAATACCGAAAGCGCCAGCAGAAAGACCCCCCCGCTATTCCTATCCATAACTGACGCTGCCGGGCCAGGAGTTCGTTCTGGGCGATAAATTCATCCGTTTCAAAGCGGATGCGGGCAAATTTATTGCGGATGGCGCGTTCTTCCCGTTGCAGGCTGTCGTCCAGTTTAATATATGCATGGGCATGCTCGTACGGCATGATCCGGGTCCAGTTCGGCCAGGAGTTCCATGGTTTCCAGCAGGCGCTTGTTGTTCTTGCTCCTCAGGGAATAGTCCATGGCCAGTCGTCGCATGCGCCAGGGCATGGGCGGTATCCCGCAGGTCTTTGTAATATTCTGCCCCGTTATAATGGGCGCGTGCAATGCCTTGCCAGTCTTCGATACTGTCCAGGATGTGCACAGCCTTGCGGTAGGTTTCGCTCACATCAGTCTCAATATGCAGCTGATGCCTGCTGTAAGCCAGGTTGTTCAGGGCCCGGGCATACAGCCTCGGGTTTTTGGCCTGCAGGGTACTGTCCGAGAGCGCCTGCTCAAAATGCACGATGGCATCGCGGTGCCGGCCCATTTCCTGGTAAACCACCCCGACATTGTTTTCGAGGGAATACGGCAGGGTGTTTTTTTCCTCCACCTTATCCAGGTATTCCCGAGCCGCCGAGTAATACTCCAGGGCCCGGTCATACTCTTCTAGCTCCTTGGTTATGGACCCGAGGTTATTGTAGCAGAGATAGAGGTGCAGGTTTTTCTTGAGGGGCTTGAAAAGTTCTATGGCTTTGATGGTATTGATCTCGCTCCCGGTATAATCTTTGACTTCACCTTGTATGACAGCCATATTATATAGCATTCTCGCCGAAATGAAATCATCTCCGAGTTGACTAAATAATTTATGTGCTTCAGAATAGTGATAATAAGCACTATCAGGAATGGTATACGAATTAAAGAACTGCGCCAGGTCCCAATGAGCTTCAGCAAGTGCTGTTGAATCGTTGATTTTTTCGGTAAATTCAAGCGCCTGCCTGTTGGCTGCTCGGAATAAGGCGGAATCCGGAAGTTGTAAATAAGCCAGGGATAGCTTTGAGAAATATTGAGTTTTAAGGGAATCATTGTTAATCTCGGCAGCTTTTGAATAGGCATCCGCCAGGTATTTTTGACGCAATTCCAGGGGAATGGTGTCATTTCTATCCATTTGATATCCAGATGGATACTTGCGTTGCCTTTTTATCCTTGGGAATATTTGAGGTGAGATCACCTTCCCTATGATTGCACCCAATGCAAGCGGCAAGGATTATTCCAACGCAAAAATATGGGAGTCGATTTCGCATAACAGGCGTTTGGCAGGATAAATGTACAATAAAAAAAGGCCCCGGTTAAAAGTCCGGGGCCTTGAAGAATTAAGTTAATAAGTATTATCAGATATTAATTATGTTCTTTTATCAATTGGCACATCGTCCCCATCCGTCGCTCTTTTATCAATCGGAACATCATCCCCATCGGTTGCTTTTACTTTTTCATAGAGGGAAGCGTCGCTCATGTTGCCATCAGATGAACAGGAAACCATGCTAATACTTCCAACACTCGTTACCAATACCAAAGCCAAAATGCTAAATACCTTTTTCATTTCTATTAAAATTTAGTGGTTAAACCTATAGTTGTTCAGGGCTAAACTAAGAAGGCCTTTCTCAGAATATTGTGTAAAATCCAAAGATTTAGCAGATACCCCGTGTTTGTGAGTATACACACCAAATCTGAAAGGATTTTCCTAATTCAGGGTAGTAATGGTGTTTCTGGAAAGTACCTTTTTCAGGCTATCGATATTCTCTTTATACGTTTTTGAGAAGGGAAGTTGCATTTTCCCGGTTTTCAACGCACAGATTGATTTTCCGTAATTGATCCGGGATACGTAATTCACGTTCAGGATATAGGATTGGTGTACCCGCACGAAATTCTCGGGCAATTTGTTTTCGAAAGTCTTGAGGGTCTTGAAAGCACTGATGGTGCTACCGTCTTTCATCACGAAATCCGTACTGTTGTTGTCCGCTTTGAGGTACAGGATCTCATCTGTATCCAGATAATGGAAATCCTTATAGGACTTCAGGCAAAGCGTATGGGACATTTCCTTGGGTAATTGCTTCTTAAGCCGAAGGATGGTTTTCCGAATGTCGAACTCATTGAAAGGCAACAGCCAATAATCAAAGAAATTGTTCTTTATGGCCTCATAGGCGTAGTCCTTGCTCCTGGAAAGGCCTATGAATACGGGGATATCCTTTATGTACTGATGTAATTCCTTGACCATGTGAAAGAACTCATACGCATGGTCATTCAGGTTGACAAATACGATATCCGGCAAATATTTTAGGATGGCGTTCAACCCATCGGTACTGTTGGTAGCCTGCCCGGCACACACAAAGTCGCCATAGTCCTCCAGATAATGTTGCAATTGCAGATTGGAAGTGGCGTCCGAATCGATGATGGTGTAGCTGTAATCCATACCTAAATTAGCTGGGTACAAATTAGTGAACCTGAGCGAAAAAGTATTATAAGAGAACCATAGAATAATTATGGTTTTACTACATAATTGACTGAAAATGAGGACTTATGAGTGAATTTTCTTACAATACCGGTCGGCTGGTCGCCAGGGGCCAAAAAAGGGCCTGCAATTTTTTAAGCTGCCCGCTGCCTTCTTTCAGGGCAGACCCTGGCCTGATTTATCACCTTCCGGGATTTCTACCCGGTAGGCTGATGGATGGTACCCATGAAGGTCTGGGATGAATAGTTCTTGAGGTTTATAATCCAAACATCCGGTTGATTTCGTCGGGTATCCTCTTGGGGCGGAGGGTACGGGCATCCAGCAGGCACCAGGTGGTCCTGGAACGCAGGAGCAGGGCCCCGGATCCATCAAGATGCATCTCCACCACCCGGGTGGAAAGGGGGCCCTTTACGCCTTCAATATAGGTACGGAGCCTGATCTTGTCTCCCAACACCGCGGCATTTTTATAGTCGACCTCATGCCGGCGTACCACCCATGCCACTGATTTCTGCAGGTCCGTGCCTGCCACATGCAGCCAATGATCCCTGGAAATATCCTGAATCCATTGTATATAACGGACATTGTTCACGTGGTGGAGCTCGTCCAGGTCTTCCTGCTGTACAAGGATACTTTTGTGATATTCCCGCATTATTCCTTGGGGATGATCCTGACTTCAAAAAGCTTGTCCCAGTACTTACCGGTCACAAAAAATGTCTTTCTGCCCGGGTGATAGGCTACCCCGTTGAGTACATCCAGTTGCGGGGTCTGGGTTACCTTTTCCCTTAACCCCCCGAAATTGACCACTCCGCTGATAGCCCCACTCTGTGCGTCGATGATCATCATGCTTTCTTTTTGCCAGACATTGGCATAGATCTTCCCATCCACATATTCGAGCTCATTGGCCTTGTTGAACATGGAAGTGTTGGTAACGATTTCCAGGTGCCCCACTTCAAACTGTGTTTCGGGGTTTAGCAACCAAATCTTCTCCGTCCCGTCGCTCTTATAGATAACATCGCCGTCATTACAAAGCCCCCAGCCTTCCTTACTCTGGCCGTATTGAAAATTTCCGGTGCGCTTTGAGGGTGGTGCCGTCATATACAAAGCCGATCCCGGCCTGCCATGTCAGTTGGTAGAGTTTTCCGTCCAAAAGGGTGATCCCCTCTCCAAAATAGTTGGGTTCCAGGTCGATTTTTTTCAGGATTTTCCCCGTCTCAAAATCCACTTTCCTAATGGAAGATGCCCCCTTTTTCCCTGTGCTTTCATACAGGGTGTCCCGATGGAATTCCAGTCCCTGGGTAAAAGCCCCTGCATCGTGGGGATATTCATGGAGGATCTCATATGTGTACAGGGTAGGGGCTTTGTCGGCCAAAACCGTAATTTTACGGGGCACTTCGACCGAATTTCCTTCAAAAGTGACCCGGGCGACCAGGGTTTTGCTGCCCAGTTTCTCCACATCGAGTGTCAGGGCATGGTCTTGCAGGGGCAATTCCTTCCCGTCTATAAAATAATGAACGGCTTCAATCTCTTTATCCCGCTTATTTTCTATGGCTACCGGCACCTTCTCATTCCGGTGGAATTCGTCTTTGTCCAGACGGATAGAAAACATTTTTTCGGGATTGCCGTCGCCACAGGCCATAAAAAAGAGCAGGATGCTGCTGAAGGCCCAAAATTTGAGGGAGCTCATAAAATATGGTTCTTTACACATCCCCATCGGTGCTGTGCCCCGGACTGGGGGTGCTTGGTCCGGGCTAAATTAAGCATGTAAAACGATTGCCCCAAAAATAAAAGGTTGTATATTTGCAAATGGCAAGTCCTACACGACCAGCTCCTGCAGAATCCCCCAGGGTGGGAACGCAGCAAGGGTATGCGGTCGTAGCGGTGCGATGTAGGTAGCTTGCCATTTTTTTGTGCCCTGTTCCCAGGGTACCCTTACCTCCATATTTAGGTCCATCTTCTTTAGTTCCATCTTCATTTTACCCGCATTTTATGCCGTCTTTCTGCGGAAGGGCCATCCGTTGAGGTCACAGAATACACGACGGGCGGTTGCCGTAGTGCCAAATATTTGTTTATTTGCAGCTTATGGAAAACAGGGTCGTATTAATTACCGGGGGTTCCTCCGGAATTGGAAGGGCCATCGGGCGCTTATTTACACGCGAAGGGCTTCAAGGTGTACGGAACGGCCCGCGATCCCCTTAAGCATGACGGGTTTACGGATTTTGAACTCCTGCCCCTGGAAGTGCGCGACCCGCTTTCCATGGGGAAGGTGGTATCGGATATCCTCGCGCGTGAAGGCCGCCTCGATATTCTGATCAACAATGCCGGGGTCGGGATCACCGGTCCGGTGGAGGAAACGCCCAGGGATGCGGTATTGAATGTTCTCGACATCAATCTTCTGGGACCTGCCGCCATGGTGAAGGAGGTCTTGCCGGTGATGCGTAGCCAGGGGAGCGGGCTTATCATCAACATAACCTCTATTGCCGGCTATATGGGCCTGCCATTCCGCGGATGGTATTCGGCTTCCAAAGGTGCCCTGGAATTGTTAACCGAGAGCATGCGCTTGGAGACGACTGGCAGCGGGATCCAAATCACCAGCCTGGCCCCCGGTGATTTTGCCACGAATATTGCGGCCGGGCGCTATCATGCCCCGGTCCTTGAGGACTCTCCCTATCAAACAAGCTACCGCCGCTCCCTGCAGCTCATGGATGAACATGTCAGCCATGCACAGGACCCGGTGCAGGTAGCCAAAAAGGTCTACGCCATCATCTGCGCTAAAAACCCTAAAGTGCATTACCGGGTGGGCAGTTGGCTGCAAAGGTTTTCACTTGTACTCAGGAAACTGCTTCCCGATAAACTGTATGAGAAGCTGTTGTTAAACCATTATAAATTGTAATATTGCAGTCCCGGATTCCCCGGGCGATTTGACCATTTATTGTATTGAAAACAAACCTGCAGATATGAAATTTTTTATTGATACCGCCAATTTGGATGAAATACGGGAAGCCGCAGCCCTGGGCGTGCTGGATGGGGTGACCACCAATCCCTCCCTCATGGCCAAGGAGGGGATAACCGGCAGGAATAACATCCTGAAGCACTACGTGGAAATATGTAAACTGATCGATGGGGACGTCTCTGCCGAGGTGATTGCCACGGAGTTCAACAAGATCATAAAGGAAGGGGAGGAACTTGCCGACCTGCATGAGCAGATTGTGGTGAAGGTACCCATGATAAAAGATGGGGTCAAGGCCCTCAAATATTTTTCAGATAAGGGCATACGCACCAATTGCACCCTGGTATTTTCGGCCGGGCAGGCCCTTCTGGCTGCCAAGGCCGGCGCCAATTATGTCTCGCCGTTTATCGGCCGGTTGGATGATATCTCCACCGACGGCCTGCACCTGATCTCCGAAATCAGGCAGATCTATGACAATTACGAATTTGAGACCGAGATCCTGGCGGCATCCATCCGCCATACCATGCATATCATCGATTGCGCCAAACTTGGTGCCGACGTGATGACCGGGCCGCTATCGGCCATCGTTGGGTTGCTTAAACACCCACTGACCGATATCGGGTTAGAAAAATTCCTGGCCGATTACCGCAAAGGGAAACTGATCCGCAGACCGAATTAGGCGGGGATTATCTTCCTGGTAAGACTTAAGGATTGCAGCCCCGACGCAATTATGGTAGGGGATTTGCTAAAAAGCCGAAGTATAGAGGTTGGCAAAGGCATTGACGATCAGGCTGTCTTTGGCTATGACTACCTTATTCATGGGATAAACGATCAGGGAGTCGGTAAGTTGCTCAAAGTTGTCGGCCCGGAACTGCAGGCTTTTATCCAGCCCTTTTGATTCGATCATGGCTTTCCACCTGGCTTCATCGGTATTGAAGTTGATCCCGACAAAAGTGTAGTCGCTCCCCTTTGCGCGATAATTCCCGGATGCGGTTGATGATGTTGTCAAAATGGCTCCTCTGCCTGGCAGACCAGAAGTAGAATACAACCTTTTTGCCCTTCGCGATATCCTTAAGGGATACCTTGCTGCCATCTGTTGCCTGTAGCGACATGTGGGGCAGCGGCTTGTTAGGCTGGATGTTCATGACAGCCTTGTAGAGGTTGTCGATTTCGCCTATATGCCGGTTATTACCCGACAGGTGGTGGAAGGTCTCTATGAATTTCTTGTTGTTTTCCTCATTGTCCTGGACCCGGAGCAGGTAGTCCATCGCCACATACCGGAACACCACATCCCTTAATTCTTTCTCAGTGATCAGGCTGTCTATCAGCTTTAGTTTGTGCATGTTGGCATGCAGGTAACTCTCCATGGAATGTTCCTGCATATCGCAGTTTTCCTTGCACTGCATATAGGTGAGGTTGCCAAGGTGGTAGTTGATATATTTAAAATATGGCCGGAAAAAAGTCAGCTGCGCATTGTTAAGGTCGAGGTCGTCCCTGTATGCGTAAAAGTTAGCCGGAAGTTCCGGGATGCTGGCCATCCCCATTCGGGCCTTATAATAGAAAGGGTACATTTCCTTATAGACGTAGTAATTGTAGTCTATGCTTGCCTGGGCCAGGGCCAGGGCTTTCGGGGAGAGGGTGTTTTGGCTTGTGATCTCATCAAGCATGCTGATTTTATTCTGCCTGAGGGAGTCGATTTTCTCACTGAAGGCTTCGGGTTTCAGGCTGTAATATGAGTTGATCAGTCCGGCTTCTTCCTCATTGGTGAGGAACATCTCCACCAGGAAATTGTTAATGGCTTCTCCGGTTCCCGCAAAAACCAGCGATTCGTCAAAGTCGGTAGTGTTCAGGCGGGCCACCAGGCTGTCGCCGTCTTCCAGATAAACATATTGATATTCCGGGGCGTGTTCGAAATTATGAAGGCCTTCATCTATACTGTCCAGATGGAATTCAAATCGGTTGTTTTCGTCCAGCCGGGCGGAGTCTATGGCGATGTCGTCCTTGAACAATACCACATAGTCGCTGGTAGGATTCACAATTTCACCGGCAAAATAGACAGAATGGGATGTATTTTCCTTACTACCGCATCCAAAGGCACCAATAAGAAGGAGGCAAAATAAACATCTAATCATACGACAAGTCCAGCGTATTACCTAGCAAAACTAAAAAAACACGGGGGGCAGCCCTGTTAATGACCCGTTAAATATTGGAAATCGGGCTTGCCGGCCCGGCCTGCGTTCGCAGCTGGCAATTTATTGGCGCGGCCATTTAATTTTAGTAATTTTGCAAAAATTTTTAAAATCCGTTTATGCTGTCAGTATCGAATATATCCGTCCAATTCGGAAAAAGGATTTTGTTTGACGAAGTCTCGGTGAATTTCACGGAAGGGAATTGCTACGGGATCATAGGGGCCAATGGAGCAGGGAAATCCACCTTCCTTAAAATCCTGTCGGGCAAGACCGACCCGACTTCCGGGCAGGTCTACCTGGAACCCGGGAAACGGATGTCGGTACTGGAGCAGGACCACGGCGCCTATGATGAATACCCCGTGCTCGAAAGCGTCATCCGCGGCAACAAGCCCCTCTTCACCATCAAACAGGAGATAGACAGCCTTTATGCGGATTACAGTGATGAAAATGCCGAAAAGATAGGGGAGTTGCAGGTTGCCTTTGAGGAAATGAACGGCTGGAATGCTGAGAGCGACGCCGCGGCCCTGCTTTCAAACCTGGGCATCCCGGAGGCATTCCACTATACGTTAATGCGAGATCTGGATGCCAAGATGAAGGTGAGGGTTCTGCTGGCCCAGGCCTTGTTTGGCAATCCGGATGTCCTGATAATGGACGAGCCTACCAACGACCTCGATTATGAAACCATCAACTGGCTTGAAAACTTCCTTTCCGGTTACGAGCATACCGTGATCGTGGTGTCCCACGACCGCCATTTCCTGGACGAGGTATGTACCCATATCGCGGATATTGATTTCGGGAAGATCAACCTCTACTCCGGCAACTATTCCTTCTGGTATGAAAGCAGCCAGCTTGCCTTGCGCCAGAGGGCCCAGCAAAACAAGAAGGCCGAGGAGAAAGCCAGGGAACTCCAGGAATTTATCCAGCGGTTCAGCGCCAATGTGGCCAAGAGCAAACAGGCTACCTCGCGAAAGAAAATGCTCGAAAAACTAAAGGTTGAGGATATCAGGCCATCCAGCAGGCGGTACCCGGCCATTATTTTCGAAAGGGAACGGGAGGCCGGAGACCAGATCCTGAATATCCATGGCCTTTCCGCGAGGAGCGATGAGGGAGAGCCCCTGTTTTCCAAAGTCGACATCAACCTGGCCAAGGGAGACAAGGTGGCGTTGCTATCGCGTGACTCCAGGGCAACCACGGCATTTTTCGAAATAATTGCCGGACAGCGTAAACCGAATGACGGCTCGTATCAGTGGGGGGTGACCACCACCCAGTCTTACCTGCCGGCAGACAATTCCGGATTTTTCCAGGACCCCATAAACCTGGTGGATTGGTTGCGGCAATGGGCCAAAACCGATGAGGAAAAAGAAGAAGTATACCTCAGGGGCTTCCTGGGCAAAATGTTGTTCAGCGGGGAAGAGGCCCTCAAAAAATGCACTGTCCTCTCAGGGGGCGAAAAAGTCCGTTGTATGCTGAGCCGGATGATGATGCTCCGGGCCAATGTCCTGTTGCTCGATGAACCTACCAATCACCTGGATCTCGAAAGCATTACGGCGTTTAACAATTCCCTCAAACAATTCAAGGGCACCGTGCTCTTCACCACCCACGACCATCAATTTGCCCAGACGGTTGCCAACAGGATTATAGAATTGACCCCCAAAGGTAATATTGACCGCTATTTGACGTTTGATGAATATATGTCGGACAAGCGCATAAAGGAACAACGGGAGAAATTGTACGCCGTTCCCGCATAGGCTTTTCGGCACCCAAATCTTATCGTCATGAATACCGAACGCCTGGCAGTATGGCTACTGGGCCTGTTGTTGTGGTCTTGCAGCAACCCGGAAGACGGCCCCATGCCTCTTCCTGTAGACGAGGGGGTTACCACCCAATACTCCATTATAATATCCAAAGATGGCGAATGGAAGCATTCGGGACTGGGAAGCGAATGCCATAAGCCTCCATACAATCAGTGAAAGCCATATGTTCCTCCCGCTGGCAACACCGGATCTTTCCTATCGGGACACCAATTCGTTGTCTTTTCTCCGGAGGCTGCCCGATTGCGGTGCAGAGGTACATTACTGGGATCCCGAAACCGGAAGCCGGGCCTGGGAGGATGTCTTTGGAAATGCACCCTCCTGCGAGCGGCAATACCTGGCCATTGCCCATTCCAGGGATTCCATGTCCGTTGCCTACAGCATGCCGGATGCCGGAATGAAAGGGGCTTTATACTATGTGCGGACCTGGTCCCTTGCAGGCGGGAATACGTCCTATCAGGACACCAGCCTGGAAAAGGAACCCCAACAGTTGGTATGGGCTGCCAACCGCCTCTTTGTACTGGCCTACGACCCGGCGACCGGCAAAAATTCCCTGCTCGCATTACCCGGCCAAAACGGCGAACCGGAAACCGAACTGGATTTGGGGCAGGAAGTACTGAAAGTGTTGAAAACCTCTTCAGGGCAGCTACTCGTAAGCTACCGGACCCGTCACCTGGTATTGGATGCCCATAGTTTGGATGTGGTTTCCAGGGTTTCGTATACCGCGGGGAAAGAACCTTATTTCGGGGATTCCGACAATGATTATTTTGCCCCTTCAGGGCTGTTGTACTACGCCATGCCTTCTCCGGCGGGCGGTACGGCCATCGCCCATATCCCGGGGGTCTACGACTTTTCCAAATACACCGCCTACCTCTATTACTACGAGAATTTCCTAAGCGCAGAGCGGATAGCCCAATACGGCATCGGGGATACCCGTTCGGTAGCTTTTGACCCACACAACGGGTTGCTCCTGATCGGATACCAGAAATCGGGTGCCGACGGGAAAGGGGGGTTGCTGCGAATTAAGCCGGTCCCTGATCCTGAATTTATTGACCAGACCGATCTGGACGGAATCCCGGAATACCTGATCGTACAATAAAGCCAGGCAATGGATTCTTATAGCGCGAAGGATAATTTTTAAGACTGGCTTCAGGAGTTGCTCAGGCCGTCAGGCATTGAAATATTTGCTGTTCCAGATGGCGGGGTTAAAGTTCTTTCCCAGGGCAAATCCATAAAAGATCACGATGGCTGCGATGGATTTGAACATGAAGAAAAAAATGATCCAAAACTCCGCCTGCGAATTATTCCTGGAAAAGAGGCCATCAGGGACCATGAGGGTAGCCAGGAAGCTGATTGCGAGCACGAGCAGGGCCAGGTTGCCGACATTCCTTAATGGCCACACCAGCAACTTTCGCAAGGGATGCAGGTCATTGCCCCATTTATGGACCAGATAAAAATACCCATTCCCAATCGGGGCGAATAAAATCGGGTCGTCTTTATCTTCCAGTTTAAAGAGCCTGGAAGGGGCCAGGATCTTAAAGCCTTTTAGTTCGATCCCATGGGTTTTCTCCAGTTCCTTGATCCGGGAAATGGCCTGCTGGGGGATGGTACCCTTGAAATAGGAACTGTCCAGGAATCTTAGGCGGTAATCAATACATATCTTACGGATGTGGTTCAGATGGTAAATATGGGAGACGTCTAACCGATCAAATTCGAAGGCATTTTCAGCCGATTGAGCCTTTTCGGCCAGGGTTTTCGTAATTCGTTCCTCTCGCTCCGTTTCCTTTTGCAGGATACGGGCAACTTCCCTCCATAATTTTTTCTTCGGATAGGTCCCGTCGTGAAGCAGCGGATAACAGGGACTCTATATTGGTTCTTTTCAAGAGCATTCCTTTTCATTTAGCCGTCCTATCAAAAATAGGCATTAAGACTTTTGGATACAATGGGCACCGGAAGAAAACAATTGTTAATATTTTGTTAATTACACCATATTCAGCCGTTGAAAATCCTCCCCATCCACCTCCGTATTGTATATTGTCGGGATTTTTCGACCGTTCGTCGGATTTTTACCAAACCAATTCCAACCAAACAACTATGGATTGCCCTGCAAGCCCATCCTGCCTTCTGCTCCTTTTTTGTGCGGCCCTGACCTTTGGCCAGTACAAGCCACTGACCCTGGAATCGGCAGATAAACCGGGAAATTCCGCAGCTACCGCGATTATTCCGGAAGAGCATGGGGTCATAGCGGCCGCGTTTGAGGCGGCAGGGCTGAGCGGACTCCTGAACGGCGCGGGGCCGATTACTGTTTTTCTCCCCAGTGACACTTCGGTAATTCAGTGGTCCGGAAAACCTTTTTCGGAACTGATGCGACCCGAAAACCGTAAAGAATTGCGCAGTCTGCTCACGTATCATTTGGTGGCGGGCCGCCTGACAGCCGCCAGGATCCTACGGGCCATGTGCCGTGGGGCAGGGACCGCAGTCTTCACCACCCTTCAGGGAAATGAGATCCTGGCCAGTATGCAGGGGACTGATATCCTGCTGACCGACTGTGCCGGCCAAACAGCCCGGATAACCGCGGCAGATATGTATGAAGGGAATGGGGTGATCCATCAGATCAGCCGGGTTCTGCTCCCGCGCTAAGGCTCAAATTTTAACGCAATTCTGCTCCCAGCTCTTTTTCAAGCCGCTGCTTGAGTTTTTGCATCACCTGATCGATCCGGGCATCCGTCAGGGTTTTTGCATCGTCCTGTAAATGGAAACTCACGGCATAGGATTTCTTGTTTTCGGGCAGGTTCTTGCCCCGGTACACATCGAACAAATTGACCTTCTTCAATAATTTTTTCTCCGTTTGGAACGCCAGGTCGTGTATCTGTTTAAAACTTACCTGCTGGTCCAGTAAAAGCGCAAAATCCCGGCGCACTTCCGGGTACCTGGCGACTTCGGAATAGACCATCCTGGAGGCCGATGCCTCCTTCACCAAAGGTTTCCATTCAAATTCGGCGAACAACACCTCAGCTTTTATATCGAAAGGTTTCAGGACCGACTTTCCTAAAACGCCGAATTCAACCAGGGGTGTTTTACCTTTTTTAAAGACGAGGCCTTCCGAAAAGATCTGGTTCTCCGCCGGGAACGATTCGAATCCCGTGATCCCGAGACGGGTGAGTAGTTGTTCCACTACAGCTTTGAAAAAGAAGAAATCGGATTTCTTTTGGGGGACGGTCCAATTCTCTTCCGAACGGTCGCCCGTAACGAGTAGTGCCAGTTGTTTGTCTTCTGAATATTCGCCTTTTTCCAGCTGGTAGGTGGCTCCGAATTCGAAGAGTTTCAGATCCTGATTTTGCCGGTTGACATTGTGTTCAACCACTTCGAGCAGCGATCCGAGCAAGGATTGGCGCATCACGGACAACTCGCTGCTGAGCGCATTCAGGATACGAACCGGTTCACCAATTCGCGACGGATCGAGGAAGTCCCGGTAATCCGGGTTGGTCAGGCTGTTGGATAAAGTTTCATAAAACCCATGGGAAACCAGCAGGTCGCCAATAATATTTTCCAGCCGGTAATCCTCAAACCGGGAGGTGGTGGCCACGGAGGCATTTAATTTTTCGTTAGTGGCAATATTGTTATACCCGTACACCCTCAGGATCTCCTCAATGACATCGACTTCCCGCTGTACATCGACGCGGTAGAAAGGGATGATCAGTCCCAAACCCGACTCCGTTACGTTCTTCACTTGTATATCCAGGGAGGCGAGGATGGCTTTGATGCTGTCTTTCGGAATTTCCTGCCCGATAAGGGCATTTATTTTGTCGAAAGTCAGGAACACCTGATAATCGTCTTTTCTTTTGGGGTAGAGGTCCACAACATCCGAAGTAATGGTCCCGCCGCTAAGTTCCCGTATCAGGAGGGCAGCCCGCCGGAGGGCGTATTCCACGTTGTTGATGTCGATACCCCGTTCAAAACGGAAGGATGCATCGGTGGAAAGCCCATGTCGTTTAGCCGTTTTGCGAATGGAAACCGGATCGAAATAGGCGCTTTCCAGGAAGATGGCTTTGGTGTCTGAAGTTACCCCTGTATTGATCCCCCCGAAGACTCCGGCTATACACATGGGTTTCTCTGCATCACAGATCATCAGGTCTTCCTCATGAAGGCTGCGTTCCACGCCGTCCAGCGTTACGAAAGTGGTACCGGCTTCTACGGTCTTAACGACAATCTTTTTGCCGTAAATCCGGTCCGCATCAAAAGCATGAAGGGGCTGGCCCAATTCGTGTAACACATAATTGGTGGCGTCCACCACATTGTTTATGGGCTTGAGCCCGATAGCCCGCAGCCGGTTTTGGAGCCAGTAGGGGGAGGGCTGTACGATGAGGTTGCTGATGGTCACCCCGCAATACCTTGGGGCGAGGGCATTGGATTCAACCTGCACATCGATCTTCAGCGATCTGTTTTCAGTATTGAAATTACTGACGGATGGGGTGATCAGTTGCGTCTGTATCTTTCGTTGTAATAATCCGGCTTTAAGGTCGCGCGCCACCCCGAAATGGCTCATGGCGTCGGCCCGGTTCGGGGTCAGGCCGATTTCAAAGACTTCGTCGGTCTCAATATTGAAAATCTCGGAGCAGGGAGTGCCGGGCTCAAGACTGTTCGCGAGCACCATGATCCCCTGGTGATCATCTCCTAGACCCAGCTCGTCTTCCGCACAGATCATCCCTTCGCTGACTTCTCCCCTGATTTTCCCTTTTTTGATGGTCCAGGCCTCTCCCTCGCGGGTAAAGAGGCGACTTCCTATAGTCGCTACGGGAACCTTTTGCCCCTTCGCTATGTTCGGGGCCCCGCAAACTATTTGCAGCTTTGTCCCACTGCCGATGTCTACTTTGGCCAATTTGAGTTTGTCTGCATTCGGGTGCCGGGTACATTGCAGGACATGGCCCACCACCACACCTTTCAAGCCACCTTTTACAGATTCAAACGGGAGAATGCCTTCAACTTCCAGTCCCAGATCGGTTAACAGTTCGGCCGTTTTGGGGGCTGGCCAATCTATGGGTACGAACTGTTTTAACCAGTTATAGGAAATCTTCATTGGCTAGTTTTAATCGCCCAAAGATAAGACAATGGGGTAAACCATTCAACTGCGCCGGGGGAATCAGGATATTTTTTATTGTAAGAAAATAATCGTTATTTCGGGGGCTTTCATTGAATGTAGCCCAATGCCAAAACACCTGCTCCCCTTTCTGTTCCTGATAAGTACCTTTTCCTGTACCCAAAAGAAGGCGTCACAGCCCAGGCCGGGTAAGTGGCATGCTACCCTCAAGGTACAAGACGGGAGGGAATTGCCCTTCACCTTCATCTGGAGTTCCCGGGACACCGGGTACCTGATGGAAGTGCACAATGGGGGCGAGACGCTTCGGATACATGAGATCACCGTTCGGGACGACTCGGTCCGGATGCGCATGCCAATTTTTGAAAGCTACATTTCCGGGACCTTCGATGAAACCCATATCAGGGGAAGTTTTATCACGGAAAGCCGGGGCCGGGAAGTCCCCTTTGAAGCCGTTTGGGGGGATCTGCCCCAATTCGCACTGACACGCGACCCCATGGCCGATGTAAGCGGGGTGTGGGAGGTGTTGTTTGGCCCCGGGACAGAAGAGCAGGATCCGGCCAGGGGCGTATTCAAACAACAGGGCCACCGGGTAACCGGGACCTTTCAAACCCCTACGGGAGACTATAGGTACCTCGACGGGGTAATGGATGGCGATTCCTTGAAACTGTCGACTTTTGACGGGGCCCATGCCTACCTATTTTTGTCCCGGATAACAGATAGCCTGATGGACGGCATGTACTATTCCGGCAACCATTTCAAGCAACCCTTCAGTGGCTTGAGGAACGCCGCCTACCAGTTGCCTGATGCGGACACCCAAACCAACCTCCTCAAGGGGCAACACCTTCAATTTTCATTTCCGGACAGCCATGGGGAGATGCGGTCCCTGGACGATCCCCGCTTTCAGAATAAAGTGGTGGTGGTGCAACTGATGGGCACCTGGTGCCCTAATTGCCTGGATGAAACCAGGTTCCTGGTAGATTATCTCCGCCGGCATCAGGGGGAAGACCTACGGGTAGTGGCCCTGGCATTCGAGTATGCCAAAACAGAAGAAAAGGCCTTCCGGGCCATAGACCGCCTGAAGGAGCAGACCGGGGTGTCCTATCCGGTCCTGCTGGCGCAATACGGGGGAGCCAACAAAGATGCGGCCCATGGGAAGTTACCCATGCTGGATAAAGTAACGGCCTACCCGACCACCCTGATTTTAGATCGGCAGGGTTTGGTGCGCCGTATCCACACAGGCTTTGACGGCCCCGCAACAGGGGCTGCATACGACCGTTTCCGAATGGAATTTGATTCCCTGATTCAACAACTTCTGGCTGAATAAAAATTACGTTCAACAGGATACGGGGGTATGTGGTTAATGAAAGGAAGAGCCCTCAGATGATGGTAGATTTCCCCAGGCCGATATTCTCCTTATTGATACTTTGCAAGGCATCCGAATCCACTATATTGTGGGAAATGAACTCCCCGACGTGGTCGGTTCCGTATTTGCTCCTGGGATCGATGTCGGTGGTAACGATGTTCTTTTTCATGGCCTGGTAAACCGCCATAACGATAGCGGAAGTTTCCTCCTTCAGCCCGAAATGATCCATCATCATGGCTGCAGAAAGGATGGAAGCGATGGGGTTAGCAATGTTTTTACCCTTGGCCTGGGGATAGGAGCCGTGGATAGGCTCAAAGAGGGCGTGTTGTTCACCAACGGAAGCAGAGGGCAGCAGCCCTATGGAACCGCCAATGACGCTGCTTTCATCGGACAGGATATCGCCGAACATATTATCGGTGAGGATGATATCGAACTGACTGGGGTGGAGGATGATCTGCATGGCGGCATTGTCCATAAACATGTATTCCAGATGTACCTCCGGGTAACTTTCCGCTATTTTACCGACCACTTTCCGCCAAAGCCGGGACGTTTCCAGGACATTGGACTTATCGACCAGGGTGAGTTTTTTCCGTCGTCCTTTGGCAGCCTTAAAGGCCAGGTGGGCGATCCTGCTGATCTCCTCCTCGGAATATTCACAGGTATCCACGGCCCGGCTTCCATCCGGGCTCAGGCTTTTCTCCCCAAAATAGAGCCCGCCGGTCAGTTCCCGGTAGATCACCAGGTCCGTGCCCTTCAGCACCTGTTTCCGCAAGGGGGACCGGTCTATCATGGTTGGGAATACTTTTACCGGCCGGATATTACAGAAAAGTTCCAGTTCTTTCCTGAGCCGCAAAAGGCCCTGTTCCGGTCGGATGACGGCCTCAGGGTCCAGGTCGTATTTCGGGTCGCCAATGGCCCCGAAAAGGATGGCATCTGACTTCCGGCAGAGCGCCAGGGTCTCTTCCGGAAGGGGGGTGCCGGCTTTATCTATAGCCACGGCGCCGATAGCCGCTTCGGTAAAGCGGAAGCGGTGCCCGAAGGTTTCATCAACTGCCTGCAGGCATTTTACAGCCTGGGATGTTACCTCCGGACCTATTCCGTCTCCGGGCAACAGGGCGATCTTTAGATTCATTAGGCTAGGCTTTCCAGGTTTACCTTGCTCGATTCGATGATTTGATGGATGTCTTCGTCCAGGATTTCTTTTTTGACGTCGGCGAATTTCAGGAATTCCTCATATACGTGGTCGAGTTGTATTTTGGTGAGTTCGTACCCCACTTTTTTGGCCCGGTAGGCCAGGGCAGCCCTCCCACTTCGGGCGGTTAGCACAATGGAGGATTCATTGACCCCCACGTCTTCGGGATCGATGATCTCATAGGTTTCCCGTTTTTTGATCACCCCGTCCTGGTGGATGCCTGAGCTATGGGCGAAGGCATTGGATCCCACTATGGCCTTGTTGGGTTGTACGGGCATGCCCATCTTCTGGGAAACCATCTGGCTCGTACTGTAGAGCAGTTTACTGTTGATATTGGTGTCGAGTTTGAGGTCAGGGTGCTGGCGCAGGATCATGACCACCTCCTCCAGGGAGGTATTGCCCGCCCGTTCGCCTATTCCATTGATCGTACACTCGATCTGCCGGGCCCCGTTGATGACGCCTGCAATTGAATTGGCAGTGGCCAGGCCCAGGTCGTTATGGCAATGGCAGGAGAGCACTGCTTTTTCAATCCCCTTCACATGCTCGCGGAGGTATTTCATTTTAGCTCCGTATTCCTCCGGCAGGCAGTAGCCGGTGGTGTCGGGAATGTTCAATACGGTGGCCCCGGCCTTGATCACCGCTTCACAGACCCTGGCCAGGTATTCGTTATCGGTCCGGCCCGCATCCTCGGCGTAGAATTCCACGTCCTCCACAAAAGTCTTGGCATAGGCAACGGCTTCCACGGCCCGTTCCAGGATTTGGTCGCGCGTGGCATTGAATTTGAATTTAATATGGGAATCCGAAGTGCCGATCCCGGTATGGATCCTCGGGCGTTTGGCATTTTTCAGGGCCTGGGCGGCCACCTCTATATCTTTTTTAACGGCCCGCGTTAAACCGCAAACCCTGGCATTCTTAACAATCTTCCCTATTTCCACCACAGACTTGAAATCCCCCGGACTGGAGATCGGGAATCCGGCTTCGATAATATCCACGCCCAGCTGGTCGAGCCTTTCGGCTATGACCAGCTTCTGCTTTGTATCGAGTTTACAACCGGGAACCTGTTCCCCGTCCCTGAGCGTTGTGTCAAAAATATCTACCTTATCTTTGCTCATGTTAATTTCATACATTTAATTCTCCCTTTTACGAAGATAAGGTGGTATTCCGACCCCGTGAAAAGGGAAAAAATTCATTTACAACGTTAATGGCGTATGAGGCATACGCAAGATACTGAATAACAATCAATTAATTTACTTTTTTTACGATGACAAGTGCCCCCAAAGATGCGTTGTTCGTCTTGGTAAAATCCCTCTCCAAGTCCGAAAAACGGCAATTTAAGCTGTATGTAGGCCGGTTGGGGGTGAATACCGATGCCAAATTTCTGGCACTTTTCAACCTGTTAGATAAAATGAAGGCCTATGACGAAAAGGCCATCCTCGAGAGTGGCATCGTCAAAAAATCCCAACTCTCCAACCTGAAGGCCCATTTATATAAACAGATCCTCGTAAGTCTCCGGCTGAACCCGGTCAACCAAACCATCCGGGTACAGATCAGGGAACAACTTGACTTTGCCACTATCCTCTATCAAAAAGGGCTCTACAAACAAAGCCTGAAAATCCTGGATAAGGTGAAAGGAACCGCCATCGAAAATGAGGAGAAAAACATGGCCTATGAGATCGTGGAACTCGAAAAACTGATAGAAACCCAGTATATCACCCGCAGTATTCCGGACCGGGCGGATGAACTGGCCATACAGGCCAAGGAACTCTCTGCCCAGAATGTAATGACGAGCAAACTTTCCAACCTTTCCCTCCAATTATACGGAATGATGCTGAAAGTGGGTTATGTTCGCAAAGACGAGGATTATCAGAAAGTGAAAGCCTATTTCGAAGCCCACCTCCCCAAATACAAGATGGAGGAGCTAGGATTTCGCGAAAAATTATGGCTGTACAAGGCTTACCTCTGGTATAGCTTTCTGATCCAGGATTTCCTTTCCTGCTACAAATACGCGAGTAAATGGGTAGACCTTTTTTATGAAAACGAGGAGATGATATACCTGAATCCCGTCTTTTACCTGAAAGGAAACCATTACCTGCTCGAATCTCTTTTTTATGTGAAGTACGCTTCCCAGTTTAAGACCACCCTGGAACGACTGGAAAAAATGCTAGCGAGCAAGGATTTCCCGAGTAATGACAACGTCAGTTCCCTGGCTTTCCTCTACGTGAACTCCAATAAACTGAACCTGCATTTCCTGGAAGGGACCTTTGATAAGGGACTTTACCTGGTGAAGATTATCGAATACGGGATTAACAAGCACCGCGACCGCATAGACGAGCACCATATTATGGTCTTTTACTACAAGATCGGATGCCTCTATTTTGGGGTGGGGGACAACAAGAAATGTATCTACTACCTGAAAAAGATCATCAATAACAAGAACCTAAAGATGCGGGAAGACCTGATGTGTTTTGCCAGGGTATTAAGCCTGGTGGCCCATTACGAGGCAGGGATGGATTACCACCTGGAGGTGCAGCTGAAGAGCACCTATAAATTCCTGCTGAAAATGAACGAATTGCATGCGGTACAGAAAGAGATGATCAAGTTCCTGAGGAATCTCGGCAATATCTACCCGCATGAGTTGAAAAATTCCTTCCGCGAACTCTATGACCGGCTGAAAGAGTACGAGGACCACCCCTATGAAAAAAGAGCCTTCCTGTATCTCGACATCCTGTCCTGGCTCGAAAGCCACCTGGAAAACAAACCGGTTGCCGAGATAATCCGCGAAAAGGCCATGACAGCTGCCCGTTAAGGCTTATAAACAGGCGTCCCAAAGAGGATCTGCAGGTGGGGGGGCCGTGCAGCTCAGTAAGGTATTGCGCACCGGGTGAACAAAGGAAAGTTGTCGTGCGTGCAGGTGGATGCTGCCGTCGGGATTACTGCGGTCGAACCCGTATTTCAGGTCTCCCTTGATGGGGCATCCTATAGCCGCCAACTGGGCCCTTATCTGGTGATGCCTGCCGGTTTTCAGCTCAATTTCCAGGAGACAATACCGGTCCAGTGTACGGAGCAGGCGATATTCCAGGACGGCTTTTTTCCCTTTTTCCTGCCTGGAGGAATAAGCGTAAGACTTATTCTGTTTAGGGTTCCTCACCAACCAGTGCACCAGGGTCCCCGAAATATTTTCAGGTGGGTTTTTTACCACAGCCCAATAGATCTTCCGGGCTTTTTGCTCGGCGAAAAGGGCGTTCATCCGTGTCAGGGCCTTGGAAGTTCTCGCAAAGGCCACCACCCCGGAGGTGGGCCGGTCCAGGCGGTGGGTGACCCCCAGGAAGACCTCACCCGGTTTATCATAGCGGATTTTGATATATTCCTTAGCGATTTCGCTTAATGGGACATCCCCGGTCTTGTCTCCCTGGACGATGTCGCCCGGGCGTTTGTTGACCAGCAGGAGGTGGTTGTCCTCAAACAGCACCTGCAGGTTCGACGGATCGCTATGGGTCGTGTTTACCGACGGGGGCACAGGTTAATATTGTTCTTCATCACTTGGAAAATCTCCGCTTTTCACATCGTTTACATACTGGGAAATAGCCTGGCTCATCCCATCGTACAGGTTCATATACCGCCGCAGGAATCGCGGGTTGAATTCGTGGGTCATCCCCAGGAGGTCGTGGATAACCAGTACCTGCCCGTCCGCATATTTTCCGCCGCCTATGCTTATGGTAGGGATCGAAAGGCTTTCGGATACTTTCCTGGTCAGGGTTGCGGGGATCTTTTCGAGGACGATGGAGAAACACCCCAGTTGTTCCAGCATCTTGGCGTCGTCCAGTAGTTTGTCTGCCTCCTGTTTGTCCCGGGCACGCACGGTATAGGTGCCGAATTTGTAGATCGATTGGGGGGTAAGTCCAAGGTGCCCCATGACGGGGATCCCAGCTTTGAGGATCCTTTTCACGGACTCCCTGATTTCCTCGCCACCTTCGAGTTTAACTGCATGGGCACCACTTTCCTTCATGATCCGGATGGCCGATCGCAGGGCCTCTTTGGGATCGCTCTGATAACTTCCGAAAGGCAGGTCTACCACTACCAATGCCCGGTTAACGGCTCGTATGACCGAAGTCGCGTGGTATATCATTTGGTCGAGGGTGATGGGCAGGGTAGTTTCATGCCCGGCCATGACGTTGCTGGCCGAATCGCCGACGAGGATGACATCCACCTGGGCGGCATCCACGATGCGGGCCATGGAATAATCATAGGCGGTGAGCATAGAGATTTTTTCTCCCTGCTGTTTCATTTCCACCATGGATTTCACGGTAACGCGCTTGTATTCTTTTTTTGCTACAGACATAGTAGTTTGGTTTGCCGGATAAAAGTAAGGAGATTTGTTGGATTGGCAGAAGCAGGCAGTACCTGTTCTCCCATACCTGCAAGGGAAAATACACCTTTTCCGTCTATACAAATAAGTTGCCCCGGAATTTGTTTTACCTTCGTGCGGGAAACAATTGAAATGAAATCACTTTACCTTTTGCTGCTACTACTTGTCTGGTCCGGGGCCCTGGCCCAGGATACGGCTGAAGATACGGTACGGCAGACCATCGAGCTTTTTTTCAAGGGCTTCCATCAAAAAGATTCCAACCTCCTCAAGGAAACCGTTAGCCCCGGGGTGATCCTGCAGACCATTGCCACCTCCAACGACGGGAAACACCTGGTCCGCACGGAGGCGTTTGATGTGTTTCTCAAAACGATAACGGGCATCCCGGATTCCGTAAAGTTTCAGGAAGTAATCAACGATTACAAAATAGAGGTGGATGGCCCTATGGCACATGTTTGGACCCCCTATGAATTCTGGCTGAACGAACAATTCAGCCATTGCGGGGTGAATTCATTCCAACTGGTCCGGGAAGAGGAGCGATGGAAAATCATTTACCTGATCGATACGCGCAGGAAAGAAGATTGTCCCTAGAAAGGTCGCGTGGATTTATAATGGCCCGGGCCCCTAGCAATCGCTGAGAAATACTTCAACTGCCAGCCCCCCTTCAGAGGTCTCCTTGTACTTGGAACTCATGTCTTTTGCAGTCTCCCACATGGTCTGTACGACTTTATCCAGAGAAACCCTGGCATTTTCCGGCAGGGATTCCAGGGCCAGTTCGGCCGCATGGATGGCTTTGACGGCACCCATGGAATTCCTTTCGATACAGGGTATCTGAACGAGGCCTGCAATGGGGTCGCACGTTAGCCCCAGGTGATGCTCCATGGCGATTTCTGCAGCCATAAGAACCTGTTCCGGGGTTCCGCCGAGCAGTTCGGTAAGGGCTGCAGCAGCCATAGCGGAAGAAACGCCTATTTCAGCCTGGCACCCACCCATGGCCGCCGATATTGTGGCTCCTTTTTTAAAGATGCTCCCGATTTCGCCCGCAACCAGCAGGAACTTTTTTACTTCGTAGAAACCGGCCTGGTGGTTTTCGATCACCAAATAATACATAAGTACTGCGGGGATTACCCCTGCACTCCCGTTGGTAGGGGCGGTGACCACCCTTCCCAGGGAGGCATTCACCTCATTTACCCCCAGGGCAAAACAGCTTACCCATTTCAGGATCTGCCGGAATTTCACCTCGGTTTTTCGGATGCTCTGCATCCATTCCTGCGGATTCCTGTAAGGCTGTTCCGATTTCAGGCCCTGGTACATATCGTATGCCCTGCGGCGGACCTTTAGCCCCCCTGGTAAATTGCCTTCCGTATGGCAGCCCAGGTACATGCATTCCAGCATGGTGTCCCAAAGGCGACCAAGTTTCCCGTCTATGGCCTCATCATCCCTGAGAGAACGTTCATTCTCCAGCACTATAGCCGATACGGATTTCCCCTCCTGCCGGCAATAAGCCAGAAGGTCACTCCCTTTTCGCACCGGGAAAGGAAAATTACGGAATTCTTCCTTTTTCCTTTTGGCGTTGACCCGTTCTTCCCGCACCACAAAACCCCCGCCGATGGAATAATACGTATCTGAAACCCGTTCCCCCCCTGCGAGCGAAGCCTCGAAAATAAGCCCGTTCGCGTGAAATGGGAGAAATTCTTTGTGGAAGGCGATGGCTGTTTCCGGATCGAATGGCAGGGGTTTTATCCCCTTGAGCTGAATCTGGTGCTCCCGTTTTATTTTCTCTACCATGGGATGGATGGCATCAACGGGGATGCGTTCGGGATCGGCACCAGACAGGCCCAGCATCAGGGCATAATCCGTGGCATGCCCTTTCCCGGTGAGGGCCAGGGATCCATAAACATTTACGCGGAGCTCCTGTACCTGGTTTAACAGCCCCGCTTCCTCCAATTCGGACAACCATCGCTCCGCAGCCCTCCAGGGGCCCAGGGTATGTGAACTGGAAGGGCCCACGCCGATCTTGAGCATGTCGAATACGCTGATGCATTCCATGGCGGGTAACGGCTCCTGCTTCATAAGGCTAAGTTACGAAGCTTTCACCCGATCCCCGAAAAATATTGAACCCGGGGGGGATTAATTTCCGAGGGCTGCCCTTCCCATTCCCGGTACGGGCCGGGAAGCAAGGGAGGGCATGGGTTATCCCCAGGCATTAATGACATCCTGTCAGGTTTGTCTGGTTGGCATGTTGTTTGACACCCACATAACGACCTTAGAGTTGGATACACTAATTATAAATAGATAGCATAATGAGCAAAATTATCGGAATTGACCTCGGAACAACGAATTCTTGTGTTTCCGTTATGGAAGGGAATGAACCCGTTGTGATCCCCAATGCCGAAGGAAAACGGACCACCCCGTCTGTGATCGCATTTGTGGAAGGCGGTGAGATCAAAGTGGGCGATCCGGCCAAAAGGCAGGCGGTTACCAATCCCAACAAAACAATTTACTCCATCAAGCGGTTCATGGGGAACAAATATTCTGAATCCAAAAAGGAAGCGGAACGGGTACCCTATAAAGTGGTGAAAGGAGATAATGACACCCCCAGCGTGGATATTGACGGAAGGTTATATACCCCGCAGGAATTGTCGGCTATGATCCTTCAGAAAATGAAGAAGACAGCCGAAGATTACCTGGGGCAGTCGGTCACCCAGGCCGTCATCACTGTACCCGCCTATTTTAACGATGCCCAACGGCAGGCCACTAAAGAAGCCGGTGAAATTGCCGGGCTGAAGGTAGAGCGTATTATCAACGAACCTACTGCGGCATCCCTGGCTTACGGATTGGATAAAAAAGACAAGGACCAGAAAATCGTCGTATTTGACTTTGGTGGCGGTACACATGACGTTTCCATCCTCGAACTTGGGGACGGTGTTTTTGAAGTAATGGCAACAGACGGAGATACCCACCTGGGCGGTGACGACATAGACCAAAAGATAATCGACTGGCTGGCGGAGGAATTCAAGAAAGACGAAGACCTGGACCTTCGCAAAGGATGCGATGGCCCTGCAGCGACTGAGGGAAGCGGCTGAGAAAGCCAAAATCGAGTTGTCTTCCTCCGCACAGACGGAGATCAACCTCCCTATGTGACCGCCACGGCCTCCGGGCCCAAACACCTGGTGCGCACCCTGACCCGTTCCAAGTTTGAGCAACTGATCAGCGACCTGGTGAAACGAACGATCCAGCCTTGCGAAACCGCGCTGAAGGCAGCCGGCTTATCGAAAAGCGATATCGATGAGATCATCCTGGTAGGGGGTTCAACCCGGATTCCTGCCGTACAGGAAGCCGTGGAAAAATTCTTCGGCAAAAAGCCATCCAAAGGCGTTAACCCCGATGAAGTAGTGGCCATCGGTGCTGCCATTCAGGGAGGCGTGCTTACCGGAGACGTAAAAGATGTACTGCTGCTGGATGTAACCCCATTGTCCTTGGGATTGAGACCATGGGTAGCGTGATGACAAAACTGATCGATGCCAACACCACTATCCCGACCAAAAAGTCACAGATATTCTCAACGGCCGCGGACAATCAGCCTTCGGTGGAAATCCATGTGCTTCAGGGAGAGCGTCCTATGGCAGGGGATAACAAGACCATCGGCCGGTTCCACCTAGACGGCATTCCGCCCGCCCCAAGAGGGACACCGCAGATCGAGGTAACCTTCGATATCGACGCCAATGGTATTATCAAAGTCTCAGCAACCGATAAGGCTACCGGAAAATCACAGGATATTCGAATTGAAGCTTCCTCCGGCCTTACCGAAGAGGAAATTAAGAAGATGAAGGCTGAGGCCGATGCCAACGCCGAGGCCGACAAAAAAGCAAAAGAAACGGCAGATAAGCTCAATGAGGCTGATAGCATGATCTTTCAGACCGAAAAACAACTGAGGGAATTTGGCGATAAATTGTCTGATGACAAGAAAAAGCCGATTGAAATCGCTTGGAAGAGCTTAAAAAAGCCTACGAATCCAAGGATGTGGCTGTGATCACCCCGGCTTTGGAGAAAATCAACGAAGCCTGGAAAGTGGCTTCCGAAGAAATGTACAAAGCACAAGCGGCAGCCCAAGAGGGAGGCGAATCTTCCAACGGAGAGGAGACAGCCTCCAAGGGTGGAGCCAAAGAAGGAGATAATGTGGAGGACGTAGACTTTGAAGAAGTCAAATAAGGTTTCAGTGAACTCTGAGCGATAAGGGAGGGCGGTTTATACCGCCCTTTTGTTTTTTGGCATCGATATTGTTTTTCCCTTGTACGGGAATACCCTAATTTTGTGAATATGCAACGGCCTTTCTTCAATAAACTTTATCTTGTTTTTTATTTCGGATTCCTGCTCCTGTACTGTAGTACCCTGGAGGCTCAGGAGACCAAAATATTTACTACGGAGGACTATGACCTCCAGGGTCCTGTGAAAAATTGCCAGGTACTGACAAATTATGGCCGGGAAGAATTTGATTTTAACAGGAAAGGTAAATTAACCAAGGCCGTTACCCGGTACAACGACCAGGATTATAGCATTACCTATTATAAATACCAGGATGGCTTTTTGTCTGAACGCCGGGATGAAGTATACCGCGACGGGAAATTTGATGAGAATTCATCCATGGCCCATTTTTTTGAACCCGATACCCTGAATGGCAAAAGGATCAAGGAGCAGATCGTCAGTTATAATAAAGAATACATAGACCGGTATGAATACAGCTATGATGAGGAAGGCCGGCTGGTACGCATGGTCCGGTCCAGCCCCGAAGGAGTGGATGAGACCCGGATTGAATACAGTGAACAAAAAGGAGAAGCCACCACCTCCTATTTTCTCAACGAAGTTTTGCTTAAGACCATCAGGACGTCTGCCGCAACGGCCAAAGACGGCTCCCCGCGAAGAGACGAGCTCACCAAGGAGTTTATAGACGGGGCCCCCGACAAGGCGTCGGAAATGATTTATAACGCCGCGGGCAAGCCGGTTTCGGAAGTGCAATTTGAATACAGCAAAACCGAAAAGTCGTTTGTGCCTGTCAGTAAAATCACTTATGAATACAATGAGGACGGGATGCTATCGCAGATGCAGACCCAGGCCGGGGGACAGACCGAAACCAGGAAATATATTTATCAGTTTGACAACAACGGCAACTGGATCAAGCAGATAATAACCCCGGACAACAGCTATATTACCCGTAAAATCAGTTATTACCAGCCGGAGAGCGCCGAGCCGGAGAGTAACAACTGACTGGCTTCACCCCCCTATGAATTAAGTCAGGATTTGCCCTTATCGGTAGCCTGGTCACCAGCATTCCCGGTACAATCCTGCAATGCCTGCAGGGCACGCCTTTGAATGGCTATGGTTTGTTCCCGGTAAAACTCCCTTGTTTCTTCCAGGGATTCTGCTTTTAACGCATCTTCGCTACGTTCGTCCAGCTCCTCCTCCAGGTTTTGAGCCGCATCGCAACCCAAAAGTTCCGCGAGCTCCCGTATTGATTTTTCGAACTCATAGATCGTAAGTTCGGCCAGGCGCTTCAGGTTCTGCTGAGCCTCAAGTTCTTCAGGGTTTTTGAGCGTTTCGCCTGTGGCATCTTCACTCTCATCAAAAGTCTCGGTCCCCAGGTCTTCGGCCTCGGCCCCGCTGGTACACCGGTCCAGGGCGGCCAGCAGTTCATGCGCATTGGCAACGGCCTTTTTGGTGTAGTAACGGCCCATTTCCCAGTCTTTGGGATCAATGGCTTTCTTAAGATTCTCTATGCCTTTGAAAATAGGGTCGCTGGAAGCATCGCAACCACAATCGGCCGTCATGGCCTGTGTTTTTTCGAAAGCCTCCAGGGCCCGTTCCGCATAGTAACGCTGATGGTCAAAATTGTCGGCGCTAAGGGCTTTTTTGGCATGGGCAAGCGCGTAGCTGGCAGAGGAGTAGGCATTGGTACAGTCGGCCTTCAGGCCAATAGTACATAGCAGGCAAATGATCAAAAGTGTAAAATTCTTCATAAACATGGGATTTGGGAGTCCTTTTCGTGGCCCAAGTTGATCAGATTCACCGGGATAGGGAAAAATATGTTGTGAAGGTCACTAAAATTGTAGTGTATCCGATTTTCAGTGCCGTTCATCGAGATTTTAGGCTCCTTAAGCCCTGGCAATGCCTATTCATTTTGAGTGTTCCCGGAAGCTCCCGAAGGGCTGCTCCCGGGGTTTACATCAGCTGTTGTTTCAGGGCTTGTTTCAGGTTGGGCCACTCCTCCAGCAAGATCCCATAGCAACAGGTGTTTCGTTTGTAGCCATCCAGGAGATACACGTTTTTCCTAAGGATGCCTTCCAGGGTGGCCCCCAGTTTTTCAACGGCCATTCGGGAGCGCTGGTTGCGTTCGTCGATCCGGAATTCCACCTTTTCAAATCCCATTTCTTCAAACGCATGCCGGAGCATTTGGTATTTCATATGGGTATTTAGGCCTGTTCCCTGGAATTCCCTCCCAATCCAGGTTGAGCCGATCTCCATCACCTTGTTATGCCAGTCGATATTCATGTATCGGGTACTCCCGGCGGCAGTCCGGGAATTCTTGTCATATACCAGGAAAGGGATGCAACTCTTTTTTCGCTGGAGTTCCAGGGCTTTCCCCACATAGCGCATCAGGGCCTCCGGCGATTCAATATCCGATGGGGAATAGGCCACAAGACCCGGTTGGGAAGCGACCCCGGTTAGGGCAGGGGCATTTTCCAGGGTCAGGGGCTCCAGCCTCACCCGTTTGTCTTCAAGGATGATCGGGGTCGTCATAAGCTAAGGTCTTTGAGCACCTGCCCGTTCATTTCGTGTCCCCCTGTGAAAGTTACCACCTCTAGGCGCTCGCCGAAAAGGGAGCGGGCTTTCTCCATTTCACTTTTGAGCCTCGCGGCATTCAAATAGTCATCATTCTCTCCCACGATCAGCACGGTCCGGCAATCGGCTGGCAGGAAATCAAAATCCCCCGGTTTCAGTTCTTCCGGGATGCCACCTGCATACAAAAGCAGGCGCGTGCAGGGGATCCGGCTCCGGGCTACCCAGCGGGTGGCCACCGAGACCCCTTGCGAAAAGCCAAGCACCATCAGCCTGCAGGCCGGAGGGATAGCCTCTGCCTTATATACCGCATCGATGTAATTCAGCACGTTTTGTACCTCGGCGGCCGTGTCTTCGCGGGTGAGCCAACTGGCCCCAACATGCCGGTACTCGTTGTTCAGGTAATATTTAGAGGGTGCCTGTGGTGCCACAATATAGTTTTCGACGGGGTCCAGGTCTTTGAAATGTGCAATAAAATATCGGCTCAGATACCCTATCCCGTGAAAGACCATCCAGGCGTTCCTGGTCCCGGAAACCAGCTCATTAAGGGTGAGGTAGGAATTGGAAGCCGTATATTGCACCCGCTTTAAATGTTCTTCCATACTGCTGTATTTGCCATGCCAGCTTTTGGCCGGCGAATGCTTAATTTTACAAAAAATAATTTCATGAACGAATTCAAAGAAAAAATTCTCAAGGTATGCAACGATATTTGCAAGAGCACGCTAATGGAGACCCTGGATATTTCCTTTATGGATGTAGGCGAGAATTATCCTCCTTGCCAAAATGCCGGTATACGTCCCGGGTATTCCAGCCAGATGGGGTGCTTGCACGGGGGTGCTACATTGGCGCTGGCCGAAAGCGTTGGGAGTGCGGCTTCCTATATTTTTATGGATGCCAAGGATTATTTTGTTCGGGGGATAGAAATTTCGGCCAACCATGTCAAAAGTGTCAAGGAAGGGGATGTATTTGCCCGGGCTACCATAGTCCACAAGGGCCGTACAACCCAACTCTGGCATATCCGGATTACGGATCAGGAGGACCGCCTGATATCGCATTGTAAACTTACCACCATCTCTTTACCCAGGAAATGACATGCCGGATAGCTATGAGTGATATCCTGAAAGAACACTGGCAGCCAAAAAATAGCCATTGGTAGCCTATCGCCCGCCCGGTGAACAAAAGGTCACGTATCTTGTACAGGCGGATGGGCTTGCGCACAAGGTCGCGATTTTGGCGAATCGGGTTTTGTATTTCGCCCCATTTGACCCTGCCATCGGCCCATTTGCTCATACCCGAAAAGATCTATCAAAATACCATTCCACTTCCCGAGCAAACAATCCTGCGGCTTTACCGGAGAATGTCTTCCGTGAAAGGACTGAAATGGAGAAACAGCATTACCTGCGGTTGGTGCGGAAGAGCAAAAGAAGAAATAGCTGCTGGCCGATGCGCGGAAGATTGTCGTTTCAAGGAAGGCCCGGGTAGAAATGCCAGGTATCGCCTTTGCCGGCATTTTTGTCCATCCTTGAAAACTACCCGAGGCTTTCTGTTATTGGTGGTATCACCCGGATACCGGGCGTGGATGGGGGCGAGTCCGGAATTGTTGCTCCGGGTGACGGGGAGAACCTTCGAAACCATGTCCCTGGCCGGGACCATGGCCTATACCGGAACACAGAACCCGGATTGGGGGGAGAAAGAACGTGTGGAACAAGAACTGGTCACCCAGTATATCCTGGAAACCCTTGGCGATAAAACGGCTTCCCTTGTGGCAACCACTCCCCGCAGCGTAAGGGCAGGAGGACTCCTGCACCTGCAAAGCAAGATCAATGGCCTGATGGGGAAGACCGGGTTGGAGGACCTGCTCGCGGCCCTGCATCCGACGCCTGCGATTTGCGGCCTTCCCAGAGCCGCGGCCCTCGAGTTTATCAAACGTAATGAAGGTTATGGGCCGAGCAATACGCAACCTGAACGAGGTGCGGCAAGGGCAGGGGAGTCATATTGCTCCTTTCCGGGAGCCGTCCGCGTGGTGGAGGGGTCTGATGGACCTGGGGACCGTCATCGGGCTGATCCTGGCCGCGGTGCTGGTGGTCGGCGCGATCGTGGTCGGCGGACAGCCGATCCTGTTCATCAACATCCCCTCGGTGCTGATCGTCCTCGGCGGCACGCTCCGGGCGTCACGCTGGTCCGCAATCCGCTGGCGGCGGTCATCGGCACGATGAAGGTCGTCGGCAAGGCGTTCACGACCAAGGTCCGACCCCGGACATGCTGATCGAGCAGATCGTCGGCATGTCAAGAAGCGCGCAAGGAATGGCTGCTGGCCCTGGAGAAGGCGGCGATCGACACCCTTCTGGCCAAAGGGATAATCACTGGTGACGGCCTCGAGCCGGCGCAGATCCGCACGATCATCGAGACCGAGATCGCCGCGACCCAGGCCCGCCACAAGCGCGGCCAGGAGATCCTCGAGGGCATCGGCGCCGCCGCCCCGGCATTCGGCATGATCGGCACGCTGATCGGACTGGTCCAGATGCTGGCCGCGCTGGATGACCCGGCGGCGAGCATCGGCCCGTCGATGGCCGTCGCCCTGCTGACCACGCTGTACGGCGCTCTCGTGGCCAACGTGGCCGCCCTGCCGATGGCCGACAAGCTAATGTGGTCGGCTGAGGAGGGGTGCTAGCATGATGGTCTGCCTGGAAGGCGTCATCGGCATCGTGCAAGGCGAGCATCCGGCCTCGATCGACGAGAAGCTCAAGGCCTTCGTCTCGCCGAGCTGCGGCGTGACCCGAAAGCCGCCTGAGGCGCGTGGCCATGGCGATCCCCACACCGCTTCCCGACGCCAAGACCGGGCTCCGGAATGGCTGTTACTTTCGCCGACTTGATGTCGCTGCTGCTGACCTTCTTCGTGCTGTTGCTGTCGTTCTCGACTGTCGAGGAACAGAAGTTCAACGCCGCGACGGGCTCGGATCCGCAACGCCTTCGGCATGCACTCGGAGATCAGTCCGATCAACCGGCCCACCGGCAGCAAGTACCTGCCCTCCAAGACCCAGCAGGAGGCCGGCGACCCGAACGCCAGGCCGCGACTGGTGGTCGTCCGCCTGCGTCAGGCGCTCGAGAAGAGCGGCATGCAGGACCGCGGCCGGGTCCGCGTGACCGAGCGCGGGACCGTCCTCGAGCTCGACGGCGAGCTGCTGTTCGACTCCGGCAGTAGCGGTCTCAAGCAGGCCGCCGCACCCGTGCTCGACTCGATCGCCGACGTCGCGCGCTCGGTCAGCGGGCGGATCGAGATCGAGGGCCACACCGACAACGTGCCGATCGCGACCTCACGTTTCCCCAGCAACTGGGAGCTGTCCGGCGGCGCGCGCCGGCGCGGCCGTGCGCTACCTGTCCGATCACGGTGTCGGCGCCGCACGCCTGTCGGCGGTGGGCTACGCCGATACCCGGCCGATCGTCCCCAACGATTCACCCGAGCACCCGAGCCAGGAACCGACACGTCGAGTTCCTGTTCGTCAAGGCGGATGCATCATGAGCGACAAGGACCCGAAGAAGGACGCCGGAGGCGCCGATCCCGCGCCCGCGGGCAAGAGCAAGAAGAAGCTGCTGATCGTCGTCGCCGCGGTGGTCGTGCTGCTCGGCGCCCGGGGGAGGCGCGCGGCGATCTTCATGCTGCGCTCGCCGGCCGAGGCCGGCGAGCCGGCGGGCGGAGCCGCGGCAGCGGCATCCGCCGGCGCGCAGAAGTACGACGGCCCGGCCGGCCTGGTCGAGATGGAACCGTTCCTGGTCAACATCAACGACCCCGAGGCCGAGCGCTTCGCCAAGGTGCAGCTCAAGCTCGCCATCGTGCCCGAGCGGCGCGCCGCAGAGCTGGCCGGCGATGCGCTGGTCCTGGCCCAGATGCGCGACCGCGTGCTGACGCTGCTGACCTCGAAGACCTACGAGGAGCTGGCGACGCCGCTGGGCAAGGGGGCTTTCGCCGCGAGATCAAGGCGCGGCTCGATCCGCTGGTCGAGGACGGCGAGATCCGCGAGGTGTTGTTCCAGGACTTCGTCGTGCAGTAGGCCGGTCGGCCCTCGATCTCGGCCGCTGCTTCCTCGTGGTCCGGGTAGTGCTTGGCCAGGCAATCCTCGCACAGCGAATGGGTGAACATCGCGCCCGAGTGCCTCTCGATGTAGGACTCCATGCGGTGCCACACGTCGCCGTCGTCGCGGATCTTCTTGCAGTGCATGCAGATCGGCAGCAGGCCCTGGAGGGTCTTGACCTCGGACAACGCCCGGCGCAGCTCGCCGATCGTCCCCGCCAGCCGTCCTTCCAGGTCGAAAAGGCTAGCTGGCGCCACCGTCAACCGTGAACGCAGCTCGGGCGGATCGAACGGCTTGACCAGGTAGTCGTCGGCGCCGGCGTCGAGTCCGGCGACGATGTCGGACTTCTGGCTCTTGGCGGTGAGGAAGATGACGTAGGTGTAGGTCTCGCGCTCGAGCGTGCGGATGCGGCGGCAGACGTCCACGCCGTCCAGGCCCGGCATCATCCAGTCCAGGATCGCCAACCGCGGGGCGTCGGCGGCCTGCATCGCCTCCCAGGCGCTCGTGCGTCTTCGACGGCCTGCACGTCGAAGCCCATCCGCTCCAACGTCGCCTGCAGGATGCGGCGGGAGCCGGCATGCCTCGGTAATCCAGGCCGAGATCATGCTGCTGCTGGCCTCGGAGCCAGAGGACGCCGGTGCGCGCGACGCCGCCGAAGCGACCGGTGACGACGCTCCGGGCACCGCGGCACCTCCATCCGCCGACTGGCGCACGGCGCTGCCCCGTCCGGGCGCGCTCTTCGTGGTGGGCGATCCCAAGCAGAGCATCTACCGCTTCCGCCGTGCGGACATCCAGCTCTACGAGTTCGTGAAGGAGCGCTTCCGCGCCTTCGGCGACGTGCTGGAGCTCACCTCCAACTTCCGCTCGCGCCCCGCCGATCGGCGACCTGGTCAACGAGGTCTTCGACCACCCCGACGTTCTTCCCGCCGGAGGCCACCGAGGAGCAGGCGCGCTTCGAGCCGCTTCGGACGCGACCCTCGGCGAGGCCGGCACCGGCCGAAGGCGTCTTCTGGTACGCGGTGCAGCCCGATGCGGCGCGCGTACGCTGCGGTCGCCGAAGACGACGCCGGACGCCTGGCGACCTGGATCCGCGACCGGCTCGACGCGGGCGAGCGCGGCGGCCGGGGACTTCCTGATCCTGACGCGCAACAAGCGGGGCCTCGCGACCTACGCCCGCGCGCATGGAGGCCGCACGGCATCCCGGTGCAGGTGACCGGCGCCGGCGTGGGCGTCGAGTTGGAGCTCGACCGAGCTGGTGGCGCTGCTGGAGTGCATGATCGACCCCACCGATCCGGTGAAGGTGGTGGCCGTGCTGGTGGGCCTCTTCTTCGGGCTGGACCACCAGCGGCTGGTGGACCATCGCCTGGCCGGGGGCTCGTTCGACGTGATGCGGCCGGGCGGCAGCGGCGACCCGGACGTGCGGGAGGCGCTCGCGACGCTGCACCGTTGGTGGCGACGCGGCGAGCCGCGAGCCGGCGGACGTCTTCCTGGGGCGGGTCGTCGCCGAGCTGGGCCTGCTCCCGCTGGCCGCCGCCGGGGAGCTGGGCGCGATCCGTGCGGGCGCGCTCGTGTACGCGCTCGACGCGGTGCGCGCGGCGGCGCTCGCCGGGGACGCGTCGCTCCCCGGCGCGCTGGACGCGGTGCGCGCGGCGCTCGAGACGCGCGGAGGCCGAGGCGCCGTTGGAGCCCGGGCCGCCCGGACGTGGTGCGGCTGATGAACCTCCACCAGGCGAAGGGGCTGGAGGCGCCGGTGGTGGTGCTCGCCGACCCGTCGCCAGCTGGGCGGCACGGCCTCGAGACATGCACGTCGAGCGCCGGCCCGACGGCACGGCGGTGGGCTGGCTGGCGTATCGGAGCAGCGCGGCGGCATTACGGCGGAGCCACGCCCCTTGCCCGCCCCCCGGAGTGGCCGGCGAAGGAGGAGGCGGAGGAGCGCTTCGAGGCGCGCCGAGCAGGTGCGCCTCCTCTACGTGGCGGTGACGCGCGCCCGCGACGAGCTGGTCGTGGCGCGCCGCCCGGACAACGCCCGAGGCGTCCCCCTGGAGCCCGCTCGACCCCTGGCTCGTCGACGAAGGGGACCGAGCTGGTCCTGGAGGCCCGCGACCCCGCGCCCGCGGGAGGAGGTGCGCGTCGACCCCCGCCGAGATCGCGCGCCGCGTGCACGACGCGGCGCGAGCGCGCTGCGCCGGCATGGCCGAGCCGATCGTTCCGCCACGTGACGGTCACCGAGGTGGCCAAGGCGGCGTGGGGGAGATCCGCGACCGCGTCCGTCGGCGGCCCCGGCCGACGCGGCACGGAGCCGCCTTCCGCGGCTACTCGTGGGGGAGCGCGGTGCACGGCGCGCTGGCCGCGGCGGCCGACGACGACTCCGAGGTGACGCTGCGCGCGGCCTGCCGGGCTCTGCTCGTCGAGCACGGCCGGCCCCTCGACGACCACGGCGAGCCCCGCGAGGTCGAGGAGCTGCTGGCGCTCGTGCGCTCCGTGCGCGCCTCGGAGCTCTGGCGGCGGGCCGCCGAGCGCCGGGCGCGTGCTCGTCGAGGTGCCCTTCGCGGCGCCCGGGGCCACGCGTCCTCCCGAGCGGCCGTGCCGAGCACCGGTCGAGCCCGGGCGGCGACGAGCGCCGCGCCCGCAGCAGCAGCTCGATCTCTTCGGCAGGAGCGCCGGAAGCCGACTTGCGTCGATGCGCCGGCGCGCTCGCACGGCTGCGGCGGACGGACCGGACGACGCGGACGAGGCCGCCGCGTCCCCGCGCGTGCTCGGAGGGCGTCATCGACCTCGCCTTCCGGGAGCAGGAGGGGTGGGTGATCGCCGACTACAAGACGGACGTGGGCACCGATCCGGAGTTCCCCGCGCGCGTGGAGGCGTACCGCCGCCAGGTGGACCTGTACGCCGAGGCCTGGGCGCGCCTCACCGGCGAGCCGGTGAAGGAGCGCGTCCTCTTCTTCACGGCCCAGGGGAGGGTGGAAGCGTGGTGAGGAGCATGACGACCAGGACCGCGGCCGTGGCCGCCTTCGCGCTCGTCGCGGTGCGCACCGGCGGCGCCCAGCGGAAGCCGACGCTGACGCCGGCCGACTACGGCCGGTGGGAGACGCTGGGGCGCGCGCGGCTCTCGCCCGATGGCGGATGGCTCGCGTAGGGCATCCGTCGCGTGGACGAGCAGCGACGAGCTGCGCGTGCGCGCGCTCGACGAGGACACGTGCGCGTCGTGTCGCGTTCGGCGCGGACGCGAGTTCAGCACGGACGGGTGGCTGGCTCGCGTACGCGATCGGCCTCTCGCCGAAGGAGCGAGAGCGACGACGAGGCCCGCGAGAGCGTCGGGACTGCTCGACCTGCGCACGCGGCGCGACACGACCTTCGACGGGGCCACCGACTTCGACGTTCAGCGAGGACGGCGCGTACCTCGCGCTCTAGCGCGACGCGCCCGACGACGACGAGGACGAGGCCGGGCGACCTGGTCGTGCGTGGACTGGCGACCGGGGACCGAGGTCCCCCTCGGCAACGTGGACACGTGGGCGTGGAGCCCGACCGGCCACCTGCTCGCCGCCACGCTCCTCACGGCTTCGGGGCCGGGCGGGGCGTGCAGCTGTTCGATCCCGGCTCCGGGCACGCTGCGCGTGCTCGACCGCTCGGACGACGCGTACGACGCAGCTCACCTGGCGCGAGGACGACGACGACCTGGCCGTGCTGCGCGCCCGCTCCGACGACGGCTTCGAGGAGGACACGCACGTCGTCCTCCTCTGGCGGGACCTGGCCGCGGCGCCGCGCCGCCGCGCTCGTGCTCGACCCGAGCCGGGGCTCCGGGCTTCCCCGACGGAGACGCGGGTGGCCGAGGCCACGGAGCCGCAGCTGGTCGGCGGACGGCCGCTCGCTGTTCTTCGGTCTCCGGTCCCGGGAGCGGCACGGAGGGACGGAGCCGGGCGGACTCGTCGTCCGGCGAGGCCGGCCGGGGAGGAGGCCGCGGACGCGGACGCGGACGAGGAGAAGCCCTCGGAGGTGGAGGTGTGGATCCACCGACGACCTGCGCATCATCCCCATGCAGCGCGCGCAGGAGGCGCGGGATCTGGCGCGTACGCTGCTCGCGGTGTGGCACGTGGACGACGGCGCGTTCGTGCGGCTCGGGACCGACCTGATGGCGCACGACCGAGCTGCTGGAGGGGGGGCGCTGGGCGATCGAGCTCGACGAGAGGCCCGTACGCGCGACGACGTCATGTTCGGCCGGAGTTGGCAGGACGTCTATCGCATCGACGCGCGCTCCGGCGAGCGTACGCGCCTGCTGGAGAAGGTGCGCTACGTCTACCGGAGGAGCCCCGAAGGGCGATGGGTCCTCTACTTCCAGGGCGAGGACTGGTGGTCGCTGGAGGTGGGAGCGGGCGAGACGGCGAACCTCACCGGCGCGCTCGGCGGCGACTTCGCGGACGGCGACGTACGACTACCCGGTGGCGCAGCTTCCGCCCGTGGGCTTCCGGCCTCTGGGCTGGATCGACGGCGACGCGGCGGTGCTGCTCCGCGACCGCTACGACGTGTGGGCCGTGCGCCCGGACGGCTCGGGCGGGAACCGGCTCACGGACGGCGCGGGCCGAGCGGATCGCGTACGGCGTGGTGAGGCTCGATCCCGACGCCGACTCCTTCGACTGCGTCCAGGCCGCTCTACCTGTCCCTCTTCGGGCAGAAGATCGAAGCGCTCGGGCTACGGACGCGTCACGCTCCGCAAGGCAGCACGGCGGATATGCCGCGCGCGGGCCGGTCGAACGCCTCGTATGGAAGGACGCCTCCGTCGGCCGGCTGTCGAAGGCCGCGGACGCCGACATGCTACGCGTAGGTGGAGCAGCGCTTCGACGACTCCCCCGACGTCTTCGTGGGCGGCGCCGGCGCTCGCCGACGGCGCGGCAGGTCACGCGAGACGAACCCGTTCCAGGACGACTACGCCTGGGGGCACGCCGAGACGGTGGACTTCACGAGCCGGGCGGGCGTGCCGCTGCAGGCCACGCTCCTCTATCCGGCCGGCTGGGAGTCGGGGCGGACGTACCCGATGATCGTCTACACCTACGAGCTGCTCTCCGACGGCGTGCACCGCTACGAGGTCCCTTCGGAGCGCGACTACTACGACTTCCAGGCGTGGACGCAGGAGGGCTACTTCGTGCTCCAGCCGGACATCGTCTACCGTCCGCGCGATCCGGGCGATCTCGGCGGTGGACGCGGTGGTGCCCGCGGTCGCGAAGATCGTCGAGATGGGGCTGGTGGACCCGGACCGCGTGGGGCTCATCGGGCACTCCTGGGGCGGCTACCAGGCGGCGTTCATCCCCACGCAGACCGACATCTTCGCCACGTCGGTGTCCGGCGCGCCCCTCACCGACTTCCTGAGCATGCCCGGGCGCCATCCACTGGCGGCCCGGCTTCCCCGAGTTCGGGCACTGGGAGACCGGGCAGGCCCGCATGGACGTGCCGCCGTGGGAGGACTTCGAGGCGCACGTGCGCAACTCGCCGGTGGCCCACATCCAGGACCTGCACACACCCATCCTCCTCATGCAGGGCGACGACGACGGCACGGTGGATTTCCGCCAGGGCGTGGAGTTCTACAACTACGCGCGCCGGGCAGGGAAGGAGTTGGTGTTCCTGGTCTATCCGGGCGAGGACCACGGCCTGCGCCGCAAGGAGGACCAGGTGGACTACCACCGCCGCATCCTGCAGTGGTTCGCGCACTGGCTGAAGGGGGAGCCGCCCGCCGACTGGATGACCGAGCGGCGTGAGCTGGCTCGAGCGGAAGAAGGAGCTCGGCGCGGTGAGCCGGTGCCGCCGGTCGTGACGCTCCGGACGCGGTCTCGGCGCGCACCGCGAAGGCGATGTGCAAGGCGGGGTTCGCGCTGGCGATGCTCGCCGGGATCGCGCCGGCGGCGGCCCGCGCGCAGGAACCCCGCATGCGGCTGGTGCTCCTCGGCGTCGGCACGCCCAACGCCGACCCCGACCGCTCGGGGCCGGCGACCGCGGTCGTCGTGGACGACCGTGCCTACCTCGTCGACGCGGGCGCCGGGCGTGGTGCGGCGCGCGGCGCGGGCCGCGCGCGACCTGGGCATCGGGGCGCTCGCGCCCGACCGGCTCGACCGGGTCTTCCTCACGCACCTGCACTCCGACCACACGGTCGGGCTGCCCGACCTGCTCCTCACGCCCTGGGTGCTCGACCGGCCCGGACCCGCTCCACGTGTCGGCCCGCCCGGCACGGGCGCGATGATGGAGCACATCGAGCGAAGCGTGGGTCGAGGACATCGCCATCCGCCGCGACGGGCTCGAGCCCCGCGACGCCAACCGCGACGCCTACCGCTCCGTCGTGCGCGAGGTCGAGCCCGGCCTCGTCTACCAGGACGACCTGGTGAAGCGTGTTCGCGATCCAGGTGCCCCACGGCTCGTGGGAGCACGCCTACGCCTACCGCTTCGAGGGGCCGGACCGCACGATCGTGATCTCGGGGGACACCTCGCCCACGGAGGCGATCGTCGAGGCCTGCGACGGGTGCGACGTGCTCGTGCACGAGGTCTACAGCGCCGAGCGGTTCGCGACGCGACCGCCCGAGTGGCAGCGCTACCACCGGGCCTTCCACACCTCGACGACGGAGCTGGCCGAGCTGGCCAGGCGCGCCCGACCCGGGCTGCTCGTCCTCTACCACCAGCTCTTCTGGGGGACGGACGACGAGGGGCTCGTGCGGGAGATCCGGGCCGCCGGCTATGCCGGGGCGGTGCGCTCGGGGCGGGATCTGGACGTGTTCTGAGGACGCGCGTCCCGCCCCGCGAAGCTACGGTCGAATGCCGATCCCGACCGAGAACACGAGGTCGGTCTGACGCTGGTCCTGTGGCGCGATGCCCCGGGTCGGCAATTTGCCCTGGTCGAACGTGCTCGGCAGGTAGCGGACCTCGGCGGCGACGTCGAGCGCGCCCATGCCGATCCCGCGGAAGCCGATCCCCAGGTCTCCGGTGGGGCGGATCTGGCGTCGGCGCCGGTGAGCGCGAAGGAGTACGCACTTAACGCCTCCGCCCAGCCGCAGCGTCGGCTGGATAGCGCGCCGAGCCAGCCGCGGCGGTCGAGCACGACCCCCGCCGTCCCCGCGACCACCGTGACGCGGTCGGACGTGCCCGCCACGGCGGGACGGATCGCGCTGCCGGGGCGGATCGTCCCGAAGGCCGCGGTGCCGCTGCCGTAGACGGAGAGCGGTCTCGAACGCGAGGTAGCGGGCTTCCAGCGAGAAGGCGGGTCCGGCCGCGCAGGCCGCGTGTCGAGCGCGTCGGCGGACTCTGATCAGCGCGGAGAAGGGGACCCAGGCGCCGCTCCAGGCGCCGATCCGCCAGTCCACCCTCGTCCGCCTGCTGCGCCGCGCTCCCGAGGTGGCCAGGATCGCCGCGCGAGGACCGCGAGGCCGAGCTGCCGCGGCTGCGCCGTCATCCTGTCGATGATCGATATGCGTCTCATGGTGCTGGCTCAGTTGAAGGTGATGGAGGCGGTCGTCGCCGATGGCAGCGCCCGTGCCCGTGATCGTGAACGTGCGGGCGCCCGGCCGTGCCGGTCACGTTGAGCCGCGTGAAGCTCACTGCGCCGCTGGCGTTCGTGACCAGCGTCTGCGTGCCGCCCAGCGTTCCTCCTCCCGACGCGATGGCGATGGTCAGCTGTACGCCCGCAGCGGCGACGGCGGAGCTGGAGGAGTTCCTCAACTGGACGGTGATCGTCGAAGTCGTCCCCGAGGGTCACGGCAGCCGCTCGGCACTGCGGTGACTGGCGATCTCGGGTGGCGGACTGCGCCGTGAACGTCACCGGGTTTCCGGTGATGCCGGACCCGGCGACGGTTGCCGTGAGGGTTGGGTGCAGCTGGTACCCGAGCGTCCAGCTGCCGACGGCGGCCTCACCCTGCGTGTCGGTGACCTGGCTCAGGCCGGTGGCCGAGCCGCCGCCCGCGGTGACCGCGAAGGTCACGGCCGCGCCGATCACCGGGTTGCCGCTGCCGTCGGTGACGCGGACGGCCGGCGGCGTCGCGACGCTCGTGCCCTGGACCGCCGTCTGGTTGTTCCCCGCGATGGCCACCACCTTGGCGGGCGCGCCGGCGGTGCCCGTCGCGTTGAAGGTCACGCTCGGCAGCCCGGTCGCGGTCGCCGTCACGGTGTTGGTCCCGACCACTGCCCCGAGCTTCCACGAGGTGAGCGGTCGCGACACCGTTGGCGTTCGTCGTGTCCGGCGAGCCGGCCACGCTTCCGCCGCCCGCCGTCACGCGTGAACGTCACCTCCACGCCCCCTACCGGAATGCCCTGGGCGTCGCGCACGATCACGCTGGGCGGATCGTCGACGTTGGTGCCGGCCGTCGCGGTCTGCGCGGTCTGCGAGACCGCGACCATCGAGGCGGGCGACGCCGCCGACTCCGGTGGCCGTGAACGTGACGGTCGGCAGGCCCGGCCGAGGAGGCCGTCAGCGTGTTCGCGCCGGGGAGCGGGCCCAGGAACCACCCGCCGACCGTGGCCAGGCCCGTCGGCGTCGGTGACCTGGCGGGATCCGACGACGCTGCCGCCGCCAGTGGCCACCGCGAAGGTGACCACCACGCCGGCACGCCGTCGCCGGCGTCGTCGCGCACGCCACCGTGGGCGCGACCGGCACGAGCTGGCCGACCGGGGCCTGCTGGCCGTTCCCGGCCGTCGCCACCATCTGCGACCCGACGGGCGTGGTGGCGGTCGCCGTGAAGACGATCGGGTTGTTGGTCACGCCGCCTGCTTCGACACGTGCGGCGAGCGTCTGCTCGCCGGCGGCCGGACCCGAGGACCCAGCTGCCGACCGTCGCGATGCCCTGCGCGTCGGTGGTGCCGCACGCCGACCGTACGCGGCCTCCCCCGTCAGCACCGAGAACGTCACCGCCACGCCCTCGCCAGGTTGCCGAAGGCGTCGGCGACCCGGACGCGGGGCGCGATCGGCACGGCGGCGCCCGCCGGGGCGGTCTGGCCGGTCCCGGCCACCGCGCTCACCGTAGGCCGGGCTCGCCGCGGTCACCGTGGCGGTGAACGTGGTGGAGACTCCGCTCCCGCCGCGGCGGTCAGGGTACTCTGTCCGGCCGCGGTGCCGAGCGTCCAGCGGGTGCTCGCCACGCCGTCCGCGTCCGTCGTCGCCGTCGCCGGGTCGACCGAGCCGCGCCGGGCCGTGAAGGTCACGGTCGTTCCGGCCAGGGGCTGGTTGTCGGTGCCGACGACGCGGACCTCGATCGGGTCGGGCAGCCCTCCGGCGGGGCCGTGCGAGCGTCGCGTCGGCAGGGCGATCGACCTGCGAGGGGGGGAGCGGGAGCGCTGACCGTCGTCTCGCCACAGCCGCGAGGCTCGTGAAGGCCGCCGCGGGAGCGAGGGCCGCTGAGCGGCGCCCGATCGGGATCTCGGGAGTCAGTGGAGAGCCATTGCGGAGGTCCCATGTGAAGCGAACCGAACCTGGCGGCGAAGTGGTGCTCGAGATCGGCGGGCCGGCGGTCGGCGCGCCGAGCCAGTGCCGGTGTGGCCCCGTCTTGTCCGGCGGGGGCGGACCCGGCCTAGAGCCGCGACTCGCGTCCGATACGTGCACGTCAGGAACGAGTGCAGCCATCCGGCGTGACATCCCGTCTGTACGTGGCAAATCGATGGGGCTTACCGCGCGCGAGCGCAAGGGTCGTGCACGAGCCCGCCAGCCGGCCCAGCGGGCCCTCAGCCGCACCTTCCGGCAGTCGCGGAACAGCCGGCGCTGCGCCTGGTCGGCCGTGGCGATGTTGTCGAAGAAGCTGCGCGAAGTAGTCCAGCGATCTCGTCGCGCGTGCGGTCCGGAGAGGCAGGTCGAAGCCGCGCAAGAGCTCCTCGACCTTCGGCCGGGCGCTCGCGGAAGGGTCGCAGGACGCCCTCGGTGTCGAGGCCCGGCCAGCACCACCCCTGGTAGAAGCGCTGCTCGCACCGATGTGATGGGGGTGTCGGGCGCGGGGACGGCGTACGGAGGCTCGACTGCGCCGGCGAAGTCGAAGTCGTAGGGCACGGGGACGATCCGCCCGGCCACGGCCAGGATCGCCACGTTGTGCACCCGCGCGTCGGCCCAGTCGGTGTTGCCGATCATGTACTGGAAGACGGCGACCCGCGTTGAGCCTGGGGGTGGAGGAGGTCCGCGCGCACGGAGCTTCCCTTCCGGGATGTCCAGGGGCTGACCGCCGACGCGCGCCGCCAGCGCCTCGTCGCTCTCGATGAGGAAGGCCCAGCGGGTGAACGCGTCGTCGTGGCCTGAGGCGTCCGAGAAGGTGACGCGCGCCAGCCGGACGCGGAACGCGGCGTCGGTGACCAGCGCGTACACGCGGTAGAGGAGGTACTCGCGCAGCACATACTCCTCGTAGCTGTCCCGCTCGGGGTGGCAGGGGACGACCACCTTGAGCTTGTCCTGGCCGGCGAAGACCGTGCCGCCGGTCCCTTCCTTCTTCAGGTTGAGGCGCAGAGGTGGGAAGGAGCAGTAGGCGGGGTCGCTGCCGGAAGTCACCCCGCGGCCTGAGCTGCGCCTCCAGGGTGTCCCCGCGGGGAGCAGGACCCGGGCCGGCCGCTCCTCGGGCTCGTCGGAATGGTCCCTCCGGATGGCGGCGAAGTCGGCCTCCAGCGTCACCTCCACCGGCTCGTCGGACGCGAACAGCGGGATCGTGTCCGGCGCGCCCTGGAGGGCGAGGAGCGCGCTCAACAACAGTGACGACGAGAGCAACATGGGAGGGCTCCGCTACGTAACCGCGATGACCCGGAGGCCTTGCAGCGTAAGGCGGAGCGGGTGGTGCGGCAAGGCAAGCGCCGAAGAGAAACGCTCCTCGATCTACACCACCTCCTCGACCCAGGCCAGGTACGAAGAGGGAAGCGTGTGCGCGAGGTAGAGGAGGCCGGCCGGCAGGATGGCGTCGAAGGGGACGACACCGTGATTGCCGGCCACTGCCGCCCCGAAGAGGGCCAGGAGGCAGAGCACGCTGAAGACCGCGTAGGAGAACCGGGCGGCCAGCATCGTCATCTCGACCTGCCGCTCATCCAGGTCCTCCAGCCGGGCGTGCACGAGCCGCCACAAGCCGGTGGCCAGGTGGATCCGATAGTAGCCGACGCCGACCACGACCAGCGGGATGAGCGCGGCCACTCCGCGCACGACCTCCGACCAGCCCGCGACGGGGCCGCCGTACCAGACGGCGAGCATCAGGCCAAGCGCCGCGTGGTTGACGATGACACCCGTCCGCCGCTGCTGTTTCGTCATGCCCATCTCAGGTGCCCTCCTTCGCTCTCGGACCGTAGACCTCCTGACTGAGCGGCTTCATCGGCTCGGCCGAGAACATCGCTTCCACGGGCAGGTCGAAGATCTCACTGAACTTCAAGGCCAGGTCGAGGCTGGGGTTGTATTCCTCGCGCTCCAGGTAGCCGATGGTCTGGAAGTTGACGCCCGCGAGGTCTGCCAGCTCCTTGCGCGACATCCCCGCCCGCTCTGAGCACCAGGATCGTTTGTAGAGCTTGCGCTTTTTCATATGGTCAAGTTACAACAATACATACTTATAGAGCAATCATAATATTGTAGAAGTACAACACAATGGTATACACGTCTCCATGGTTGGTTGTCGTGGCTCCGAAGATGTTCGGTCAGCGCCGCGTAGCCCTCGAGCAGGAGAACCCGGTCAGGAGATCACCTTCCCTTCCGGCCCCACCTTCCCCTTCTCCAGGAAGGGCACCCCGTCGGTCATCCATGCCGGCGCCGGGGCACCCATGAGCCAGTGGTCGAAGAACTGCTTCATGCGGATCTGGAAGTCCTTCTGGTTGGCTTCTTTCGACAGGTGGTGCGGT
>CAVRHQ010000016.1:0-166637 GCA_963721045.1 uncultured Flavobacteriaceae bacterium
ACATAATTCTTCGAACTGATTCCTGACAAAAATTCCTGCATAGGGTTTTGCCTTACTGGGGTACATGTTGGATATTAGCAATATGCGCATTAGGCGTGTTGTTACGGATTCTGATGGCCGGAATTTCCCTCAATCCATTTTTGCCTTGCAGAATACAAGTCCAGAAAGACAGGGATGCTGATAAGAATATAGATATTATTTGTAAAGGTGGGGTTTGTGACAGAATAAAAAATAAAGGCCAGGAAACGAGCGCATCGACATTGGCTGGAATTCCGGGTATTCGGGCCGATTGTTTTTAAAAAGCGCCAAAGATAGTATAATAATAGTGATGTAAAAGCATATGCCTATGAACCCGTATTCACCAACAATGGAAGCAACGCTGCTATCATATATCCCCTTCTTTTCAACAAAAAAATACCTTTTGGCTACTCCAAAATACTCATATACCGGGCTTCCGTCGGATAAGGACCGACCCAAAAGTTGCCGCCCCGGTCCCAATCGGGAAGTGCAAATAGGTGATCTGTATGGCCATGTTGATAATAATCCCCCGAATGTAATAGCTGTCAAGGCTGAAGCTCCCTGAAGATTGATCAGGATGGTTTCCAGGGTATTGCTGAAGGTAAGGAAAAGGGTCAGGGACACCAGAAGTACCACTACAAAGGATAAAAATATTCGGGTATGTCTCAAAATGAATTTCCAGTAATAGGCAATAAAGAAGAACAGGATACCTATCAGGGCGCTTCTGGAGTCGGTTAACAAAATAATCAGGAGGCTGAGGGCAATTTTTCCCCAATCCTTTGCAGAAAGGAAGGTGTTGCGGATCTTCGCGCTGTTTAACACCATCCCAATCCAAAATGCCATCAGGTACGCCATCTGATTCGGATTAAAAAACCCGCCATAACGGATATAGCTGCCCGATCGCCGGACGACCGGGATCGCGAACAAGTCGTTGAAATAACTCCCCAAAAGCAGATGCAACAGCATCCCCGCCAGGGAGATTGCCAAAAGGAAATTGAAGAAAAAACGGATGGTGCGGAAACTGTTCCTGAAGAGGACGGCAAAAGCCAGGAGAAGTACGATAAATTTAATATTTATCAGGCTTTGCGCCACCACCTCAACCACATTTCTGTTATATCCGAACGTCAGGCTGATGAGCACCGAATAAACAAAGAATGCCGGGACCAGGATGTAGATGGGCTTGAAACTCCGCATCAGGAACAACATGCCGGTCAAAATTAAAACCGAAAACACCAGGATAGCCTCATCAAAATAGGTGAGGAAGCCCAGGCCTGTAATGCCCGCGATGGGATGGCTGAAAAGGCTGAGAAAAGCCAGGACCAATAGCGTAAACTTCGCAATGTTGTTATAAATGGACATGGCTTATTTCCAGGATGACAAATCTATATTCAGCATGTTTTCAAGTTCACAGATATCCTCAAGGAAAAGTTTTCTGAGTACTTTTCTCTCTGCAGTGAATTCATCTGTGGAAACCGCAGGTGAACCTTTGGTATTCCATTCCTTGAACTTCCATCGGATTACAGTCCTTTTGTGTAGGGGGATAAAAGGATCCATTAAGTTATCTACGAGAAACTTCTTTACCTTTGTCTGGTTGAACACGAGTTTCTGCAGCCATTTAATCCGGACCTGTCCGGTTTGATTCAGAATTCTGAATTCCGGCTTAAAATCGGGCGCAATACTTAGAAATTGAAATACTTTGCGAACCGCGGTCCCTGGGTCGTTCTTTAGCTGTTCATATAAAAGCACGAGAATACGATCTTTGGGAATATAGGTAAATATTTCCTTCAGCTGCCGGGCATACAGGCCATGGGCTACGTAGGTAAAGTCACAGCGCTCTTGATAGGTCCCGGACAAACGCTTTCCTTCCTCTGCTATTGCTTTACCAAGGGGCCAGGTCTCAAGATTGAGCTTCCTGAAATATCTGTATGCCGACAGGGCCCGCTCTGTCGGGTCCCTCAATATTACGATCAGTTTAGCGCTGCTATCGAATTCCGAAATTCTCTTCAGGGCCTCTTGGAAAAACATGTACTGTACACATCCCTGCATAATAACCTTTTCATCCCTGTAGCCTTCCTCTCTGTAAATTTTGTCAAGGGATTCCGGGCCCCTATCATAAAATTCATCCCGTATAAAAAAAGGGAAATCCTTGATGGCAGAAGGGGCTGAGACCTCAGGGTGCTGGGCAATCCAGTTGTAAAGTGAAGTGGTGGCTGCCTTCTGTGCCCCTATCAGGAATGTATTGGGTTTAATAATGGATTCAGCCATTTACTTAAAATCATAGTAAGAAACAATGTTCATCTTTCGCTTCAGGTAAATCACCCCTATGAGGTTCCAGGCGGCAATGCTGACCACGGTGGCAACGGCGGCGCCAAAGTTTCCGTAAATCGGGGTCAAAGAAAAGTTCAGGACCAGATTCAGGAAAAGGGCTACCAACATGATATTCTGATATACACCCTGTTTACCGGTCATTTGGAGGATGATCCCAACGGAACCGGACATCGCATTAATTACCTGTCCAATACAGAGGATGATGAGGACCGGTGTCCCGTTGACGAAATCATCTCCAAAAATCTGAAGGATCCATTTCTGCCCGAAAATTATCCCCAGTACGATCACTAAGGTAGAGAAAAAGTTTATCCTCGCGCCAAACCGTATGACCCTCTGGAAAAGTGCCTTGTCATCGGATGCAAAACTCCTCGCTATTTTGGGAGCCAGAATTGAATTGATCGCCTGCAGTGAGAAAGTCGAAAAGGTGGCGATCTTCAGGGCTACGTTGTAAATCCCGATGTTGGCATCGGTTTCGTAAATCCCGAGGACAAAGGTGTCCATCCAGCCCAGAATTACCAGGATGGTGGAAGAAAGCATCATCGGGATGGATTCCTTTAAAAAAGCCCATGAATCAGCTTCCGAGGAGAAGGATACCGATCGGAGGTGGTAGATGGAAACCAAGAGGGCCAGGATGGCCAACCCGGCAATTCCATAAAAATGCCCCTTAATGGCCGTCAGCGGATCATTCGTGAAGGCCCACAAAAGCCAGACGAACAGGAGGGCAAAGAAAAACCTCCCCGGGTTGTTGAGGATGGCAAACCACCCGTTTTTCCCTTTCGCCCGCAGCAGGCCCGCGCAGATTAAGGTAATTGACCAAAAGGGGACGGACAGTGCGGTCCAGTAGATATAGGGCTCCAGGGCCGGTTTGCTGAAAAGCCTGTCGGCAATAAGGTCTTTGGAAAAGTAAAGGCCGGCCGCCAGAATGGATGATACCACGAATGATTTCAGCAATACCCTGTAAAACAGTCCTTTATTACTCCAATTATGGTCCTCCGAGTAAAACTTGACGATGTTGATGTCCAGCCCCAGACGCCCCAGCATGCCGGCAATCACAAAAAGAGAGAAACTAAGGGCTACCAGGCCATATACCGAAGCGCCGTAATAATTGGCGACAAAAAAAGTGAAGAAATACCCCACCAGCAGGCCGGCAGACCTGATGGATAAAAATGCGAACCCTTTGACAAGTATTTCCCTGCTGTCCGCATCCTTTACAATATTTTGAAATTTTTTCTTCAAGCCGGCGAAGTTGCCAATATTTATATAGCCTGCTGTAGGACGCCACAAAAATCGAGGACCGTCTTTTCTTCCGCCGGGGGTGCTGCCCGGAACTCCTTATGCGCCACCAGGTACACAATGATATCTGCCCGCTCCATGGCTTCAGCCATTGGGGTCAGTTTAAAAATATGATGGGACTTTATATTGGGCTCCACAAAGAAATACTCTTCATTGTTGGCATTTTGCAAAACCTTTTGCGCAATATATTTTGCAGGGGATTCCCGCAGATCATCGATGTCTGGTTTAAAGGCAAGCCCCATGATGGCAATCCTGGGCCTGCGCCCGGATTCCAGTTCGAATTGAAGCCGTGCCGAATGTATTTTTTCCGCACACCAGAACGATTTATAATTATTGATCTCACGCGCCGTGCCGATAATTTTGGATTCCAGTGGATAGTCCGAAACAATAAAATAAGGATCCACAGCAATGCAATGGCCTCCGACCCCACAACCGGGATTCAAAATATTCACCCTTGGATGTTTATTTGCAAGGTTGATTAGTTCCCAAACATCTATCCCGGCCTTGTCACAGATCAAAGAAAGTTCATTGGCAAAAGCTATTTGTACATCCCTGGAAGAATTCTCAACAAGCTTGCACATTTCTGCCGTCCGTGCATTTGTACTGTGCAGGGTGCCTTTTACATACCGCCGATAAAATGCGATTGCCTTCTCCGTGGAAACCTCGTCCACCCCGCCTATTACCCGATCATTGTGAACCAGTTCGTGCATTACGTTTCCGGGCAACACACGCTCCGGGCAGTAAGCCATATAAATGCGGCCTTCCAGTTCCGGACGTTCGGAATAGATAAGGGCCTGCATCTTCTCTGTCGTCCCGATTGGCGAAGTAGATTCTATTATGTACAGATCGCCCTCCTTGAGCAATGGGATAATTGCCCTGGTGGCAGCCTCCACAAAGCTGATATCGGGTTCGTTTTTATTTTTAAATGGGGTTGGAACCACAATGAGATAGGTATCCCCCTGGATAGGTACTGTCGCCGCTTTCAGAAGTCCCTTCTCAACGACCTCCATAACCGTCTTTTCCAGTGAAGGTTCCACAATGTGGATCCGGCCTGCGTTTATGGTATCCACTACACTTTGGTTGATATCGACCCCGTGGACCCGGGTTCCCTGACTGGCGATCAGTGCCGCGGTGGGCAGACCGATATACCCCAGTCCCATCATAACTACAGGTTGCTCCATAATACTAGTATCTCTCTATGAATTCTACAATCCTGGAACAGGCCCCGCCATCACCATAGGGGTTGTGGCTGTTGCTCATTTCTAAGAAATAGGCCTTGTCTTTGATCAATTTCTCTGCCTCTCGTACAATTTTGTTTCTGTCTGTGCCCACCAGTTTTACAGTACCCGCAGCCAACGCTTCCGGCCTTTCGGTGGTTTCCCGCATCACCAGCACGGGCTTCCCCAGGCTCGGGGCTTCCTCCTGTATCCCCCCGCTATCAGTGATTATCATATAAGACTTTTCCATCAACCATACAAAAGATGGATACGAGAGCGGGTTAATCAGGTGTATGTTTGCCCTTTCTCCCAGAATTTCATAGACAGGCCGCTGCACATTGGGGTTTAAATGTACGGGATAGATAATCTGTACCTCCTGGTTGTTTTCGGCGATATCGCCCAGCGCCATACAGATATTGATAAACCCTTCCCCGTGATTTTCCCTCCGGTGCCCTGTAACCAGAATAAGTTTCTTTTCAGGATCCCATATGGTTTTTAATTTTTCTATTTCCGGGTGCTCGAAACCCCCGGACATCACCTTGGATACACTGTAGAGCAAAGCATCAATAACCGTATTGCCGGTAACCAGAATAGACTCCTTCTTTTTATTCTCAAGAAGCAGGTTTTTACCGGGCAATTTCAGTTGGTGCAAAGTGGACGCCTGCGAGTACCCCGGTAACGCAGCGGTTCATTTCTTCGGGAAAAGGTGCCATCATGTTAAAAGTCCTTAACCCTGCTTCAACGTGGCATATGGTGGCGCCGGCATAAAAGGCAGCCAGACTGGTGGCCATAGTGGTTGTTGTATCGCCATGCACATAGACAAAATCTGGTTGAAATTCCTCCAATATGGGTTTCAGCCCCTCTATTATGGCGGCCGTAAGGGAATTCAGGTTCTGATCCGGCCGCATAAGGTCCATGTCGTATTCAGGCACGATATTAAAAAAATCCAGCACCTGATCCAGCATTTCCCTGTGCTGGGCAGTTACACAGACCCTGGTTTCGAATACGCTGGCATGTTTGCGGAATTCATTGACCAGAGGTGCCATCTTAATGGCCTCCGGACGTGTCCCAAAAACAATCAGGTTTTTTTTCATTCAGAAAAAATTATTCCTTTTCAGGATGCTTTATGAGGGCCGCGACGCAAAACTACGATAATTCTTATCCCTGACAACTTTTACGGCGGATTCAAAAGGCGTTAGGGGAGTTTCGAATTCAATCATTCGCATTGTTTAGACCCGTTCGACCCCCTCATAAGAGACTTTAATGTTTGGAAACTTATAGAGCCTCACTTAGGATCTTTCTGCAAAACCCAGTGTTCCTCGTTGTAACTTGAATAGTTTAGTTATTTTTATTCAAAATGGGGTTTCTGCCCAGACTCGTGTTGGAGCGCATTCCCCATAAAGACAGACTCTATTAATTTTGTAAGTCAACAGGTCAAAACCTATAAAATATAACTGTAAGCTATATGAGCAAGCATCAGGATCTAACCAATACTAAATCATTAAGATCCAAACTTCGAAAAAAAAGAATTAGGCATCTCGTCAACTTTATTTCATGGATTATTGCAAAGGAGAAGCTTAAAACGATCCAAATATGTGACATTGGAGGGACATACCGGTTCTGGCTGATATTTCCTTTTGAGAAATTCAATGGGATTAACTTCGAAATTACCCTGGTTAATCTGGAAAAAACGATGAAATCAGAGCAAGAGAAATACAGAAAACTGATCAACAAATCGAATATCCGATTTATTGAAGAAATTGGTAATGGATGTGATATGAGCCATAAAGAAGATAACAGTTATCATTTATTGCATAGTAATTCGGTTATTGAACATGTGGGGGGTTGGTCCAATATTAAAAAATTCGTAGCGGAATCCAAGAGAATTGGTAAAAGACACTTTGTTCAGACGCCTAACTATTGGTTTCCCATTGAACCTCATTATTTTTTGCCTTTGGTTCATTTCTTCCCCAGACCGATTCATACAAGATTAATAATGCATTTCAAGAAAAGGGATTTTGACAGGGCGACGTCCAACTTTGAAGAAAATAGAATGTTATCTAAAAGGGAGTTCAAATATTTATATCCTGATTCCCGTATCATTATTGAATGGTTTTATTTCTTGAAAAAAAGTTTCACGGCCACATCTAAGCTTAATTGACACATTTCAACAATGACTAAATGAACGAAACAGCAACAAAGGTCATCTTAACTTAAAATTGACGGATAAAGCCTTTTTCAGCCTTCCCCTGGACCCATTGGTGGTAAACTGCCTGATTAGGGTTGATTTTTATTGTAACTGTTTTATTGCAAGGACCCTACCTCTTTTTTCATGATGGTGATTTTATCAAATCTCCAATAAGAAATTGTCACAGCAATACTTTGAGCTCTGTTTCAACCATATTGAGCCAGCTTCCGCGTATGGAGGGGTATAAGCGAACTCGAACCTGCCCCATATTCACTGCGCTTTTTCCGGCTTAAATAATTATTAAAGCGCTGATGCGGTATGGGTTTTAGCGTTATCCATCTCCAATATGATTTTTTTTAGCCCTTTTATACGCCTGATCGGCTATACTCTTCATAAACTTTGCCCATTCCTGTTCCTTCTGTTTGATTTGTTCCCTTTTCACGATTCCCGCCTGGGAAAGCATGTATCTACAGCCTCTCCAGCCACGGTGTGCTCTCACCAAATCTTATCACGTCATACTTGTTTTTCGGACGATATTGTAAAGTTGCTCTGTCAGGCTTTCTTCCCAAGTAGGAATACGGATATTGAAGGCTGCTTTGGTACCGGAAGTAATGAGAAGGCTGTTTTGTGGACGCTGGGCAGCGTTCGGCAAGGAATTGCTGTCCACGGATAGTACGGATACGGAGCTTCCCAGTTGTCTGAAGATGGCCATGGCGAACTCGTACCAGCTGGCTTTGCCGCCATTGCAGAAATGATAGATCCCGTAGTTTTTTTTGGCTGTGGCAATGATCTCAAATAGGAAGTTGGCGACATCACCGGCGTAAGTAGGGGATCCCCATTGGTCATTGACCACGCGTATAGGTTCCCCTTCATACCTCAATCTCAACATCGTCTTTACGAAATTATGCCCGAATTCCGAATACAACCAGGAAGTCCTGATAATAAAATAGCGTTGCAAAGCGGTTTGTATGTACCTTTCTCCCTTTAATTTCGACTTGCCGTATTCATTGATTGGGTTCGGGGCATCTTCTGGAGAATATCCTCCTGCTTTCTCTCCATCAAAGACATAATCCGTGGAAATATGGATCAGGGTCACCCCCAATTGCTCACAGGCAAGTGCCAGGTATCTCGCCCCACAGGCATTTACCTCAAATGCCGCTTCCGGGTTATGCTCGGCCTCGTCCACATGTGTATAGGCCGCCGTATTGATACAATAATCGAACAAACCCGTCCGAAAAGCCTCCTGAACGGCCTCCTGATCGGTAATATCAAGCGTGTTCTATCCGGAAATCAAAATGTAACGAGGGGTCGGCGCCTGATATTTTCTGCAGGCACTGCCCCAATTGTCCCTCTGCTCCGGTCACTAATATTTTAATCATCCCATATACTCCTTAAAACTGGAAAGCCGCTTGTCCTTCTCAGAAAGTATGAGCTGTTCTTTGGGGCATTTCCAATGGATGCCCAGATCCGGATCATTATAGATAATACCTCTTTCGGATGCCTTATGGTAGTAATTGTCGCATTTATACAGAAAAACCGTTTGATCTTCCAATGCTAAAAACCCATGAGCCGCGCCTCTTGGAATATACAACATCTTCCCGGTTGTTCCCGAAAGCTCCATACTGAGGTATCTACCATAAACCGGGCTATTTCTGCGGAGATCCACCACCACATCCTGAACGGCTCCACGGACCACCCGAACCAGTTTCGCCTGGGCATATTCCCCTGCCTGGAAGTGCAACCCGCGAAGGACGCCTTTTTTTGAAAGTGAATGGTTATCCTGGACAAAATGAAGCGGCCTACCCAATTGCTTTTCCAATTCCGCCTTATTGAAAGATTCAAAAAATACCCCCCGGTGGTCTTTATGTATCTCCGGCTCTATTACGTAACAATCCGGTATTTCTGTCTGTTGTATTTTCATTCGCTACCAAACACTATTAAGGAAGCTGCATCAGATATTCTCCGTATCCACTTTTCAAAAGCGGTTTCGCCAGCTCCGTCAACTGCGCCCTTGTTATATAGCCCATGGAATAGGCCACTTCCTCAATGGCTCCTATTTTCAGGCCCTGACGTTCTTCTATGACCTCAACATACTGGGCTGCCTGCATGAGGGACGAAAAGGTGCCGGTATCCAGCCACGCGGTTCCCCTGTCCATAATGCTCACGTGCAGTCGGCCCTTTTCCAAATAAGCCCGGTTAATATCCGTAATTTCAAGTTCCCCGCGTGCGCTGGGACGGATTTGCCTGGCGATGCTGACCACCTCGTTGTCATAAAAATAAATACCTGGCACAGCATAATTGGATTTAGGCTTTTGGGGCTTTTCCTCTATGGAGATCGCTTTCCCATCCGCATCAAATTCCACCACCCCGTAGCGTTCAGGGTCCTGAACGTGGTATCCGTAAATGATGCCCCCTTCCGGGTCTGTATTTTGCTGCAGCAACTGGTCTAGTCCGGACCCGTAGAAGATATTATCTCCTAAAATCAGGGCGACTTTTTCGCCCCGATAAAACTCTCCCCGATCAGAAAGGCTTCTGCAAGCCCTTTCGGTTCCATTTGTACGGCATATTCGAAAGAACAGCCCAGCTGGGAGCCATCCCCAGCAGATCCCTGAACAGTTTGCCGTCTTCCGGCTTGGTAATAATGAGGATTTCCCGGATCCCGGCACCCAACAAGGTAGCCAGCGGGTAGTATATGAGCGGTTTGTCATATACCGGCATCAGTTGCTTACTCACCACCGAAGTGATAGGGTAAAGGCGGGTTCCCAGCCCTCCGGCAAGAATAATTCCTTTCATCCGATCTGGTTTTGGTTTGTCCCTTTCTTCCCATACATGCTCAGATAATATTTTTGGTAATCCCCTGAAGTGACGCTTTCAAGCCATTGCCTGTTTTCCAGATACCAATCCAATGTGCGCTCCAATCCTTGCTCAAAGCCAATTTCGGTTTTCCAACCCAGTTCCTCCTTGATTTTCGTAGGATCAATGGCATAACGTTTGTCGTGTCCGGGCCTGTCTTTGACAAAGGTGATCAATTTTTCAGCGCTGCCGGGTTCCCGTTTCAATTTCCGGTCGGACAGGTGGCATAACTGCCTGGCCAGGTCCAGATTCTTCCATTCGTTTTCCCCACCTATACAATAGGTTTGCCCTCGGCTGCCTTTATGGAAAAGTAAATCTATGGCCGCAGCGTGGTCCTCAACATACAACCAGTCGCGGGTAAAGTTGCCATCCCCGTATAGCGGAAGGGCTTCCCTGTTTACAATGTTATTGATAAACAAAGGGATCAGCTTTTCCGGGAATTGGTTCGGGCCAAAATTGTTCGAACAATTGCTGATGATATAAGGGAGGCCATAGGTGGCGCCGTAAGACCGCACAAAATGATCTGCCGCGGCCTTTGAAGCGGCGTAAGGGGGAATTGGGGCGGTAGGGGGAATTTTCAGTAAACCGTCCGCTTTCACCAAGGCTGCCGAAAACTTCATCCGTGCTGATCTGCAAAAAGAGTTTTCCGTTGGCATTCCTCCATGTGTTGCCCGCCGTATCCAGGAGATTGATCGTGCCCTGTACGTTGGTTTGAAGGAATGCGGTACTGTCCTTGATGGAGCGATCCACATGGGTTTCAGCTGCGAGATGGATGAGCCCGTCAAATTGATAGGTCTTGAAGAGATCGCTTATAAATGCCCGGTCAAGAATATTTCCTTTGACAAAGGTATAGGAGGGTTTTTGGGCGATATCAGCCAGATTTTGCAGGTTACCGGCATAGGTCAGGGCATCCAGGTTCACAATTTGGTATCCTGGGAGACTTATTGACGAATCTGCGGACTACATGGGATCCAATAAACCCGGCTCCTCCTGTAATTAGTATCTTCATGGCATCTCAGCTGTTTATTATGCGCCCCTGGCCATACAGGCTGTCGGGAAAGCCTTAACTAGCGTGTTTGCATTTCGCCGGCTTTTCGGTTGAGGTATCTTATAAAATCGACTAAAAAAAGTAAGAGCACAAATATTAACGGGACAAGTACCACCTTCTTTCCGAAAAGGGATTTTTCAGCCACTTGCGGATTTCCAATATTTATAATGTTAATGGGTTCGCGCTGTTCGAGTAAGGCCAGTTTCATCCGTTCACTATCCCGGATCAGGCTCGATTTCAGTTCCAGGAGATCAGCGACATTCACCTCATCTTCCGTGCTGAGTACGATCCTGCCTTCCTGCGGATTCGCCCCGGATTGGGACATCCTATTGGAATACGATTCCAAAATCTGATCGATCTGCTCAAGCAAGGCATTGTTCTGGCTGATTCTTGTCTCGGCATTCTCCTTATTGACAATCGTTAGTTCCTTATAGTACTCGTTGGAGTTTATCCGGCTCATAACGGCCTTCAGCAATTGGGGGCCTTTCATCATAATCCTTGTAAAGCAAGGTTATCCGATGGTTCAGGGAACTCTTGTCTAACAGTTCGGCCCGCAGGACATCGGCAACCAGGCCGGTGTTCTCGAACTTTTGCAGCAATTCTAAATATTCCAATTGGTTTTTATCCTTGATTTCCGTCTCATCATTTACCGGTTCAATGCTCAGATCATAGCCGTTAAAATTGGTGATCGGGACGCCCATTTTTTTAAAAAACAGGGTGTCCCGGGCTTCGAGGTTAGACTGCACTTCCCTGATGACATCGTACAGGTAATTTTTGCTTTCCCAATTGGGCTTCACGATAGCATCTATCTTGTGCTGTTTCGTGATTAACAGGCTTAAACCATAGCCGACCACGAACCCACCAACAATGCAGATCAGCAATAATATTGCCCTTTTCTTCAGGTAGAGAAAACTTCTGAGGATCCCACGGAAAATTTTTTGCATACCCCTTCCCAGAAACTGGAACAATTGCCCCACGTCTATTTCGTCCGATTCAGGGCCGGCCTTTTTGCTTTTTTGCTCTGCCATTAGTTCTGATTAAATATTTGTTTAAGAATTTTGTCCGTGATCAAATACGTGGGTTTGACACCAGTGGTGCCAAGCCCCCCGGAAGCCAGGGTGCTGCCCGTTTCCAAAGGATTGTCCGAGGCATAGTAGGCATACCGCACTTTTACGTCTTCCCGGACGCTCTTCCGGATACGGGAGGCAGACTGTATCGCCTTCTGGTAATGCACCCCTTCCATTTCCAGGCCGATGACCCCCCATGTGGAATCGTGGAAAAATTTAAGGATGTCCTTATTCTGAAGGGAAGTCCCCAAAACGGTAACCATGGTCCCTTCCACCACCCGCACCCCACAATCCTCGAAATCCTTTGCACTTAATTCATTTTTGAACGGGTAGTTGTCTGCGGTCCCTTCGAAAATATGGGCTGTAGGGATCATCAAATCGCCTTTGCCCCCATCCAGGATCCCGGCCTTCCCCATAATGGAGATGGAGGCTACATCCATAAAAACAGGGGCCTCTTTCCCCTCTACCTCAAAAGGCTTCAGCAACTCGTCAATGGTCTCAAATGCCTGTTCCCCGAAAGCGTAATCCATGACAAAGATAACAGGTTTTTGGTCATCAGATGTGTCCCGGGGGACAGGGAAGCTGCACGAATCGCCCTTTATTTTGGCCATATCGAAGATCTGTACGTCTATGCTGGTGCCGGAATGGTCCGGGATATGGATCATCCCGTTTTTTCTTGCCAGCTCAATCACCTTCTTCCTGAGTTCCAGGTTCTTCTCCAGGCTGAGGGTTTCATATATTTCCAATGCGCTTTTCCCCTGAAGTTCAGAAGACAGGGCCCTGGCGGCGTAAAGGGAATTTACCACGGAGTGCATGTTGGCACTGATGATATGGATGGGCCGGTGGAGCAAACGGTGTTTCAACAATGTTTTTTTGATCGTATTGGCCCAGCGTTCCCCGTGTATGTGATGGCCCAGGCGCTCCCGCAGCAGGGCGCTGAAGGTAATGGTTCGCTTGGCGCCCCCGGTGGCTTCCTCAATGGCCAGTTTCCCCAGCCAGTAAAGGATTCTAAGAAAGCGCTCCGGGTTCTTTTTAGTGGTCAGTTTGGTATATACCTTCATGGTTTCCACGTAGGAACGTCCCATGATATTCGCCGCATGGACCAAAGCTCGCTCCCGGTCACCCCGGCTCAGTTCAGGCTTTTTCAGCAATTCTTCGAGTTTCTGCCAGTCGCGAATCACCTTCTGGGTGTCCTGGATAAGTACTTTGTTCCCGATTTTATGGGACTCAGTGAAGAGGAAGGTCAGGTGGGTGAGCAAGTCATAAATATCCGAACGGCCCCTGGTAATCTCTATGTTCATCTGCTCCTGGTCTATGCGGTAGCAGTTCCGCCTTCTTTTTGGTGGTACAATGGCCTTAAAATGCGTTTTAGAATAACCTTCATCCGAAGTCAGGTTGATAAATCGGCATTGCTCAATCCCTTCAGGAAGGCGGTCCAGGACATAAATTAGGCCGTTGAGTTCGGTTTTTTCCTCGGCTATCGACCCATAAATCTCCGGGCGCAACAGGAGCAGTGCCTTCATTAGTGTTTCCCCCGAAACACCCATCGGCTTGTAAAACCCCCGGTTTAACAAATGGCGCATGGTAATGTAGAGCCGCTCAATGGCATTTGTAGACTCCTGCGCCCTGGTGGTATCCTTATCCTGTTCCATAGACAAAGCTAAAAGTACATTTATTATTTATGATATACTCAGAGGGGGATCAAAATCGGGGGACTTAAATACTTCGGCCCTGCCAGTTCGGGCCCGGATCAGGGTTCAGACAGCATCTTCCTTCTGCTGCAACAGGCCGATGGCGGCATTGCGGTCGTTGTACAGCCTTTGCACCTTATTCTGCCCGCCCAGTTTACCTATGGATTTCATATAGGCCATAAAGCCGTTCCGTTTAATTGGGGTTATTTTAAGGGGCTGAAGGATATTCCCCTCGATCAGATCGAAGTAGTAGCTGTTTTGTGCCTGCAGGCTTTGGTCGAGCAAGTCCCGGAATTGTACCATATTTTCCGGTCGGTGTTCAAATTCGATCAGCCATTCGTGATAGGGGAGTTCCTGTTTCTCCGGATTGATCTGGGGCACCACGGTAAATTCATTTACCCGGGCACCCGTTACCGCCAGTGCCTTTTGCATGGCTACTTCTACTTCCTTGGCGATGACATGTTCCCCAAAGGCAGAAATAAAATGCTGTATGCGGCCTGAAACCACTATCCTATAAGGGTCCCTGGAAATAAACTGAACGGTATCTCCCAGGTTATAAGCCCAGAGCCCCGCATTGGTGGAAATGACCATCACGTAATTCACCCCCAGTTCAACCTCTGCTATGGTTAGCCTTTCCGGGGCATCATTGAAGAATTCGGAGGCCTTCACGAATTCGTAGTAGATCCCCGCATCGAGCAACAACAACATCCCGGGTTCGCTTTGAGAATCCTGGTAGGCAAAAAACCCTTCGCTTGCGGGAAAAAGCTCGATGCTGTCTACTTTCCTCCCGATCAGGTTCTCAAACTTCGCCCGGTACGGTTCATAGTTCACGCCGCCATAAATAAACAATTGGAAATTCGGAAAGAGCTGGCCGACCTTTTTTCCGGTTCGTGCTTCCAGTTTTTCAAAATACATCTGAACCCAGGAAGGGATGCCGGCAATAACCGTCATGTCCTCTTCCCGGGTCTCCTCCACGATCCGGTCTACCTTCTTCTCCCAATCCTCCATGCAATTCGTCTCCCAGCTTGGCATCCTGTTTTTTTGGAGGTAAGAGGGGACGAAGTGTGCCGAGATCCCTGACAACCGACCCACTTTAATCCCATTTTTTTCCTGCAGCTCCGGACTCCCCTGCAGGAAGATCATCTTCCCGTCCACAAAATCAGCATCCCCTCTTTCATGGATATAGCTCAGGATGGCATTGCGAGAAGCTACCACCTGTTCTTTCATGGAGGGGTGCGTGATCGGGATATACTTAACCCCTGAAGTGGTACCGGATGTTTTGGCCAGATAGATGGGACGTCCCGGCCAAAGCACATCTGCCTCTCCTAAAACGGTCCGGTCTATATAGGCTTTCAGCTGTTCGTAATCTCGGATGGGTACCCGATTAGCGAATTCTTTATGCGATTGGATATGGGCAAAGCCATGATCTTTGCCGAAAGCCGTTTCCCTGGCCTTTTCCAAGAGGCCTTTTAAAACTTTTTCCTGGGAATCCGCCGGATGTTTCGCCCATCGCGCCGTTCTTCTAGCAACAAGGGCGGCAAAGCATCGGGCTGCTGCGGACTTGAGGGACATAGACTTACTTAAAATCGATATAATTCAATGGATTTACGGGGCTGCCATGGCTCCATAGTTCGAAGTGCAGATGTTCCCCGGTGGAGAGTTCCCCGGTATTTCCGACGGTCGCGATTACTTCCCCCACACGAACCACATCCCCCTGCTGTTTGTGGAGGGATCCATTGTGTTTGTATACGGAGAGTAGCCCGTCCTCGTGTTCCAGGATGATGACATAGCCGGTGTCTGCGGTCCATTCCGAAAAAATGACCGTCCCGTTGGCAACCGCTTTTACAGGGGTGTCTTTCGGCGCCACAATATCCACGGCATAGTGCTTTTGCTCAGGATCGTATTCCTGGGAAATGGTGCCGCTTACAGGCGAGAAAAGTAGCTGGCTATTGCCCCCGGAGGCGCGCTCGAATAGATTATACTTGTCTTCAAGGGCCACTTCCGCACGGAGCATGGAATCCTCCCTGATCGGGCTGAGGTCAACGGTGGCAGGGTCTATCTTAAACTGATCGAAAAGGGAATCCCTGCTGATTTCATTATTTTCAACTTCTCCTTTAAGGACCATTCGTATGTTATCCAAATACCGGTTAGTATAATTAAGCGCTGTTACGAGGGAGTCCGTTTTATAGGTAAGTTCCGTGGCCTGCCTCTTTAATTTCGTGGAAGAATAGCCCGGGATATACTCCCGCAGCGGGGTAAATGCGATCAGCAGGATAGTAAGCCCGATCAGCCCGATTGTTAAGAGCGACCCGGTTACAAAAACATTCAGCCTGTTTAACTTGAAGGATATCTTTTCCTCAAAAGTACTCTCATTGAGTATCACCAGGCGATACTTATTCAGCAGTTTTCTCTGGAGTTTCCTTCCCTTTTTTTCTTTCCTGGACATAAGCTACAAAGATAAGGTTCGTGGGCAATTAAGTGTGAAAAGCTTATTAAAAGTATAAAATATACGCAATCTAATCTGTAGATGAGGTAAAAGGCAATTAAAAAGCCGGGGGCAAACAAATCTTACTTCCCGGTATCCGGGTTGTGTATTTACTTTTTTAGTACCTTTGTTTGCATTAAAATTTAAAATTATGGTATTAGTTGTTCCCTTTTTGGCCGTTGGACCCTGGCAAATCGCCATTATAGTGTTGGTCGTCCTATTGTTGTTTGGTGGAAAGAAAATTCCCGAATTGATGCGTGGCTTAGGCAGCGGGATCAAAGAATTTAAAGACGCCTCCAAGGAGGACGATACTAAAATTGAAGAGAAGAAAGATATTTAAACACTATAATATTCCGTATTACGCTGAAGGCGCCTTTGCAGGGCGCCTTTTGTTTGGCTGAAATCTACAACTACAAATCCATAATATACTTTTTGGTACTTTCCGTCCGCCCGGGTATTTCAACTTTTTAAATGCGGCTGGGAATCCGCCCCGGTAATTTACCGATGACCCCCAGGTTTTACAGCGCTTCAGCACCCTATTGTTTTCTGGAAAATACATTTTCCCCAGGCTTCACGACATAAATGACTCCTTTCACAACAAAAATATTCCAGCGCGAGGGAGAACCTGTATTTTCGACAAAGTAACCTTATAACGCCTTCCCCCCTCTTGGCGGATTTCCTGCCAAAGGAAGGAATCGAATGATGATCCAACAAACGAGCATCCTAATATCCCGAAGCATCCCCCGGGCAAAAAGCATGGGCATGCTCTTCTTTGCCTTTCTCAGCCTGACTGCCGTACGCGGCACATACAGTTTAGCCGCAGGCCATTCTGAAGTGCCAACTGCGCTAACCGTACGGGCCAACGACGAATCCGGGAAAATGACCAGGCCTGCCGCCGATGGTGAAAATGCCGACTACCAGGCCGCTGCCAGGGAAAATCATATCGCTACCCGGATCACTACGACGATGAAACAGCTTAGAAACGGGTATTATGCGGTAGCCGGTGTTTTCGGTGAAAAAAAGAATGCCCTGGCCTTCATGGAAGCCCTTGGAAAAAACGGGCTCCATCCCAAATCGGCCACGGATCCGAAAAACCATCTGGATTATATATACCTGGGCTATTACCAAAATGGGCTCGATGCCGTTCATGGTATTGTCTCCAAAATGGGCGGGCTGTACGGGGGCAAACTATGGATCCTGAACGCCAGGGAAGGAATTTCTGTGGCTAAGGCGCCCCAAAAGACTGATGCTCAACCCAGTTCTGTCCGTCCCGATCACTCATTTGCCCGGGAGGCGGCTTCCAAAAAAATTCCATTCAGAAGCCAGCCGTTATTAAAAGGCCAGAGCAGTGGGTTCTACCTGATTGCCGGGGTTTTCGGGACGAAAGCATATGCCTTGCGCCTGGTGGGACAAACCCGCGCAGCAGGTTTTAACAGCGACCTCTTTTACGATCCGGCCCGAAAGGAATACTATGTTTACCTGCAGCATTTCACAAGGGGCAATGAAGCCTTGCAGCAAGCAGGATCTGGTCTGGGCGAGCCGGTACGGGAAAGCCCTTTGGGTCCTGGAAATGCAGGCTTCAGATCCTTCGAGCCCGCAAGGTGGCGAACGTGAGGAGCAAAACCCCGTGTTCACCGGTCTCAGGAAACAAATCGCTGTCTGGCATCTAACAAAAGATCCGCCTGCCCTGGCCAAGCTTATCGAAAAGGCCGACAGCTATTTCAAAAAAATGTGGTATGCCGAAGCAGCGCAATTATATGAGCAGGCATTGGCCATTAGTGAATCCCCTTCCTACGAGTTAATCAGCAAGGCCGGGGATTCCCATTATTTCAATACCAACATGGAACGGGCCTACTACTGGTACGACCAACTCTTCCATTCCTACCGCAAGGATATGTCTGCAGACAATATCTTCAAATATGCTCATGCGCTTAAAGGTACCGGTCGGTATGCGCGGGCCAAACGCATGATGAGGCTCTATAACCGGAAGCTCGACGACGGAGAAGGCTCCATTCCCGAGGCCGAAAATGCATCGGAAAAGCGGGAAGTACTGTTGGACAACATCCTGGAAACCGAAAATCGGGTGACCGTCCGGGATCTCGATGTGAATTCGCCCTATTCGGATTTCGCGCCCATGTACTTTCAGGACGATCAGCTTGTTTTCGCCTCGGCTGCGGATTCCGCGTTTCTTAGCACACACCGTTATAAGTGGAACAACCAGCCTTTCCTGGACCTTTACGTGGGCGCGATCAACAAGGAATCTCAGGAAGTGCGGAATGCCGTTAAATTTTCCAAAAAAATCAACACCAAATACCATGAGGCCGGGGTGACATTCTCACCGGACAACCAAACCATGTATTTTACACGGAATAATTATTCCAAGAAATTAAAAAGGGATAAAAACGGCGTAAACAACCTGAAAATATACCGGTCTGAGAAAGTAAACGGCGAATGGACAGAAGGGGTGGAATTGCCATTCAACAGCGATGAGTATTCCACAGGCCACCCGGCCCTCAGCCCGGATGGAAAGCAACTTTATTTCGTATCGGATATGCCGGGAAGTATCGGAAGCACCGATATTTTTGTAGTAGACGTACATGAGGACGGCAGTTTTTCGTCTCCCAGGAACCTGGGGCCTGAGATAAATACGGAACGCAAGGAAATGTTCCCGTTTATAAATGATTCCAAGTTATACTTCTCCTCCGACGGGCATGTGGGACTCGGCGGACTGGACATATACGAAGTCGCCTTCGACGGAGCGAATGGATTTTTGGAGGTGCGCAACCTGGGAAAACCCATCAACAGCAACCGGGATGATTTTTCCTTTATAGTGAATGAGGATACCCAGGAAGGGTATTTTGCTTCCAATCGGCCCGGAGGGAAAGGGGATGATGATATTTATTCTTTCAAACGCCTCTTCCCGGAAGAACATAATGAAAATGCCATCGCAGGCATTGTTACCGAACGCGTGGCCGGCGATAAAATCCCGGATGCCCTGGTAGAACTTCTGGATGAAAATCAACAGGAAACTCAAGGAACTGGTTACCGGAGAAGACGGGTCTTTCCTGTTTGAAGACCTGGATAGGCAATACCAAATACCTCCTGAGAACTTCCAGAGAAACCTATAAACCCACGGAGTTACCGGTAACTACAGCTTCCAATCAAAAACTGGAGGTAACAGTTTCCCTGGACCGGCTCGAAGACCGAATCATAGTTGAGGATGGCATCAAAAAACTCAAGACGGACATGATTTATTTTGATTTCGACGCCTCGCAAATCCGTCCGGATGCGGCTGCCGAACTTGACAAACTGGTAGCCGTTATGAATGACTACCCCAATATGGTGATCAAGATAGAATCCCATACCGACTCACGGGGTCCGGCCGCCTACAACAAATACCTGTCTGATCGTCGTGCCAAAGCATCCCGGGAATACCTGATCCAAAAGGGCATCTCGGCCCGACCGTATTGAGAGTGCAATTGGCTATGGGGAAGAAAGGCTTCTTAACGAATGTGACGGAACCGTCAGATGCACTGAAGAGAGCCCATCAGAAAAACAGGCGGTCCGAATTCATTATCGTAAGCATGTAGAGACGCCAGGTTCTGCGGGCATACCTCAAATCCCCCCATATCCTGTTTGTAGAGGACCGGGGGATGAGCTTCCCAGCCCGGAGGATGGCGAAATGCCTCTGTCCCCTGCAGAGAGTTTTAACTTATTGATTTTCACAACATTTACCGGCGCATTTTGCAACAAATGCCCCCTGGAGATCATACGGGAATACCAGCAAAAAGAGTTAGTTATTGTAGCTGGGCATAGAACCGGCCAAAGACAAAAACTTACACCTATGAAACACCTGTTACTATTAAAGGAATTATATCTGGAGGCTTTTAAACAACTGGGGCATGTCCTGGTCAAATATTATTTCAAGGCATTCTTCTGGTTTTGCTTTGCCGCCTTCATGATCGTTCTATATGCCTTTATTTACCGTGTAGCCACCGGCTTTGCCTTCGATTGATCCGTGAAACGAATGGTTTTCAGAATGGCTTCCAATTCGAACATATAATCCCGTTTATTCGTGGACGGGGCAAAAGTAAAGCCCTCCAGCACCAGGTTGCGGTTATTTGGCTTCATCCCGGATGATATAGGTGAGGAAGGGCCCTGCCATAGGATAGTTGTGCACTTCCCATATTCCCCGTACCTCCAGGGCCTTTTTCCCGGCAATTTCAGTCTTATAAACCGAGGGTGCGAATGCTTTTTCGGTCTCCATATACGTATCCTTATCGGGAAGATCGGGTCCGGGGATAAATCGTTTCCCTATAGAATCCCTCATTTTTACGATATCTGCCACGAGGGTGGTATCATTTTCGAAACTGTCAAGCGGCATCTCATAGGCCAGGATATTCATAGTGCCTTTCTGGATTTCCCGGTCGATCCAGACAAAGCCGTTTTCCCGCTTTCCGAGTTTATAAATGGAAGGGATGTCTAGGGAAACCCCGAATTCTTCTTCCAGGACGTTATCCTTGCTCAGGGAGCGTAAAAAGCGGGCCTGGGTTTCTTCCAGTTCCATTTGTTTGAGCTCTGCGATCATGGAAGGGGCTTCCGCATCCAGGCTATCCATAATATTCTGTTGGGTCTTGCCCTTTGATGATTGCTACTTTCTGCGGGCTGGCAAACAGGTCGGTTTGGACCCCGCCGGCATTCAGCGTGTCTAAACTCACAAAAAGAACGGCCCTCCGGTGACGGGTGGTGCCGGTAAACACGCGCTTGGGGGCATCTGTTCAATACTGAACAGGGGCTCATCCCAGGTAAGGCCCACGACCGGGGCGGCAAAGTATTGTCGGATCTTGTCGCCCACTTCGCTTTCCCAAAGCGGGTCTTCAATGACCACGGCCAGTTGGTTGATCGCGCCGATGGATTCGGGCTTGTATGCTTTTTTTTCCTTATTGCCACAGGCAGATATGCCCAGGAGAATGAGGAGTAAATATAGTGTTCCAAAATGTTTCATAGGTTCAGGTGTTTACGAAGAACAATTGCACAATTTCAATTTTGTGCCCGGTTTCAGATTATTACCACTAATACCGTTCCATTCTCGTAAATTTTCAATGGAAATTCCCGGATATTTTCTGGATATGGTCCAAAGCGAATCCCCTTCCTTCACAACATGGATCTTGGCATCAGAGGAAATGTGCTGGTCCGGACTGGCCTGTTTATGCGAGGTCCTGCGCCACCGTGGTGACCGGTTTTCTGGGGAAAATGGTCAGGCGTTGCCCAACCCTGAAGCATATTGCTCCTGAGCCCGTTCCAACGTTTGATCTCGCTTACTCCAACGCCGTATTCTTCGGCGATCCTTCCCAGATAATCCCCGCTGCGCACCCTGTACCGTACCCGTTCTTCGGCCTCCACGAGCTGTGGGCAGGGGTTTTTCTTCCTTTTTAAGTTCTTCGGCCACATGGGCATAAATAGCCGCTTCGTTGTTGACGAACGGGCCGATGGCGGACTTTGGCAGCCTCAGGGTATAGGATTTCCCGTCTACCTTAGGGATGATATTCAGTTTGTATGAAGGATTTAGCATGGTCAGCTCTTCCTTGCTCACGTCTACCATTTCGGTAATCTGATCGAAGGTAATCGTATTTTTGTACGTGCAGGGTGTCGGTCTCAAAATAAGGCCGGTCCACTTTGCGTATTTTCAGGTCGTGCTCCTTGGCATATTCAAAGATATACATAGTGGCCAGGAATGCGGGCAGATAGCCGGCAGTTTCCCTGGGCAGGTTCCTGCGGATGTTCCAGTAATTGGTATAGCCTCCCGATCGGCGGATTGCCTTGTTTACATTCCCGGGGCCCGAATTGTACGCGGCCAGGGCCAGGTCCCAGTCCCCGAAAATTTCGTATAATTTGGACAGGTACTGGCAGGCGGCTTCCGTGGCTTTGATAGGGTCGCGCCTGTCATCCACATAACTGCTTACATCCAGGCCGTACATTTTACCCGTGCCATACATGAATTGCCAAAGCCCGGTAGCCCCAACCCGGGAACGCGCCCTGGGGTTCAGGGCAGATTCCACAACAGCCAGGTATTTAATTTCCAGCGGCAGGTTGTATTTGTCCAGGGCCGCCTCGAACATTGGGAAAGTAAAACTGGCTTATGGTGAGCATTCGTTCCATCAGGTCTTTCCGGCGGACCAGGAAGGAATTGATCACATTTTCAAGGGACGGGTTATAGGCGATGTTAAAGGGAGTTTTCTGATTGAGTATCGCCAGGCGTGCCTTCAGCTCCTCTGTACTTACCTTTTTTACTTCAACCACTGTGGTATCCACGGCCAGGTCCGTAACCTCATCGTACATATCATCAAACAGGGAAGCATAGTCGTACAATTCTTTCATCCACAGGCTGTCATAACGTGCAGCCTGATCCAGGTCGTGCAGCATCACTTTCGGCTTACCTGCCTGGGCAGTGGCGCTCAAAATGGCCGTCCACCCCGGTCTGACCCAAATCCAAAGGCAATTCTTCCTCCATCCCGGCTACCACGAGGCTGTCTGAGGCCTCATCGTCGGTCTGTATCGCCTGTGCCGGTTTTTCGGGTTCCGGGGGTTGTTGTTGCGCCCGGGACGGCGCCATGAATAAAAAGCATGCGAAGCTCAGGATAATCTTATTGCCTGTGGTCATAAGGATGTGCTTTGTGAGTGGGGGCTTACGAAAGTCGTATTTTTTTAGCGAATCATAAAATTTTAAACCGGAAAATGATTCGGTTGACGAGCCTCCCGATAAGATAACGTGCTTAGTGCTCCGATATTGCGGCTATTCCGGGCAGTTCTTTCCCTTCCAGGCTCTCGAGCATAGCGCCGCCTCCGGTGGAGACGTAGCTCACTTTATCTTCAAACCCAAATTGCTTCACGGCGGCCACGGAATCGCCTCCCCCTACCAGGGAAAATGCTCCCGATTTTGTGGCTTCATCTATATAATTTCCGATGGCGATGGTCCCCTTAGCAAAATTGGGCATTTCGAAAACCCCTACGGGGCCGTTCCACAGGATGGTCCTGGATTTACGGATAACGGCACCAAAGTTTTCCAGCGTTTTCGGGCCGGCGTCGAGCCCCTGCCATCCATCCGGGATCTCATCCACCGGGGTGATCCTGGTACTGGCCTCATTGCTGAATGAATCGGCCGCAACCACATCTACCGGCAGGTGGACCTCCACCCCTTTTTCACGCGCCGTCTTCAGGATGTCCCTGGCAAGATCCATTTTATCATCTTCACAAATGGAATCGCCCACTTTCCCTCCCTGTGCCTTCACGAAGGTATAGGTCATCCCGCCCCCGATGATCAGATGGTCAACCTTATCGAGTATATTCTCAATAATCGTAATTTTAGAAGAGACCTTGGCTCCCCCGAGAATGGCCGTAACCGGTTTCTCTCCCGTCTTCATTACCTTCTCTATGGCCTCGATCTCCCGGGCCAGCAGGTACCCAAAACATTTCCTGTCTTTAAAGTACCTGGCCACTATAGTAGTGGAAGCATGGGCCCGGTGAGCCGTGCCGAAAGCATCATTGACATAAATATCACCCCAGGCCGACAACTTTTTGGCAAAATCTTCCCCTCCCTTTTCCTCTTCCTTGTGGAAGCGAAGGTTTTCCAGTAGCAAGACTTCCCCGTTTTGCAGCTCATCCACCGCGTGCTTTACTTTCTCCCCTATGCAATCGTCCACGAATTTGACCTGTACCCCAAGCACATCTGAAACGGTTTCCACGATATGGGACAGCGAAAGGTCTGGGTTTGGTTTCCCGCTCGGCCTGCCGAGATGACTCATAAGGACAGCGCTACCTCCGTCTTCCAGCACTTTTACAATGGTGGGTTTGGCCGCTTCTATCCGGTTGGTATCGGTGACCTGGAAATCCTTGTCAAGGGGAACATTAAAATCCACCCGGATCAACGCCTTCTTATCTTTAAAATCAAAATCGTCTATTGTGATCATAAAGCCCGAATTTTATGGTAAAGGCAAATGTAAAGATTAAATGGACTTGGATAAAGGGCCCCCGGGATAAAAATGCCGCACATCCCTCAATTATCTTATCTTTGGCTACATGTTGTTTCGCGAGGTTTTAGGGCTGTCCCATATCAAGAAGCATCTGGCTCAAAGCGCCGATGCGGGCCGCATCCCCCATGCACAGCTTTTTGTCGGCCCGGAGGGTTGTGGTACCCTCCCCATGGCGCTGGCCTATGCCCGGTATCTCCTTTGTGGAAACCAGGGCGGTGAAAATGAGGGCGGCGATGTGGCCTGCAACCGGAAATGCGAAACCTTTTCTCATCCGGATCTGCATTTTGTCTTTCCCGTGGCCAATTCAGACAAGATCAAATCCCACGCTGTCAGCGATCATTATATTGCAGATTGGAGGCAATTCCTGACGGAACAGCCCTATGGAAACCTTTTCGATTGGTACCAGCAAATTGGAATTGAAAAAAAACAAGGTCAGATTGGGGTGGATGACGCCCAGGACATGGTAAAAAAACTATCCCTAAAGGCCTATGAAGGCGGGTTCAAAGTGATGCTGGTGTGGATGGCAGAACGCCTGAACACACCGGCTTCGAACAAACTGCTGAAACTCATAGAGGAACCTCCGGAAAAAACGGTTTTGCTGCTTATTGCGGAAGATGAGGAACAAATAATCCAAACCATACGAAGCCGTTGCCAGCTCCTTCATTTCCCTCCCCTGGCGGCAGAAGCTATTTCGGCAGCATTGGTGGAACGTGGTTTACCGCGCGAGGAGGCTATCCGGATCGCACACGAAGCCAATGGCAATTTCAACAAGGCGCTGGACCTGATGAACAAGGATTCGGAAGATATGGTTTTTGAGCAGTGGTTCGTACAATGGGTGCGGTCTGCCTTCAAGGCTAAAGGAAACAAGGCGGCCATACACGAATTGATTTTATGGAGCGAAGAGGTTTCCAAGACCGGACGCGAGACCCAGAAGAATTTTCTGCTGTATTGCCTGACCGTCATCAGGCAGGCCATGCTGATAAATTATGGCGCCCCTTCACTCGCTTATATTCAAATTCGGGTGGACGGGTTCAGGCTTGATAAATTTGCCTCCTTCATACATGAAAACAATGTGGGCGATATTGTACGGGAACTGGAGGGGGCCATATTTCACATTGAGCGCAACGGGAATTCCCGGATAGTTTTGACGGATCTTTCGATCCGCCTTACCCGGCTCCTTCATAAAAGAGCCGCCTAAAACTCAATATATGGACCATTTGCTGGCATCTGCCCCCGAATACCTCCTGCTTCTTTTTTTCGTCATTACCTTTCTGCAGAGCGGACTGGACAAAGTAACAAACTGGAAAGGGAACCTGGGTTGGCTCCGCGGGCATTTCTCCAAAACCCCATTTAAAAACTGGGTGCCCCAATTGCTGGGATGCCTGATGGTAACAGAACTTGCCGCAGGGTTCCTCTGCCTTGGAGGAATGATACAACTGGCGGTAAGCGGGGGGCGCAGGCTGGCTCTCTATGGGGCCATAGTTTGCTGCCTCGCCTTGCTGATGCTGCTTTTCGGACAGCGCATGGCAAAAGATTACGATGGGGCCAGGACCATCGCCTTGTACTTTATCCCTGCCGTGTTTTTGGTTTATTTGTTAGGTCCCTGACCTGGGAGTGGCCCCGCTTCCCTTACTTCTTGTAGGTGTCGTTCAGGCGTTTCAGGATGTCTTCGGTGATATCCTTTGAATCTTCTCCATAAAGTACACTTCCACCATTTCCTCCTCCCAGGATAAAGGTATAGCCGTTGTCTTTGCCGTATTTTCGGATTTGCTCCCTGACCTTACTGATCAGGCTATCCATTTCGGTTTGTCCCTGTTGCTGCAATTGCTGTTCCTCCTGTTGCAGTTGTTGCCCGATCTGCTGCCCTTTTTGCTGAAGGCTACCATACTGCTCCTGGGCCTTTTGCTGAGACATGCTTTTGGCTTGCTGCTGAAATGCCTGTGCCTCCTGCTGAAACGCCTGGCTGATACTGTCGCGTTTCTTTCCAAGCATATCCGATTTGGCCTGGTACTTTTGTTCAATGTCCTTTTTCTCCTGATATTCATTCATCAGCTTCACATTATCCACATAACCGATTTTCTGTTGTTGACATGCTGTGACGGCCAGTAGGCCGGCCGCCAGGATCAATTTTTTCATTTCCTTGAATTTAGTTGCGCAAAAATAGGAAAGCTTTTTGAAAAACCACCACCGGATTTGGCAATTCCACCGGAATGACGCGCCGGGCCATTGTCGAATTTACCTATAAATAAAATTTATTAATATTTATGCTGTCGATCAATATTTATTATTTTATAATGCCGTGTTTCAGGCCTTATGGGCTCCGATCTCTTTGCCGGCGCATAACATGGGCTAAGAGGTTTGGTTTAGTCCTTAAATGGCTTCTATTTGCCTTTACGGCTTTCTAAGACGTAGATCAGGGAGGAATATTCCCCTGTCCGCATAGCCGATACGTTGGATCGGCATCCTGCAACAAAGGCCCTGAGCCAGGGCCACCTGCTTCCCTTATATTTTTCGGAAAGAAATGAGACGTAGAAGGCATCGAATAAAAGTGGGTAGGTCTTTACAATTAGGAAGCCCCGTTTTTCAAAAATGGCTTTGATACTCGCCCTGGAAAAATGCCAAAGATGTCTGGGAACGTCGTACCCCGCCCAATGAAGTCCGTAATGCCTGGCGTCCCAGGATTTGAAGTTAGGCAGGGCCAAAATCAGGGTGCCCTCCTGTTTAAGGATCGCGCATAGTTGGTCAATTGCCCGGTCCAAATCGGGAAGGTGTTCCAAAACGTGCCAGAGGGTAATGATTGCGAACTCTCCTTTCAGGGGTTCAGGGCTTTCTTCCAAAAAAATCCCCTTATCCCGGGCCCGGGCCCGGGCCCCGGCATTGGGCTCCACACCTTGCGCGTCCCATCCCGCAGCCAGGGCAGCCCTGACAAAATCCCCGGTGCCGGCCCCCATATCCAAAAGAGGGCCAGGCGGGTTTTGATACTTCCTGATAAGCCCGACTTTTCGTGCCAGGGACCTCCTTTTTACAGTTTTGTAGAGGGTATTCAACAAACCGCCTGAAGCGTCGGTATGAGATATGTAGGTGGGGCTATCGTAATAGGGTGTGAGGTCCCCGGGCCGAGGTTTGGTTTCCAGCATGTTCAGATCCTCGTTGTATTGCAAGTCAAAACTTTCCCCGCTAACAGCAAAATCCAAGGTCTTGAGATAACGCTTCATGCCGAATCTGATGACTTAATACTCCCGAAAAAGGGAATCGATAGTTTGCAAAAGCAGATGACGGCAACCCCTGCAATCATAATGGTGACCATTTTGGCAACCTTTTCTGCCTTGGAATGTTCCACGTGGAACATCATCCCCCTAGCGTCCAAGATGTACTAGCAAGACGCTGATATCGCTGGGGGACACACCAGAAATACGCGCTGCCTGTGAAATAGTAGCCGGTGCGATTTCCTTGAGCTTTTCCCGCGCTTCAAAAGACAGCGACTTCAATTCAGAATAATCAAATCCGTCCGGGATCCGGATATTTTCCAGCCGCCGAAGTTTGTCCGCATTTTGTCTTTCCTTATCGATATACCCCGCATATTTAACCTGGATCTCCGCTTGCTCCAGTACTTCACGGTCCAGGTCGTGCTGCCCAACGAAGTCCGAAACCTCCTCCAATTGAAGCATATGTGCCATCTTCACTTTAGGCCTGGCAAAAACCTTGAACATTTTATCAGCTTGTTTAACCGGGGACGAGTTTAATTCCTTTAAGATTGGGTTCATGGTATCCGGATCAAAGGAGGTGTTCCTGAAAAAATCGATAAAATCCCTGGATTTCCGTTCCTTTTCCTCAACGCGCTTCATGCGTTCGGAAGAGGCCAGGCCTAATTCAAAACTACGAGGGGTCAGGCGCAGGTCTGCATTGTCCTGCCTAAGTAATGTCCGGTATTCTGCCCTGGAAGTAAACATCCTGTAAGGCTCTTCTGTTCCCTTGGTAATCAGGTCGTCTATCAGCACCCCAATATAAGCCTCGTCCCTATTTAAGATAAAGGCTTCCATTTCCCTGATTTTCAGGTGTGCATTGATGCCCGCCATTATGCCCTGTGCAGCCGCTTCCTCATATCCGGTAGTGCCGTTGATCTGCCCTGCGAAATACAGCTTAGCCACGCCTTTGGTCTCCAGCGTATGCTTCAATTGCGTGGGAGGGAAATAATCGTATTCAATGGCATATCCAGGACGGAAGAATTTTACGTTTTCAAATCCCTGCACAGCGCGCAGGGCCTCGAATTGCACGCTCTCAGGAAGGGAGGTTGAAAACCCGTTGACATATACCTCAACTGTATTCCATCCTTCGGGTTCTACGAATATCTGATGGCTATCCTTAGATGCAAATCGGTGAATCTTATCTTCAATCGAAGGGCAGTATCGCGGTCCGGTACTTTTGATGCGGCCATTGAACATAGGGGATCGGTCAAAGCCCTTTCGCAATAGCTCATGGACTTCCGCGCTGGTATGCGTCATGTGGCAATCCAGCTGGTGCGTCAGGACCGGGCTGTCCATAAACGAAAACTTCTCTGGTTCCTTATCACCAGGCTGTGGGATCATTTTCCCATAATTGAGGGAACGACCATCCACCCTGGGCGGGGTTCCCGTTTTCATCCGGCCACTTTTAAATCCCAGGGCCACCAGTTGTTCAGTAATCCCGGTCGCTGCCCTTTCCCCGGCCCGGCCTCCGCCAAATTGCTTTTCCCCTATGTGAATAAGCCCATTCAGGAAGGTGCCATTCGTAAGAATTACTGCCTTTGAGCGGATCTCCACCCCTAAAGAAGTGCGGACCCCTACCACATGATCCCCTTCCACCAGTAATCTATTTACCATTTCCTGGTAAAAATCCAGGTTTACACAATTCTCCAACGCAGTCCTCCAGGCCTCAGCAAACCGCAACCGGTCATTTTGTGCCCTCGGGCTCCACATAGCCGGACCCTTGGATTTATTCAACATTTTAAATTGAATGGCTGATTGATCCGTCACTATTCCGCTCATTCCGCCCAATGCATCTATTTCCCTTACGATCTGTCCCTTGGCGATTCCACCCATAGCCGGGTTGCACGACATCTGGCCAATGGTTTGCAAGTTCATGGTAACCAGCAAGGTTTTTGAGCCCAGGTTAGCAGCAGCGGCTGCAGCCTCCGCGCCTGCATGCCCTCCCCCAACAACTATAATATCATATTCCTGATCAAACATCTATCTAAGAATGTTCCACGTGGAACAATTTTATGTGTTTATCTTCCAAATTGCGCATGGCCTGTCGTTCTTCAGCCGACTTATCCCCAAAACCCATGAGGTGCAGCAGGCCGTGGACCATGACACGCTTCAATTCATTTTCAAAAGTAACCTGAAACTCCCGGGCGTTCTCCATTACCCTGTCAATCGAGATGTAAATATCTCCTGAAATTCCCTTATCACTTTCATACTCGAATGTCAGAATATCAGTAAAGTAATCATGGCCCAGATATTCCTGGTTCAACTTTAACAGCCCATCGTCTGTAGTAAAAACATAATTAAGGGCATCAATGGTCACTCCTTCTAAAGCAGCTATTCTATGGAGCCATTTGGTATACTCTAATTTACTGCCCAGCCGCCATTTTGATTCAAAATGATACCTAATCCTTTTCACGAAAATAGGCCTTGACCTTATTTTGAAAAACCTGGTGCAAAGGTAATGCTTCACGAATTAAATTTTCTATATCACTCGCACTATTCTTTATGGCGGCAGGCCTGGTAGTAATTGGATTAGTATACCTCATCTTATTGGTTTGGCTTTCTCTGGTATCCTTTTCCCCTTGTTTAAACGCTGCATTTTCCAGTTGAAGCAATTGATGCTCAATCTGAGTCATTCTCTCCAGGGACCTCTGGGTGATCCCGTTTTCCAAAAGATTATTTTCGAAATCCTCCATTTGTTTTAGAATTTTTTGACCCAGTGCCCTGTCCTTTTCATTCATCAGGTCCTTAAGTTGTTCCTCCAGCTCCTGACGCAATTGTTGTTGCTGTTTATAAATCTCGTATAACTCCTTCAATCCTTCCTCGTCTAATCCTATGGCGCCATTCCCATTTTCTCCTCCCTTTTCCTGCCCATTGTTTTCCATACCACCATCCCCGTTTTTATTTTGCCCTTGTTGTTGTCCCTTCTGCCCGGACTTACCAGGCTTGTTTCCCTTTCCTTCCTCTTGCTTTCCTCCCTGACCCTGCGAACCCATATCTCCTTTCATGCGTTCCTTCAATTCCTGCTGAGATTGAATAATATCAGGTAACTGAAAGCCTTCCTGGCTATTGCCCTGACCCGCTCCCATTTTAAGGTTTTCCTGCATGTTTTCAAGGACATCTGCCAGAAAATCAGCCAGGGTATTTGCGGCAGTCAGTACATATTGCTGATAAGATACTCCTTGGTATATTCTGTTGTCCGTTATACTCTCCAAAGATTTGTCCACATTATAGTAGACATTGGTGATTTGTTCATTAACCAGGTCTGAAATCTCCACCCTCCTCAAAGACAAAGCAAACAAACTATCGTCTATATGCCCGAACAACTCCCTCAACTCCTGCTGTTCCCGCACATCATCGGAATAGCTGTCTAACTCCCCTCCCTCATCCTGTAGCCTATCAAACAACTTCTCTTGTTTGAAAGAAAAGGTGATCAGATTGTCCAGAATCTGCCTGAGCATTTTTGCATCCTCTTCCATAGCCGAATCACCAGCACTCCCCTGAGAGGCCTGTTGCAACTTATCGCCCATTTCCCCAATTTTCTTTCCTATCTGCTTTTGCTTAGCCTTACGCCCTTCAGCATCACTGCCCTCCCTGATCCTGTCCATAATATCCTGCTGCCCCTGTTTTACGACCTCCTTATCATCTTTCGAAATGTCGAAATCCATCGGCTTTTTGAGGGCCTTATTATCCTTAAGCAAGGAGTCTATTTCCCTGGCATTTTCTTCAAATTCCCTGTTTAATTCATTTTGCTTCTCTGCCAACGAATCCTCCTCCTTTTCAATTTCCGCAACCTTTTGCTGTGCCTTCCCCAATTCTTGCAGCTGCTTTGCCAATTGTGCCGCCTTCTCGGTTACATAATAGCGCTTAGTCAATTCGAGGATCTGTTCCAGACTTCTGGCGTCATTTTGTCTTTGCTTACTTAATTCCTCAAGCCTCTTTTCTAAATCCTCTTTGTTAATCTTATCCGCAACCTTCTTCAGTTCCTCCAGAAGCCTGGCATTCTTTTGTGCCTCAAGTTCCCTTCTTTCCAGTCGCTCCTTTAATAGTTTACTCATCTTCTCATCGACAGGTTCTTCCCCCAAATTTTGTTTCAGATCCCTGCTGAATTTCTCCATCATTTCCTCACGGGATTTCTGCTTATCAAAAAAATCCTTCATTTGGGATTGTTCCGTATAATTGAGCTTTTCCTTCTCCTTTTGCGTCTGACTGATCGCCTTTAGCTCATCCCTTTCATCCTGAATCCTTTCAAAGGTTTGGCCCATTCCTTTCAGAAGTTCCTCGCGGTTTTGCAAGTTTTGTTTGCGCAATTCATTTTCCGTTAGCACCCGGGATTCAAAGGTCTGTGACCGGCTGGTCTTACCCCCGTGAATCCCATCATTGTCCGTCACGGTGAAATAATATTCATAATTGACCCCTTCCGGAAGTAACAAGCCCGACGGAAAAGTATAATAAAACTGTTCCAGGGTATTGACAGGGGAGCCCAGAGCCACTTCCTGAACTTCTGTCGGGCGTTCGGCCGGGTAGGCAACCAGCTTGATAGATTTTAGTCCGTAGTCATCAGATACTTCCCCGCTGTAATATCGTACCCGGGGATCGAGAGAATCCTTAATTTCCGTAACCCTGATCTTCGGATCTGCATCCCTGATGACTTTAAAACTATATTTTAGGATATCATACCCTTTTACGAATTCATTGGAAGTCCGTACCTGATAATCCAGATTTCTAAATATCTTCCTTATAAGCCTGAACTCCCGGTCCTCTGCTTTAAAATCCTGAACCGTATCCGGTGTTTGGAGGCTGATTTGGTCTGTATTGCGGCCTTTAACCATCCAGGTAACCTCTGTTCCTTCCGGAAATGTTGCGTTCCCTGTACTCCGGATCTGGACCGGTGAACGCCTGAGATAGGCAGGAAACGTCAACTTCATTCGAAAATCCTCTATAGCAGGTACTTTCAGCGCCTTTAATTCAAAAACCTGGGATTTAATATCCTCGGCACTAAAGTAAAATTCAAGAGACTGCAAAGGGGGCTGGAAAGTATAGAACCACACCCCTCCATCCTCTTTCATCAAATACTCCTTTCCATTTAAATTAATGGATACCTTATCCGGCCTTACGGAACCCTTGGTGCCCACCTGTACCGTAAAAGGCTCGTTTTCCAGCACCTCCAGTTTACCCATTAAGGGCTCAAATACAAATGGGGCAGGTGGTTGGTATGCTGTATTGAAATGCACCACCCTTTGATAGGAGCCAAAAAAGTCCGACAGGCTGCCGAACAACCAGATAATCAGTACCAGGCCCACCGGAAATAAACAGTATTTGGCATATTTAAAGGCTTCCCCGTAATCTACCGCCCTGCTGAAAGGAATTGGTGACAGGAGCCGCGACCGCTGTTCCATACTGGCCAGCAATAACTCCGATTGTTCGGGATTTTCTGCCAAATCGAGCAGGTTATAGAGTTTATCCCCTACTTCAGGGAAATGGCGTCCTATAAGTATCGAGGCCTGTTTGTGGCTGATCCCTTTCCTTAATTTAAACAGGTAGAATAGCGGGGTCAGGATATACCGGTATAGGAGGAAAATCTCCAATGTCAACCCGAGGAATAAGAGGATCAACCGGCCTAAAGGGCTAAGCCATAGCAGATATTCCACCGATAACAAGCCGAAAAAAAGCAGGGCTCCCAGGGCACTAAAAAGCAGGGCCCCCCTGATCAGTAATCGGGTATAGTATTTTCTGCAGAAGCCGTTAAGCTTAAGAAGGATATGTTGGTAAGTCTTCAAATTTCCCTTTTATTACAGGCAAATTACCGGATAATGGGACATTGCCCCTCAAAAATAGTGTTAAAAATTATCCGCGAACCTCCTGGGGGCAGACATGTTAGTCGTCCGCAACTCCCTCATTTTCCATAATTTAGGCATGTACATCACATTCCATTAAAGCATCTCCCAATAAGATGACTTTTCATTGTGCCGCTTGACTCTGACTCTCCAAAGAAATGCCCCAAGTTTTATTCTGCCCGGTGATCCCGTATATTTGCGCTCTAATTACGTATGTATGAGCAAAAATGTACGCGTCCGCTTTGCCCCGAGTCCCACCGGCCCTCTTCATATAGGCGGTGTGCGCACTGCCCTCTATAATTACCTGTTCGCGAAAAGTCATCAGGGGAAATTTATCCTCAGGATTGAAGATACCGATCAGAACAGATATGTTGACGGCTCTGAAGCGTACATTTTGGAGGCCCTCAAATGGTGCGGCCTATCTTTTGACGAAGGGCCTCATATCGGTGGCGAGTTCGGTCCCTATCGACAGAGTGAAAGAAAAGCCATCTACAGGCAATACGCCGAGGCTCTGGTTGCCAGCGGACACGCGTATTACGCCTTTGACAGTCCGGAAGACCTGGACCGGCTTCGTGCCGAATACGAATCCCGCGGCGAGGCATTCAGCTATAACTTTAAAAACAGGCAATCCCTTGATAATTCCCTTTCAAAAACCCCTGAGGCCACCGAGGCTGCCCTGAAAGAGGGCAGAGAATATGTGATTCGCTTCAGGACGCCGGAAAACGGGCACCTGATGCTGCATGACATCATCCGTGGTAAAATCGATATCGACCTCAACCAACTGGACGATAAGGTCTTATTTAAAAGTGACGGAATGCCAACCTACCATCTGGCTCATATGGTTGACGACCATTTGATGGAAATCTCCCACGTGATCCGAGGGGAGGAGTGGCTGCCGTCTTTGCCTCTCCATCTCCTCCTGTACCAGGCATTTGGATGGGATAGCCCCGAATACGCCCACTTGCCCCTCATTATGAAGCCGGTAGGGAAAGGGAAGCTCAGCAAGAGGGACGGAGAAAAAATGGGCTTCCCGGTATATCCCCTAAACTGGAAAGATTCCCAGGGATACCGGGAAAGCGGATATTTCCCGGAAGCGGTCATCAATTTCCTGGCTATGCTGGGGTGGAATCCGGGTACCGAACAGGAGTTGTTTTCACTTCAAGAGTTGGTGGACGTATTCAGCCTGGACCGTGTACACAGGGCCGGGGCCCGCTTTGACCCAGAGAAAACCGTATGGTATAATCATCAGTATCTACAATTGAAAAGCGCAGAAGAACTCACCCGGCTTTTCCTCCCAATTTTGGAAAATGCGTTGTCCGGGGCGGTTTCCTCCGAAAAACCTGCCGGCCTACCCAGCCGGGATTATGTGGAAAAAGTCGTGCACCTGCTCAGGGACCGGGCTTCTTTTGTTAAGGACATATGGGAAGAAGGGAGGTACTTTTTTATGCCCCCGACCGGCTTCAATGAGAAAGCGGTCCGAAAACACTGGAACGAAGACGCCAGGACCAGAATGGAGGCCCTGATCCCAATCCTAAACACAACAGATCCCTTTTCATCTGAGGTGCTCGAAAAGGAGGTCAAAGCCTGGATCGGAAAGGAAGGCATATCCTTTGGAAAAGTCATGGCTCCCCTTCGACTCCTATTGGTTGGGGATCTTGCCGGGCCCCACCTCTTTGATATCATGGAGGTGCTGGGGAAAAAGGCCTGCCTGGATCGCATAGGACGTGGGTTTGCCCAGCTCCCGGTCACCGGCCAATAGCCCAATGTCTTAATTTTCGCCCGGATCCTCTTAATAAGGGGCTCGTTTTCATGTAACATTTTTTGTCAAATGCCTACTGATATATCAAACTCTTGCTATCTTTCAATGGCATTCTAAAAACACCTGTTATGGGAGATTTTATTCTCGTTCCCGTCATTTTTCTGGGGGTTGTATTGTTATTTGCTTCCTTCTTTTCCGTAAAACAGCAAACAGCCGTGGTAATAGAGCGTTTCGGCCGCTTCCACAGCATCCGGAATTCCGGGTTGCAAATGAAAATTCCTATGGTCGACCGCCTGGCCGGACGATTAAGCCTTAAGATTCAGCAATTGGATGTCATCGTAGAAACAAAGACTCTGGATGATGTTTTTGTAAAATTGAAAGTATCCGTCCAATATGTAGTTATCCGCGACAAGGTATATGACGCCTTTTACAAACTGGAATACCCCCATGAGCAAATAACATCCTATGTTTTTGATGTGGTCCGGGCAGAGGTACCAAAAATGAAACTCGATGACGTATTTGTGAAGAAAGACGACATAGCCATCGCCGTGAAAGCGGAACTACAGGACGCCATGCTGGATTACGGGTACGATATCATCAAGACCCTGGTCACAGATATTGATCCGGATGCGCAGGTGAAAGCGGCCATGAACCGTATCAATGCATCTGAAAGGGAAAAAATCGCCGCCCAGTTCGAAGGAGATGCTGCCCGCATCCTCATCGTGGAAAAGGCCAAGGCCGAAGCTGAGAGCAAGCGGCTACAAGGCCAGGGCATAGCCGACCAGCGGCGTGAAATCGCGCGGGGACTGGAAGAATCCGTAGAAGTACTGAATCGGGTGGGCATCAATTCACAGGAAGCCTCGGCCCTGATTGTGGTAACCCAGCACTACGATACCCTTCAGGCCCTGGGAGAGGAAACCAATACCAACCTCATCCTGTTGCCGAACACCCCGCAGGCTGGCAGCGACATGCTCAATAACATGGTTGCCTCCTTCACGGCAAGTAACCAAATCGGGGAGGCTATGAAACAGCATCAAAAAAACAAGGGTAAATCCTGACAAATCATCCCCGGCCGGTAACTACCAGCCGGGGATTTGAATTTATCAACCGAACTTTTCGGCAATTTTTTTCACGGCAAAGGTCAGCAGGAGGTTTTGCAGAAACCCTTTCATCCCTCCCAGGATATGAGTGGGGTTAAAGTAAGTTCTTTGCCTGTTGCAGGTTCATGTGGATACTCTCCTTATCGATCTCCCGTTGCAACCTGAGCACTTGCAGGTCGTGATTGATCTGCTCGAAGGAAGAATATGTGATGTTGCTCAATTTTCATGATTCCTCAAAATAATATTCAGAAAATTTCTTAAGAAGCGGTTTATCAAGCCGGTGTCGCATGCCATAGGCTATCAGGCCAATCAGGACATAAAACATTCCTACACAAAGAAACCCGTAAAAGGTATTGTGAAGTGATTGCCCGATCCCGAAAGAGGCCGCAAGGGAAAGAAATAACAGGGCGATGAAGCCAATGGCCGATATCACCAGGGCCTTTGTAAAGGCCGTAATTCCCTGCATCATGAATTTAAAACCCTTTCAACCGGTAATATTCACCACTCTTTTCGAAATAGTCGCGCAGGCTGGCGTCGGCCTCGGCAATATGTTCCTTAATTTCTTCGAAAGCCATTAACGCCTATTTTTGCAATTGCGCGTTCTTCTTCCTTAATTCTGCCAGTTTGCGTTCGAGGGTTGCAATGATATCATCGGCCTTATAACTCATGTTCGAAATAGACTCATCCAGTTTTCGCTCAAAATCGGCCTTTTTCTTGTCGGCAGTTTTAGTGAGCTCATCCGTCGCATGGGAAACCCTGGAAGCTATTTCCTCTTTGGTCTCCATCGCCCTTTTCTTAATTTTCTTCCTTGTTTTAGAGCCTTTTTCGGGCGCGTAAAGTATTCCTACCCCCGCACCGAGAGCAGCTCCGGTTAAAAGTGCAAGTAGCACATTTCCACTATCATTAGCCATATTTATATATTTTAATTGTTAAAGATTAATGGGGAGTGGTCCCGACCGCAACAGCGTGCCGTTCAGATTAAGCCACGCCCGGTAGAACGGGCTGGCATTCGATGGCGGTCGTTCGGATCAGGACCTATGTCCCTGATTCATTGCTAAAGTACGTCATTCAGGCAGGTAGCGTTGACCATATCCACCTAAAAATTGGCCTATATGATCAAAACCGGGCGGGTGGAGCCATTTTGGCAGTAATATACCTCTTTACACTTTGATTATTTGCTGGTACTGGTGAGTTTTTTAGACGATTGATAACGGCTGTACAGCCAAACTACAAGGAAAAACAATGCGATAAGTCCTGTAGTGATAAATAGTGCCGTTATCTCGTTGCGAAGTACTTCATCCATGATCTAAAGGTTAGCAAATATTTCAGCTTGTCCCATATTGCATATATATAGTGCCGCCACTTTTCACCGGAGCCGTCAGAATATCGGATATTCAAAGGGTAATTTCCCCACAGTCCTAGCTGCGCTGCTCAATCCTTGCCCAGGTATCCCGAAGGGTAACGGTGCGGTTAAACACCAGCTTTCCCGGGGAACTGTCCTTGTCTATATTAAAATATCCCAGGCGCTGGAACTGGAAACAAGTACCAGGAGCCGCATTTTCCAGCCCGGGCTCCGTATATCCCGTGACGATTTGCAGGGAATCCGGGTTGATAAAATCCGTGAATTTCTTATCCTTGTGGGCGTCAGGGGTTTCGTCGGTAAACAACCGGTCGTACAAACGCACTTCCGCCGGAAGCGCATGGGCAACGGAAACCCAGTGGAGGGTGCCCTTCACTTTCCTTAGGCTTTCTTCCGTACCACTACCGCTTTTGCTTTTTGGGTCGTAAGTACATTGTATTTCGATTATATTCCCTTCGGTATCTTTTGTAACTCCTTCTGCTTTAATGATATAGGCATTTTTAAGCCGAACCTCCCCACCTAGTTTCAACCTAAAGAACTTCCGGTTGGCTTCTTCCCTGAAGTCTTCCTTTTCAATATAAAGGGTACGGGAAAAGGGCAGTTGTCTGAACCCTGCATCAGGGTCTTCCGGGTTGTTCTCCGCTTCCAGCCATTCTTCCTCTCCCTCCGGATAATTGGTTATGACCAACCTGACCGGATCCAGGACCGCCATGACCCTTGGTGTGATCTTATTGAGGTGCTCGCGGATATGGAATTCCAGCAGGGCGACATCCACCACGTTATCCCGTTTGGCAATGCCCACGGTATCTGCGAATTTTCGTATGGATTCAGGGGTGTAGCCCCGCCTTCTAAGGCCAGACAGAGTCGGCATCCTGGGATCATCCCATCCATTGACGATCCCATTTTCTACCAGGAAGAGCAATTTACGTTTGCTCACAATAGTATGGCTGAGGTTACGACGGGCGAATTCCCTTTGTTTTGGACGTATCCTGTCCTCGTCCACCACCTGGTCCAGGAACCAGTCGTAAAGCTCTCGGTGCGGTGCGAATTCCAGCGTACACAGGGAATGGCTTACCTGCTCAATGTAGTCGCTTTCGCCATGAGTCCAATCGTACATCGGGTAAATACACCAATCGGTATTTGTGCGGTGATGCGGCCGGTGGAGGATACGGTACATGATGGGGTCACGCATCAGCATATTGGTTGCCTCCATATCGATTTTCGCCCGAAGTACGTGGGATCCTTCCGGATATTCCCCATTTTTCATGCCTTCGAATAACTGCAGGTTTTCAGCCACCGGCCGGTTTCGGAAAGGGGAGTTGCTGCCCGGTTCTGTGGGCGTTCCTTTCTGTTCCGCCATCATTTCGGAACTTTGGCTGTCCACGTAGGCCTTCCCCTGTTTGATCAGTTCCACGGCCCAGTCGTACAGTTGCTGAAAATAATCCGAGGCATAGCATTCCCGGTCCCAGGTATATCCCAGCCAGGAGACGTCCTCTTTGATGGCCTCCACATACTCCTTTTCCTCTTTGGCGGGATTGGTATCATCAAATCGCAAATTTACCGGGGCATCATACCGTTCTCCCAGGCCAAAGTTGAGGCAAATGGAACTGGCATGGCCGATATGCAGGTATCCGTTCGGCTCAGGCGGAAACCGGAATCGAAGGTGGGATTTCTCAAAGCCGTTTGCCAGATCATCTTCGACTATATGCTCTATAAAATTCAGGGCCCGGGGCGATTCTTTCATATACTCGGTATTCGAGCCGCAAAGGTAGCAAAAATGCGACTACAGTAGCCCTCAAATCAGCCACACCCTGCAATATTCCCGTTTCACAACAGATTTAATCGGTGCCACAACATTAAATTCCCCAAGGGCCAATTATATATCATATTTGTTTATGAATACCGGGGTATTTCTGACAATTCGAGTGCTCCGGGTGTAAAAACCATTGCCGACAACCAAGAGCCAAACGTTTTCCGAACGAATATTCAGATCCGGTAAAAACCATGTTCCCCCAAAACCGAACCATCTATGAACCGAAATCTACTTTTACGTTTCCGATTCATCTTGTGGGCGATACTCTTGCTCGGAGGCATGCCGCTTTCGGCACAAATTCTCAATAAGCCCGTACCAGCCCCCAACCAAACACCCCCCGTGGGATCCACTGCCTGGAACAGGGCCTGTGCATCGGGATCATTCAATGACTATTGGGTGAACTTTACCTGGAGCCCACCCCTGGTGAATTCGGACAACGAATTTATCCTGGAATTGTCCGATGCTACCGGCAATTTCTCCAGTCCGGTAGAATTGGCCCGGGATGGATCCAAGAATGCCAATTTCGACTTTTATTTCCAGTTTGCCCTTCCCACCAATACCAGGGGAGAAGGCTATAAATTCAGGGTGCGCAGTACGAGTCCGGCTAAAACCAGTCCGGCTTCAGACAGTTTCCCCATGTACTATATCAGCATTAACTCCGGCCTGACCATACGCCAGCAGGGACAGGCAGATTTTGGGGACGGCACGGTGCAGGTCTGCAACGGGAACTCCGTAGTGCTGGAGGTTTACAGCCTTCCCAATCCAGGTACCTATCAGTATAATTGGTATCGCAGCGGGACCCTCCTGGCCGAAAAGAGCAATAAACTCACGGTAACCCAGGCCGGGATGTACAATGTGGAAATAGATTACGGCGCCTGTTCCGGATCCGGGAATACCCTGAGCAACATTATGGATGTGAGTATTGGTACCAGCCTGGGTGTGGGGATCGATCCGCCGGTGAAGACCGACCTTTGCAGCGGGGACACCGTAGACCTGGTAGCCAACATTGGGGGTGCGGGTCTGACCTATGTATGGTATAAGGACGGCGCACCCATCACTTTGCCTACTATTGATGACGATACCTATACGGTAGATGCATCTACTGCCGGTTTTGAAGGTGATTACCAGGTGGAGATCTACGGATCCGGGATATGTGTTGAACGTTCCGCAGCCGTAACCATTACCAGCGCGGGCGGATTTACGGTAACGCGTACCAACCCGGCCAGCATGGTGATCCTGCCCAGCCAGTCGGTCACCCTAAGTGTATCCACTACAGCCTCCAGCCCGACCTACCAATGGTTTAAGGGCAGCAGCCCGGTAGCAGGCGCCACCTCCGGTTCTCTGGTGCTTAACGACGTATCCGAAGCAGGAACGTACCATGCCGAAGTCAGCGGCAATGCGGGCAGCTGTCCATCAACGGTCAGTTCCACACCGACCAACGTGATCGCCCCCGCCTCCTTTGAAATTCTAACAAGCTATGCAACGGCCTATGCGCCCTGCGAAAATACCAGCATCGTCCTGGAAGTGGTCATGATCAATGCCGTAGATGGCGGTGGGGACCAAAACCGATGTTACTTCGGCCCTTTTACCGGCATTCTCCTATCAGTGGGAAAAGGACGGTAGCCCTGTGGGCGGTGCCACGGCTTCAAATATCAGCCTTACGGACGTCACTGAAAATGGCAGTTACCATGTAACCGGGCAGCTGGATAGTTATAATGCCACTTCCATGGACCTGCCGGTACAGCTCATGGTCAACGAATCTCTGTCCATTACCAGTACGAGCCTTGTAAGCTGTGGGGCATCAGACCCGATTACGCTTAGCACTACCAAAGACCTTACGTCAGAAACCTATCAATGGTTGCGCGACGGATCAGATATTCAGGCTGTTGGGAACTCCGTAAACGTTACCCAGGCAGGAACATACCAATTGGTCGTTCAGCGTCAGGGATGTCCGCTGAAATCCAACGAAATAGTAATCGCGCCCCTGGATGAATCCCTTATAACCCTGGATGTTTCAGGCAAGGTCGTCTTTCCCGAAGGAACCTCCAAAACAGTGAATGCCAGCGGGGCAGAGTCTTATCGCTGGTACGACAGCAACAATACAGAAGTGGGTAATACCGCTTCCATGACCTTTACCCAGGAAGGTTCCTACCTGCTGATAGCAACGGTAGGGAATTGTGAAGTTTCCCGGGCACTGACTGTGGAGTACCTGGAAACCTTCAAGGTGCCCAACGTGATTTCCGCTAATGCCGATGGGATCAATGACCTGTGGGTGTTGCCGAACTCCTATTCCAATAAGGCCGACGTGCGGGTAACCATCTATAATGAGCGCGGAGAAGAAATCTTTAACCAGAACAATTATCAAAACAACTGGCCAGAATCAAGCCGGGCTTTCCCCAGGCAGAATATGGTCTTCTTTTATAAAATACGCAATGCGGAGAAGGTGTTAAAACAAGGAACCATCACCGTAATCCGATAAGAAGTGGGGCAATGAAAAATCGAATAATACTGATATTAATGGTGTGTTTTGCAGTGGCAGGCAGGGTTGGGGCTCAGGAAGAAAGCCCCTTCATCACATATGATGTGCCGGCACAAAACCTGCTCAAATTTAACCGTTTCCTGATCAACCCTACCTTTTCCACGGTGCGGGAAGACAAGTCATATATTAACCTGTTACACAGAAACCAATCGGTAGAATTTGATGACAATAACCAAACTTTCTTTTTAAGCTATAGCGGCCGCATCAGCGATCGCACAGGCCTGGGCCTCAGCCTGTATTCCCAGAGGGAAGGGCTGGTATCAAATTACGGTATCCTGGCCAATTACGCCTACGGGATCAAGCTGAGTGATAAAAGCAACTTCACTTTCGGCGCCAACCTATCCTATTACAATAGTGGATTCGACGAAAGCAGGGCCAACCCGCTGGAACCGGATCCTGTGCTTAACGGGTTTGTAGACAGCTCGCTCCTCTCGTTTCAACCGGGATTTAACATTTCATACGGGAATTTTGACTTTGGGGCCTTCGCGGAGAACCTATTTGATTACAACCTGAAAACCAATGAATCCGTGACTGACTTCAAGGATAAGACCTATTCCGCCCACTTGCAATATACCCATCAGTTTGAAAATACATCCGGGATATTTGAAGCCGGGCGCCTGATGCCTTTGGCCCGGGTGCGAAAAGTGGGGACAGATGATATCGTCCTCGGCGGGAGCCTGATCCTGGATCTTCCCAAGCTCGGATGGATACAGGGAGGGTACGACAGCTTTTACGGAGCCGCCGCCGGGATCGGGTTTAACCTGAACCGAAGATTATCCATCGGGTATACCATGGAGAAAGGCCTTTCGAGCAATTTCGACAACTTCGGGCTTACCCACGAGATTTCTTTCGCCTATTCCTTCACCCCAACCTTAACCGAAGACAGGGTAATGCTGGAGGCCGAACAGGAATCCCTGGCTGCCCAGGATAAAGAGGAGGAGTTGCAGGAACCTGAAACCCCTGCACTGACTAAAGACCAGGAAATCGAAGAACTCAAGAGGCGACTCGCCGAAAACGACTCAATCCTTGCAGAAGTTATGTTCCGTCAGGATTCCCTGGAAGCAAACCGTAAAGAAGACCTGGAAAGGCGGTTCGATATGGTCATGCGGATGGTACGCCAGGAAACCGGCGGAAATCGTCCCGACCTTGAGCAAAAGGCCAGGGAGATTATTCCTTGGCGATTCACTGGCAGCTGCCGGAAAGGAACAAAGGGCCCGCCGGAATCTCAACAAACAGGCAGGGGTGAAGCCCGTCAGCCAGAGAGAAAAGACAGGACCGTCGTGAGCGCTCCCGAACGGGCCGCTGAACAAAACGCCTGTTAAAAGCAGGAAATTCAGGGACCTGCAGGATGTTCAGGATGGCTATTACGTGGTCGCCAATGTCTACAAAGGGCCACTACTATATGAACCGCTTTATAGACAAGCTTAAGGCCCAGGGTCTGGATGCCAATTATATAGACAATAAGAATAACGGCCTGAAGTATGTATACCTGCAGCGATATGATACCTGGGATGAAGCCCTGGCCGCCTATAGTCAGGCATTGATGGGAAATACCAGGGCGAGCTCTGGATTATGAACGTCGATAATCGCTATTCGAACGAAGCCTATGCCGCCAATGTAAATAAGATCAAGGAAAAATCCGATCAGTATGAAAACAACGTGCTTCGGAAAAATGTGGTCGCCCGTGACAGTTTGAATGCCGGCAGGAACCCGGTCCGGGATTACAATCCCGCCCGGTGCAGGGACCAGTTATTATATCATTGCCAATGTTTTTGCCAACCCAAACAATGCCAATCGCTTTGTGAAATTGCTAAATGCCAGGGGGCTGAGCGCAAGTTACTTTATAAATCCAGAAAATAACTATCGGTATGTTTATTTGAAACGATATGAATCCTGGAACAACGCCCTGATATCTTACTATTCCAAACTTAATAACGCCTATGACGATAAGATGTGGATCATGCGCGTTACACCAAACTTAATCGCTTAATGAAACCAATCAATACCCGGAAAATATTCCTGGCCTTCGGGCTGCTATTTTCGTATATAGGTTTTTCACAGGAGTTCAAATCCTTTGATATCCGCTATCAGGATAATATCAAGGGAGACCTCACCTTTATTGCCAACAGCATCGTAAACCGCGATGGCGGCACCAGTTCCACGGAACCTGAAGACCCTTATAACACTACGGGTAACTCCTCGACCTACAATGACTGGCTGGACATGCAATACATAGATATTGATGGCGATCCCAGCACTTTCAGTTCCAGTTCCGCCGATTTTACCTTCCCCGATCCCAATTGTAACCTGATCCGATATGCAGGTCTCTACTGGTCTGCCACCTACCCCAGCGAACAGGCCGGACAGGCCGTGGGGACGAACCGGCAAAACGACTTCAACCAGGTTAAGTTTATGGTGCCGGGTGCCGGCTATGTCGACATCACGGCAGACGACGTAATATACGACGGTTTCACCAGCGGGGACAGTTCGGTGCGGGAAAACAGCCCCTATGCCTGCTATGCAGATGTAACATCGCTTATCACCGCCCTTCCCGATCCAACCGGGACCTATATGGTGGGTAACATCCGTTCGGTTGTGGGTTCGCTTTCCCCGGGAGGGGGAGCCTCTGCCGGGTGGACCCTGGTGATTGTATATGAGAACCCGACGCTTACGGGTAAATTGATCACCACATTTGACGGTTTTGCCAGGGTGCGAAGTCAGAATCCCACGGTAGACATCGATTACAATGGTTTTAATACCATTCCGGTAGGCCCCGTAAGGGCCAACATCGGGGTGGCTGCCCTGGAAGGGGACAACAAGATTACCGGGGATCAGCTGAAGATCAAAGCTTCCAGCAATCCCAGTTTCACCACTATCAGCAACGCGGTAAACCCTTCCAACAACTTCTTTAACAGCAATATTACCCTGGATGGGGTTGTTACCACCAATCGTACCCCCAACAGTGTGAACACCCTGGGATATGATACAGATATTTTCTTACTCAACAACCCGTTGAACAGTGTGATCCCCAATAGTGAAACGGCCGCTACCTTCAGGTTCACATCCAACGGCGATCAATACTATCCCTTCTTCAACTCCTTTAACGTGGAGATCATTGAACCAAACATAGTGCTGGAGAAGCGCGTGGAAGATATCGCCGGGAATGACATTACCGGGGCCGGGGTAAACCTCGGGCAGCTTTTGGATTATGTGCTGACCTTCGAGAACATCGGCAATGACGACGCAACCAATTATACCATCCGCGACGTCCTTCCCATCAATACCACCCTGATCCCCGCTTCCATGGTACTGCCTCCGGGTGTTACCTATGTTTACGACAGCGTAAACAATGCGGTAACCTTTACGATCCCGGACAATTTGATTGAAGAAGGCGATCCCGCCTCCGCCATCAGGATGCGGGTTAAAGTGGCTGAAAACTGCTTTGACTTTATAGATGCCTGTACCGACCTGATCCAGAACCTGGCATATTCCTCCTACCAGGGCGTTATCAACGACAACGAGATCACAGATGACCCCAGTGTGACCGATTTTGATGCCTGCGGCTTTACCACTCCCGGGGCCACCAACTTCCTTCTGGACGACCTGGAGAATTGTGATTTCATCAGGACAGTTCAATTATGTGGCTCGAACGTATTACTCGAAGCCGGGCAAAACTTTGACGACTACGTATGGTACCGGGACGAGAACAGCAACCAGCAGATCGACGCCGGGGATACGATCCTCGACGACGGAGACCCGGACAACGACCCCAGCACCCTGCTGGTGACCCAGGTGGGCGACTATATAGTCGACAAAATTGTAGCCGACCCCTGTAAGGGATTCCAGGAATTTATCCATGTTGAATTCTTCGGGAATACCCAGACAAACCCCATTGCCGACCTCATCAACGACCCCACCAATACGGTGGAAGGCGAGGTGGTTACCTGCCCCAACGACGGGGAATTGCTGCCCAAGATCTTCCTGTGCGGGATCAATGACTCCGAACTCATCCAGATCAATATCCCGGATGCCACCAGCATACAGTGGCAACAACTGGATACCGCAAGTTGTGCCGCCTCGGAAGACGACTGCGCCAACAAAAATGCGACCTGTACCTGGAACAATGTGGGTACCGGAAGCGATTTCCTGGCCGATGCCCCGGGGGAATTCCGCATTCAGATCAATTATCAGAACGGGTGTTTTACCCGCTTCTATTTTAACGTGTTCCAGAACCCGCTGAACCCACAATATACCTCCAAGGATATAATTTGTTCTTCCCCCGGGAACATAACCGTTACCAACCTGCCGGCGGATTATGAGTACCAATTGGTGGATGCCACCACCGGTAGTATCCTGGTGCCATTCAGCGCCAACAACGGCCCGAGCTTTGACATTGCCACCAACGGGGCTTATACCGTGGAAATCCGCCAACAGGGGGTTGTAGACGGCTGTATCTTCCGGATAGAGGATATCGGGATCCTGGTCAAGAATTTCCAGGTTAACATTACGAAACAAGACGCCGACTGTAACGGCCTGGGATCCATTTCAATTTCGGCCCTGAATGCAGCGCCCCAGTACTATTACCAAATCGCACAGGGTGCCACCATCGTCGACACTTTTGGTCCCAGCCTGGATAACAACTATACTTTTGCAAACCTGAATCCGGGCACCTATGATGTCACCACCACAACGGACGACGGCTGCAACGACGTACAACAGGTAACCATAGTGGATAACACAGACCTGGAGCTGACAGCCAGGATCTCCCAGCATATTACCTGTAAGGAGGGGAATATCCTTATGGAATCATCCGGCGGGAAGACCCCGCATACCTATGCCATATGGAAATATGTGGACGAGGGCGGCAATACGGTAATATCCTACCCGACCCCGGCTGACATTCCGGCATCTGAATTCCAGACCAGCCAGATTTTTGATATTTACGACCCGGGGGAATATACTTTTGTTGTGGTTGACCGCAACAACTGCTATGATATTTCCAATACGGTACACATTTACTTTGTGCCGGCCATAGAGTACGACCCAACTACAGTGATAGACGAAACCTGTTTCGGGGCATCAAACGGATCCATCTCATTCAATATTACGAATACCAATGGATACCAGCTGACCTTTTACCTGATCGATGAGAACGGTGTTGAAATAGCTTCCAATACTTCGGGGACCTTCACCGGGTTGCCGGCAGGGGATTACACCGTGCGATACAACCAGCGGAAAGGAAGCGCCTCCTGTGATTATTTTGAGTATTATACGGTAGATGGCCCTATAAACGGGATCTCCGGCACGGCCGCCCTGATCCAGAATTATACCTGTAACCAACCGGGTATTATTCAGGCTCAGGGGGTTAGCGGTGGTACCCCGCCTTTCGAATACAGCATTGACGGGATCAATTTTGGTGCTTCCGATACCTTTGGAGGACTTACCAATGGCACCTATAACATTAGCATTCGGGATGCGAACGGATGCGTGTTCGTGACCAATCCTGTTACCATTGATCCCCTGAATGTCCCGACGGACATCTCATTTTCCGCCACCACCCCTACCTGTCCGGCCCTTACCTCGGACCTCACCCTGTCCGTTAGCGGGGGAACTGGGGCCATCACCTATGAAATGGTGGCGCCTTCGTCCGTGAATAATGGCAACAACAACGTTTTTGCCGGCCTGAGTCCGGATACCTATACCTTCCGTGTAACCGATGCCAACGGGTGTTTTTATGAGGAAGACTATACTATTGTCCCCGTAACCCCAATCCAGGTGTCCGGTGTTCTAGTGGCCGACGTAACCTGCTTTGGAGGTGCCGATGGGGCAGTGGATTTTGCCGTAAGCGGGTTTGCAGGCACCTATGCCTATACCGTAAATGGAGGGGCTGCTGTTACCGGCCAATCTGCGAACACCATCAACCTGACCGGCCTTGCTGCCGGCGACTATGATATTGTGGTTACCGATGAAACCACGAATTGTACGGATACGGATACCATAACGGTCAATGAACCCGCCAGTGCACTGGCCTTTACCTATGTGCTGTCTCCCCTCGCCTGTGCCTCCGACGGGTCGGTAACCATTACCGCTTCCGGAGGATGGGGCGGCTACAGTTACCAGCTGGAACAACCGGATGCCAGTATCCTGGGTCCCCAGGGTGGCAATACCTTTACGGCGCTGACCCAGACCGGTGACTATACGATCACCGTAAGCGATGCCAACGGATGTATCGAAACGGATACTTTTACCATTACAGCCCCCGCGAACCCCACGGTAACACTGGCTCCGACCACAGACCTTTGCTATAACCCCGCCACCGGGGTGAGCCTTACAGCAACGGCTTCCGGGGGAATCGCTCCTTATTCCTACAGCCTGAACGGAGGTCCCGGGCAATCGGGCAATGTGTTCAACAACCTTGTGCCGGGATCCTATACCGTAGTGGTAACGGATGCCTACGGCTGTACAGGCACCTCCAATACAATCACCATTGAGCCCCAGTTAACGGTTTCGGCGGCGGTTTCCAAGGAACTGGATTGTACCGTTTCCCCGGATGCGGTTATAGATGTAACCATCAATAACGGCTATGCCCCTTACAGTTACCAGGTAAACGGGGGAGCCAGCACGGCCGTGGTGGGCAATACCTTCTCATACAACGCCCCTACTGACGGGGCCTACACTTTCCTGATTACAGATGCTGAAGGTTGTACCGCCCAGACCACAGTGAACATCGCGCCCATAACCAACCCCGTGGCCTCCCATAGCGCCACCGACCCCAGCTGCGACAGTTCAACGGACGGAAGCGTAACTATAAATATCGACACAAATTTCGGGGCCCCACCTTACCAGGTGGATTTCAACGGCATGGGCCTATCCTCTCAAACGGTATACAACGGCCTGGCCGCGGGCACCTACAACTATACCGTACAGGACAGCAAGGGATGTACCTATTCGGACAGTGTTACCCTTACAGCCCCCAATCCCATTGCCGCCGACGCCGTGATCATCCAGCCCTATACCTGCCTGCAAACAGGCAGTATTCAGGCTCAGAATGTTAGCGGGGGGACTGCACCCTATACCTACAGCATAGACGGGATAAATTTTGGGGCTTCAGACACCTTTACCGGCTTAACAGACGGCAGCTATACGATTACCGTAAAAGATGCCAACGGGTGTACTTTTGTTACGGCGCCAGTAGCCATCCCGCCGCTGGACCCGCCTACCGATATCAGCTTTGTGGCAACCCCGCCCAATTGCCCCGCCCAGACCTCTGATGTTACCCTGACGGTAACCGGGGGTACAGGAGCCATTACCTATGAAATAATCGCCCCTGCCGCAGTAAACAATGGCAATAACAACGTGTTTACAGGACTCGCCCCGGATACCTATACCTTCCGGGTAACGGATGCGAACGGCTGTGCTTACACCGAAACCTATACCATTACCCCCGTAACACCTGTACAGGTTGCGGGCAGCCTGATCCGTGATGTTTCCTGCGTTGGCGGAAGCGACGGGGAGGTAAGCTTTGCCGTAAATGGCTTTGCCACCACCTATGCCTATAGTGTCAATGGGGCACCGGCCATAACCGGGCAATCTGCCAATACTATTAGCCTTACCGGCCTGAGCGCCGGGGATTATACCGTTGTGGTCACCGACGAGACCACCAATTGTACGGATTCCGACATGGTCACCGTAAGCGAACCGGCGACCCCGCTGGCCTTTACCTTTGTGGTATCCCCGCTCACCTGTGCCGCGGACGGATCGGTTGTAATAACCGCTTCCGGCGGATGGGGCGGCTACAGCTATGAGTTGGAACAACCCGATAGCAAGTGTCCTTGGCCCTCAGGCAAGTAACCAGTTCACAGGCCTCAACCAGATAGGGACCTATACAATTACCGTTACCGATACCGGCGGATGCCAGGTTACGGATACCTTTGACATCGTGACCCCTGCGAATCCGGTAGCCAGTATAGATGCCACCTCTTCGCTTTGTTATTCCTCTTCCAGCCTCGCCACCGTTGTGGTAGGCGCCAGCGGAGGCTTAGCCCCCTATTTCTACAGTATCAACGGAGGGCCTACCCAGGCTTCCAACACCTTTGTGGATCTGATCCCGGGGAATTACACATTTACCGTAATGGACAGCAACGGCTGTTCGGATACGGTCGTGCAGGTAATAGCCCCGGAACTTACAGCCACTGCCATACTGACTAAAGACCTGGATTGCAGCGTATCCCCGGACGCGCTGATAGACCTGAACGTGTCAGGAGGCTACCCCCCTTATACCTATGAGGTGGATGTAAATGGCGGCGGGTACGTCGCATACGCGGGTGCATTCCCTTACGCCACATCCGTTGCAGGGACTTACCAGTTCCGAATCACAGACAGCCAGGGGTGTATAGGCATTTCAAATATTGTGACGGTTTCCCCTGCCGTAAATCCACAGGCCACAGCTACCGTTACGGATCCAAATTGTTACGGGGACACCAACGGCATCGTTGAAATCGAGATCGACCCCAACTTTGGCCAGCCACCCTATGAAGTAGACTTCAACGGCCTGGGATACTCCAGCCAAACCGTCTACACCGCCCTGGGGGCAGGCACGTATAATTACACGGTAAGGGATGCCAAAGGCTGTACCTATACCGACAGTGCCACCCTGACAGACCCGGCACTTTTTGACGCCAACATAGTGGTGACCGACGTATCCTGCGGTGGAGTCGGCGTGGGGGATATCCCAGGAAAAATAGACATCAGCATCATTAGCGGCGGGGTGCCTAATTTCACCTATACGCTCTACGATAACCTCAACAACGTGGTGGTTACCACCGGGCCCAACCCGATCGTAAACACCTCCAGCACGACAGCGACCTTCGATGGCCTGCCTTTCGGGGATTACTATGTCCGGATCATCGACGCCAATGGATGCGAGTTTTACCAGAACCCGGTCCGGGTACTCGCCAACCCATTCCTGACCCTCAACTCTACTGCCATATCGGACTGTATGACAGGAGGTACGGTCATCCTGTCTGCCGATGGCGGGATCCGGGGATTACTCCTTCAGCATATACGGCCCGGGCACGCCCCCCACCACAGAGGTAGCTGGTCCTGGTGCTAACGAAGAAACAGCCACTTTTACCGGCCTCAATGCCGGGCAGACCTACATTTTCCTGGCGGTTGACAATGTTACCAATTGCAGCAGCTATTGGGAGGAAACCATTCCGGCCCTGTCGTCTGTTGATGTAGTGGCCACCCCCACAGTGGAAGATGTAACCTGTTTCGGGGACACGAATGGGTCCATTACCTTCCAGATTGAAGGATTTGATCCTTCCGTTACGGACATCAATTACAGCATCCTCGAAACCCTGACCAACAATCCGCTTGGGGCAGGGTATATGGGTACGGTCACCCAACCTGCCGGAGGCCCTACTGCCACTCCTGCCGTAACCATCAACAACATCCCTCCGGGGGATTACGTGCTGTATTTTGAGGAGGCCACCAGCCCCTTCTGCTCCAATACCTATAATTTCAGGATCCTGGAACCATCTCCGGTGAACCTGAATATCATCGACCAGAACAATGCGAACTGCAATGAAGACGCCCAGGTTACGGTGCTGGCTACAGGTGGAAGCGGATCCTTTACATACGCCTTTGTGGAAGACGGCGTTGCCCCTGTTCCCGGCGATTATACTGCAAGCAACTACGCTGAACTGGATCCCTCTGTGAACCTTAACTGGGATGTCTATGCCATGGATGGCGGCGGATGTACCACGCAGATCGATGTGGCTATAACTGCTGATCCCGAGCCGGTAATTTCCGGGGTGGTGACCAACCAATGTGCCGCCACAGAAGGCAATTTCATTATCGAACTTACCCTCGACACCGCCGGGGTGGGGCCCTATATGCTCAGCCTGGACGGCGGAGCCTATCAGTCATCAGGCCTGGCCAACGCAGGGGATACCTACCAGTTTACCGGCCTGAGTTCGGGCACCCATACCGTCCAGGTCCGCGATGCGAACGCCTGCGGAAACCTGATCTCCCTGGATATCTTTGCCCCTGCTTCCATAACCGGAGAAGTTGTGGTGCAACCTACCTGCCTTGGAAACGATGGCGAGGTACATGTAAACGCTTTCGGGGGCTCCGGTTCCTTTATGTATGAATTGTTTGACGGAGCAGTAAGCGTTACCGGCGGGCCGCAGGCTTCCAATGTTTTTACCGGCCTGGGTGCCACTACCTACACAGCCTATATTTATGACCAGATCGCCGTAGGTTGTGACGCCTCCGTGGATATTACGCTTGAGGTGCCAACCGCGGTCTCATTCACCACCACCCATACTGATGTAAGTTGTAACGGCGGGGCTGATGGGACCATTACGGCAACCCTGGACCCGGGGATGAACAATCCTCCATACACGTACCAGCTCTTCGACAGTGCCGGGGTCGTTGCCCTGACACCCGTTCAATCCAGTAACCTATTCACCGGATTGGCCGCAGCAGACTATACGGTACGCGTTACCTCAGCCAGGGCCTGTGTACAGGATCAGCCGGTAACGATTTCCGAGCCTTCCCCGGTTGTGGCTACCGGCTCGGCTACCTCTTTTGCCTGTAACCCGGACAACACCGTGGCACAAGCTGTGCTTACCGTAACTGGCGCGGGGGGAACAGCACCCTATTCCTACAGTATAGACGGGGTAAATTTTGTAAGTGCCAACACTTTTAATATAAGCGATACCGGAGCTGTACAAAACTTTACGGTGAGTGTACGCGATGCCAATGGGTGTACCGATACGGATAACGTCAGCATTAACCCCTTACCCAAGATCACCGATGCGGTGGCTTCCCAGGTAACGGCCATCACCTGCTCGAATGACGAGGTAGTGCGGATTACTGTTACCGGTGGCTCAGGTGATTTTGATTTCGACCTGTTGCCATTGGGTAGCCAGCCAACCCAATCTCCCGGAGCCGGAGTCTACACGGCCGATTTCAACATCAGCACCCCAGGGGATTACACGTTCAGAGTGACAGACAATTCCACAGGCTGCTACTTTACCACCTTGCCGTATACCGTTGCCCCATACGACCTGATTGAAGCCGTAGCGACAGCCACAACACCTGTAAGCTGTTTCGGGGACAGCAACGGGGAACTTACGGTCCAGGTAAATAATTACACCGGCAACTACACCTACCAGGTATTCGACAGTGGTGGTGTCCCTGTAACAGGGGTGGTTGCGGCAGATACTTCGGTGAACCCGAGGACGGTTTCAGGACTTCCTGCCGGGAACTGGTATGTACAGGTTATCGCTACGGATACGCCTTTCTGTGATGACCTTTCCAATACCGTTACCATCGGGTCGCCCGCAGCAGCACTCAATCTTGTGGTAACCAACAACATCAATGCAAACTGTCTGCTAGGTGCACAGGTTAGTGTACAGGCCAGCGGCGGAACCCCGGCCTACAGCTATGCCTTCGTGCCCAACCGGGAATATCCCGGTGCCCGGGGACTATACCCCGAGCGCAAGTGCCGTATTGAATCCGGCCGGCTATCCTGCCGATTACGATATATACGTACAGGACGCCAACGGCTGTAATACCTTTATAACCGTGACGGTGGATGAGGATCCATTGCCCACGGTAACGGCGCCTGCCTATGCGACAGACCAGTGTACCTCCGATGGGACTTCGTACACCTTTACCGTGGTTGGCACAGGGGTAGCCCCCCTCATGTACAGCGTGGGCGCAGGCTATCAAAGCAGCCCCACAATCACCGTGAACGCCCCCGCTACCTATACGGTAACTGTTCGCGATGCCAATGGTTGTACCGCCACGGATACCATTACTATTTTACCACCCCTCGGCCTGACTCCCCAGGTGACCGCACAGCCCAGTTGTGCCCTCAATGACGGGGAGATCACAGTGACCGCACAGGGTGGTTCCGGCTCGTATGAATACGACCTGCTCGACGGCGGCGGCGTAAGCCTGACAGGGGGTGCACACCAGGTGTCCAATGTATTTGGCGGCCTGGCCCCGGGCAACTATACAGCGGTGGTTTATGATACCTCCGGATCGGGCTGTGACGCCCAGGCAGGAGTAAGCCTGGAAACCCCCACCCCGGTGACCTTTGACCCGCATACCATTGTGGATGTGTCCTGTAACGGCTTAAGTGACGGCAGTGTCCGGGTAAACCTTACCCCTACTTCAGCCGGGGTGAATGATAACCCGCCTTACGCGTACAACCTGTACGACAGCGGAGGTATCCTGATCGCCGGGCCACAGAGCAGTCCGCTATTTACCGGCCTTGCAGCCGGCAGCTATGATGTGGAAGCCGTTTCCGGCAGGGCCTGTTCCCTCAGGGAGACCATTGTTATCAACGAACCGGCCATCCTGGATGTAACCGCTTCTGCCACAGACTTTGCCTGTAACGTGAACAATAATCCGTCCCAGGCAGTCATTACTGCCGTGGCAAGCAATGGTACGGCCCCGTACCTGTACAGCATCAACGGGGTAAACTTCTTTTCGAATAATACGTTTAACGTGAATGATACCGGCGTGGTGCAAAACATCACGGTAACGGTAAGGGACGCCCACGGTTGTACAGATACGGCCATGGTTACCCTGAACCCGCGCAACGTATTTACGGCTACGGTATCCCAGAATACGGCCATCTCATGTATCAACCCGGAAGAAGTGCTCGTTTCCGTTTCAGACGACGGCAACCCGGCGAACACCTATACCTTTGAGTTGCTGCCCGTAGGAAACCCGAACGGGACCCTGATCTCCAATCCGAGCAACACGGAGGCCATATATGAATTGAGCGCCGTGGGCAGCTATACCTTCCGCATCACAGATACAGCGACGGGATGTTATGTGCTAACGGCCCCTTATGACATCGCCCCATTTGACCTGATTTCAGCCACAGCCACGCCTACAGCTCCGGTGGTGTGCTACGGGGATTCAAACGGCGCTCTGGAAGTCAATGTTTCCGGCTACAGCGGCACCTATACCTATGAAGTGTTTACTTCCGGCGGCGTTTCAACCGGAATTACCGGCGCCGGCGATACGGGCACAAACCCGCTCACGATCAATGGCCTTTCGGGCGGTAACTACTATGTGCGAATTACCGAAACGGCCTATCCGTTCTGTACGGAGAACAGCAACGTGATTACCATTGTCTCCCCCGACATGCCATTGGTTACAACCGTTACTGAAGTGGCTAATGTTACCTGTACGAATGACCAGGGAGAAATCCTGGTGAAACCTGCCGGAGGCTTTGCGCCATACGACATCGTCCTTACCAATACCACTACCGCTCAGGTTTACAATGCCAACAATGTGAGCTCCCAGGTATTCGGTGGACTGTCTGCCGGTGACTATACCGTAGCTGTCACGGACAACAATGGCTGTGTGGTTAACGATGTCATTACCCTCACCCAGCCCCTGCCCATTACGGCAGGCATTACAGCGGTTCCTGCCGCCATGCTATGCTATGGAGACAATAACGCAGTGGTTAGCGCGACAGGCGTCAGTGGTGGACAGGGAAGCTACCAGTATCAATTGAATTATTATGATGCCGGCGGCGGAACTATCCTGTTTACCACAGGTGGGCAGTTGAGCCCTAATTTCACCGGACTGTACGCGGGTGTCTACAGTATTACCGTTTCCGATGGATGGAATTGCGATTTTGAAACCCCGCAGGTAGTCATTACCGAACCGACTGAGGTTCAGAGCAACCTGATCGCCCTGAGTAGCATGACCTGTACGAGCCAGGCGCAAATCAGGCTTACGGCATCCGGTGGCACCGGACCCTACGAGTACAGCGAGGATAACGTGGTCTTCCAGCCTATGTCTGGAGGCAACACCCATACCTTTACCGTCGCCGATGGGGTATACCAATACTATGTGAGGGATTCCAACGGGTGTGATACAAACCTCTCCAACCAGGTTAGTATAGAACCAGTACCCCCATTGACCCTTGTGGTAGATGACAGTGCCGCCATGATCAACTGTACGGGTGAAGCCACCGGCTCCATTACGGCACAAGCCTTTGGCGGGTTGGGGAACTATTCGTATGAGTTGTACAGCGATGCAGCCCTCACCAACCTGGTCGCCGGGCCACAGGCCACCCGGGTGTTTAACAACCTGGTTGCAGGCAGCTACTACGTCCGGGTAACCAGCCTGGATTGTGAAACGGTATCCAATGAAATTGTCATTGACGAGCCGGTTCCGCTTCAGGTGGATTACCAGCAGGTGGCAAACGTTACCTGCAACGGTGAGGACGACGGTGTGATCATCGTCGAGGTCTCTGGTGGTACCGGGCAGATTGTATATGCCATCAGTCCGAACCTCAATAAATTTGACACAGAGAATGTCTTTACCGACCTGGCTCCGGGTATTTATGACGTGATTGCCCAGGATGCAAACGGCTGCTTTATCCCGTTCCAGTTCACTATTACCGAACCGGCACCTCTGGATGTAGCCACCACCGTTCAGCCTGAGGTATGCGCCGGAAGCGCGGACGGATCGATCTCAGTCACTATCACCGGAGGAACGGCCCCTTACAGGACGGCCCTGAACTCGAACAATATTTCAGACTTTGTCCTGGGACAAACATCATTTACAGACCTGGCTGCCGGAAGCTATGTGATATTCGTAAAAGATGCTGCAGGCTGTGATACCAATGTCATCGTGGATGTGGATCCGGGGGTTAACCTCAACGCCACGGCAGTACCGGTCTATGAATGTATGGACAACCTGCCTGAGAATTATGTGCAGGTAACCCTGGAAGACCCTTCGGTCTCCGGTTCGGTGATGTATGCGCTGGATTCCACAGACCCGGCCGACATGCAGCTTACTGCCGATTTCAGGAATATCCCGGCGGGCAGCCATTACATCGCCATTTCACACGCCAATGGCTGTGTGAATACGGTAGACTTTGAGATGGAGAGCTTTGAGCCTTTGACCCTCAGCCTGGAGCAGGATAATATCAACGAAATCACGGCCATTGCCGCCGGAGGGCTGCCGCCATATACTTTCTATTTCAACGATGAAGACAATGGCGAAGACAACACCTACTATATCAGGCAAACAGGCACCTATACTGTAAGGGTGGTCGACCAGAACGGTTGTGAGGCCGTTGCGGATATCTTTATGGAATTTATCGATATAGAAATCCCCAACTTCTTCACCCCCGACGGCGATGGTATGAATGATACCTGGATCCCCAGGAATATTGACCAATTCCCTGAAATACTAATAAGAGTATTTGACCGTTATGGAAGGGTAGTGGCCCGCGTAACCACAGCCGCAGCCTGGGATGGCCTCTACAAAGGCTCTGAACTGCCCACAGGAGACTATTGGTATATCATCCAACTGAACGGGGAGAAGGACGATCGTGAATTTGTCGGCCACTTTACCCTTTACAGATAGAACTTAACCTATGATAAAAGATGCGTAACCTCCATATCTTCATATTGCTGCTTGCCGCTGTCTTTGCGGGCCATGCCCAGGAATTGAATTCCCCGCAGCTTACGCAGTACCTGGCGGATAACCCTTTCGTGTTATCGCCTACCTACGCAGGTATTGGAGACCACGTAAAGGTAAGGTTGAATGGCCTTACCCAATGGGTGGGCATTAAGGACGCTCCGGATACGCAGTCACTTGCGGCCGACGCGCGCATCGGGAACCGTTCCGGGGTGGGTATATTCCTGTACAACGACCGCAACGGGTACACCAGGCAACAGGGGGCTCGCGTTTCATTCGCCCACCACCTCACCCTGGACAAATATGAAGACGAGTTTCTCTCCTTCGGGATCTCCTATAACTTCAACCAGTTCAGGATCGATATTGAAAAATTCATCGGCGGGGATATGGACCCTACCGTCACGGACGACCGGTCTACATCCAACCACAATTTTGATGTCGGCGCCATGTACCGCATCAACAAATTCTATTTCAGCATTAATGCCTCAAACCTGCTGGACAAGGATCTGACCAGTTTCAACCCTGTCTTTGAACCAAACCACCTCAGGAATTATTACGTCTATACCGGGTACCGCTACACCAAAAACAAGAACAGCAGGCTGGAAATAGAGCCTTCGGTACTTTATAAGATCTTTGAAAGTGACGGGCGTTCCGAAACGGATTTAAACCTTAAATTTCGCCTTTATGATTTTGAAGACTACTATTATACGGGTGTAAACTACCGTTTCCTCAACGACCAGATCGGCCGTCCACTGTATCTTGCCCCTTTTGTGGGCTTTAAGAAAAGCAATTTTTACTTCGGCTATTCGGTGCAGATCATCCTTAACGATATCCTGGCCTACAGTTATGGTACCCACGTGGTTACGGTGGGACTGGACCTTTTCCAGGGAATCAGCAATTGCCGTTGTACCTATTGAGATTATTACCGGCTTTCCCTTAAGTTTGCAGAAAGCAAGCTGCCATGGGGATCATCAGGATAAATACTATACGAATCTATGCACACCACGGATGCCTGGAAGAAGAAGGTGTGGTGGGAAGTGCATATGAGGTGGATGTTGAAGTAGAGGCTGACCTGAAAAAACCATCCCTCTCAGACCAGCTGTCCGAGACCGTGGATTATGTGCACCTGCACCACCTGGTGGTGGAAGAAATGAAGCTGCGCTCCAAATTACTCGAACACGTCGGCAGGCGGATCATCCACCGAATCCTTGAAGAAATTCCGATGGCCACGGCCGTATCGGTAACTGTGGCCAAAATCAATCCGCCCATAGGGGGCGATGTGGCCAGTGTATCCGTACAACTCAGGGAGCAACGGGGATAAGTTTCTTTTCCAGGGCAGGAAAATATAGTACATTTGCAGCACAAATTGGCATCGTGGCCGAGTGGCTAGGCACAGCTCTGCAAAAGCTTGTACAGCGGTTCGAATCCGCTCGATGCCTCATCCCGAACTCCTGTACCAAAAGTGCAGGAGTTTTTTATAATATGTTCAAAGGATAAACCGGCAGGTAGGTCACGGGTTTTTTTCACGTATCATTTCGATGCCCTTTTCAATATTGAATTCATCCTTGGGCAAAAACCCTTTGGTAATTAATACCAGGCCGGAAATGATCAGTAATACGCCCAATGCCTTTTTCACCATTAGGATCCGCCTGCGGGTTAGTTTCCTTTTAAGCTGCTTGGCCAGCAAGATTTTGACAATATCCACTGATAAATAGGCCCCCAGCATCCCGGCAAAAAAAATGACCATCCGTTCAGGGTCATTATCAAGGCTGGGGCCCACGATAATGATTACGCCCAGCCAGAATACCAGCACCCCGATATTGATAAAATTAAGGAGAAAGCCTTTTATAAAAAGATACAGGTATCCACTGCCCTTATCCCTGATGTCCGTTTTCCCCTTGCCAATGCCCTTTTTAAAAAAATTGGTGAGTCCGTATACCAAAAGGATGACCCCTCCGAAGACATAGAGCCCGGGTTGGTTACTGAGGTTTTCCAAAAGCTGGAAACTACTGAAATAGGCAATGGTAAGGAAGAAGATATCGGCGAGCATAACGCCTAAATCGAACACCAGACCCGCCCTGAACCCTCTGGTGGCGCTGGTTTCAAGCAATACGAAGAAGACCGGGCCAATTACAAGGCTCAATAAAAAGCCCATGGGAATAGCAGCCTGTATGTCTTCAATCATGGGAGAACGTTTCTTTTACATTTTCTTAATCCTGCCTCCAAATACTGTTTTTTCTTCCATTTTTGCGGGGTTGCCATATACCAGGACTTCCCCCCCTGCCTTCACGGTGGCCTTTACATAATCTGAGGCATTAATCTCCGCTGAGGAGCCCGCATTTACGTTTACCGTGCTGAATTTAGTGATAAAATCCCTGCCTTTATAAACCCCTCCGGTGTTTATGGCAACATCCTGGTTATGGGACGAGCCCGTGGCTGTAATGACTCCTCCGGTGACAGCCTTGATCAGAAGTTGCTCCACTTCTGCCTGCATCACGAGTTCCCCTCCCTCCTGGGCCCTGAGTTCCAGAACCTCCTGTTTCATCAGCCCGTCGGATGTAATCCGGGCATCTTCATTCACATCGATCACCAGTAGCGGCGTGGTATAATACAGGTCGATAAAGGTGCGGTAGCCGCTGAAAATCATATCGATTTCCATCCGAAGCTTCAGCACCCCGTCGTTGTTTACAATGGCTACCTTGTCTGTGTTAGCCCCGGCTATTACTGCCTTATTGACGTCAGACCTGATGAGGTTTACCGAAAGCCCGTCAAAGGCCTTTACCTCCGTAAATGCGTCTAACTCCCTGGTAACTTTCTGAGCTATGGTGCCCTGAGTGCCCAGCCAAACAGCAAGCAGCAAACACAATCTTTTCATGGTGTCCGTATTAGCCAATTCGGGTAAGAGAGGATGGGTCAGTTCAGTTTTCCCAGCAGGCTGAAGTCGAGATGGCGTTTTATGAGGTCGGTATCCTTTACCATCACTTTTACCTCGTCCCCTAACTGGTATGTTTTTCCGCTGCGTTCCCCGACTATGGCATATTGCTTTTCATCAAAGGTATAATAATCATCCTTTATATCCCTGATGCGCACCATGCCTTCACATTTATTTTCGATGATCTCCACATAAATACCCCATTCGGTAACCCCGGAAATAACCCCTGCGAATTCCTTATCCTGGTGATCCTGCATGAATTTGATCTGCATATATTTTACGGAATCCCTTTCAGCATTCACCGCCAGGTTCTCCATGTCGGAGGAATGTTTGCACCTGTCCTCCCAGGGCTGGGCCCCGGGAGACTTGCCTCCATCCAGGTAGTGCTGCAGCAACCTGTGTACCATTACATCCGGATACCTCCGGATAGGGGAGGTAAAGTGGGTATAATAATCAAAAGCCAACCCATAGTGCCCGATATTATCGGTCGTGTAAATTGCCTTGCTCATACTGCGAATGGCCAGGGTGTCTACCAGGTTTTGTTCCTTTTTGCCCTTGACGTCCTCCAACAATTGATTCAGGGAAGCCGAAACCGTTTTCTTGTTCTTAAAGTCAAGCTTGTGCCCAAAGCGGGAAATTATTCCGTTCAACGCCATTAACTTATCCTCGTCCGGTTCGTCGTGTACCCGGTAAACAAAGGTTTTTTCGGGTCTTTGTTTTCCTATGTACTCGGCGACTTTCTTGTTGGCCAGCAGCATAAATTCCTCAATGAGTTTGTTGGCTTCCTTTGCTTCCTTGAAATATACGCTTTGAGGTTCGTTGCTTTCGTTGAGGTAAAATTTAACCTCCACCTTGTCAAAGGAAATGGCGCCAGCCTGCATCCTCCTGTTGCGCATAATTTTAGCCAGCCTGTCGAGCGTAAGCACCGCTTCAACCACTTCTTCCGAGACCTGGTACGCCTTCTCTCGGATGGATATCCCATCCGGGATCTGTCTATTACCCGTTTCTATAATATGCTGAGCTTCCTCGTAGGCGAATCTTTCGTTGGAATTGATCACCGTACGACCAAACCACTGATTCTTTACGCCGCTATTCCCATCCAATTCAAAGACAGCCGAGAAGGTGTATTTATCTTCATTCGGTCGCAGGGAACAGGCATTGTTGGATAATATTTCCGGGAGCATGGGCACCACCCGGTCAACGAGATATACCGAAGTAGCCCGTTCATAGGCTTCTTCTTCCAGGATGGAATCGGGTTGGATGTAATGGGAGACGTCGGCAATATGGATGCCTATTTCATAATTTCCATTCCCGAGTTTCCTGAACGACAGCGCGTCGTCAAAATCCTTTGCGTCCCTTGGGTCTATGGTAAAGGTCAGAGTATCCCTGAAATCTTTCCTCCGGGCTATTTCTTCCGTTTTGATAGAGGTGTCCAGATTGTTGGCAAAATGTTCAATTTCTTTCGGAAATTCATAAGGAAGGCCATATTCAGCCAGGATGGAGTGGATCTCGGTATGGTGTTCCCCGGGGATCCCGAGGACTTCCTTTACAAATCCCAGGGGTGAGTCTGCATTTTCCGGCCATTCAGTGATTTCTGCAATCACTTTTTCGCCATTCTTTGCATTTCCCGTACGATCGATGGGGACAAAAATATCGGTATACATCCTGGCATCCGTCGGACGCACAAATGCAAATGTCTTATGAATGTCTATGATCCCCACAAAGTCGGTCTTGTTCCGTTCCAGTACCCTGACGATTTCTCCTTCCACTTTAGACCCGTTCCGTCTGGACAACAGGCGCACTTCCACAAGGTCCTTGTGAAAAGCCCTGTTAAGCCGGTTATAAGGGACAAAAATATCGTTCTCCAATTCCTCCACTATCACATAGGCATTCCCCCTGGCTGTCAAATCTACTTTACCTGAATACACGGGAGTGCTGTGTACAAGTTTGTACCTTCCGTGATCTTCTTCCAGGATCCGTTTCTTTTGTTTGAGTTGCCCCAACCTTTTTATCAGGAGGTTCCTTCCGGCCGTATCGCTTATATCCAGCCTGGATGCTATTTGTTTATAGTTAAACGCCTTGCCTGGCTCTTTTTCCAACACCGAAAAAATTCCCTTCGTAATCTCATTCTTCCTATGATCCTTCGTTCGTTTCTGTTTCTTGGGCATTAATAATTTATTTGCCCGAAAAGTACAAATTATAATCCAGAGCATTAGGGTCTTCCCGGCCCTTTCCATCAGGCTTGGCTCAGTTGTGTTATCAACAATAAATACATAATCATTCTTTTTATTTTTAAATTTCTATAAAAGATGGGGGCCTATGATGGGCTGTTAAATGTGTCGAGAAGTTTTTGCAGGTAAATTTGCTTTGAACAGGTGTAAGCATTTATTCACAGCTTATTCTTTTAGCAGAAGCATATGGTACAATGGATTAACTTTTTTTTCAACGGGTATTGATAAGGATATGAACCGGATAATTTTAATAATTTTTATAATCCTGCTTGTTAGTTGCGGTGAGTTAAGACCCGAATATCTTTTTCCTAAGTTCTCAGAACTTCGTTTCCTACTTGTCGTTAATTTTTGTAAGGCTATTTTAATCTTACATCAGGAAACTAAAATCTAAATTCTTTTCCTCCGGCTATTAACAATTCAATAAAATAATATATCCTTAATTTTCAGCAGATTGCTTTGTATCTTTGCAGCAAGTTGTTCATAGTGGAATTTATTCGAAGCCGGTACCCCACTCCGCAAATGATTCCTCTTAAGAACATGAGGGTTTTGATGCCTCCTGCGACTGGTTTCCAAGAAATAACAGTAATACCAAGACCATGAAAATAGCTATAGGAAATGACCATACGGGCACCGAATACAAACTTGCCATTGTGGGTTTGCTCAAGTCTATGGATATTGAAGTAGAGAATTTCGGGACGGATGGTACCGATAGTGTTGACTATCCCGACTTTATCCACCCGGTGGCCCAGGCAGTAGAGGATGGAGATGCGGACCTCGGAATAATATTGTGCGGCAGCGGGAACGGGGCTTCCATGACGGCGAACAAACACCAGAAAGTACGTGCCGCATTGTGCTGGAACAAGGAAATAACCGCCCTGGCCAGGGAACATAATGATGCCAATATACTCAGTCTTCCTGCCCGGTTTATCGCCTTGCCTCAGGCTTTGGAAATGGTTAAAACGTTTCTGGATACCCCGTTTGAAGGCGGAAGGCACGAAAGAAGGGTGGAGAAGATACCTTTTGTTTGAGATGGCCGGGTAAAATTGTGAGTATAATCAATTGATAAACCTGCTGCCCCATGGCCCATAACCACCATAATCACACCCATCACGATCACTCACACGGAAAGCTGAAAGGCAGAAACCTGTTTATTTCAATTTTTCTGAATTGCCTGATCACCGCCGCCCAAATAGTAGGTGGGATCATTTCAGGCAGCTTGTCCCTGCTTTCAGACGCCCTTCATAATTTCAGTGACGTCCTTTCTCTTCTGGTGAGCTATATTGCCACAGTCCTTTCGCAAAAGGAAGCTTCCGTCCACAGGACGTTTGGATATAAGCGGGCTGAGATCATTGCTGCTTTTGTAAACTCGGCCACGCTGATCGTAGTGGCAATTTTCCTCGTAATCGAAGCCGTCAAGCGGTTTTTCGAACCCCAGGTGATCGGATCAGGGCTGGTGATCTGGATGTCCCTGTTCGGGATCCTGGCCAATGGTTTGAGCGTCCTGCTATTGAAGAGGGATTCCAACTCCAATATGAACATGCGTTCAGCTTATTTGCACCTCTTAACCGATATGATGGCATCGGTAGCGGTGCTTGCCGGGGGGCTGCTAATGAAATTCTTCGCTTTTTACTGGGTAGACCCGGTACTTACCATCCTGATCGCCTTCTACCTGATCTATATGGGGTATGACCTGCTTATAGGAGCCACCCGGGTTCTGATGCTATTTACCCCGGACACGATTGAGGTACAACATATTGTAGACAGGATCAGCAGCCTGGGCCCTATTGAAAATGTGCACCACGTTCATATCTGGCAGCTGAATGAAGATGAAGTACACCTGGAGGCTCATATAGATTTCAGGGAAGATATCAGTCTTTCGGAGTTCGACCGCCTCCTCACAAAGATAGAAGCCGAGGCCCTGGAGCATTTTGGGATTAATCACGTAAGCATACAACCTGAATTTGGCAAATGCGACAGCAAGAAGGTCATAGTTCAGGATTAACGGAAAAAGGATGACAATATCGGTCAAGGCATTTTCGGAATTAACCCCTCAGGAATTGTATGACATCCTGCAACTGCGGGCAGCGATTTTTGTGGTGGAACAGGCTTGCGTATACCAGGACCTGGACGGAAAGGACGCTGAAGCTCTACATGTACAGGGAACAGTCAAGGGGCAATTGGTGGCTTATACAAGGGTGCTGGCGCCGGGTGCAGGATTTGAAGATGCAAGTATTGGACGGGTGGCCGTACACCAGGACGCGCGCGGCAAGGGATATGGGCGTGAAATCATGGCCGTCTCCCTGGCTGCAGTGAGCCAATATTTTAAAACGAGCCAGATCACATTGTCTGCACAAAGCTATCTGATAAAGTTTTACCGGGAGATGGGCTTTGAAGAAAAGGGGAAGGAATACCTGGAGGACGGGATACCCCATATCCGGATGGTACGCCATTAAAAAGCCGTCTTTTCAGACGGCAGCAAAGCTCTTATGTACCTGCAATTATATCTTGATCGGGGTTTTATTGGAAAGGTTGATGTCTTGCAGCATGGTGTCGGTAAATTTGTAGTGTCCCCGTGTGGTAATGATACGGAAACGATTCGATTTCATGCGGCTGAGGGTATCCAGAAACACCCATTTGGATTTAAGTAACCGGGGTTTGTCCGATTTTAGGCTGATGTCGAAAAAGTATTTCCGGCCGTTTTTGGAGGCAACAATATCAGGGGTAATTACATTCCCACTGGCCTTCCGCACATAGGATTTAGGGCTGTCATAGCCCTCCAGGTCGGCCTTAATATCCTTAAATCCCCGCGCTTTAAGGTGGGTGATGGACTTTTCCAAAAACTTGGTATTTTCCTGTTTATCTATTTTAACCATACCTTGTAATATATCAAAATATTTGAGATAAGCAAATATCACGCATTGATTAACAGTACGTTAAGAAGGCTGGTGTTTATTCAAGGGAGACGGTTTTGCCTGATCTGTAGGAGGCATCCGCCGCAAGTACGATCTTCAGGCTGTTTACGGCATCCCGCAGGTGATCCGATAAATCCAGGTCTTCCACAATGGCCCGAAGGAATAATTCCTGTTCAAGGAGGCATAACCCATCATGGTCCGGCTCATCCGAGGTGTTGATCCACTCATCTTCCCTTATAAATTTGCCGTCCGCATCTGTCTGGCTGTGATGCAACAGAAGCATTCCGGTTTTGGAGTGGCTGTCTACATCGTCTGAATCGCCTTTTTGGACATCTTTTATTGACACACACCCTTCCGGCCCTATCACATCCTTAACAAAAAAGGCTGTTTCGCTCATCATAGGCCCCCAGCCCGCTTCGTACCACCCGACAGAACCATCTTCAAAACGAACCTGTAATTGCCCGTAATTGTACATGTCCTTGTCGATCTCATTACTGAGGCGGGCTCCGATAGCGCTTACACTCATGGGCCGGGACCCGGTCATCAGGCACATGATATCCACGTAGTGCACCCCGCAATCGACAATTGGCGACATGGATTTCATTAGTTGCTTATGGGTATACCAGTTGGCGCCGGAACTTTGCTGGTTCAGATTCATCCGCATCACCAGGGGTTTGCCCAGGGTTCGGGCGATTTCCACAAATCGCGCCCAGGCCGGATGCACCCTCAAAATATAGCCTATAACCATTTTACGACCTTTTTCCCCTGCCAGTGCCACCAGTTCCGATGCTTCTTCTACCGTAAGGGCCAGTGGTTTTTCTACAAATACATGGGCACCGGCCAGGAGGCTTGTCCGAATATAGCAGGCATGGGTGTCGGGGTAAGTATTGATGGAAACAGCATCCGGCCTGGTCGCTTTTAAGGCTTCGTCGAAATCCCCAAACAAGGCATGGCCACCCAGTTCCCTGGATAGCCTCTCGCGGCTTTCAGGCTTTCGGCTAACGAGTCCGACAATTTCAAAACCCTTAAGTTTCTTATAGGCCCGGGCATGGCTTGTACCCATATTGCCACAACCCACAACCAGTACTCGTATGGTTTCATATTCATCGTTTTAAGGATATTTAGTTTTTAAGATCCCGTTCCCCCGGATCATTCAAGGGAAAAAGCAAGGATGGTATTTCCTTTTTCGGCGCCGAGCTTTTCACCTCCACAAGCCAGGGCAATATATTCTTTTCCCGCCTACCTCATACAGGGCGGGGGTGGCAAATGCTGGAGCGGGAAGCTTATATTTCCATAACAATTCCCCGACTGTGACGGTTATATGCCCGGAAATACCCGTCTTTGGTTGCCGCTATAAACAACAGCCCATTTTTGGTTACCACGGCGCCCCCATAGTTCTCAGTACCGGTGGGGCTTCCGTCTTCCTGGACGTGTCCAGGGGTTTCACCCAGGGGTACGGTCCAAAGGTATTTGCCGTTATTCAGATCGATTGCGTGTAACCGGCCCCAGGGCGGATCTATCCCGGGCAAGCCGTTTTCATCCAGGAATTTATGGTATCCCGTGTGTTTGTAGGGCAGGGGATAGGTTTCATCGGCTACAGCAGATTCCCCGATCTCCTTTTTATCCTGCTCATCAAACAGAAACCGCAAAAGCGCTTCTTTTTCTTCCTTCCCGATCTGTGGAAAGCCGGTCATCATCCCCTGTCCATTTAAGATCAGCATGCTCACTTCGACCTTGCTGAGCCTGGCCTTTACATTTTGCAGGGACGGGTACCCGCTTGCCGCCACACCGGCCCGATCCGGCTGATGGCAGGTTACACAATAGCGGTTATATACGGTCTGGCCCTGGCTGCCGGCCACGTCCATATGGCGGGTATCCTGCATTTCCAGGATCCAGGCCATTTCATTGCTGTTCACATAGAGGATGCCGTTTTCCGGGTCTGCGGCCGCACCTCCCCATTCGGCGCCGCCGTCGTAACCCGGCAGCAGGAGCACCGGCTCCGTGGATGGTGGGGCGTAGATACGGGTATCGGCCCGTTGAAGCATCTGTTCCAATTCAGTCCGGTTTGTGGCAAACGGGCTCACATTATTTACACCAATATCGGGGGATTGCCTCGCAAAAGGCGGGGGCATAACCGGGAAGGGCTGGGTGGGTGAGGTTTCCTCGCCACTCAGGGAGGATTCGGGTACCGCCATTTCCTTCACTTCAAACAGGGGTTCCCCGGTCTGCCGGTCGAACAGGAAGACATACCCCTGTTTCGTTACCTGCGCCACCGCGGGGATCCGCCGGCCATTGCGTTCTACAGAGACCAGGTTGGGAGGAGCAGGCGGATCCCGGTCCCAGATATCGTGATGGGTAAATTGGAAATGCCAGAGGCGTTCCCCGGTATCAGCATCCAAAGCCAGCAGGCAATCGGCAAACAGGTTGTTACCTTTGCGGATTCCTCCATAAAAATCCGGCGCTGCTGATCCGGTTGGTACAAAGAGGACCCCGGCTGCTTCATCCACAGCCATCCCGGCCCAATTGTTTGCGGCCCCGACCAGGCTGTTTTGGGTCGTATCGGCCATGCCCCAGGTATCGTATCCTGTCTCACCCGGCTGGGGGATGGTGTGGAAGACCCATTTCACGTCTCCCGTCAGGGTACTAAATGCGGTGATATCTCCCGGGGCGGCGCCCACGTCCTCCGAAACCCGGAGGGGCATGATAATAAGGTCTTTATAAATGGTCCCCGGGGTATTGGAAATTACGAATTTATCCCTGGCAGACCCGGGCATGCCGGCACGCAGGTCTACTTTTCCATCCGTCCCGAAGGTCTTTACCGGTATCCCTGTCCGGGCATCCAACGCAAAGAGTTCGGGTCCCCGGGTGTAGAAGATTCGTTTGTCATTCCCTTTTGCCCAGTAAGAAACACCCCGGCTGGTAGAATGCCAGGCCTGGAGGGTATCCCCAAATTGCCATACCAGCTTTCCGGTGGCTGCGTTCAGAGCCACAACCTTTAGTGCTGCCGTGACCCCGTAGAGGAGGGTATCCACCACCAGTGGGCTCATTTGCATTTGCCCGGAATCCCTTGCTTCATATCGCCAGGCGACCTGCAGCCCTTTCACATTTTCAGGGGTTATTTGCGATAATTGGGAATAATGATTCCGATCCGATCCGCCCAGATAGGACGACCAGTTCCTGTAGTCTTCCTGATTTGCTCCTGTACGGGAACTTTGCCGGCAACCGCTCAACAGTAGAATAACGCAGATTACCAGGCCTGGGATATATTTTCGGAAAGTGAAGCGAAGGAAGAGTGTACCGGGCATGGAAAGGGGATAAAGCCTAAATGTAAAAATAAAATACCGTTTCACATAAAACCCCAATGGGTTTGATTATACGCATTTAGGATCCCGGCCGGAAATAGCTTCTGAGCGTTTGCCGGACTGCAGGGTAATAGGAACGTCCAAACAGGTTAAGGTGCACAAGCAGGTAGTACAACTGATAGAGGTCCCGACGGGCCTCTTCCCCGGCCGGGGATTTTAAAACACTATGGTAAGCGCTGTAAAAGTCGGATGAAAACCCTCCGAAAAGATGGCTCATGGCAAGGTCTACCTCGTTGTGGCCGCGATATACTGCCGGATCTATAAGGTAAGGGTGCCCATCCCGGGAAATAAGGAAGTTGCCATTCCAGAGGTCCCCGTGCAATAAGGAGGGCTGTACGCCGTCACATCGGTCCCGCAGCCCAGCTTCCAGCACATCGTAGGCCGGGGCCTCCTCCTGCTGCAGGTAACCACTTTCCACGGCCAGGCGCAATTGGGGCTGCAGCCGCTCCCTGGAAAAGAATACAGGACCAGTTGGGCGCCGGGCGGTTGTTTTGTACCAAAGAACCTATAAAGTTCTGGCTTTGCCATCCAAAGGCATCCTGTTTTATGCCGTGCAGTGCAGCGAGTCGTTCGCCAAGGGTTCGCATATCTTCCGGCGCCGGGTTTTTTCGCTCTATATATTCCATAATAAGTAAGGCCTTGTCCCCAACCTGTGCGCAGTGGAAAATCCCCGGTGTTTTTACGGTTTGCGTGCGGGCAATGGCCTCCAGCCCTTCCTTTTCCGCCAGAAACAAAGACATTGCCCGGGGGCCGGAAATCCACTTACAAAAAAACGGTCAATGGGGTTTCCAGAAAGATGACATTCGAAATATCTCCGCCGGAAACGGGCCGGGTTGACACAACACTTGTGCCCAAGCAAATGTCCAATTTGGGATTTCAATAGATTAGGTCCATGAGCAAAAACCAGGTAATTACATCGACGGGGACGCTAGTTATATAGTTCCTTGTAGTACTGGCGGGCCATCCGCTGGCTGGTGAAATCGGGGAGCACATCTTGAATTCCCCGCATCACGAGGCGGTCCCATTTTCCGGGGCGTCGTAGTAGGTGGGCAGCACTTTTTTCTCCAGGGCTTCATACAGGTTCTGGCTATCGAACTGGTCCTGCTCCCATTCTGGCCAATGATTGTCGGCCTCGGGCAATACAAATCCATTTTCCTCATCGCGGATAAATTCCGGGATCCAGCCGTCATTTATCGAAAGGTTCAGCGACCCGTTCATAGCCGCTGTCATCCCACTGGTTCCGGAGGCTTCCCTTGTGATCCGCGGCGTATTCAGCCAGATATCGGAACCTGTCTTCAGCATTTTCGAAAGGCGCATTTCATACCCGAACAGGACGGCCAGATTGTCCCGGAATTTGGTAAAGTGCACCAGCCGGTTGAACATTTCAATGGCGCCATAATCCATGGGATAAGGCTTCCCTGCCCAGATAATCTGTACCGGGTAATTTAGCGAACTGGCAATGGCTTCGAAACGTTTCATATCTGCTGAGCAATAAGTCGGCCCGCTTATACTGGGCGAAGCGCCTGGCCCAAACTATGGTCAGGATATCAGGGTCAAACAATTTTCCCGTTTGGTCCATGACTTCTTCGAAGAGGATCACTTTTCAGGGCGCGCTTGCGTTTTCGGAAAGTTTTACTGTTTCCTGCAGCTCCAGGCTTTCTCCAGGCCCTTTTCCTGCCAGAATTCCCTGTTCTGGGCATTTGTGATGGGGATTATATCTGCAATACCCGTTATAGGCTTTCCACATGTCCCTTGCCACTTCGCAATGGAGTTTTGAAACGGCATTTGCATTTTTGACATTCTCAGTGCGGCCACAGTATAGTTGATAAGGCCCACCTTCGTAGGTTTCGGCGTCGAGCTCCTGGTCGCTCAGGGTCCTCCCAAAGAACCCGAACCGATTCAGTAGCTTCCGGAATCGTGTTCCGCATTTCCTGCCCTCTCCGGGGTATGGGTGGTAAAGACCATGCGTTCTTTTTTACCCCGCGGTCTTTCAGGTAATAGAAATGCCGGGCAGGGCATGGCCCTCATTCAGGTGATAGATATCCGCACCGCCCAGGGCTTCGACAATTTTGGCACCCCCAAGACCCAGGACCATGCTTTGTGCTATCCGGGCCTCCATATTATGGTCATATAGATGGTTGGTAATGGTTCGGGAAAGGTAGTCATTGCCTTCCACATCGGTAGTGAGGAGGTAAATGGGCATACATCCGAAAATTTCAGGGCTTCAAGCACAAAGGCACGCACCTCTCACCTCGGGGTTTTCCAGGACCTTTATCCGTACTTCCATACCCGGAATCACCAAAAAGCTGTAGTGTTTCTCAATAAATTGTACCTGCATGCTTTGGTCCTGCTGCCGGCCCTGGTCGTAATACCCATATTTCCACAGCATGCCGATCCCGATCATGTTCTGTTTCAGCTCCAATGCGGAGCGCATGTGGGACCCGGCCAGGAATCCCAGTCCCCCGGAATAAATCTTCAGCGCCTGATGGATGCCGAATTCCATACTGAAATAGGCGACTTTCTTTTTGAATTCAGGAGCGGGCTTATATGGATGATGCCACACTTTGTAGTTACTCTTCATAAAATAGTTCTGTGAATTTGGGTTATGGGAATGGGGATTATTTCAAAATGCCCGTGTATTTGTTTGAATCCCCTAACAGGGCAGCGGCTGTGAGGATAGCCTGATCGTTCCTGAGGTAGTGATCAAACAACCCTTCCCTGTAAAAATAACGTTTTATGATTTCGTCCTCGAGGCTTTTTTCGATTTCCGGCTGATAGGTATCCAGGGCAAGGAGCTTATTTCTATTGATATCGGCCAGTAAGCGCTGGTAGCTGTCCTCGATCCCCGGGCCGAGAATTTCATGGTCGTCACTGGCCATGGCAGCTTTGAGCGCCTTCTCGGTTTGGGTTTCAAAATTGAATTCGTGGGATGCCACGAATTTTTTGAATTCATTGTATTCCCCGTCACTAATAGCAAAAGAATCGATGTCCGGGACAGGGTGCCCGTAATAATAATCGGTTGCGAAATCAAAGATGACCTGATTTTCGGTCAGGGAGCGGATGAGTTCATTGCTGCGAAGTGACATAATCTCAATATCCGGCATAATCCCGCCGCTATCCTGTACCTCTCTGCCATGGCGGGTTTTGAAATTATTGAATTTTGTTTTTCTGACGGCACGCCCTTCCTCGTCCCTGTGCCAGTAGTCCAGTGCCTGTATACAACGCCCGGAGGGGGTAAAATACCTGGAAATGGTCACCTTCAGCTGGGTGCCGTAAGTAAGTTTTAAGGGCCGTTGTACCAGGCCTTTCCCGAAGCTCCTGGCCCCGATGATCACCGCTCGGTCCAGGTCCTGAAGGCTGCCGGAAACGATTTCGCTGGCCGAAGCGCTACCCCCGTTAACCAAAACGGCCAGGGGGATGGTTTCGTCTTCCGATGCGTGCCTGGTGCGGTACTCCTGGTTGAATTTTTTTACTTTGGATTTGGTGGTAACGATCAGCTCGCCTTTCGGGACAAAAAGGTTGGTCACATCAATTGCCTCAGACAAGAGCCCTCCGGGGTTTTCCCTAAGGTCCAGGATGATCCGTTTGGCACCCTGTGCTTTCAGGTCGCGAAGGGCAGCCCGTGTTTGATCGGTTGCTTTTTCATTGAACTTGGTTAGTACAATGTAGCCTGTTTTATCGTCCACCATGTGGTAGTACGGGAACAGCATCGATTTCTATGGAGGCCCGTTCGAGGGTGGTGGTCATGGTTTTGCCCTGTCTCAGGAAACCAACCGTAACACTGGTGTTCTCTGCGCCTTTGAGCAATTCGCTCGCGTCGTCCTTGAAATCGGAGATGTCTATATCCCCGATCCGGATAATCTCGTCCCCTGCTTTGAGGCCTGCTTTGTCTGCCGGATACCCCTTGTAGGGCTCAACGATCAGCAGCCGGTTTTGAAAGGAACGCACCACGGCCCCGATCCCCGAATATTCCCCCGCGTTATTGATCCGGTAGGCTTCCACATCCTGTTCGTTCAGGAATTTGGTATAGGGGTCCAGTTCGTCGAGCATGTTTTTGATGGCGGTGTCCATCAACTCGGCGGGATTGGTCTCGTCCACGTAATTCATGTTCAGTTCCTTGAACAGGGTGGTGAAAATTTCTATTTGTTTGGCGATCTCAAAAAAATCGCTTTTGAAACTGCTGCCGGCTACCAGGATCACCAGGGCAAAGACGGGGATCAGTACTTTCTTATTCAGTATTTTCTTCATCGTTCGTTCGTTCGGGAAATTTATGTTAACAAGGTCTCCATACTCCTGTCGATCTCTTTAAAAGTAGGGATTTCTTTACCAATATATAAAAAGAGGAACGCAAAGTCCCCCCCGATGTTGTTAAAAACACCAGCCTTTTTGAGTCGGTAACATTCACGCATAAGGCGCTTGATTCGGTTTCGGTCCACCGCCCGCCGGAAAACCTTGCTCGGTACGGCAAAAGCAACCTGTACGGGGGCTTTGCCGGGGGATGGGTGTGCTCAGGTAGATCAACCGCAGCGGGGGACATGTCAATTTCCTCCCCCGCTGGAAAAGAAGCTCGATCAGTTTTTGGCTTTTTAGTTTTTCTCCCCTTGGAAACCGAAACGATATCATAGGGTAAAAGTAGTAATTATCCCGGCTGGCCGGCCCATGATCAATGTCATTGGTTGTGAAGGCCCCGGCCCGTACCTTTTGCCCAGCTAAATTCACGGGCCGGGATCCTGTGGCCCGATATAGGAAAGAACTATGGGAGAGCTAAAAGTGAATAAATTAAAAGGAGGCACGGATAAGATAACCTATCTGGCCAAACTGGTTGATGACATTGAGGCCCTGGAGTCCATGCTGGAGGCCGGAGCGATATCAAAAGGCCCTATGCATATTGGCGCCGAACAGGAATTCTGCCTGGTGACTGACAACTGGATGCCGGCCCCTTTGGCCCAGGAAGTGCTCGAAGGGATAGCGGATTCTCATTTTACAACTGAGCTGGCCTTGTACAATCTGGAGATCAACCTGGATCCCCTGGTGCTGGGAGGCGATTGTTTTTCGGCCCTGAAGGCATCCCTGGACACTCTGCTGGCCAAAGGCAAGGGAAGCGGCTTCCCGCCATTCCGCCAGAATATTGCTTACGGGAATCCTGCCAACCCTTTCCGTAAAATACATGGACCGCAGCTATATGACGCCGGTGGGGCGTTACCAAGCGTTGGACCAGGCAATTCGCGAGATCCGCCAAGACCATATTGAATTGCATATCAAAGGGGTGGATGAGATCAACCTCCATCACGATTCCATCCTTTACGAGGGCTGCAATACCAGCTTCCAGATGCATTTACAGATCAACCCTGACGATTTCAGGGACACCTATAACTGGGCACAGGCCATCGCCGGCCCGGTCCTGGCTGTTTGCACCAATTCGCCCCTGCTGATGGGGAAGGAACTTTGGGAAGAAAGCAGGATCGCGCTTTTTTCACAGTCTGTCGATACCAGGGCGAGTTCCTTTTACCTGGATGAGCGGGAACCCCGGGTGGGATTTGGGAATAGCTGGGTGACCGGGAGCCCGGCGGATTTCTATAAAGATTCCATCATCCGGTTCCGGAGCCTGTTGAATTCCGATATTGCCACCCTGAGTACCGAAGAGTGGAAGAATGGAAAGGTCCCTAAGTTAAAGGCCCTCAACCTGCATAATGGCACGGTATATCGCTGGAACCGATTGTGCTATGGGGAGAACAGCGGAAAACCGCACCTGCGGATAGAAAACCGGTACCTCTCGGCCGGGCCAAGCACCACGGATGAAATTGCCAATATGATGCTCTGGGTGGGAATTATGGCCGGCCGTCCCAAAGGCTTCGATGCAATCCATGAGAAAATGGATTTCCAGGACGCCAAAGCCAATTTCTACCATGCTGCCCGCTATGGGAAGGCGGCCCAGTTTTATTGGGCCGGCAAGCTTTATTCGGCCCAGGAACTCATGCTGGAAGAATTGCTGCCCCTGGCCTACAATGGGCTTTACAAACTGGGCATAAACCCGGCTGACGTTGAAAAATTCCTCTCGGTTATTACCAACCGGATCCGCGGCAAAGGCGGGTCCCGCTGGCAGGTGGAAAATTACCGCAGCCTGATAAAGCAGTACAAGAGGCCTGATGCCCTGAGAATACTTACAGCTACCATTTTCGAACGGCAGCAGAAAGATTATCCTGTCGACAGTTGGCAACGGCCCAAGCCAGACCGGAAGCTGGCGGGCCAAGAGCAGCCTACGGTGGGCGACTGCATGGAAACCCGGATCATAACTGCCCAGGAAGACGACAGCGCAGAGCTCGTATTTAAAATCATGCAATGGCAGAATATACATCACCTGCCCATCCTAAATGAAAGGGGAAACCTCACCGGGCTTTTGTCCTGGAGTGACATGGCAGGAATCATGGAAAAAACCGAGGGAATGCGTAAACGGGTAAGCCAATATATGGTAAAACACCTGGTAACCACTACTGAGGACACCCCCCTGGTGGAAGCGGTCAGGACCATGGAGGTCCACGGGATCCATTGCCTTCCCGTGGTGGATGGGCAGAAGCTGCTCGGAATCATTACCACCAATGACCTCTAAAGAAGAAGTACGTACGGAAGCTGCCCCGGACACTCGGTCCAGGGAACGTATTATTGGGCATATTGAAGGAAAAAAGCCCGGGCCTACCCTGGTGTTTTTTGCGGGGATCCACGGGAATGAGCCGGCGGGAGTGGAAGCCCTGACGATCTGTTTCGACAGGTTTAAGAACTTGCCGTCCGGGCATTTTCGAGGCAGTTTTTATGGGATCATAGGCAACCGGCCGGCCCTGGCAAAGGGGGAACGATTTCTGGATCAGGACCTGAACCGGATCTGGCTGCGCCCGGTACCGGGAGAGGTACCTTTCCCCTCCGACGCCTATCGCACGTCTGAGGAACAGGAACAGCTGCAGGTATACCGGCTCATTCGTTCTATTATCGCCAATCACGATGCCCCGGTATATTTCATTGACCTGCACACAACCTCGGGTAAAACGGCCCCCTTCATAACTATTAACGATGCCCTGATCAACCGTAAATTTGCCCGGTGTTTTCCGGTCCCTATCATTCTTGGGATAGAGGAGTACCTGCAGGGCCCCTTGTTGAGTTACCTGAATGAGGAGGGGTATGTGGCTGTGGGGTTCGAATCCGGTCAGCATGGGGGGCGGGAGGCGGTAGAGAATGCCGTTGCATTTATCCAGCTGGCCCTGAAACGAAGCGGGTTTTTCCCGGGGGCAGATCCCGGGGAAGTTGCCGATGCCACGTCCGTTTTGGTGCGCGCAGCCGGGGGTATGGACCGTTTTTATGAAATTGTATACCGGCATGTCATCCAGCCCGGAGACACTTTTGGGATGCTTCCCGGATTCCGGAACTTTGACAGGATAAACAAAGGCCTTTTACTGGCAACCCACAATGGACAGCCCCAACATGCAGAACAAAGCGGGTTGCTGTTTATGCCACTATATCAGAAGAAGGGAGAGGACGGGTATTTCATCATCCGTCATATTCCGGCCTGGATCATGGGCCTTTCAGCGGCACTGCGGCATTCGAAGCTGGATGCCATCCTGCCCTTATTGCCGGGGGTAGCCCGGGACCCTTTTCACCCCGCCAGGCTTTTGGTAAACCTCAGATTAGCCCGCTTTTTCAGCAGGCGGTTCTTTCACCTGATGGGATACCGCCATAAGCAACTCGATAAGAACCATGCCGTCTTTACCAACCGGGAGCGCATGGCCCGCAATGCCTGGTACCGACACGAGTCCTGGTATTGATGGACAAATGGGCGGCCTTAAAGGTCAGGGGGATGGCTGCCACTCATTGTTTGTGCGGTCCACATCGGCCATCAGGTGGGAGGGATCCACAATGATCGCCTGGATTTCAGAAGGAGTCCCGGAAATTGAAATCTCATAAGTGGGGAAGGCCCAGGGCCAGTCTTCCAGGACGGTCCTTTCCACCCCTGGATACGGATTTTCCTTTTCGCCCTGCATCATTCGGAGCGGGACGTAATAGGTGGCTTTATGCCCATCCTGATAGACAACCAGGATGTCCAGCGGCATGGGCATGAGGCCAATCCGCTTCAGGGTGAGACGGGTATTGTTTCCCTCTTCCTTAACATCCACTATCCCATAATCGATCGTATTGGTGGTTCGGGTCCAGTCGTTCAGGTACCACCCAAGTTCCATCCCGGAAACTTTTTCTGCAGTACGGATAAAATCATTGGGGGTCGGGTGGCGGAATTTATACTTGTTGAAATAGCTCCTGAGGGTTTGCATTAGCTGATCTGAACCGATAACATAGCCCAATTGTGCCAGAAAAACCCCTCCTTTGTTATAGGCTGAGAGCCCATAGGCAAAGTTGTATTCGTAGCGGTCCGAATGCGTGGACTGAGGCTGTTCCCTGCCAGACTGTACCAGGCTATAATACCCCTTATACATATTCTCAAAAGGATTCTGTGCCTGTTGATCCATGAGTTTGTTCATGCACAAATTGGAAATAAAGGTGGTAAAGCCCTCGTCCATCCACGGATGTTCAGATTCATTCGTCCCCAGGACGTGCTGGAACCAGGAATGGGCCAGTTCATGAGCCATGGTGCCCACCAGGCTCGAAAATTTTCGCTCCCCTGTGATCAGGGTGCTCATGGCATACTCCATCCCACCGTCACCGCCCTGTACCACAGAATATTGCCGGTAGGGATATGGCCCTATATTCCGGCTGTAAAATTCCATGGCTTCTGCTGTCTTGGGTTGCAGCTTCTTCCAGTTATCCAGGATTTCGGGCTTGTTCTTATAGAAAAAGTGAAGCAGCGGGCCATCCTTTACCCTAAGCGTATCGTGAAGGAATTCAGGGTCCGCAGCCCACATAAAATCGTGAACATCGGGCGCCTTGAAATGCCAGGTAAGTGTAGGGCCTTTGGGGGGTTTCACGGTAGTGCCGGGCGCCTGGTAGCCATGGCCTGTTTCCTGAGGGTTTTGAAGGTATCCGGATCCCCCAACCACATACTTTTTATCCATGGTGAGGCGGACATCAAAGTCGCCCCATACCCCGTAAAACTCCCTTGCGATATAAGGGTCGGCATGCCAGCCTTCATAGTCGTATTCCGCTATTTTGGGGTACCACTGGCTCATAGACAGGGCCACGCCTTCCGAATTGTTCCGGCCTGAACGTCTGATCTGTAACGGGACCTGCCCTTCGAAATCCATCGTAAGGGTTGTACTCTGGCCAGGCAACAAGGGCCTTGCCAGAGGCACCACAAGGATAGTCCCCTCGGGCTGGGGAACGAGGGGCTGCCCGTCCTGGCTGAGGCTGAGGGCCCGCAGGTACCCGATCTGGTCCGGACTAAGGGAGGCAATGCGGCTCTTTCCTCCCTCCACCATCCGGCTATCAGGATCCCTGATGGCCTGCAACCGCCTGTCCATTTCGCTTCCCGGCTGGAAAGCGTTAAAATACATATGGTAGAAAACCCGGCTTAGGGTATCAGGCGAATTATTGGTATATATGAGCTCCTGTTTCCCGCTATACCGGAAAGTTTTGACATCCATGGACACGTCCATGGTGTAGTCTACCCGCTGCTGCCAGTCACAGGCCTGCTGTGCCTGCAGGCTTCCGCAAAGGGCCAGAAGCAGCAGGAAGGGCCATCGTATCTCACTCTTTAAAATCATGTGCTAAAGGACCGCTTTTCCATGAGCCACCTTGCTGGAAAGTATTAAGGCGTTATAGGCATTGGCCATTTTTCCGGAAGTGGACAGGGAATCAAAGCTGGCCGTGTGGTCTGCATCCCCCCCGACGATCACGGATGACTTGGTGGTCAAGCCCGACTGCAGGATGATCTTCTTCACCTGGGCCGCCGACAGCTTGGGGAAGTAGGAGCGGATAAGGGCGGCAATGCCCGCAACGGCAGGAGCAGCCATAGACGTCCCCCCATTGAAATCATATTCATTCCCGGGCATGGTGGAATAAATATCCCCTCCCGGGGCGAAGATATCGACGTTCCTGGCCCCGTAATTGGAGAAAGACGCTACCATTTCGGATCCGTAATCCGGGTTCAGAGCCCCCACGGTTATTACATTATCCGCAAATTCGGTTTTGAGGTCCTTGGAATCATTCGGGTAATTTTCATTCGCAGGGTTGTCAAGGTCGGCTCCGTCATTCCCGGCGGCATGCACGATCAGAACATCGTGGTCAGCGGCATATTTGATAGCGTCGTACACCCATTCCCTATTCGGGGAAAATGCCTTCCCAAAACTGGCGTTGATGATGGAAGCCCCGTTATCTACCGCATATCGGATACCCAGGGCGATATCCTTGTCGTATTCATCCCCGTTCGGGACTGCGCGGATCGACATGAGCTTCACATTGTTTGCCACGCCGTTAACCCCCAGCCCATTGTTTCGTTCCGCAGCGATGATGCCGGCCACGTGGGTGGCGTGGGATTCATCTTCCCCTGTGGTCTGGGGATTCCCGTTTCCATATCCGGTATCATTGATGTCATAGGGGTTGTCACCAACCGGTTTCCTACCGTTGAAGTCAGGATTCAGGTGGTATTGAAGCTTGTCCGTAAAATAGGCAAGGCCATCGTTCAATTCCTGTATGACTTCGGGGATAGTGTCCTTGTAATTATACATCTGCATCAACACCCCGATTTGCTTTTGGAGTTCGGGGTCATCAGTATCAATGTTGATCAGATCCTGTTTGCTGTAGGATTCCTTTCCAAGCTCTGCTTTTACCGCTGCATCCGCAGCCTCTACCGCTTCGAGGATCTGTGCATAGCGCTCTTTGTTGCGGGTAGTTTCGGCGGTTTCTTCGTCCAGCTTTTTGCGGGCTTTAGCCTGCAGGGCGTCATCGCCAATATGCAAACGGAGGATGCGGGTGTATTCCAGTTCTTCATTGTAGGAGTCGCCTAAAAAATTATACCCGTGAACATCGTCAACATATCCGTTGTGGTCATCGTCTTTACCATTTCCGGGGGTTTCGCCGGGGTTGGTCCAGATATTGTCATCCAGGTCCTCATGCTTCAGATCCATGCCCGAATCCAGCACGGCCACAATGACGGTTTTCCCTTTTTTATCTTTTATCAGTTCTTTATACGCTTTCTCAACACTCATCCCCGGGATGGTGTCGTCCTGCAGGTCGGCATGGCTCCAGGTCTCCCTTTGTTGTTCGGTGAGTTCAGAAGTTTTAAGAGGGGTGGTATCGATGTTTTCGATGGGGGTGGAAACCATGGTGGTACTCCCACAACCCGCGAGGAGTAAGACGGCCCCTATGAGACCGGCGTTAGTACGTAAGAAATTTATTTTCATGATATTTAATTATTGATGTTGAATTTGAGTAAAATAATTGCCGGCCCGGGGTGCCCTGAACGTTTCTATACATCCCCGGTCGGCCAGGGTGACAAAACAACTTTTCCCATCGGGCCCTCCAAAGGTTATATTGGATGGGTTTTTTCCTTTCAGCCGGAATTCCCTGAGGAGTTCTCCTTCCGGTGAGACGACGGCCACGGTTCCTTTGCCGTAGCGCGCAATGTACAAATTTCCCTGGCTATCGCAGCGCATCCCGTCCATCCCGAAGTCGTCAAAGCGTATCAGGGGCCTTTTGTTGGCAAGCCTGCCATCGTCCAGGATGTCGTATTGCCACACGTTGCGCTGCACCGATTCATTCACGTATAATTTTCGGGCATCCGGGCTTACTTCGATACCGTTGGTAGTGCCCATATTGCCTTCAAGTAGATGCATTTGGCGTGAGGGGTCTACCATCCATATCTGGCCGGTGCTGTCGGCCCACTTGGGGTCGCTGAGGTAAATATACCCTTTAGGGCTGAGGGCCAGGTCATTGGGCTGATTCATAGTGCTGTCAGCAGCCCAGATCTCAGGTGTTTTACTCCCTTTGGCAACCCGGTACAGGCGATGTTTTACATAATCAGCGACAAACATATTCCCTTCCCTATCAAAACGGATGCCATTTCCCACACTTCCGTCGGGAAGGCTGAGGAAGATTTCCCCGTGGCCATCCGGGCTGACTCTGCCTATGGTGCCTTCTTTCTGGAAATTTACCGCGTACAGATCGCCTTCTGCGTTCACGGCAGGGCCTTCTATTCCTGCCGTAAAGGAGTTTTCAGGAGTGAAATCCGTGCTGTCACGGCCCCCGCTACAGGAATTGATCAGGGCAATGCCGAGCAGGAACGGGGACATTTTAATTAAAGCATTCATCGAATGAAAATGTTTGATCGAGGCGCACCCCTTTTTCGGTTTGTTGTACCGTGCAAATCTCGTTTTGTGCATCGTGTTCCATAAATAAAAGATATCCTTCACTGGCTGCAGTATCCAGGAAAGCCGCCTTCTCCTCGAGGGTGAGGAGCGGACGGGTATCGTACCCCATGATATAGGGCAGGGGAATATGGCCGGCAGTTGGTAGCAGGTCGGCTACGAAAACCAGCTCATGTCCCTGGTAATGCAGATGTGGCAACATCTGCCTGTCTGTATGCCCGTCCATAAAATGAACGCCGAATCCCAGGCCGGTATCCTGCAGGAACTTTTGATCCAGGGGTTCAATGAATTCCAGTTGCCCGGATTCCTGCATGGGCAGCAGATTTTCTTTTAGGAAGGACGCCTTTTCACGGGCGTTGGGATGGATGGCCCATTCCCAGTGGGCCTGGTTAGTCCAGTATCTGGCGTTCTTGAAGGAAGGTTCGTACCCGGTATGTTCCCGGTTCCACTGTATGCTTCCTCCGCAGTGGTCGAAATGGAGATGGGTGAGGAAAACATCGGTAACATCGTCCCTGTGAAAGCCTTGTGCCTCCAGGGAATTGTCCAGGCTGAAGTTTCCCCACAGGTGGTAATGGCTGAAAAATTTTTCAGATTGCTTGTTCCCGAGGCCGTTGTCTATGAGGATCAGCCGGTCGCCATCTTCAATGAGGAGGCAACGGGCAGCCATATCGATCAGGTTGTCCGCGTCCGCCGGATTCGTCCGGCTCCAGAGCAGTTTGGGAACCACCCCGAACATGGCGCCTCCGTCCAGTTTAAAATTCCCGGTCTCTATGGGATATAATTTCATGCAGCGCAAATTTATAAAACTATCGGACACCAATACTTCCCGGGGATTATAATTTCATACCGGGCAATCGTTTTAAAAAGCCTATTTTAGGAACCTAATCCCGGGAGACTTGAAAAAACTAGAACGTAGCCTGTCCTTGTCCTCAGCCATTGCCATTAGTATTGGGGGCATGTTGGGAAGCGGGATTTTTGTCCTACCCGGACTGGCCGCGGCGAAAACCGGTTCTTCCGTATGGCTCGCTTACCTGATCGCCGCGGTATGTATTTTACCGGCCGCCCTATCCAAGAGCGAGCTGGCCACGGCGATGCCCTCATCCGGGGGCACCTATGTGTATATTGAGCGCGCTTTCGGGCCCATCCTGGGGACAATTTCCGGCCTGGGGTTATGGCTTTCCCTGCTGTTTAAGAGTTCCTTTGCCCTGGTTGGATTCGGGGCCTACCTTTCTATTCTGCTCCCGGTCCACCAAACCCTCACCACTTCAATAGCCCTGATCTTCCTGATCCTGATCCTGGTCCTGAATATCCTGGGAATAAAAAAAGTGGGCAAAGTCCAGCTCTTCGTCGTCTCCCTGAGTTTACTTGCCCTGGCCCTGATCCTGATCTTTGCCCTGCCCGAGGTTGTTCCGGAATTGCTGGATCCCTTCCTTACAGAGGGTAAACTGGGGCTGCTCTCAACGGTTGCCTTTGTGTATATTTCATATGCTGGGGTGACCAAAGTGGCGGCCATTGCCGGGGAGATCAAACACCCTGGCAAGAACCTGCCCAGGGCTATGCTGCTGTCCCTTTTCATAATGACCGTGGTCTATGTGTCTATCGCTTTCGTCCTGGTAGGGACGCTGCCCATGGAAAGGTTGGCAGAAGACATCCGCCCCATTCACTCAATAGCGCTATTGCTCGGGGGGGAGTACATCGGCTATCTGGCGGCAGCCATTGGGGCCATTACCCTGGTTTCCATGGCCAATTCGGGCGTCCTGGCGGCCTCCAGGTTCCCTTTTGCCATGGCCATTGACGAATTGTTGCCCAGGAACATCGGCCGGATCCATTCCAGGTACCTGACCCCCGTAGTCACAATTATCCTGACATGTGCGGTAATGGCAGCGGTGATCATATGGCTCGACGTGGAAAGGATCGCAAAACTTGCCAGCGCCTTTATGGTGGCTATGTTTATACTGGTGAATGCCTGTGTCATCGTCCTGCGGGAAACCGCCGCCCAGTGGTATAACCCGCCTTACCGCTCCCCATACTATCCTTTTGTTCAACTTTTCGGGATATTGAGTGGGATAGTCCTCCTGGTACTGCTGGGGATGATCCCTTTCCTGGCGGTGCTGGCCATATTTGTGGCGGGGCTCATCATCTATTTCAACTTTGGGAAAAATGTCACGCGTACAGGGGTATTGAAGAAGTACGGACACCGGCCGGCGCTCTATCTTTTTTATAAGAAGAAAGACCATAAGAGGATCCCCTACCGGAGGGACCAGCGCATCCACAAATGGCAGATAGACCAGAAGCTGGTATCCGACGCGGGGGTGGTGGTTCCCCTCCTGGGCAATGAATATTCGCCGGAGATGCTGGTGGAAATTGCCGCGGCGATCAACAAAAAAGACAAGATCCAGGCGGTAAACATCACTGAGGTGCCCAACCAAACCTTCCTGGATGCCTTCGTGAAGGAAGATTCAAGGGCCCTTTCCCTGGAGCGGCGCATCGCCCGCCTGGCGGAATCGAGGCGGGTTTCAGTAGATTTCGAATCAGTGGTTACCCATGAGATCTCCGATACCATCCATGAATTAAGCGATCAAACCCATTGCGACTGGCTGGTGATGGGCTGGAATGGGAGGGAGCACAACGGCATCCTGGTGAGCAACCCCATAGGCTGGTTGCTGACGCATATAAATTCTGACTTCGCCTTGTTCAAGGATAACGGGGTGCGGTATATCAGCAAGGTATTACTCGCCTTAAGGCCGGGGAGGAAGGATAAGAACTTTGTGGCCGTGGCAGACAGGATATGTGAATTCTATAACGCCAGCCTGACGCTGCTGCAGGTGGTTCCTGCCGCCACAGCTGATGCGGCCATAAGCCAAATGGAGGAAAACTCCAGGCGGTTGCTTTTGAAAGCCCGGGCCCATAGTGATGTTGAAATCATTAAAAGCGATGATTCCCTTGAAGCCATATCAAAGGAATCGGCCCGTTTCGATTTGCTTAATACTGGGCACCCCTCAGAAAGATAACTGGATCAGCGTGCTATTCGGGACGGGAAAGGATAAATTCACCCAGAAATCCGCTTGTTCCGTGCTTGCGCCTGACCATGAAGGACAACTGATGGCAGGAGGATGCCGCTGTCCGCGGCAATTGTTTTAATTACTATTTTTAGGAAAAACCCGATCTATGGTCGAATTAGCCGGAATCGTAATCCTGGGGATTCTCGCCCAGTGGATGGCATGGAGGATGAAGCTTCCGGCCATTCTGCCCCTGATCCTTATCGGACTGCTTGTGGGGCCGGTCTCCACTTTGTTCACAGGTGATGGCAGCAAGCTTATCCAGCCGATCTGGACCGGGGAAAAGGGACTTTTCCCGGGGGAGGGGATGTACTATTTTGTATCCCTTGCCATCAGCATCATCCTGTTTGAAGGCGGGCTTACCTTAAAGCGTTCCGAAATAAATACCGTAGGGCCCGTTATTACCAAGCTGATCACCCTGGGCTCGCTGGTCACTTTCGTGGCCGGGGGCATTGCGGCATACCTGGTCCTGGGCCTCAGCTGGGAGATCTCCTTTTTATTCAGTTCCCTGATTATCGTTACCGGCCCAACCGTCATCACCCCTATCCTGCGCAATATCCCCCTTAAAAAAGATGTCTCCGCGGTGTTGAAATGGGAAGGCATCCTCATCGACCCTATCGGCGCCCTGGTAGCCGTGCTCGTTTTCGAGTTTATCAGCGTAGGGGAGGCGCAGGCCTATACCAAAACGGCGATGATAGAATTCGGGAAGATCCTCCTTTTCGGATCCACCTTCGGCTTTACCTTCGCCCACGCCCTGGCCTTTATGATCAAAAAAAATTATATCCCCCACTACCTTCTGAATGTGGCGGCCCTTTCGGTAGTACTTGGGGTCTATGTGGTTTCAGACGCCTTTGCCCATGAATCGGGCCTGCTGGCCGTGGTGGTAATGGGCATGGTAATGGGCAACCTGGACCTCCCGAACCTCAAGGAATTGCTTTATTTCAAGGAATCTTTAAGCGTTTTGTTGATCTCCATCCTCTTTATTGTCCTGGCTGCCAACATCAACCTGTCCGACCTGGAACTGATCTACACCTGGCATACCCTGGTACTGTTCCTGATTATCGTGTTTGTGATTCGCCCGGCAGGGGTCTTCCTGAGTAGTTGGGGATCCAACCTGAAATTCACGGAAAAATTATTCATAGGGTGGGTAGGGCCCCGGGGTATTGTTGCGGCCGGGATCGCTTCCCTGTTTGGGTCAAAACTCCTGGCAAGGGGCGAAGTAGGGGCCGAGTACATCACCCCCCTGGTTTTTACGATTGTACTGGGGACCGTCCTGCTCAACGCCACTACGGCCCGGTATTTCGCGAAACTGGTGGGTGTCTTCCTCAATAAATCCGAAGGGATCCTGATCATCGGGGCTTCAAAACCTTCCCGACTGATAGCAGAATACCTGCGGGATAATGGAAGGCATGTGGTTTTGCTTGACAACAACCAGAATAACGTCCAAAAGGCCAGGAATTATGGACTGGAAGCGATCAAAGCCAATATTTTTTCCGATAACCTGACAGACAATCTCGAATTGAATGACATGGGGTATCTTATGGCGATGACGGGGAACACGGAAATCAACGAGTACGCGATCCGGAAGTTCCGGAGCCAGTTTGGTGAAAACGGGGCATTCCGCCTTGTAAATCCCGAAGAGATGAACGATCCGGAAAACCGCCCTAAGGAGGGGCTTTTTTCGCATACGGACGATTTCATCAAATTAACGGAGGCTGTCAGGAAGAATCCGGAAATGCATGAGATTGCCCTCAAAAGCACCGAGCACTACAACGGTCTGATCGAAATTACCAAGGCAGACGACGACATCATCCCGGTTTTTCTTAAGGATCCGGAAGGGGAACTTTATATCATTTCCTCTTTCAGCAAGGAATTCAAGGATATCACGGAAGGCTACAAACTTGCCTACCTGGGTAAGAAGATGGAAGCGGATAAAAAACAGGAAAGAGAAGAAGGCACCGCAAATGAAAAGAAGAGCGGCGCCAAAACATAGGGCTACCTGTGCCTAATCATTCAACTTCAGTACGGCCATAAATGCCTGTTGTGGGATTTCCACATTCCCTACCTGCCGCATCCGCTTTTTCCCCTTTTTCTGCTTTTCTAGCAGTTTGCGTTTTCGGGAAATATCGCCCCCATAACACTTCGCGGTTACGTCTTTCCGCAGGGCCTTGATGGTTTCCCTTGAGATGATCTTGGACCCTATGGCAGCCTGGATGGGGATGTCGAATTGCTGCCTTGGGATAAGCTCTTTCAGCTTTTCGCACATCCGCTTGCCAATATTGTAGGCATTGTCAAAGTGCACGAGGGCTGACAGGGCATCTACCGGCTGGGCATTGAGGAGGATGTCCACCCGCACCAGCTTGGAAACCCGCATCCCTATGGGGCTGTAATCGAAGGAAGCATACCCCCTGGAAACGGTTTTCAGGCGGTCATAAAAGTCGAACACGATTTCTGCCAGGGGCATGTCGAATGTCAGTTCCACCCGGTCGGTGGTCAGGTAGGTCTGGTTGGTGATCTCACCCCGCTTATCTATGCAGAGAGTCATCACATTCCCCACATAGTCTGATTTGGTAATGATGGTCGCTTTGATATACGGTTCTTCCACCCGGTCTACGGTTGATGGGTCAGGCAGGTCGGAGGGGTTGTTCACCACAATGGGCACCTCCGGATGCTTGGTGCTGTAGGCGTGGTAACTCACGTTGGGGACCGTCGTGATCACGGTCATATCGAATTCCCGTTCCAGGCGTTCCTGCACGATCTCCATGTGCAGCATCCCCAGGAAGCCACATCGGAACCCAAAGCCGAGGGCCATGCTGCTTTCCGGGGTAAAGACCAGGGAGGCATCGTTCAGCTGCAGCTTTTCCATGGATGAGCGCAGCTCCTCAAAATCCTCGGTATCCACCGGATAAATGCCGGCGAAAACCATGGGCTTCACGTCCTCAAAACCGGCAATGGCATTTTTGGCGGGGTTCAGGGCGTCTGTAATGGTGTCCCCTACTTTCACTTCCCTGGCGTCCTTGATCCCGGTAATCAGATATCCCACATCCCCGGCTTTTATAGAAGGCTTGGCTACCTGGGTAAGTTTCAGGGTCCCCACCTCGTCGGCTTCGTATTGTTTATTGGTAGCGACGAATTTAATTTTCTGCCCTTTGCGTATTTCGCCGTTCATCACGCGGAAATAGGTTTCCACCCCGCGAAACGGGTTGTATACGGAATCGAAGACCAGGGCCTGCAGGGGGGCCTCCACTGTTCCCGGTGGGCGGAGGAATCCGCTCGATTATGGCATCGAGGATAGCCTGGATCCCCACTCCGGTTTTGGCGCTGGCCGGGATCACTTCTTCGGGCTTGCAGCCCAGCAGGTCTACAATGTCGTCCGTTACTTCCTCCGGACTGGCACTGGGCAGGTCCACCTTATTCAGGACCGGGATTATTTCCAGGTCGTGTTCGAGGGCCAGGTAAAGGTTGGAAATGGTTTGGGCCTGGATGCTCTGAGCAGCATCCACCACCAGTAAAGCTCCTTCACAAGCGGCGATGGAACGTGATACTTCATAGGAAAAATCAACATGGCCCGGGGTATCTATCAGGTTCAGGGTATACTTTTCCCCCTGATAGGTATAATCCATCTGTATGGCATGGCTTTTAATAGTGATCCCCCTTTCCCGCTCAAGATCCATGTTATCGAGCAACTGCTCCTTCCTTTCCCGGTCGGTAACAGACCCGGTTGCGTCCAGCAAACGATCCGCCAGGGTACTCTTGCCATGGTCAATATGGGCGATAATACAGAAGTTGCGAATGTGCTTCATGGTGTTTCCGGCGTTGTGCATCCTGCGGCTGCGGGCTTGCAAATATAATTCATTTCCACTTGAGGGAATCCCTTAAAAAAGGAATATGCCCGGGGGGGTTCTTCCCATCCTGTTCCCGGGAGCATGGTATTATCCTTGATTATTTTCATAGATTTGATCTCCAACCCTGAATCCGTGAAACTGTTTGCCCTTCTGCCGATGTTGTTCGTGCCCCTGGGGGTGATGGCCCAGAGCTACGTGCTGTCCGGGACCGTCCGGGACCGTCAGGGGGAACCGGTGCCTTTTGCCAACGTGGTTTTGTTGCAGGTAAGCGACAGCAGCCTGGTTAAGGGAACATCGGCCGACGAAACCGGGCACTTTTCCATTCCGGGCATAGAACCGGCGGTGTATTACGTGCAAGCCACCTATTTCGGGTACCATTCCAAGCCCGTTCCCCTGGATATCCGGGATAATGTCCGTATAGGCGCGCTCTTTATGGAGCAGGACAGCGATTGGCTGGACGAGGTGGTAGTAACGGCCAGGCAACCGACCATAGAAAGGAAAACAGACCGTACGGTTTTCAATGTGGAAAATACGGTTGTGGCCCAGGGCACCACCTGGGATATCCTTAGGAATACCCCCGGGGTCATCAATGTGCAGGGCGGGTTGGAAATAAGGGGACAGAGTGCCACCATTTATCTGAATGACCGGAAAGTGCAATTGTCCCCGAGCGAAATTCAGGACTTGCTGGAAGGCCTGTCGGGATCGGCTATCTCATCGGTGGAAGTGATCCCCAACCCCCCGGCGCGCTATGAAGCCGAAGGAGGGCCCATCCTGAACATTATCACCAACAGAAACATAATCCCGGGATATAAAGGCAGCCTGCAGGGGACTTACTCCCAGGCGGTTTTTCCCAAATACAGCCTGGGGACAAGCCATTACCTGAAGACAGACAAACTCCATCTGTTTGCCAACTATGTCATCAACCCCAGGAAGGAATTCAAACGGGATGACAGCCAGATCAATTTTATCAACCAGGCGAACGGCATCTTTGCGCGATGGAATACCGACCTCGCCAAGACCACGAGGTCCCAGGGGCAGCAGGCCAGCCTGATCGCAGATTACGACCCGGACGAGAAGAACAAATTTAACTTTACCACCAACCTTTCGTTCTCCCCGAACAAGGAATTTGAAAATCTGGTCTACACAGAAATGCGGAATGGCCAGTTTGCCCTTGATTCGACGCTGCATACGTTGAGCGATATCAAAATTGACAATACCAACCTGGCGTTCGACCTGAGTTACGAACGGCAGCTGCATAAGGAAGGTGCCGTCCTTAAAGCCAATGCACATTATACCCGCTATAACCAAACCCAGGGCCAAACGGGTTCCAGCGATTATTTCGACGCTGCCGGCGCCTTCCTGAGAAACTTCAGTTTCACCACGGATGCCCGCCAGGACATTGATATATATACCGGGCAACTCGACTACTACAACCCCCTTAATGGCGGCAGCTATGAAAGCGGAGCCAAACTTTCGGCCATCCGATCAGACAGCCAAATCGATTATTTTGATGTAAACGACAACCAGCCGCCCTTTGATATTGCCCTTTCGGATAATTTCAAATACGAGGAAACCGTTTGGGCGGGCTATGCCAGCCTGTTGAAAAACTGGGGCAAATGGAGCCTGAAACTTGGGGTCAGGGGCGAACAAACCCATGTGGAAGGCCGTTCCATTACCCTGGGAAGTACTAAAACCCAGGATTATTTTGAACTATTCCCTACCTTTTACCTCTTGCGGAGCTTTGGGGAAAACCACAGCATGGCCCTGGATTACAGCCGCAAACTGCGCAGGCCCAATTACAGCGATCTCAACCCTTTCAGGTACTTCCTGAATGAAAACGACTACAATGAAGGCAACCCGGACCTGAAACCACATTTCAGCAATAATTTCAACCTGAACTACACCTATAAGGACACCTATTTTGTGGACCTTTACTATCGAGACAATGGTCATTACATCAGTACGCTGAGCTTCCAGGACAACGAAAACCAGACCCTCAGGCAGGTGAGGCAAAACGTGTTGGAGAGCATCTCTTACGGACTGGACTTTACAGTTGGGAAATCTCTGGCTTCGTTTTGGTACCTGTACACCTATACCTCGTTGTTCTATGAGGAAGAGACTTTTTTGGCCCTGGAAAGCCAGGAAGAATCCGCAACCAACAAAGTCAGTGGCTTTTACGGTTTTATGGGGAATTACCTGACCCTCAGCAAGGACGGGAGCCTCACCGGGGAAGTGGCCCTTACCTACCTTTCAGGCTTCCTGGACGCGTCGTATACCCTCTCGGAAACCATTAACCTGAATATCGGGATCCGCAAATCATTCTGGAAAAACCGGGCTATCCTGTCCCTTGGGGCGGAAGACCTGTTGGGCCTGGCCAATGCCAGGTATACCTCCCGCTACCTTAACCAGGATAACTCCTACCTGGCCAAACCGGAAACACGCTTCATACGGGTGGGGCTTACCATTAATTTCGGGAATTACGGCCTTACCGATAATGAACGAAATTTGAACAAGAGCGAAAGGGAACGACTTGCCCAGGAGTAAATTTGTAGGAGTTCCGGGGGATTGCTTAATTTTGCAGTCCAAAATCATTGAAGTGCCCAAAATAGGAGATCTCGAACTGCCACAATTCCCCCTCCTGCTCGCACCCATGGAGGATGTGAGTGATCCGCCATTCCGCGCCTTGTGCAAGGAACAGGGGGTAGACGTGGTCTATACCGAATTCATATCCTCCGAGGGGCTGATCCGCGATGCCGCCAAAAGTGTCATGAAGCTCGATATTTATGAGAAGGAGCGTCCCGTGGGGATACAGATCTTCGGCGCCAACCTGGATTCTATGCTCCGGGCCGTAGAGATCGTGGAGCAATCCGAACCGGACATCATCGATATCAACTTTGGCTGCCCGGTAAAGAAAGTGGTATGTAAGGGAGCGGGGGCCGGGATCCTTAAGGATATTCCTTTGATGGTTTCGCTCACCAAAGCCATGGTGCAGCACAGCAAGCTCCCTGTAACCGTTAAGACCCGTCTGGGCTGGGATGTGGATTCCATCAAAATAGTGGAAGTCGCCGAACGCCTGCAGGATGTTGGGTGCCAGGCGATCTCTATCCACGGGCGCACCCGGAAGCAAATGTACAAAGGGGAGGCCGACTGGGAACCGATAGCTGAGGTGAAGAACAACCCCAGGATGCATATTCCCGTCTTTGGGAATGGGGATGTAGACAGCCCGGAAGCCGCGGAACGGATGCGGGATGTATATGGCCTGGATGGTGCCATGATAGGGCGCGCCAGTATAGGCTACCCCTGGTTCTTCAGGGAGGTGAAGCATTACCTCCGTTACAGGACCCATTTGCAGCCTCCTACCATGGAGGAACGGGTAGAGGCGGCCAGGCGGCACCTGCAGATGGCGATCGACTGGAAAGGGCCTAAATTAGGCATATTCGAAACGAGGCGTCATTATACCAATTACTTCAAAGGCATCCCCAACTTTAAGGAACTGCGGATGAAAATGGTTACCAGTGATGAAGCTCACGATGTATTCGCAGCCCTGGATGAAGCGCTGGAGCGGTTCGGGCAGTACGAGTTCACCACTTCCTGAGTGCCCCATATGAATCTTACGAGGCGATAAGTTTCCGGCTGACACGGCTGCTTGCAATCCTGGAAGCCAGCAGCCCTAGCAACAGGATGGTCCCTAGTACAATAAAGATATTAATGGGCAGGAATTCCACCGGGTAGGGAAGGGAAGGCGTGATTTTCAACCAGCCAAAAAGTTTTTGGGAGATAATCAGCAGGGATCCCAGTATTACGCCAACCAACCCCCCCATGCCGGTAACGATGACCCCCTGAATGAAATAGATCCGCCTCAGCTCCCGGATGGTGGTCCCAAGGCTGAAGAGGGTCTTGGAATTATCCAGTTTGTCGAGGATCATCATGATGATGGCGCCCACTACATTGAATAGGGCAATGATCAGCACCAGGGTAAAGATCAGGTAGGTAGCCAGGTTCTCCGTGTTCAGCATCCGGTACAGCGTACTGTTGAGTTCCTGCCGGTCGTGCAGCAAAACTTTTTCCCCCAGGATTTGAGAAATTTCGGTGCGCAAAGCCACCATATCCGTGCCGGGTTGCAGGCGGAAATTGAGGCCTGAGATCTGCCCGGGGCCTTTCTCCAGCAAGGCTTGCACCAGAGGCAACCCGGCGAAGACATACTTCCGGTCAAGGTTCTCCTCTATGGCATAGATCCCGCTTTGAACCAGCCTGAGTTCCCTGTACGGTTTGGCATTCAGTGACTGGGGGGAAATGGATCCCTTCCCGGGTTTTGGCGCAAGGACGATTAACGGGCTCCGGTAGTTGTTGACAGTAAGCCCCAAAAGGTTGGCAATACCAATCCCCACAACTGAAAACTCGCCAGACAGGTTCCATTCGCCCAGGTAGAGCGTGCTGTCTATGCCGGTGGTCTTCGGATACAAACTATCCACCCCCTTGATGTAGGCCACATGGCTTTTCTGGTCATGTGTCAGGTATACGCGTTCTTCCAGTTCCTTTGAGAATGACAGGATAGCCGGGATATCCTGTAGCTCCCCGATTTCTTCCGGCGACAATTCGAAGGTCTTGCCATAGGCCGGGATCGCCTTCAGGTCGGGATCGAAGGTATTGCTGAAGGAAAGGCTGAAGGTCTTGAGGCCGGCAAAGCCGGAAAGGACTATAAAGAGGGCGGCAGACCCAATAACGATTACCAGGAAGGTAATAAAATTGATGATGTTTACGGCGCTCTGCCTGCTTTTGGAGCGAACATAGCGCCTGGCGATGTAGTACGGGAAATTCAAGGCCTATGCTTTTTTCCTCCTGGGGAGCAGGCCGGGGTTTTCGATGGGATCTTCCCCCTTTTCCAGGGATTTTTCGATCTTTTCGATGTATTCCAGGGAGTCGTCCAGGTAAAACATAAGGTCGGGCATACGCCGGAGCTGGTGGCGGGTACGCCTTGCCAGTTCGTAGCGGATGGTGGCCTGGATGGCCTTGATCTCGGCCAATACCTCGGCCCCTCTGGCGGGCGGATAGATGCTCACAAAAACCTTGGCGATGGAAAGGTCGGGGGTCACAGTTACTTTGGAAACCGAGATGAGCATCCCTTTCATGCCGCCATCGGTAGCTGCGCGCTGCAGGATGTCGGCCAGGTCTTTCTGCAAAACGCCGGCTATTTTTTTCTGTCGTTGGGTTTCCATGGCACAAAAATACATACATTATTGCTTACATTCGTGTCAGAGAGCAGGAACGTGCATAAAATTGAACATCTGGGGATAGCCGTACGGGATCTGGAAACCGCCAGGGATCTTTATGAAAAGCTCATGGGGACGACCAGCTATAAGGAGGAGGAAGTGCCTTCGGAAGGAGTGCGGACCGCGTTTTTCAAAGCCGGCCCCAATAAGGTGGAATTACTTGAAGCCACGGATGCCGGCAGCCCGATCGCCCGCTTTATTGAAAAGAGGGGGGAGGGGTTGCATCATGTGGCTTTTGAGGTACAGGATATTGTTGCCGAAGTGCAACGGCTCAGGAAGGAAGGCTTTACCCTGGTAGACGAGGTACCGAAGCGTGGGGCGGATAATAAACTCGTGGTCTTTGTGCATCCGAAAGATACACATGGGGTGCTGATCGAATTGTGCCAGGAAGCGCCGTGACCCTTGCGCCATCGAAAAAATAGCAGTAATATTGCAGCCCCAAAGTAGCCTTCGGCCCTACGGGGCTGGTAAGCTCAGTTGGATATAGCACCTGACTCTCCCGATAGGTATCGGGACAGGTGGTCCCTGAAGAGCGTATTAGGGTAAGTGGCATAGCATATTGAAAGTAATATTGGTCCTATAGCTCAGTTGGTTAGAGCACCTGACTCATAATCAGGTGGTCCCTGGTTCGAGCCCAGGTGGGACCACAATGCAAGGGAAGTTCATTGGACTTCCCTTTTTTTGTTCTATGGCCTGAGTTGCAAAACGATTTCAGGACACATATGTCGTGATATGTTATTCAATACCACATTTCGCGGCAAGCCTCTGTTATATCTTCCCCTTTCCCATTCATAGTACTTATACTGAAGCTCCGGCTGCTTTCTTTTTAGGTAGGGAAGGATGATATCGTCGTACGGCTTTTTCCGGGCAGGCAATGCGCTAAAAGGAACCACTTCACCATGCTGCTCCTCATTAGCGAAAGATTAAACCATATGGTGAAACTATTGCGTAAAAATGCTATGATTTTATCAATAGTCAGGGTAAACCAATATAATTAGTTGTTTCACAACAATTAATTGAAATATTTAACACACAAAGCTACCTTGGGCGATGAACGTTTCAGACCATAACTGATGAAAGTTTACAACGTTTTAGTTTTAGTAGTTTTGATGCTATTTTCTATTTTGTCCCAAGCACAGGACACATTTTCGGACACCTTCTCGTCTGTTTCTTATTCCAATAATGACGGCTCCCAAAACTTTACTTCAAATTGGAGTGAATCGAATGATGATAATTCTTCCAGTTCTGGTAGAATTAGAATTACAGGGAATGAATTGCGCTTTGAGGATATTTCTATTACTAGTGAACAGATTACCAGGGAAGCAGACTTAAATGGCGCCTATAGCGCCACTCTTTCCTTTGATTGGCAAACATCAGGACTTGATGGAGGAAGTACCGGCGAAAGCTTGAGTGTTCAAATATCATCAGATGGATCCAGTTTCACGACCATAGGAACGTTTACAGACTCCGGTTCTGGCACTTTTAGTCAAGATATACTGGCATATGCTTCTTCCACGACCGTAGTACGGTTTATGAATACGTCAACCTGGACGTATGGAGACTGGGAATCGGGGGAATATGTATACATAGACAATTTTCTAATTACGGCCAATATTACACCTGCCATCGATTCGGATGGGGATGGGGTTGGCGACAATACGGACTTGGATGATGATAACGACGGGATTACCGACGAGGAAGAATATTGCACAACAGCCAACACCACATATTTGGTGTCTGCAGACGTAGGGGAACGATCGGTGGTCGTAAATCATACAGATACGGGGTACTTACGCCTTGATTTTTCGTCCATGGACAACTCTTTTCAATTAGACATCAACGGGACAACGGTCCACCCTTCCGTTTTGGAATTTGAGAATGGGGCCCTTGATAGCGGAGATGAATATTTTGTTTTCCAATCCGATGGTAGTTTTATAAGCTCGCCCTGGGTGGCGAATTCCAATGGACTGCCCAGATTGCGATTAATTATAAACAAATATGGTCAAGCCGCTTTGTACGGCACCCGTTCAACCAGTTCCACCTCGTTGGAACTTATGGAGGCACAGGGAGGAACGCCTTTTAACACCATAACCTGGACCCCGGGCAACAACAATACGTTTACAGTGACCAATCAAGCCGGACCCGGACCCGAAGGATTCACAGGTGAGTTATTCGCCAGCGCTATTTGCGATACAGACGGGGATGGTATTAGCAACGAAGTTGACCTTGATTCGGACAATGATGGAATTTACGACATTGTGGAATCCGGGGCATTGAATGAATCTGGGGTTTCGGATAGCAATAATGATGGAAGAATAGATGGGGCTACCTCTGGCTCAGGAAGCAATGGATTGTTCAACAGTATTGAGGACAACGACATGGTTTACGCTAATCTCACATATACCGTTTTTGATTCGGATTCCGATGGCACAACCGATCCTTACGAACTCGATGCCGATGGAGATGGGTGCAACGACGTTATTGAAGCAGGCTTTACCGATGACAATGATGATGGGTATTTAGGCCCTGTATCAATCACCGTTGATGCCGACGGTGTTGGTTACCAGCGGATCTGATGGCTATACCACTCCAGGCGATAATGATTCCAACACCACCTATGATTTTCAGGAGGCAGGTTCGGCACCCAGTATAACCTCACAACCCGGTAATGTCACTACCTGTCCCGGTTGTACCACCACTATGACGGTGACTTCCGCAGGAAGTCAGTACCAATGGCAGGTATTCAGTGCAGGGGCATGGACAGACTTAACGGATACTGGTATCTACTCGGGCACCACCACCAACACATTGGTTATTACCAATCCTACCCCAGACGAAAACAATAACCAGTATCGTGTTGTTGTTTCAAATTCGGAATTCGTCTGTGGACTTACTACTTCAAATACGGCGACAATTACCCTTCAGGTGAATGGAGTTATCTCAAATCGGAGGATTACTTACCGTGTCAACAAGAATTGATTGCTTAAAAACTCAGGAAATTTTCTTATCTGCTTAGTGTACGGGCGCATATTGGGGTGTTACCACCACTTTTAGTTGATGCTGTCATATTCGGCTAATCATAAACTAAAAAAATTATAAATAGAATAGTTTCATTGACTGGTTATTAGGCAATTTGGATCCAAATTTTATGAATCCAACACCTCACTCGGCGGACTCCTTATATAAATCTGCAAGACCATTTAATGAAATTTCCCGTGAACACACTGCACAATTCATATCTTAGAGTAACTCTAAAAACAATATCCATCTGTACGAAATACAGGTGAACGACTGGACCAGATATGGAAAAAATGAACGTAGCCATCTTGCTTTTTGAGGAGTTTGAGACGTTAGACGTGTTTGGCCCTGTTGAAATTTTGGGCCGACTTAAAAACGATTACAGCATCAGATTCTATTCTTTGTCCGGTGGCGACATAACCAACAGCCATGGGGTTACCATAAACACCCGGATACTCCGGAAAATAAATGCTGGGGCCGATGTTTTCCTGATCCCGGGAGGTTATGGTACACGAACAGAGGTGGCAAATGAACCGCTTATACATGCCATTCGCGAAATATCAATATCAAGCCGCTATGTATTGACAGTTTGTACGCGGACGGCTCTACTGGCAAAGACCGGATTGCTGGATAATAAAAAGGCCACCACCAACAAAAGGGCATATGACTGGGTGGTCAGTCATGGGAAGAACGTGGACTGGATACCAAAGGCCCGATGGGTTACCGATGGGAAATTCTATACTTCATCGGGCGTAAGCGCCGGCATGGATATGACCCTTGACTTTCTGAAGGATAGGCACGGGATTGAGACAGCAAGGCAGGTGGCGGATGAAATAGAATATTTGTGGACGGAGGACCCTGCCAGGGACCACTTCTATATTAAAGGGCAGGCTAATACCCATAAACCCTGATTGTGCCCTCAAAGGCAGGCCTACAGATCGCCGCGTTTTCCGAATCGACAGCCCAGTTAAAATTGATGAATGAAAGATTTTTATATCGGGATCGTTACGACAGTGTTAATAGTCGGATTGATTGAAACCCTCAGGTTTTTAGAAAAACGCCTGCTGGGCGCCCTGACCTTGGTTGGCATTGCATTCATCTATATTGGCTTTGCCTGGCACGACATTCGCTCGCTGGTCTATGCCGTCCTCGGGACAGCCATCTTTTTTGGGCTGGCATACTTCGGATATAAACGGAATTTTGCACTAATTATATTTGGCCTGATCTTACACGGTATTTGGGACCTCCTATTTCCATTAATTAGTTCAGTGGCGCCGGACGGCTATGGTGTTTTTTGCCTGACCGTCGACTTGCTGTTGGCGGCCTATTTTTATTTACGGGTTAAGCCGTTAAAAACAGGACCAAAATAAAAACCACCCAAAAAAGGGTGGCTTTTAGTATAGATGTACAGAAAATTATATACAATCCATACAGGTACATGCACTTCCACAATTACAATTTCCACATGTACAATTGGGATTGCCACACGCTTGTTTGCCATTTCCCGCAATACCACCTAACTTAATTTCTGCTTTCATAATTTTTGATTTAAATGATTTTTAATTTTACAGGACAAAAGTAGCATGGGTGTGGGTAGGTTTCTATTGCATAACTTTGGGAAGTATTTGCAGAATTTTGGGGTTAAACCTGATCCAGCAATTTTCGCCTTTGGGAACCCACAAGTTTAAAATGGGATGGGGTAAGACCGGTGATTTTTTTAAACTGGTTGGAAAGGTGCGAAACACTGCTATACTCCATTTCAAAGGCAATTTCCGACAAAGTCATTTCCTCGTAAACCAGCAGTTCCTTTACTTTTTCAATCCGTTGCTCAATAAAATAATTTTCAATAGTACGACCTTCTACAGAAGAGAACAAACTGCTCAGGTGGGTGTATTCGTGGTGCAGGCGATCTGACAGGAAGGCAGATAGTTTAACTTTATTTTCATTCGCAGCTACCTCGCCCCGTGCCTTTTTTAACACAAGGTGTTTAATTTTTTCAATTAGCCCCCGCGTTTTGTTATCAATTAATTCCAGCCCGATCACAGTAAGGTGTTTGCTTAACATATGAATTTGTTCATCGGTTATTCTATGGGACAAATGAATTTCACCGACCATTACCTCCCGAAACGGAATGGCTAACTTTCTTAAGATGTCTTCTGTTGCAAGGATGCAACGGTGACAAACCATGTTTTTTACTAACAAGACATTCGGGGTCATAATAAATTACGGCATAACCAGTTCATGAGTATGACAATTAGTGAGCCTCTGGATCGGCATCTGGGTCTCTTAGGAAGAGATCCAGGCACGCAGCTGAGCAAAAGAAAACGTCATCCAATTCGGGATGCCTTACAGCCCGCGTTGTATCCTGGATCAACATCTTGCAAATACTATCAACATAAACAGCACTCTGGCAATTCCCATTTAGCGAATACATTTCCATACTGCCACTGACGTTTTTGAATGTGTGCGGCCCCATGGATTGGAGGTTGATATGGGAACTATCGGAAAGGGAAGCAATAAATGCCGGGGAACACCAAAAAGTTCCGGGACCAGCCTTCGCTGCCATTCTTGAAGTTAGGTTTATGGCGGAACCATAATAGTTTTTACCCCTTTTCAGGACTTTTCCATAATGAAGACCACCATGTATCTGGAGAAAATTGGGTTCGCCCGATATCGCCTTCATGATCCTAAGAGCTGTTGAAAGCAAAGAATCAGCACTTGAAGAAACTATCATCACTTCATCCCCCGTACGTTCCTGCAGAAGACTTTCCCCCGCGAGGCTTTCTTCGACAAGTTCAATATAGCGATCAATCAGGTCTGCAGCAGAAGTGGCACCATGAGTTTCCGTTAGCGCAGTATACCCGGACAGGTCCGCCATCAGAATACAGATATCTTCTTCCATGCTTCAAAATTTATATTGAATTTAAATTTATAATTTATTACTTCCTACTCCCCCAACCAACAATTGAACTAAAGTGAGCAGGGATAGCATGCTAACCTATAATCCACTTGTAATAGGAAATTAACAAGGATGCTAATCGGTAAATTTTTCCATATGTCCTCTTGGTAATGCACTTGTTGGGATACCTTATACCACCTTCCTAATTTCAGGAAGCTCAATTACATACTGGTGTTGGTTTAATAGGCCAAACAGCTTAAAGGTAGCATATTTGGCCAATTTCTAACGTCTTAATTTCAGGTAAGAGAAGCTGCCCAAAAACGTATTGGTCATGCCATAAAATTTTAAGATGAATGCGCTTCCAATGAATAATAGAATACCGGATATATATGCCCAAAGTTGATTCATTCAACTCTTGAAATAAGTTATTGGCATGAATCAATATTGGCACATTCTTGCTATCTTGGTAAGAGTGAATGGCTGAAGTTACCACCCCGGGGAAAAGCAAGTTACTGTGCATGCTGACGGAAATCCCACAGACATCCCAACACGGAAAAGCTATTAATTTCACAACAAGAGAGATTACTCAACTAACCCATGAAGATCAAAAACATACCATTCGTGAAATACGCTGCGGTTGCCGTTGTGACCACAGCGGTCTTCAGTTGCCGGCATCAGGCAGAATTGCCGGTAGGCGAAGGATTTATAAATGTAGAAGGGGGAAAGGTCTGGTACCGGGTAACCGGCACGGGAGACAAAACACCATTGCTCGTCTTACATGGGGGCCCGGGCGCACCGAGTTATTACCTCAAGCCGCTGAGCGAGTTGGGAACGGATCGCAAGGTTATTTTCTATGATCAGCTGGGATGCGGCAAGTCTGACCATATCAGCGATACCACCCTGATGACCGTGGACCACTATGTGAAGGAACTTAAAACAGTGGTGGGGCAGTTGGGGTTGAAGGATTTTTACCTCTTTGGTCAATCCTGGGGCACCATGCTCGGCACGGATTTCTACCTGGAACACCCGGAGGGGATCCGGGCGCTGATCCTCAGCAGCCCCTCCCTCAGCATACCCCGTTGGTTGCAGGATACCGATTCCCTGATTACCACCCTGCCGGATTCCACCCAAATTGCCATTCATGAAAATGAAGAGGCCAAGACCTTTGATGCCCCGGAATATCAGCAGGCCGTTATGGTGTTTTACCAGAATTACCTGGCCCGACACCAGCCCTGGTCGGCTGACATGGACAGCACCTTCTCGCAAATGGGAGAAAATTATGTATACATGTGGGGCCCCAGTGAATTTACCGCTACCGGGGAACTGAGATCCTATGACCGCACTAATCGTTTGGGAGAAATCACCGTACCTACGCTCTTTATCACCGGCGAATATGACGAAGCCCGCCCGTCCACGGTGAAATATTATCAGAGCCTGGTACCGGGGTCAAAATTTAAACTGATCAAAGGGGCTGCACACCTAACCATGCAAGACCAGCCGGAGGAGAGCAACAGGGTGGTCCGGGGATTCCTGGACAGCCTGGAGAACAATTAGCGATCTATAACTGAGCCAATCGGGGATCGACCGGGGAATGAGACCCCTATGAATCAGGATTGATCTCCTTTTAGCATCCCAATTAACAGGAAAGGAATGAATGAGCCGATAATCTTTATTCAGGTTTTGTTCGGACTAACCGTGATCGGAACGATCCTTTGGTTCTATGCCGCCTGCCGGTCAAGCAGGTGTTTGGTCATCCTTATTGGCTGGGCCATCCTGCAATCAATTGTGGGCCTGCTGGGGTTTTACCAGGATACGGAAACCATCCCCCCGCGCCTCATGCTTTTTGCTGTTTTTCCGACCTTGATCCTTATTGCGGCCATGTTCCTTACCAGGTCCGGGAAGGCATTCATCGACGGATCAACCTGAAAACACTTACCTATTTCCATACGATCCGGATTCCTGTGGAAATTGTTTTGTTATTGCTCTATCATCAGAACCTGGTATCGGTATACATGACATTTGAAGGCACGAATTTCGACCTGATTTCGGGCATAACAGCACCTGTTGCTGCATATTTCGCATTTCGCGGGGGAAGGGTTAATAAAAAATTCCTGATAGGCGTGGAACGTCCTCTGCCTGCTGCTGTTATTCAACGTTGTGGTTACTGCTATCCTTGCCCTCCCCTCCCCATTTCAGGTGCTGTCGCTGAACCAGCCAAATGTGGCCGTGTTATACTTTCCATTTAACCTGCTCCCGGCCGTAGTGGTGCCCACGGTACTTTTCGGACATCTTGCAGCCTTTAGAAAATTAAGAGGGTTAACAAAGCTTGATGCTAGGCCTTGTAATCCTGACTGGGATAATATCCGTGCCAGGCTGGCTCACCCACAAAAGCCCGGTATTTCCCAATTTAATGTTTCCGTAGAGATTTTATAGCGCATAGAAGTTGGGACAAGGACAGATGAAATTGCGATTCAGCCTGCTTGTTTGCCTGCCTATCTTATTCCTTACGAATGCGATCAATCGTTTCAGGGGGAGCCAGAAAACGGCCACCAGGAATCCGAATATGGTCAAAAAAATACCACTGATAACGGCCAGGATACCACCCCCCAGCCCGGGTCCTAAATATAAAAACATAGCTTATAAATTTTACTTGATTATTCTGCACCAATGCAGGTAAGCGACGTGCTCGTCGTCCAGCCTTTTAACCCACTCAATTTTTTTGGTGGTGGAGTCTCCTATAATGACCCTTCCCCCTTCGGTTTCCTCCACAAAGAGGTCCCCGTTGGGTAAAATATCGCACCGTCCTTCCCCTATTGTTCGCACGTTTTCACTTTCCATTAGCTCGTGATAGGGCGTTGTAATGCTGTCATTACTGAAATTATAGACATATACTTCGTTGTGCTCACGGCTGTCTGTAAAAGATTCCAGGGCTCCGGACAGGCGGCCGATGCCCCTGCTTTCATCCCGGATCACATCATTGCCATATACCACGATCTTATCCTCCCCGTAAAAATCAGCATCGTGCTGGTTGTACCAGGGTCCCGTCTTCAACCACAGGATTTTGTTCGTGGAGGGCCGGTACAGGAATACGGCGCTTAAGTGCCGGCAGGAAGCCAAAACATCGCCTTCGTTCCAATATTCCGTCGTCCTGAGGGCCGGCTGTACGTCATTCAGATGGATAGGGTCGCTTGTAACCTCCCCTTTGGCAAGCAATAGCTTTTCATACCCATTTTCAAGCAGGATTTCAATGACGGATTTGTCAAAAATTTCATCTCCCGTATCCGGATCCAAAACCGTGATATGGTCGTCCTGCAGCACGTCCTTATAATCTTCGCGCTTTCCGGGAAAGATTTCGTATCCCCCGGACATGAAGGGTTGAGCACATGTATAAATATTCCCATCGGGTCCCATCTGCAAGGAATGATGGTAGATCCTGTTATTTTTCATCCAGCTAAATTGCTCTCTTTGTCAATCCTGGCGATCAGGCTCGTCATGGGAGCAATAAAAATGAGGGAACTGTCGGGCATCATCAATGGGTGTTCCAGGTAAAGGTCACTGCTCCCTGAAGGCGGTCTACTAGGGTTTTCCGGATTGTATGCGGCTTCATATAATTTCTTGTTATCAGGGAACCACCGCTTAATCAATTTCCCTGTGTTTATGTCCAACAGGTCAAATTTATTTTCGTAGTCCCCGGATCCGTTATAGGACACCAACAGTTTCGGGTAGGTATTTTTAGTGGGTTTTACGAAGTAGTTGAAACCGTCTTTGGAGTCGGTATTCGGGACAAAATATTCTTTTGGTTTAAAGATCCTCAGGATATTAGCCGGCAATTCCGCCATATATTTCAATGGAGCTGCGAACACACCCAATTTCTTTTCCCCGCCATCACCGGAGATATAGATGTTTCGGACGCATACCATCAGGACCAATGAATACAGCAATAAGCCAACAATAATGATGAAAGCAATACGCAGTTTTCTCATACTACCGGGGAATTTTCGCACAAGCTAGTCAATGTAGGTCTAAGGCGATTTAAAATTTGGTCTAATGGTCAGAAAAATTGGATTAAAGGCTTTCGCCAACGTTTTGAGTAGTCCCAAATTGGGGATCGGACCGGGAGGAATGGATTCCTTCCGCCTATGGCTCCCTAAACGGGCAGGGCTACGAAATAAGGTTAATTGATAAAAAAATACCTTCACGGGGTGTGAAGGTTTCATTATTCTGCAGATGGTGATGGATTAATCCAATGTATTAATTGCAATTACGAGATAGCGGGAATTCTATTTATTGGGGCTTGCTGTCCTCCGGATGCGTTTCATCCTCCTGCGGTGTTTCAGACTGGTAACGGTCTATAAATGCCCTTTGCTTGGCTTCCAGACGCTGCCTGAGGCTATCTATATCCATAAAATCCCTTCCGAATGCACTGCTGAAGAAATCCTCATCCATAAATCGTTTTGTAAAAAGCGAGTCATCCTGGAAAAAATCCTCGAACTGTTCCGGATCGAGACCGGAAAAATTTTCGTGGATCCGGGACTGGAAGGATTGTAGGAGACTGTCGCGGTCCAGATTCCCCAGATGGGCTAAATCTGCTCCGGATGACCAGGTGTATATAGAATCATAACGGATCAGGTTCCCGTTTTCGTCGAATTCCTTGTCCACCTTCCAGGTACCGTCAGGGGCTTCCACGTCCTTCTTGCCCTTGCTATTATCCGAAAGACCCTTGTTTTTTCCCTCCTGGGCGTTGCAGGAGGTAGCCAGAACGGCGACAAGCAGTAACAAACCAAATTTTCTCATGATGTTCAGATTTTAGTTCTACTTGAGTTCACCACCAAATGCACAAATTATTTGCCAAAGGCATTGATGCCCGGCATTTGTCAGGTTAAAATTTGTTAATCTTTGTTAAACTTGGCGGTATATGAAGAACCGGGAATCCTTTGGTTCCTGAAAGCAGGGGGAAACAAAAAAACCCCGGTTCCTTCCGGGGTTTGTCAGTTTTATTTAAACAACATTTGCGGGCGCATCAGGCGCCCTGTGCATGGAAGCCTGATCCCCGGCGCAGTGTGAAACCCATTGGTAACGCCACTGTCAGGAGGAAATTATTTTAAAAATTCGTAAAGCCCGATCAGGAATCCAAGGACGATCAGGGCGATAATAATGTCCAGGCCGAGGATAAGTGCGGAGAGGACGGTATTCAGGATACCATTTTTGTCGTAATCTTGTTCCATAGCTCTAATTATTAGGGAGTTACTAGTAACTAAAAGGTACGATTTTGCCCGATGGGCCCGGGGGGAATTGTTGTGAAAGTGTGGAAACCTGTGGTTTGGCCGGGAATATCATGCATTTCATCGATACTTTTCGATCAAATGCCTCCAGCCTTTCAATGCCCAATGTTCAATGAAGCTCTTTAAGGGGTTGCCTATTGTTGCATTTTTAGATAGTAATCTGCCGAGTGCTTACCGGACCCGTATACAAAAAAGAAGATACAAATCAGGAAGACAACAATGGCCGTAACCAGGTTTGCAACAACCATATCGCCCAGGAAATTGGTCATTATGGCGCCGAAAAGGATCGGGAACTGAAAGACTACAGCCCATCGCGTAAGTAAGCCGATAACGATAAAAAAGCCACCTACGAAGTGAGCGGCCGCCACGTAATGGAGAATAATCCAGCTTCCGGGCAAATTCTCATAGGGCCTCATGGCGGCGGTGAAAGCCCCCAGGTCTGTCATAAAACCGATGCCTTTGGCAATTAAGAATACGCCCAGGGCCACCCGTACCAGATCCAGCCCGTAATACGTGTGGGCATTGGCCCACTTGTTCCAGGTTTTGATAGTTCCCATTACATGAAAGTTTTTATAAAAATGACATCTTAAGGTACTTATATTTAGGAATATAAAAAAGTTGCAACCGGTATATTTATGAAGCGGCTTATGTCCGGGTATTCGGCCAGTGCCATCTATCCTGACGAAAGGCCGGGATCCAGCATAGCTTTTAATTCGAGGATTCGCGCCTCTTTTTTGGGTTGGCGGTACCGTTTGGCGAAGTCCGTGTGGTAAGTATGGGATTCCAGGAATTGAATCTGCTGCCGGTTCCATTCTTCCTTGTCCTGTATCCGGGAGAAGGATTTCAGTTCTTTAAATAGCTGATCGCTGATCGCGTAGAAATCGTCCCGTCCCAGGTAATCCAGATCGGCATCGCAAATGATCTGTTCCAGGTGGGTATTGGGCGTCTGCGGCAACCTGGTACTTCGGATGAGCCCTTTCACCAGCTCAATGTCGGCCGTGTTATATCCGTACTTTTCCATCATGGGCCCTGCCAGTTCAACACTGTGTTCCTCATGGTGGTTATTGGAAACCGTAAACCCGATGTCGTGCAATAAAGCGCCAATACGAAGCAGATTGGCCTCTTCCAAAGCCATTTCCTCCCTTTCAATGTATTGATTACAGACCTCCAGCACATCCAGGGTATGTTTCAGGCCATGGTAGTGCAGCTTTTTGGAAAGCCGGGCATCCAGTATCTGCAGGGCCTCGCGTTTGAGGTGTTTATAATCTTTCATCCCTTACGGATTAATGGCTTAGATCATGATCACCCATAACAAAAGGATGAGGAAGACAAAGACAAAGCTCAGCCCGAAGAATTTAAGAGAAAGCTGCACACTGCGGAACTTCTGATCGATGATCTTGCTTTCCACATGTATTTGCTGACTCAGCTGCGCATACAGGATTTCTTCTTCCTCGCAGACTTCGATCAGTTTCTTGGTATATTCTTCTATCCCCCCGAAAGCGCGTACCGCATCCATGAAGAAAAAGACATTTTTAGGGTACTTGAGCTCCATTCTGGGCATAAAACAACGGAAACTGTAGTAAATGGAGATAATCACAAAAACAAGCCAGAGAACCATAAGGACTGAAAAAAAGGGGCTTTTCTGAAACAGTTGCTGAAAATAATCAAGGCGGTCTACCAACAGCCCCAGGATAAGGCTGTGAAATGAAAATATAACGCCCGCCTTCAATTCGGAAGCCCTGATAAGTTTTTCAAGACGCTCTAGTTGTTCCCAGTAGTTGTTTGGATCTTGTGCCATTGGGGTTGGTGATACGAATATTAATTGCAACTAAAATTCTGATAATACAAGGTACGATAAAAGTTTGTACGGAAAGGGCGCGATTCTTACGGAAGGTGGCGGGGCAATGCGGGCGGATTCCGGCCTCTGCTATTAGGCCTTACGCTTCTAAATCGGATGTAGGTATCACCTTATTTTCCAGCCAGGTTGGAATTGAAATTCTTAAGGGCTGATGCCAGTGCCCTACCCCAATCTTCGTATAACAATGGTGAGAAATCGCGATAGATTAGCAGCACCAGGATGAAGATCCCAAGCAGCATGGCCCATCCGAAAATTTGATCTGCAGAAAAGTATTTGGTCTTTTGCATCATTTTAAACGTCCTGATGCGGGAAATTACTTAAAATTAATTATTTTAACAAATCCTTAACAAAAAAAATAGGAATAAGTGATTCTGTCTCATGGGTTTACATAATACCCTGGGACAATTTCAGAAGCGTAATCTCCAAACGCACAATGTTTGATTCTTTCCCGGCCTGTAGTATTCTTCGGCCGTATTGGGTGTGATAGGAATGGGCCTTTAAGAAATTGATATTGTACTGCAACCATTCCCGGTCAGAATACTCTTCCCCCCGGAAATTTTGATTTTCAATCCTGAGTCGTTAATTATGACCACTGAATTCGGCGCTGCTCAAATGAAACAGGTCCGCGTCACGAAGTACCCGCTCAATGGGGGTTGTTGGATTCTGGGGTAATTTTGTGGACAGGATGCAATGTTCAACCATGGCGATGCCTGCAGGCGGGTAATTATTTTCGACCAGGAATTGTGCGGCTGTTCTTGCACTTACCTTTTCGTGATGTGAAAACGTCATGATAATGCCCGTATCGTGAAATAGGGCAGCGAGAAGGAGAGGGATAAGATCAGGGCCGCACAGACCTTCCGCCGTCCCGATGATGCGGGCGTGATCCACCACCTCCATCGTATGCGCAGGATTGTGGTAGGGCAAGTCTCCACAACGTCCCTTCCCAAGAATTCCCAGGCAATAGGCCTGTGCCGCCTCAAGCAGTTCCGTTTCCATTTGTTGCGGAGGCCGCAGCCATTTCGCGGGCCTCTTGCCGCTGCTCCCGTTTTTTGTAGTAGCGTATCCCCAGGTAAAGTACGGTCAGCAAGAGAATAACGAGCAGGAAGGGCAGCAAGTCACCGAAGGTTAGGGGTGTCTTCAGAAACCAGACCGTGTTATAGGCCAGGAGCAGGGTTGTTCCCAGGCACCACAGGTAGGTGGTATTGTATTCTTTGATGATCACATTCTTGAAATCAAATGAATGCTTTTTAAAGGTTGCCGCCAATCCCTGAAAATTGGGCCACCATCGATTGACCTGTCCGCAATACGCGCGATACCCCGCGCCGAATTTATCCTCGAGGAAAGCTTCCTCCGCCCGTACAATGGCCTGGTAGATAAAGATGAACAAGACCGGCATGATAGACACGGCGAACAAGGAGTTGGATAAAAGGCTCATCCCCACGATCAACAGGATGTTTCCCACATACATGGGATTCCTGCAATGCCCGAACAAGCCATCCGTAACCAGTCCTTCGGCATATATCCTGCGGTTTTTGCCGCCCCTGATAATATAGACCAGGCCTATGGTAAGCCCCCGGACCAGTTGCCCCAGAAGGACTATGGCCAGCCCGGCATAGAATAATGTGGGATAATTCGAGCTGATCCTCGGAAGTGGGAGGAATAAGAAAATATAAAACAATGGGAATAGATAGTTCCTGGTTCTGAAGAAAAAATTACCCAGTTTTACCATAGGGGACTTTATTTTATAGCAATGATACCGGTAAAGTTGTACCATTTGAAAAAGACCTCCGTATACCGAAAGCCCGAGGCGGCAAGCAACTCCTGGTTCTCTGACAATTTATATGGGATAAGGACATTCTCCAGGCATTCCCGCTTCTTGGCTATTTCAATTTCATTATAGCCGTTCCGTTTTTTGAAATTATAATAGTGTTCAATAAATGAACGGTTGAAGAGCGAATGTTCCGTGAGGATCTTTTCAATCAGGATGACAGCGCCGTCTACAGGCAAGCTATCAAATACCTTGCGTATGACTTTCTCCCGGTTCAACGGGCGCAGGAATTGCAGGGTAAGGCAGAATATAACGACGGAAGCGTTCTCGAGCTTCACATCCTTGTTAAGATCCTGATTTTCGAACCTAACCTTGCGACTTACCTGATGGGACTTTAAATTCGATTCACACTTGATGAGCATTTCCTCCGAATTATCGACGCCTACCAATTGGATGTTTTTCGGGAGCGCCCTGTCCAAATTGATCAGCGTGGTCCCGGTGGAACACCCCAGGTCATATACGTTGGTGTTGTCCAGGGCAAAATCCCGCGTCAATTCGGTGATCATTCGCTGGATCTCCAGATAAAGGGGAACAGAACGCACGACCATGTCATCGAAGACCGTGGCGACATCCTTGTTGAAGCTAAAGTCGTAGGCAGGTTTCCCCACGTTATTAAAAATCACGTCTTTCTTTAGGTTCTTTTCCATATGGCGGTTATTTATATGAGTCGCTTTTTTATCATCGGGGTGCCATATCGACTCCCACGCAAGTAATGGGAAACAAGGGGGTCAGGCCCCTGGCAGGAGCCCCAAAGGGCTTGAAGGGCCTACCTGAAATTCCCCATAATCGGATGTTGATAATTGAATAATTGGATTTGTTTGGATATTTTTCTGGGTGGCCGGGAAAAAGGATGTTACAAATCATATCGGGATGGGGTCTACCCCCTTTCAACACAGCCTCCCTAAAAGTAGTTGAGAAGGGATTCTTACCTGGGATTTTCGATTAATATACAAATACTAATAGAATTAGCCACTGATTGGCGGGCGAAATTAGGTCGGGAATCTAAAGAAAAGTTAAAGAGGCATAGGTGTTACCCCGGTTTAAAATCTACCTCGAAGACATGCCGGTTGTCCTCAAACCTATAGGAAAGAAGGAAGCCATACAGGTCGCAAATGCTTTGCACCAGGGCAAGCCCCAGCCCTGTACCCCTGGCTCTGGAACCCGTGTAATACCGGCCGAACAATTTTTCAGGGTTGGGCAGGGCTTCCATGCCCGCATTGGAAACAGATAGTTTTTTTCCGCCTGTGGTAACCTGTACCCCTGATTTCTTCCCACCGTGTTTTAAGGCATTTGCAATCAGGTTTGTGCATAAAACAGAAGCTAGGTGCACATCCATTTCCAAACAAGGCTCTCCTTCCCTTTTCAATGCAATAGGGGCATCCGAAAGTTCCCTGAAATTATCGACCACCTCCTCTACCAGGCTGCCAATGGATACCTGTTCCAGGTTCTGGAATTGTTTGTTGTCAATCTTGGTGAGCAGGGTCAGTTTTTTATTCAGGTTGGTCAGGCGGTGTATATCTTTCTGAATGGAAGCCAGGTGGTCGAACTGCTGGTTGTCCAGGCCATCGCCATTCATCATATGCTCAACCTTGGCCTGTATGATGGCCAGGGGGGTCTGTATCTCATGGGAAATATTCTCGGTGAACTGTTTCAGGTTCCTGTAATCGTCCCGGACCTTATTGGTAAGCGTTCGGATCTCCCTGTTCAACTCGGAGAATTCCAGGATTTCGCTCTCCTTTAGTTCGATAGGGAAATCCGAGGGCAGGGAAAAGCGTTTCATGACCGACAAATTTTCAAAAAATGGAGCCCAGAGGTTCCGGTTCCGGCTTTTATTGAAATAATACAGGATCAGGAAAGCCAGAATAAGAATCCCGATATAAGATGCGACAACGGCCAGCAGGATGTCCTCGGTCTCCACCACCATGGCACGAACAGTGATCCGGTAGTTTAGCCCGTTGATATTTTGGAAGGTTGAAAGTTCGTGGAACAACTCCATTTCATCCTGTGAAGGATCATATATGATCGTATCTTTCAGGTATTCCGGATAAATTTTGTCGGTTTCCCTGATTTCAATGACCGGGGGGAGGGAGCTAAGGATCCCATGATTTTTAAGGATTTGCTCAACCCGGTTTTCGGTGGAATACAGATCCTCCTCTATTTCATTCTTAAGAATGGTGCGGGTTACAAAATAGAGGCCAATGCAGCTCAGTACCATCAAGATGGAACATATCCAGAGAAAGCTCCTGGAATTCTTCCTCAAAAGGGGAATTTTCTTCTTGCTACTGCTCAACTCGTTATTCTTCGGTAAATTTATAGCCGCTTCCGTAAGCCGTGCGGATATACTTGGCGCCCTCTTCCGTTAATTTCTTACGGAGATTGTTGACATGGACATAGATAAAATCAAAACTGTCCGCAAGGTCGATGTGGTCACCCCAGAGGTGCTCCGCGATAATTTCCTTGGAAAGTACCCTGTTTCGGTTGGTTATAAAGAAAAGCAATAAATCGTATTCTTTTTTGGTCAGGGTAACTTCTTTTTCCTTGATAAAAACAGTCCTGGCCCTGGTATCGATTTTTATTTGATTGAATACAATGGTTTCATCCCCACCAAACCTTCCCCTGCGTAGAACGGCCTTTATCCTGGAATTCAGTTCGGCCAGGTGGAAGGGTTTGGTCAGGTAATCGTCTGCCCCCAAATTCAGACCTTCCAGTTTGTCTTCCAGGGAGTTGTTCGCTGAAATAATTAGCACAGCGGTTTCATTCCTGCCTGCCTTCAATTTTCGGAGTACGTCCAATCCACTGCCGTTGAGCAGATTGATGTCCAGCACGACCACGTCATATTGATATAGGTCAACTTTGTAGTAAGCTTCTCCGAAATCCGAAGCCAGTTCACAAATATTCCCCTCCCGTTCCAGGTAGGAGCTGATGGATTCTTGAAGGGAGGCTTCGTCTTCGGCTATCAGGATTTTCATTTCTCCGTGATCTGTATACAAAAGTATCTATTAATTCTATGTCAATTCTAAAGGCAAGGCATCTTTAATTGGTGCTGGCGGAGAATTCCCCGGCCCGGGATCATCGCACTATTTCATTAGCAGAGGACAATCTTTCGGAGCAGGGCTGCGTTTAAAGAAAAACAGAGGGAATTTTTCGTAATTTTACGACACGATGAAGGAGCTCATCAAGCAAATAACGGCCCTGGCCCTTTCTTTTCTGTTGCTGCTGTCCACCCTGTCTATACAGGTTGACATGCATTTCTGCGGAAAACATCTGGTGGCGATTGGCATTGGCCACAAAGCCGCCACCTGTGGGATGGAACAAACCTGTTCCGGAACCGGGGGGCAATGTATCATGGCGGCCATGCATTCGTGCAAGGACATCCAGATCGTACTGAAAGGGCAGGACAATCTTCAGAAAACCGTGAATAGCGGATACCAGGCCCCATCCTTTCAGGTTGCGGTCGTCCATCCCGCCTGGCCCGATGACGCACAACAGCCTTTCATCCTTTTTCTCACCAAACAGCACTACCGCGACTATGCGCCTCCGCCACTCATACGGAAGGTGCACCTGCTGCACGAGACTTTCCTGATTTGATTTTTATGCTTTTTGAGGCAGGCGCTTCTGCATGGAGTGACCTGTGATGGCGTACGTATGCGCCGATTTTCAAAAGGTTTAAAAATCTATTTTCATTATGATTAATAAGGCAATCAAATTTCTCATTGAGAATACCCTTATTTCTGTTCTCTTGTTGCTGATTTTTCTGGGGTGGGGCTTGTCCAATGCCCCGTTCGACTGGGACATCCCATTCCTGCCCAGGAACCCGGTGGCTGTTGACGCCATCCCCGATATTGGCGAGAATCAGCAAATTGTTTTCACAAAATGGCCAGGGCGTTCCCCACAGGATATCGACGACCAGGTAACCTATCCCCTCACCACGGCCCTTCTGGGGATTCCCGGGGTACGCACGATCCGCAGCTCGTCTATGTTCGGCTTTTCGAGTATATATATCATTTTCGATGAACACATGGAGTTTTACTGGAGCAGGAGCCGAATCCTGGAAAAGTTGAATTCACTGCCATCGGGGCTTCTCCCGGATGGGGTGACCCCAACCCTCGGACCAGACGCGACGGCCTTAGGCCAGATCTTCTGGTATACCCTGGAAGGGCGGGATGATTCGGGCCAGGTTACCGGAGGATGGGACCTGCAGGAGTTGCGCACCATACAGGATTTTTATGTGAAAAATGCGCTCTCTTCAGCCGAAGGGGTATCGGAGGTGGCTTCCGTCGGAGGATTTGTCAAAGAGTACCAGGTGGATGTGGATCCGGAACTGATGCGTCAATACGGCATATCCCTCCAGCAGGTAGTGAATGCCATCAGGCAAAGCAATCGGGACATAGGGGCCCAGACCCTGGAAATCAATCGTGTGGAATACCTGGTGCGGGGCCTCGGCTATGTGGAATCCCTGGACGACATACGGAAAGCAGTGGTACGTGCCGATCAATTCAGGCCTATCCGGGTTGGGGACATCGCCCGGATAAACATGGGCCCGGCGCCCCGCAGGGGGCTGTTGGATAAAGAAGGGGCCGAGGCGGTAGGAGGCGTGGTGGTGGCCAGGTTCGGGGCAAATCCCCTTGCAGTAATAGAACATGTGAAGGAAAAGATACGGGAACTCGGACCCGGCCTTCCCAGCAAGGTCCTCGGAGATGGGCGGGTTTCACATCTGACCATCGTCCCGTTTTATGACCGTACCCAGCTGATTCATGAGACCCTCGGCACCCTGGATGAGGCCTTAAGCATGGAAGTCCTGATCACCATCCTGGTCATTGTGGTCATGGTCTATAATCTCAGGGTGTCCCTGCTTATTTCAAGCCTTTTGCCCCTGGCCGTCCTCATGGTTTTCATCGGCATGAAGCAATTCGGGGTCGATGCCAACATCGTAGCTTTATCCGGGATTGCCATAGCCATTGGCACTATGGTCGACATGGGGGTCATCCTTTCGGAAAATATCATCCGTCACCTGGAAGAGAACAAGCTGGGGCTCCCGGTGAAGCGGGTGGTCTACCACGCCACGGCCGAGGTGTCTGGGGCCATCCTCACTGCGGTAATGACCACTATTGTCAGTTTCCTTCCGGTATTTGCCATGATAGGGGCTGAGGGTAAATTGTTCCGCCCGCTGGCTTTTACCAAAACCATGGCGCTTACGGCGGCCTTACTGGTCGCATTTTTCCTGATCCCACCATTTGCCGCTTACCTGTTTGGAAGGAAACAGCTGCATAAAGTCGCCCGTCTCGTGCTTCAGGGGGGGTTGGTTCTGTTGGGCCTGCTGGCCGTGATATTCGGATATTGGCTGGGGCTTGCCATTATTGCATTCGGCGCCGTTGGCATTATGAAATTACGTGGGGTGGGGCTACCGCAATTCGGATGGGAAGGCCTTTCAAAAGCCACTGGTATCCCTTTTCGGATGAAGGGTGGGCCCGTAACATATAACTTTCTGAATGTTCTGATAGCTGTCTGCACAATTGTCTTCCTTCTCGCCATTTATTGGAGACCTTTTGGTTTTGACCGGAGTATCCCGGCCAACCTGGTCTTTGTTTCTATATGTTGCTTCGGCTTGCTGGCCTTCTTCCTGCTTTTCAGGAAACGGTACGCGCGCATTTTAAGATGGACCCTCAAAAACAAGCTGCTGTTTCTTTCCCTGCCTTTCGCCATGGTAATCTGCGGCTTCCTTATTATGAAGAATACCGGGGAGGAATTCATTCCCGCCCTGGATGAGGGATCCTTTCTCCTGATGCCAACCTCCCTGCCCCATGCGGGGGTCACGGAAAACAAAGAGGTACTCCGGCAATTGGATATGGCCGTGGCCGCCATTCCTGAAGTGGAAACGGTGGTGGGCAAAGCCGGCAGGGTGGAGTCGGCACTGGATCCGGCGCCCCTGTCCATGTATGAAAACATCATTCGGTATAAACCGGAATACCTGCTCAACGAAGAGGGGGAACGGTTGCGGTACAAGGTGAACGGCGATGGGATCTTTGTAAAAAGGGATGAGGGCCTGGTATATAACCCCAATACGGAATTGAAACCGGAAATATTGAACCGGTATGGAGACAGCCTGAGCGTTACCACCCGGGTGAGGTTTAATGAACTGGTGCCGGATACAGGCGGGGAATATTTCAGGATTTGGCGTCCACAGATCCGGACAGCAGGCGATATATGGGATGAGATTGCCGGGGCTACGCGCCTGCCGGGCATAACTTCGGCGCCTAAGTTGCAACCGATAGAAACCAGGCTGGTCATGCTTCAAACAGGGATGCGCGCCCCTATGGGGATCAAGGTGAAAGGACAGAACCTGGCACAGATCGAGGCATTTGGCCTGCAATTGGAAGAGCTTCTGAAAGAGGCGAAAGGCGTGAAGAAGGAGGCCGTTTTTGCCGACAGGATTGTGGGCAAGCCGTATCTCCTGATCGATATAAACAGGGACCAGCTGGCCCGTTACGGAATCCTGATCGAGGATGTGCAGCGTATCCTCGAAGTGGCCGTGGGAGGCATCCCGCTTACCCAAACCGTGGAAGGGCGTGAGCGCTATGCCGTTCGGGTGCGCTATCCGAGGGAATTGAGGGAAAACCCTGCCGACCTGGGGAACATTTATGTTCCTGTGAGTGGCGGAAGCCCGGTTCCGCTAAGTGAACTGGTAAGCATACGGTACGAAAAAGGCCCCCAGGTCATCAAAAGCGAAGACACTTTCCTGGTGGGTTATGTTTTGTTCGACAAAATGGACGGGATGGCCGAAGTGGATGTCGTGGAAAACGCCCAGGCGCTGATTGCATCCAAAATAGCAGACGGCAGCCTGCAGGTACCGCAGGGGATCAGCTATCAGTTCACCGGCAGCTATGAGAACCAGATACGGGCCGAAAAAACCCTTTCGTTCGTTGTCCCCCTGGCCCTTCTGATCATCTTCCTGATCCTTTACCTGCAATTCAGGTCTGTGAGCACGTCCCTGATCATATTTTCGGGCATTGCCGTGGCTTTTGCGGGAGGATTTATGCTAATCTGGTGTTACGGGCAGGAATGGTTCCTTAATGTAGACCTTTTCGGGGAAAACCTGAGGGCCCTTTTCAATATGCATACCATAAACCTCAGCGTTGCCGTTTGGGTGGGATTTATTGCCCTATTCGGGATAGCGACCGATGACGGGGTAGTGATGGCGACCTACCTGACACAGACTTTCAGGAAGAACAAACCAGGGAGCCTGGAAGGTATTCGGGCTTCTGTGGTCGAAGCCGGGGAAAAGCGGATCCGCCCCTGCCTGATGACCACCGCGACTACTTTGCTGGCCTTATTACCAGTGCTGACCTCATCCGGAAGGGGAAGCGATATCATGATCCCCATGGCCATCCCGGGATTTGGGGGGATGCTTATCGCCCTGATAACCTTATTCGTGGTCCCCGTACTGTTCAGCTGGCAAGCCGAAATGGCCCTGAAAAGAGAATTAAGGGCCCTCCCTCATGAAAACCCAAAGGAAAAATAAAATGAAATCAAAGAAATATATAAACCGGGGCTTGTTTTGTTTGAGGATGGCATCCTTTCTGGCAGGGGCGTCATTACAATCCGTCTGTGCGCAGAGTCTTGGTGAATTCCTTGAAATGGCAGAGGAGAACAACCCGAAGGTTCAGGCATATAAACTTCGCTATGATATTGCCGGGGAAAAGGTCTCCGAAGCGACGACCCTGCCCGACACCGAGTTCGGGGCGGGTATATTTGTAAGTGAGCCGGAAACCCGTACTGGGGCTCAGAAAGCGCGCTTTTCCGTACGGCAAATGTTGCCGTGGTTTGGCACTATAACGGCAAGGGAGAATTATGCAGAATCCCTGGCCGATGCGGAATATGTGGAATTATCCCTCACCAGGAGGCAATTGGCACTGGATGTCGCCAGGGCCTACTACTCCCTCTATTCGAATCAGGCAAGACAAGGGGTGCTGGATGAGAACAGGGTACTCCTCAAATCCTATGAAGAGCAGGCACTAACTGCTGTGGAAGTGGGCAAAGCAACGGTGGTATCCGTTTTGCGCATTCAAATCAGGGAAAATGAACTTAGGGAAAAATCCGAAACCCTGCAACAAGAGTTTGAAGCCCTGCGAGCCTCTCTGAATGCCCTGTTGAACAGGGAAAGCCGGGTAGCGGTGACTATTGAGGATTCGTTGAAGATACCCGAGAAGGACGCCGGGCCTGAGGAACTTTCTGTTTCACTGCATCCCGAATTACTCAAATTCGATAAACTATATGAAAGCGTCCAACAGGCAGAAGCGCTCAACCAAAAGGAAAGTGCACCCAGGCTGGGGGTAGGGGTAGACTATATACCCGTGCAGGAGCGTGCCGGGATGACGATGAATGACAACGGAAAGGATATTGTTATGCCTATGGTGTCTTTATCTGTCCCGGTTTTCAATTCCACCTATGGGTCACGAACAAGGCAGAATAGCCTAAGGCAAAAGGAATTGGCTGCTATGAAGGCTGAACGGGCCAATGCCCTTAAGTCCATGTTGCAGCAGGCCATTGCCGCGCGGAATGCCGCCCGGATCCATTATGCTGCCCAGGTGTTGAATTTGGGTCATGCCAGGAGCGCAGAGGACCTCCTTTTAAGGAATTATGAAACGGGAACACTTGACTTTGACGAATTGCTGGAGATACAGGAATTGCAGTTGAAGTTCGAAATTCAGCAGATCGAGGCTGTTGAAGCCTACTATAACCAGGCGGCGAAGGTCAATTACCTGGTCTCCTCCTGAGAGGGAAGCAGATGAAACTGAATACGCCGGAGATACATATTAAACAATAAAGATGCCTATAACATCCGTAAACAAAGGAATTATTCATTATTCTTTGGTGCGGGAACCGCAATGAGAATAAAGTAGTAAGCATGGACATGTTTCTAAATAAATGGGGCGAAGCCGCCAATACCACCGCCGGGTTTTTCTGGATGGCAACCTGGGCTTTTATCCTGGGGTATCTGGTCAGCAGTATGATCCAGGTCTTTGTAACGGAGAAACGTATGCAGCGTACCATGGGGGATGACCAATCCGGCAGCATCCTGATCGGGACTTTTTTCGGATTTATCAGTTCTTCCTGCAGTTTTGCAGCCCTGGCCACGACCAAGACCCTTTTTAAAAAGGGGGCCGGTTTCGCCGCATCCGTAGCCTTTTTGCTCGCATCAACCAATTTAGTCATAGAACTGGGGATTATTATTTCCATATTCCTTGGGTGGCAGTTTGTGGTAGGAGAATACCTGGGGGGGATATTACTCATACTTTTCGGCTACCTGATCATACGGATAACGAATCCGCAGGAACTTATACGCCGGGCGCGGAAAAGACTGGAAGGTCATAAGGAGGATTCTGGTACAGGTTCGGAAGGTTGGAAGAAGAAACTGGTTTCTGAAACCAGCTGGGCCAAAGTGGCCAGGCAATATGGGATGGAGTGGAAGATGGTCTGGAAAGACGTGACAGTTGGATTTACCATTGCCGGGATCGTGGCGGTCTTTGTGCCCGACTCATTTTTTCAGGGGCTGTTCATTCATGCCGGTGGGGGGAATACAGACTTCAGTTTCCTGGAAATACTGGAACACATCATGGTAGGCCCGGTCGTGGCCTTCCTGACGTTTATAGGATCCATGGGCAACATTCCACTTGCGGCCCTTTTGTTTGGGAAAGGAGTCAGTTTTGCGGGGGTGATGGCCTTTATCTTCAGCGATCTGGTGGTGTTTCCCGTTTTGAGGATCAATGCCAAATATTATGGGTGGAAAATGGCATTATATATCCTTATCTTACTGATGGTTTCTCTGGTGGGATCGGCTCTGGCCCTGCATTATGGGTTCCGGTTTTTACAACTCCTTCCAGATCCTTCATCCGCGACCATTATGAATACGGATTATTTTAAATTGAATTATACCTTCTATATGAATGCCGCATTTCTGCTACTTTCCGGCTATCTGGTATACCTGGGGTTTCAAAAACGAAAGGACGTCACCTACAAAAAGGAAATGGCACCGAAGGGCAACCAACTGGAAGCTGTTCTGAAATATCTGGCCTTAGGCTGCTACCTATGGGTCGTAGGAGGATTGTTTATCAAATACCTTATGCATTAATTCATGAAACACACCTATCAAATACTTGGGATGACTTGTCAGGGCTGTAAAAGCCATGTGCAGGAGACCTTGTCACATGTAGAAGGCGTTATTGGCGTGGAAGTCGACCTTGAAGAAGGCAGGGCTGTCATTGAAATGTCATCTCATATCCCAATTGAAACGTTTCAGTCGGCCCTGAAAGAGGCGCCGGGCTCTTACCGCATCCTGGAGGGCCACGCGATTCCGCAAAAGGAGGGGACCGTGAAGGCTTCCCTGGGGAATAGTGGGACCTTTTACTGCCCTATGCATTGCGAAGGCGATAAAACCTACGATAGCCCGGGGGAATGTCCGGTTTGCGGGATGGATTTGGTGGAAGAGCAGAAAAAACCCGGGGCGGGAAATACGCAGTATACCTGTCCCATGCACCCCAAAGTGGTTCGCGATGAACCCGGCTCCTGTCCGATATGCGGGATGGAGCTGGTGCCTTTACAAGCAGATGTTTCCGCGGAGGAACGCAAATATCGGGACCTCCTGAAAAAATTCTGGATTTCCCTGGGCTTTACCCTCCCGATTTTTTTGATCGCTATGTCTGAGATGCTTCCGAAGAACCCCCTTTACGAGATGCTTTCCCAGCAGTATTGGAACTGGATACAATGGGTACTTTCCCTGCCCGTGGTTTTCTACGCAACCTGGATGTTTTTCAGGAGGGCTTACCGCTCGGTGATCACCTGGAACCTCAATATGTTTACCCTGATCGGCATAGGGGCGGGGGTGGCCTGGACATTCAGCCTGGCAGGCCTGCTGGCGCCGGGTATTTTCCCCGACAATTTAAGACGGATGCAGGGACCGTACATGTTTATTTCGAGGCGGCCACCGTGATCCTTACCCTGGTTTTGATGGGCCAGGTACTGGAAGCCCGGGCCCATAGCAAGACCAACAATGCCGTGAAAGAATTGCTTAAGCTGGCCCCCAACAAGGCTACCCGAGTGGTAGACGGGAAGGAGGAAGTGATCGGGATAGACCAGATTTCCGTGGGGGATACCCTCAGGGTAAAACCAGGAGAGAAGATCCCGGTAGACGGGAAGGTTACGGAAGGGCAGTCGAGCGTGGATGAATCCATGATCACCGGGGAGCCCATGCCGGTCCAAAAATCGACAGGGGAAGAAGTCCGAAGCGGAACGATCAACGGGAGCGGGGGTTTTCTCATGAAAGCAGAGAAGGTGGGTTCGGATACCCTCCTTTCGCAAATCATAGAAATGGTCAACAAGGCCAGCAGGAGCCGGGCACCCATGCAACAACTGGCAGACAGGGTGTCTTCCTATTTTGTGCCGGCAGTGGTGCTGATTGCCTGTCTTACCTTTCTGGTATGGGCGATCTGGGGTCCGGATCCCGCGTATGTATACGCCCTGGTAAACGCCATTGCCGTCCTGATCATAGCTTGCCCCTGTGCCCTTGGACTGGCCACTCCGATGAGCGTCATGGTGGGCGTGGGGAAAGGCGCCACGAATGGAGTATTGATCAAAAGTGCCGAAGCCCTGGAACGTATGGAACAAATTGATACCCTTATCATTGATAAAACGGGAACCATAACCGAAGGCAAGCCTGCCGTAGAAAAAATTGGCTACCTCAAAAAAGATTTCACGGAAAAGGAGATCCTGAATTACATGGTATCCCTCAACCAGAATAGCGAACATCCCCTGGCCACCGCCATATTGACGTACGGGAAGGAAAAGAATGCCAAGGCTGAAAAGGCCGTGGACTTCGAGGCCATTCCGGGGCAAGGCGTTCGGGCAACGGTCCGGGGAAAATCCTTAAGCCTGGGCAATTCCGGGCTTATGCAAGAATTGCAAGCCCCCATCCCTGAAAAATTGAAAAAAGAAGCTGCCACATTCCAGCAACACGGGAAAACCGTTTCCTACCTGGCCGTGGACCAACAGGTTATTGGATATGTAATAATAGGCGACAAGATCCGTGAAACAAGCGCTGCAGCCATCCGGGAACTTCAGGAAAAAGGAATTGAAGTGATCATGCTCACGGGGGATAACCAGGATACAGCCAGGGCGGTGGCAGAAGAGGTGGGGCTCTCCCGCTTCAAGGCAGGCGTGCTTCCCGAAGATAAACTCAGGGAAGTGGAAAGGCTGCAGAAGGAAGGCCGGAAGGTGGCCATGGTAGGGGATGGGATAAACGACGCCCCGGCACTGGCACGGAGCGACATCGGGATAGCGATGGGTACCGGGACCGACGTTGCCATTGAAAGCGCCAACATTACCCTGGTTAAAGGCGATCTGCAGGGCGTGGTAAAGGCCAGGAACCTGAGCGAAAAGGTGGTGCGCAATATCCGGCAAAATTTGTTTTTCGCCCTGATATACAACAGCCTGGGCATTCCCATCGCAGCTGGCGTGTTATTCCCTTTCTTCGGCACATTATTGTCGCCCATGATCGCAGCTGCCGCTATGAGCTTCAGTTCGGTTTCGGTTATCGGCAATGCGCTGCGCTTGCGCACGGCGACCCTGAATTAACAAATAAGTAAAATTATATCCGGCCTTCGGCCGCCAAACAAAATAAAAGTTCAAATCATGAAAAAGATCACTATTCTCTACCTGGCCCTGGCCGTAGCAGCCGGGCTGGCCTTCGGATACTTCCTCTTTCACTCACCGGGGGCCCAAACTTCCGGGCCGCCCGCTGAAGTATCGGATACAAGCCAGTCACTTTGGACCTGTGCCATGCACCCGCAGATACAGCTCCCGCAACCCGGGACTTGTCCGATATGCGGCATGGAACTCATCCCTGTCGAAGGCACGGAAATGGCAATGGACAACTCCAGGGTATCGATGACAGAACATGCGGCGGCCCTGGCGCATGTGCAGACCATGGTGGCCGGCTCGATGAAAGGAGCCCCGGAAAGGCTGGTATTGAGTGGGAAAATTCGCGAAAATGAAGAAGCCAACGCAATTCAGGCCAGCTATTTTGACGGGAGACTGGAACACCTTTATGTAAACACGACCGGAGAAAATGTGCAGGTGGGCCAGCGTGTGGCGACGATATATTCCCCGGAGCTGGTAGCCGCCCAGCAGGAATTGCTCAGTTCCCGGGCCCTTGAAAGCTCCCAACCCGCACTGTATGAGGCCGTCAGGAACAAACTCAAGTTCTGGAAACTTTCCGAAGAGCAAATCCGAACGATCGAGTCCTCAGGCAAGGTGCAGGAGTACTTTCCGGTTTATGCCACTGTTTCCGGGACGGTCACCGGGAAAATGGTGCAGGAAGGGGATTATGTAAAAAAAGGACAGCCCCTTTTCAAAATTGCCGGGTTGGCCACTGTTTGGGCTGTATTTGACGCCTATGAGAACCAGCTTCCTTTTTTGAAGCGCGGGCAGGAGGTCCTTATTACTTCCGAAGCCTATCCGAATGAGCAAATGACCGGGACCATCACTTTTATCAACCCTGTGATGGATACATCGAGCAGGACCGTGGAGGTACGGGCCGTACTTCAAAACAAATCCGGCAAGTTAAAACCGGGCATGTTTGTAAAAGGCCAGGTAATCGACGGGGGGCAGCGGCCGGGAGCGAAGGCATATGGCTGCCTTCCAGCGCTGTTTTGTGGACCGGGGAACGTTCCCTGGTGTATGTAAAGCCCAACCCGGATAAGTCTGAATTCGAAATGCGGGAGGTGACACTGGGAAAGACCGCAGGCGACGACGTACAGATTTTACAGGGCCTTGAGGCCGGGGAAGAGGTTGTGGTCAACGGCACTTTTACGGTCGATGCGGCCGCCCAGTTAAAAGGGAAGAGGTCCATGATGAATCCGGGGGGGGAGACCCCGGGTTCCGGGGCTGAAGGCACAATGCAAATGCCCATGGAGGGACACTAAACGCAAAAACACAGCCGTGACATGTTGGAAACGGTGACGGAATAGCTGCGTATCCCGGGGAATTTCTGAATCTAATATGCGGATGTTAAAGCCGGATTGGATACTTTAGGGTTTTTATCCGCCCAAGGACACAGACACGGATGACTAAATTGGCTATGACATTGCAATACCCCGGGGATATACAAGTCATAAAACCCCTAATTAAATGGGTCATACCGGCTATTTTCTGGACCTGCGGGATAGTGGCCCAGCAACAAACCTATTGCAACCCCATAAATATTGATTACGGGTACACCCCTATCCCGAATTTTTCTACCCATGGAAAACACCGGGCCACGGCCGATCCGGTGATCGTGAACTTCAGGGGCGCCTATTTCCTTTTTTCCACCAATCAATGGGGGTATTGGTGGAGCACAGATATGCTCAATTGGAAGTTTATCCCCCGCAAGTTCCTTTTGCCCAGGCATAAAGGCATCTATGATGAACTTTGCGCCCCGGCGGTCTTCGCCATGAAAGACACCCTCTATGTAATTGGCTCCACCCATGGGCAGTCGTTCCCTTTGTGGAAAAGCGGTAACCCCAGGGAGGATGATTGGCAGATAGCCGTGGATTCCTTAAAGGTGGGGGCGTGGGACCCGGCATTTCTTTACGATGAGGAGGGTGACAAACTATACCTGTACTGGGGATCCAGCAATGAGTTTCCCATCATGGGCACAGAAATCAACCCCAGGACCTTGCAGTCGGAGGGGTTTGTAAAACCGTTGATTTCCCTCCATCCCCAAGATCATGGGTGGGAGCGCTTTGGTGAATATAATGACAACACCTTCCTGCAGCCCTTTATGGAGGGAGCGTGGGTAACCAGATACCACGATAAATACTATTTACAGTACGGCGCCCCGGCCACCGAATTCAAGGGGTACGCAGACGGGGTGTATGTTAGTGACCATCCACTGGAAGGCTTTACCTACCAGGAGCACAATCCGTTTTCATATAAACCCGGAGGGTTTGCGAAAGGCGCAGGCCATGGAGCCACATTCAGGGATAATAAGGGCCTGTGGTGGCATGTTTCCACCATGGTGATCGGAGTGAAAAACAATTTTGAGCGCAGGATTGGGATCTGGCCCGCGGGGTTCGACCAGGACGATGTCCTGTATTGCAATACGGCCTATGGAGACTATCCCACCTTCCTGCCTCTTAAGGAAACCAACCATTTGAAAGGGAGCTTCACCGGGTGGATGCTTTTGAATTATAAAAAACCGGTTCAGGTTTCTTCCACCCTGGGAGGATATCAACCCAATAATCTGGTTGACGAAGACATAAAAACCTACTGGAGCGCCGCGACAGGCGATCCCGGGGAATGGGTACAATCCGACCTGGGCGGGCTGGCAACCGTCCGGGCCATCCAGGTCAACTATGCCGACCAGGATGCTGAATTCCTTGGTAAAACCTCGGGCAAAGCGCATCAGTACAGGATTCTTTCCTCTCAGGACGGGCAGCATTGGAAGCTTTTGGTGGATAAAAGCCGGAACGACACAGATGTTCCCCATGATTATGTAGAGCTGGAAAATCCGGTACGGACCCGCTACCTTAAGATGGAAAACCTTAAAATGCCCACGGGAAAGTTTGCCCTCAGCGGCTTCAGGGTATTTGGCAATGCAGACGGGCAGCCCCCGGGAAAGGTACAGGACTTTGTGGCATTACGGGCCAACCCGGACGCATACGGCGAACGCCGGAGCGCCTGGCTGCGATGGGCGCAGAACGATCAGGCGGATGGTTATGTCATTTACTTTGGAAAGTCGCCCGGGAAATTATATGGCAGCATTATGGTCTACGGCAGGAATGACTATTTCTTTACCGGGATGGACCGGACGGATACCTACTATTTTCAGATCGAGGCATTTAACGAGAATGGTATTTCGGAAAGAACGACCCCGATTGAAACGCCCTGACATAATTCGACGCAGGTAGCCTAACCAATGAGGGGCTATTGACTACGGGTTGGTTAGGCGGGGATTCAGTAAATTGAGCCAAAGCGATTGACCATGAGAAAATTCCTGATTATACTCGGCCTGGGCTTCCTGCATTTGTATGCCTTACAGGCACAGGACCTAAGCATCCTGACTTACAACCTTCGTTACGATACCGAGTCCGACGGGGTGAACCGTTGGGATAACCGGAAGGAGTTTCTGATCTCACAACTGCGATTTTACCAACCCGATATATTCGGAACCCAGGAAGGGTTGCTGCATCAGCTGGAGGCGATCCGCGATGGTTTGGAGGACTATGACTATTTTGGGAAGGGACGTGACCAGGGGGATGATGAAGGCGAATTCTCCGCGATTTTCTATAACCATTATGCCGTTAACCTGATTTCTCAAAGCACCTTCTGGCTCTCTGAAACCCCGGATGTCCCTTCTAAAGGCTGGGATGCTGCCTTGAACAGGGTATGCACTTACGGCCTCTTTGAATCCAGGAACGACGGGAAAAAGTTCTATGTTTTTAATACGCACCTGGACCACATGGGAGAAACGGCGCGGAAGGAAAGTGTCAAATTGATATTGAAACAGATCGACAGCATCAACACTTCCCATTTCCCGGTCGTCTTAATGGGCGATTTCAACCTGGAGCCGGATGACGAAGCAATGGTCGATCTGAGCGAGGTGATGCAGGACGCCCATTCCCTTGCAGGAGCTTCGGCCTTTGGCCCAAGGGCACCTTCAATGGTTTTCAGGTGACCCTTCCGGTAGTTCGTCGTATTGACTACCTGTTCCTGTCCCCTTCCGATTTCACCCTCCTGAAATATGCGATCCTTACGGCAACCATTGATGGCAGGCACCCGTCTGACCACTATCCGGTTTATGCAGAACTGGATTTTCGGTGATCGGTTGGACGCCCTATCTGAAAAGGATAAGTACCGCCCCAATGGCGGTCAGTAAAAGGATCATTTTGCGATAAAACGCTTCCTGCAGGATCTTTACCAGCCTAACCCCAATAAACAGGCCTGCCACTACGGCGGGGGCCAGTTTCAGGTCGATCATGAGACTGTCCAGGTCCATGGTCCCCCAAACGAAAAAATGAAACGGTAGTTTAACGACATTGACAATGAAGAAAAGCCAGGCTGCCGTTCCTATGAATTCATTTTTGGGCAGCCGCATAGCCAGGAAATAAATATTTGAAAATGCCCCCGCCAGGTTACCAACCATGGTGGTGATACCGGCGAGTACCCCGATAAGCCCCCCAAAGGCCCAGTGCGTGGGGACCGAATTGGATTTTCGCATATCCCACCAATACATCATCACAACGCTTCCCAGGATCACGACCACCATAAGCCACTTGAAGAGCTTCTCCGGAAGCCCGTTCCCGATGAGCACCCCGATGAGCACCCCGGCCAGCATCCAGGGTAAAAAGCGGATGATATAGGACCAACGGGCATGACGGTTGTAGTAGATGACCGCGAAAATGTCGCCTACCACCAGCAGGGGTACCAGCAGGCCGGTAGATTCCTTGGCCCCGAAGGCAAGCGCCATCATGGCTACAATTATGATGGCGATCCCCTTGATACCCGCCTTTGAAATTCCCAGGACAAAGGCTGCCGCTCCTGCCAGGATCCAGATAGAAGGGGAAGGATGCAGGGGGGGAACTGGCGTACATGGGAAGGGTTTGGTTGATAATAAACAAAAGTATCCTAAAAAATAATATCTTTAGCGGGGCAACCAAACTAACCGATTATGCAGCTTTCCACCCTTGATTATACCTTCATTATAATATTCTTTTCCATAGTCCTGTTGATCGGGTTCCTGGTTTCCAAGAAATCCGGTAAGGATTCGTCCGAATATTTCCTGTCGGGGCGGACCATGCCCTGGTGGTTGCTGGGAATGTCGATGGTTGCCACCACCTTCTCCACGGACACCCCCAACCTGGTCACGGACATCGTCCGTACCAACGGGGTATCTGGCAACTGGGTCTGGTGGGCATTCCTTATTACGGGCCTGCTTACCGTCTTTGTTTACGCCAAGCTCTGGAGAAAATCCAACGTCAATACCGACCTGGAATTCTACGAACTCCGTTATGGAGGGGCGCCGGCACGTTTTCTCAGGAAATTCCGCGCCCTCTACCTGGGGGTCCTTTTCAACGTGATCACCATGTCTTCGGTCACCCTGGCAGCCATCAAGATCGGCAGTATTATGCTGGGGCTGGAACCCTGGGTAACTGTGGTCAGTGCCGGCCTGATAACAGTAACATTCAGTGCCATGGGCGGTTTCAAAGGGGTGGTGTATACGGATTTCCTCTTGTTTTTTGTAGCGATGTCCGGGGCTATCGGGGCCTCCATCTACCTCGTGAACATCCCGGAAGTAGGGGGAATTGCCAACTTGCTGACCCATGAGAATGTAGCAGAAAAGATTTCCATCCTGCCTGATTTCAGTAACCGGCAGGCATTGATCACCTTATTTATCATCCCGTTGGCCGTACAGTGGTGGAGTTCCTGGTATCCGGGCGCCGAACCGGGCGGAGGCGGCTATATCGCCCAACGGATGCTTGCCGCAAAGAATGAAAACCACGCCATAGGTGCCACCTTCTTTTTTAATATCATGCATTATGCGCTGAGGCCATGGCCATGGATTCTGGTTGCCCTCGCATCCCTTGTGGTGTACCCGGATGTGGCCAGCATACACGATGCCTTCCCCAACATAACCCCGGATAAGCTGGGGAATGACCTGGCTTATTCCGCCATGCTGACGAAGCTCCCCAGTGGATTGCTCGGCGTGGTCCTGGCTTCGCTGGTGGCGGCCTATATGTCTACTATTTCCACACAGCTCAACTGGGGATCGTCCTATATCGTCTATGATTATTACAAGCAACAGATCAATCCTGGCGCTTCCGAAAAACGCCTGGTGGCTGTTGGACGATTTTCAACGGTTTGCCTGATGGTGTCCAGTGCGGCTCTCGCCCTTCTGCTACAGAACGCCCTGCAGCTTTTTGAGGTGCTTCTCGTTTTTGGCGCGGGCACCGGGCTGATCTTTATCCTGAGGTGGTTCTGGTGGCGTATCAACGCATGGAGTGAGATCGCAGCCATGTTCGCCTCCGGCATCATCTCCATCGTATTAAAACTCACCCCGGTGGGCCCCTTCTTTTTTGATCCTGAGACCGGCGTGTTTCCGGATTGGACGGAGTATATATTTGTCGTTACCGTAACCACAGTGATCTGGCTTGCCGTAACCTACATGACCCAGCCCGAATCCAAAACAGTGCTACAGAGTTTCTACCGCAAGATACAGCCCGGTGGCCCTGGATGGAAAAAAGTCCTGGTGGAAGCCGAAGCCGAACACCATGAACTGGTGAAAACCAACGAAAAATGGAGTGTTCCTTCGGGGATTGCAGCCATGCTGCTGGGCTGCGTTCTCATCTATTCCTGTATGTTCTGTACCGGGTATTTCATTTATGGAAAGCATACCCAGGCGTTCATTCTCTTGGGCCTCGCCATTGTTTCTGGATATTCACTGGCCAGGGTGTGGAACCAAATGAAAAAGCATATCCTGTAGCGGAATTAAAGACCTTGCCGCCCGGGGCTCAGGCTTGTTTTTGGAAGGCCCAGCGAAGAAATTCGGGATAGGCCTCAGCCCAGGTGGGGAGATCGTGCCTTCCCCCTTCGACAAGCAGGTATTCGATGTCTGCCTGCCGGCGATACCCTTTATTTTCCAGCTCGCTTATCACATCCAGGGTGTCATCAATGGCATCTATGACACCATTCTTGTTCCGGTCTGCGGTTTCGTCGAGCGTTCCGCATTGCAGCCAGAATTTTAAATGGGGCGCCCGGGGGCTGTCGCGGATGACATCCAGGATGATCCTGCTCCGGTCATCCTTATCAGCTTTCACATAAGCTGCGCTGCGCCACCAGAACGACCCGCTGAATACGCCCACTTTTCCGAAAAGTTCGGGATGGTTGACCACAATATCCATGGCAGAAAGACCTCCGAGAGACATACCGCAAAATACCCAATCCTCCTTTTCCGGACTGAGATTGAAGGCAGACTTCAGAAACGGAACGAATTCTTCGGTAATAAACCGGCTGTAGGCCCCGGCTCTTTTCCCGCGGCCTTTATAATCGGCCGAACTGGCGGTACCATATTCCTGTATGCGGTGCACATTGGTCTCAATGGCTACAAATACAAAGGGTTGCAGAAGCCTTGAGGCATAACAGGCCGTAAGGGTCCTCTCCAGGTTCAGGGCCATATAATCCTGTCCGTCGTTCATCAGCACCACCGGTAATCCAACGGAGGTCTCCCGGTATTCAGGCGGGGCCATCCAACGGAACCGGACCTTCCTTTTCAAATTGGCCGAATACAGGCTGGCCCTGAAACTGGTGAATTCTACCTCATATTTGATAGCAGTATACATAGGTGCAAGTATACGGATTCCTAAAAAACCATACGTTCCGCAATGCTTTTTAAATTACATTCGCGCGATAAACATTAATTGGCGGATACGCGGATTTAAGCTATATTTAAGAGTATGGCGGTCGGAGAGCACAGGACTTATTACTCCCATATCCTCAACCGGGATATCCATTTGGAAGTCACCGGCCATTGGGGGCATCCCATCCTGCTGTTCCCTTCTTCCTATGGGCAGTATACTCAAAACCGGGATTTCGGGTTGAATGGATCCGTCATGCGGTGGGTCGATGAGGGCCGGATCAAATTATACAATGTGGAGACCATTGACGGCCTGACATTCTATGCCGAGCATATGAACTCAGAAACCAAGATCCACAATTATGAACATTACATGCAGTTCCTGAGAAGTGAATTGATCCCCTATATCCAGAACGAATGCAACAGCCACCGGATTGCCGTTGCCGGGGTAAGTTTTGGGGGTTACCATGCCTCCAATACCGCATTCCGGTTCCCGGATTTGATATCCCATGTCTTTTCAATGTCGGGGGTGTTCAACATCCGGAACTTTGTACCACTCTCAGATGATATCCGGATTTACTATAACTGCCCGGACGAATTCATGGTACATGAAGAAAGCTGGAAATTCCACCATATGCAGATCGTGCTCAGCACTTCAGACTGGGACTCCTGTAAGCCCAAAAACGAGAACATGGCACGAATCCTGGCAGACAAAGGGATCCCCTGCTGGTATGACGAAAAAAAGTGGATATCGCACGACTGGCCACTGTGGAAAATGGTATTCGCGGAGTACATTGGATCGTATTTCTGACAGACTAAACTAAACATCTCAATATGACTAAGAAAATTGGAATTTTATTCGGAATGGAAGACACCTTTCCCTGGGCCTTTATCGAGCGGGTGAACGCCCTGGGCCAGGGTGGCGTATCGGCCGAGCCTGTCGAAATAGACAAGGTGCAACAGGGCATAGATTACGGGTATCACGTAATCATCGACCGGATATCACAGGAGGTGCCCTTCTACCGGGCGTACCTCAAGAATGCCGCCCTGATGGGAACCGCTGTCATAAACAACCCGTTTTGGTGGAGCGCAGATGAAAAATTCTTCAACAACTGCCTGGCTATCCAATGCGGTATCCCGGTACCGAAAACCGTTTTGCTGCCTTCCAGGGAACGGCCGGAAAATACCACGGAGCGATCCTTCCGGAATTTGAAGGATCCCCTGGACTGGGAGTTCATCTTCAACTATATCGGCTTCCCCGCCTATATGAAGCCGCATTCGGGTGGCGGATGGAAAAGCGTATACAAAATTGAAAACCCGGAAGACCTTTTCGCCCGGCACGCCGAAACCAACCAGTTGGTGATGATGCTGCAGGAGGAAATCGTATTTGACGATTACTACCGGGTTTATTGCCTGGGCAGGAAATATGTGCATATCATGCCTTATGAACCCAGGAATGAATTCCATCAGCGCTACGCGACCGAACCCAAAACCCAGGGAGCCGAACACCAGAAACTGATGAAGACCATAAAGGATTATACCCTCAAACTGAATAATGCCCTCGGGTATGATTTTAACACCGTGGAATTCGCGGTCCGAAATGGCATTCCTTACGCCATTGATTTCTGCAATCCCGCCCCGGATGCGGACGTTCACTCAGTTGGGCAGGCAAATTTCGAATGGATTGTGGAACACGCCGCCAAATTCGCCATCGAAAAGGCTTCAGACTACAAGCGCAACCAGAATAACTGCAGTTGGGGCACTTTCCTGCAAGAAGCCATTGTACCCCCTTCAAAAGCCGCTGCAAAAGTACCGCTGAAAACGGCCGCCCAGGCAAAGAAAACGGCTAAGAAAGAGCCTATAGAGGCCACCGCCAAAAAGAAGACGCAGGGAAAAAGTGGAAAAGGCGGGACCCGGAGTAATACCTCCCGGGCAACCAAAAAGGATAAATCCGGGAAATCAGGATAAATCAAAACCAGCATACAGCCATGAAAAAATTCACGCTGGGGATAGAGGAAGAATTTCAGATCCTGGAATGCGATTCCTATACGCTCCATTCTCAAATGTCAAAGATCCTTGAAGGAGGGAAGGTTTTCCTGAAGGAACGGATCAAGGAAGAGATGCATCAATCCGTGGTTGAGATGGGCACCAATATCTGCGAAAATGTACAACAGGCACGGGATGAAGTCTCCTATTTAAGACAGCAGATCATTGAACTCGCCGGAAAGGAAGACCTGAAAGTTGCGGCTTCCGGGACGCATCCTTTCTCTCACTGGCGCGACCAGCTGATAACGCCGAATCCGCGTTATGACCAGCTAATTGATGAAATGAAGGATGTGGCCCGCTCAAACCTGATATTCGGGCTTCATGTGCATGTGGGGATCCCTAATCGGGAAGACGGATTGCATATCATGAATATCGCCCGGTACTTTTTGCCACACCTGTATGCCCTCTCCACAAATTCACCCTTTTGGGAAGGCCGGGAAACAGGTTTCAAATCCTTTCGCTCCAAGATTTTCGACAAGTTTCCGAGGACGGGCATCCCGCCTTATTTTTCAAGTGTTGCCGAGTATGACAAATTCATTGAGGTCCTGGTAAAAACCAATTGTATTGACAACGGGAAAAAGATCTGGTGGGACATCCGCCTCCATCCTTTTTATCCAACCGTGGAGTTCCGGATATGCGATATGGTCATGACGGTGGATGAGGTGATATGTATAGCTGCCCTGATGCAGTGTGTGATTGCAAAGTTGCATAAATTGCACCAGAAAAACCAAAGCTTCCGATCTTACCGCCGGGTATTGATCAACGAGAATAAATGGCGCGCCGCCCGATGGGGGATAGAGGCCAAGCTGATCGACTTCGGGAAAGAAGAGGAGGTCCCATTCGCCAACCTGATAAATGAATTGCTCGAATTTATAGACGATGTGGTCGATGAGCTGGGATGCCGCTCCGAAGTGAATTTTGTGCACCAAATCCTGGAGCAGGGAACAGGCGCAGACAGGCAGCTTGAAATTTACAGGAAGACGGAGGACCTGCCCCGGGTGGTTGAATACATTATAGCGGAAACCGCAAAAGGCCTGTAGGAATCAGAATGGAAACAGAAAAGGAAAAAATGGAACAGAAAAAACAAGCCTTGCGCATTGCCGTCCTCGACATGAATGCCGGGGAGCCGAACCAGGGGATGCGCTGTATTAAGGCTTTGGTGGAAGACTTCCTTCAATCTCCCGGAATTACAGGCAGTTACCAGGTATTTGAAGTCCGCCTGAAGAACGAGGTGCCAGAATGGGAGGATTACGATATTTTCATTTCGTCGGGCGGGCCGGGATCCCCTAAATTACGGGGGAACAAGTGGGAAAAGGGCTTCTTGCAGCTTCTCGACGGAATTTTTGACCATAACCTGCTCGAACAGGAGAAGAAGTTCCTTTTTCTGATTTGCCATTCCTTCCAACTGGCCTGTTTACACTGGAAGTTGGGCAAGATTACCAAAAGGAAATCCACAGCCTTCGGGGTCATGCCGGTGCACAAGACAAAGAAAGGCCAGAAAGAGCCCCTCTTCGAAGGGCTGGCAGATCCTTTCTATGCAGTGGATTCCAGGGATTACCAATTGGTCATGCCCAGGGAAAAACGGATCAAAAAAATGGGAGGGAAAATCCTGTGCAAAGAAAAAATACGCCCGCATGTCCCTCTGGAGCGGGCTGTAATGGGGATCCGTTTTTCAGAGGAAATGGTAGGGATGCAATTCCATCCGGAGGCAGACTCGAAGGGGATGAGCATGTATTTCCAGCAACCGGAAAAGAGGGATCACATTATCAAGCACCACGGCAGGCGCAAATACAAGGAAATGCTGGAACACCTCAACGATGCAGACAAGATCCTCCGCACCAACCGTACCATCATCCCGCTATTCCTGCAGCGGGCCTCCGATGCCCTGAACCGCTCCAAACTCCTGCCGGTATGATTAAAGACGTCCGCGAGGCATTTAATGCCGGATTCAAAAACCGATATTATCTCAACCTGCTGCAGGATGTGGAAACCCGCTTTGGGGAGCCCTGCCCTTTCAGGATCTCCGAAACCCCGGTATTTATTAGCAAGGCCCTGGGCGAAAAGATATTTTCCGCCTGCGACGCCATCCTTACCCAAATTGAAGCCTTGGATTTTGAAGAGATCCGGCAACGATTCATGCCCAAATTCCTTCAGTCGCCTTCGCCTATTGGCATGCCTCATTTCCTGGCCATGGATTTCGGGCTGTGCGAGGAGGAGGGAGAAATCGTCCCGAGACTCATCGAATTGCAGGCATTCCCCTCCTTGTTTTATTACCAGAACTTCCTGGGAAATGCCTTGTACCGGCACTACCCATCCCTTCCCAAAAAGGGATTTCACTTTTATTTCAGCGGCCTGGATGAAAGCAGTTACCTCCGGGAAATGAAGGAGTTGATCCTGGGAGAACACCAGCCGGAGAACGTCATCCTCCTGGAGATCCAACCGGAAAGGCAAAAGACACGGATCGATTTTTGGGCTACCCGGGAAGCCCTGGGAATCGAAGTGGTCTGCTGCACCAAAATCCTGAGGAAAGACAATAAACTCTATTACGAGAAGGATGGAAAAAAAATCCCCATCCACCGTATCTACAACCGGGTTATTTATGACGAGTTACAACGCCTGCCCGAATTGCAGACCACCTTCAACCTCTTTGATAACCTGGAAGTTGAGTGGGTGACCCATCCCGACTGGTTTTTTATCCTTTCCAAATGCATCCTTCCCCTGCTCAGGCACGAAAGCATTCCTCCCAGCTACTACCTGCCCGAAATGCCGGATGATCTGGACCTCAGCAAGTATGTCCTCAAGCCATTGTTTTCGTTTGCAGGCTCGGGAATCCAGTTGAACCCAACCGCCGGGGATATTGAAGCACTTCCTGATAAACACAATTACCTCCTCCAGCGCAAGGTAACCTACGCCCCGCTGATCAAAACCAGGACCGATAAAAATTCAAAAGTGGAACTCCGCATCCTCTATATCAGGAATGGGGCAAAAGGCCGCTTTAAGCCTGTGATAAACCTTACCAGGATGGCAAAAGGGGAGTTGATCAACGTTTCGCACCTCACAGATGAAAAATGGATCGGGTCGTCCATTAGTCTGTTCGAGGACTAGCCGGGAAACTTAAGGCCGCTAACCCTGCTTTTCCATTAGCCGGGCCACATATTTTCCTATCATATCGAATTCCAGGTTCACCACCGAACCCGGCCGGTAATTCCGGAAGGTGGTGTGTTCGAAGGTGTACGGGATGATGGCCACGCTGAAGCTGTCCCGTTCAGAATCCACCACGGTAAGGCTGGTACCATCTATGGTGATAGACCCTTTTGGGATGGTAATATGGTGTGCCTGAGGCTCATATCGGAACCTGAACAGCCAGCTGCCTCCCTGTTCTTCCACGGCCGTACAGGTCCCGGTCTGGTCTACATGGCCCTGGACGAGATGCCCGTCAAGTCGGGTGCCAAGTACCATGGCCCGTTCGAGGTTAACCCGGTCGCCGGGTTCTAGCAGGGCCAGGTTCGAGCGGCGAAGGGTTTCATCAATAGCGGTCACCCAGTAGGAATCGGGAAGTACCTCAACCACGGTCAGGCAGACCCCGTTATGCGCAACGCTCTGGTCTACCTTCAATTGGGAGGCCAGGGGCGTTCTTATGTGGATGTGAAGGTTAGACTTTTCCCTTTTTAGGGCCGCCACCTCCCCTAAACTTTCAATGATCCCTGTAAACATGTATCGGTTAAATTACCTAGTTTTACCCTGTAAAAATACCACATAAGCCACTTAAATGACAGAGGAAAGTCCAAAATTAAGGCTTGGGATCTCCATAGGCGACTTCAATGGGATAGGCTGCGAAGTGATCCTCAAGACGTTCGAGGACAGCCGCATGCTCGATTTTTGCACTCCGGTCCTGTTTGCCTCTACCAAGACCATATCCAATCAGAAACAAGCCCTGGGGATGGATATTGCCTATCATGGGATCCAGCTTGCCGGGGAAGCCCTTGAAGGCAAGATCAACGTGGTGAATGTCTGGAAGGATAGTCCGGAGATCCATTTCGGACAGGCTACGAAAGAAGCGGGAACCTATGCGATCAAATCCCTCAAGGCTGCTGTAAAGGCCCTGAAGGATAAGGAGGTTGATGTGCTTGTCACAGCACCGATCAACAAACACACCATTCAGGATGAGGAATTCCATTTCCCGGGCCATACAGACTTCCTCGCCCGGGAATTAGAGGGGGAAAGCCTGATGTTCATGGTTACCGATACCCTGAAGATCGGATTGCTTACGGATCACGTGGCCGTAAAGGATGTGGCCGGGCTGATCAGCGCTGCCCTGATCCGCAAAAAGGTAGATCTGATGATGGAATCCCTGAGGATGGATTTTGGTATCAGGAAGCCGAGGATCGCGATCCTGGGGATCAATCCGCATAGTGGGGATAATGGGGTCATAGGAAAAGAGGATGAGGAAGTGCTGAAACCTGTCATCCGACAGATGTCTGATGAAGGGCTGCTCGTTTTCGGCCCCTATTCTGCAGACAGTTTTTTTGGCTCGGGAACCCATGAGGGTTTCGATGCGGTCCTGGCGGCTTACCACGACCAGGGGCTGATCCCCTTTAAAACCCTGTCTTTCGGGAAGGGAGTCAATTTTACGGCGGGATTAAGCCGGGTCAGGACCTCGCCAGACCACGGAACGGCGTTTGAGATCGCCGGGCAGGGAAAGGCAGACCCCAGTTCTTTTAAAGAGGCGGTATTCACTGCCATCAGCATCTTCAGGAACCGGGAAGAATATTTGGAATTAACAGCCAACCCCCTGCAAAAGCAGAAACGAAAACGTTGAACCTGACATTCGGGGCATCCTGGAGGTTTTGACTCCGCAAATATCTCGGGCATTTGATTGGGATATTTGAAAAAAAAAGTATCTTTGCACGCCTTAAACTAGTGGATAAGAAGATGGAGTATAAGGAATACAGTATTCCTTTTTCGGGATTAAAGGAAGGGAAACACGAGTTTAATTTCAGGGCAGATAAAAAGTTCATACAATCCTTTGGTTATCAGGATTTTAATGACGCCTCAGTAACAGTTGTAGTGTTGCTGGACAAGCGGCCCACCGTCCTGGAATTCGTATTTAACGCGGCCGGCAGCATCAATGTGGACTGTGACCTGACCAGTGAACCTTATGACCAGCCTATTAAGGCTACCCTGGGGCTCCTGGTAAAATTTGGAGAGGAGTTTAACGATGAGGACGATGAAATTTTGATCCTTCCGCATGGAGAACACCAGGTGAACATAGCCCAGTATGTTTACGAAATGGTAGTGCTTGCAGTACCAGCCAAACGGGTACATCCGGGTGTTCTGGATGGAAGCCTGGAGTCCGAACTGCTCGAAAAACTGGAAGAATTACAACCGGGCGAATATAAAAACAAGGAAGAGGAAACGGATCCCAGGTGGGATGCCCTAAAAGATTTTTTAACGGATAAATAAGAGACGATCATGGCACATCCAAAAAGAAAAACATCCAAAACCCGTCGTAACAAACGTAGGACACATTATAAGGCTGAGGTGCCAACCCTTGCTAAAGACCCTACTACAGGTGAAATGCACCTGTATCATCGGGCGCATTGGCACGAAGGCAAACTGTATTACCGGGGACAGGTTCTGGTAGACAAGTCCGAGGAAGCAGCCCTATAGTTAAAAGTCCTGAAAGGCCTACTCCCACTTCCCTGGTGGGAGTTTTTTTTTGAACTCCAGGGCACCCCTAAAAATGCCGTAAAATCAGGGGAAAGTCGCAAAAAATCCTTACTTTTCGCCCAATATGGGGTATTTTTTGGAGCTTTTTGAGTAAAAATCACTTCTAGCATGAGCAAAATTAACGCAGCCATCACGGCTGTTGGCGCTTACGTACCTGAATTCCGGCTGACCAATAAAATATTGGAGACCATGGTAGATACCAATGACGAATGGATCACTACCAGGACAGGTATAAAGGAAAGGCGAATACTCAAAGACAAGGACAAACCTACTTCCTACATGGCCATAAAAGCGGCCGAAGACCTACTCAGGAAGAGCCATACCGACCCCAAAGAGATTGACCTGGTGTTACTCGGGACAGCCACTCCCGATATGCCGGTGGCTTCAACTGCTGTATTCGTCGCTTCAGAAATAGGAGCCAGCAATGCTTTCGCGTATGACATGCAGGCGGCCTGTTCGAATTTCTTGTTCGGCATGTCTACCGCAGCCAGGTACATTGAGAGTGGACGCTATAAAAAGGTGCTGCTGATCGGCGCAGATAAAATGTCGTCTATTATTGATTATACAGACCGTACTACCTGTATTATTTTTGGCGACGGGGCCGGAGCGGTACTTTTTGAGCCCAATACGGAGGGCTATGGCCTGCAGGACGAGTACCTGAGGGCAGATGGCAGCGGGCGGGAGTTCTTAAAAATCACCGCCGGGGGATCCCTTCTTCCCGCTTCGGAAGAGACGGTAAAAAATAAACTGCACTATGTATATCAGGACGGTAAATCTGTCTTTAAATTTGCAGTTTCCAATATGGCTGAGGTGGCGGCACTCATTATGGAACGGAATGGGCTCAGCCATGAAGATGTCAACTGGCTGGTACCCCACCAGGCCAACAAACGCATAATCGATGCGACGGCCAGCCGTATGGGCCTGGATGCATCCAAAGTAATGATCAATATCCAAAAATACGGGAATACGACCTCCGCAACCCTTCCCTTGTTGCTGTACGATTACGAACCCCAGCTCAGGAAGGGGGATACCCTCATATTCGCCGCATTCGGTGGTGGATTTACCTGGGGATCCATCTATTTAACCTGGGCCTATGATACCCAATAGTGATCAAGTGTAACTATACTAAACTTTAAATCCATGGATATAAAAGAGATTCAAAGCCTGATCAAGTTTGTCGCCAAATCGGGGGCCAGTGAAGTAAAGCTGGAGACAGACGACATCAAGATTACCATCCGTACAGGCGCGGCCGATTCAGGGCAGGAGAAGACATATGTCCAGCATATCCCCGTGCAGGCTGCCCCCGCCCCGGTACCCCCACCTGCTTCGGGTAGCGAACCAGCTTCCAAGGAACCCGACCCCAAAGCAGAAAGCGACGAATCCTCCAAATACATTACCATCAAATCGCCTATTATCGGGACGTTTTACAGGAAACCCTCCCCGGACAAGCCGCCGTTTGTGGAGGTGGGTGATACCATCTCCAAAGGGGATGTCCTCTGTGTCATCGAAGCCATGAAGCTCTTTAACGACATTGAATCCGAAGTTTCGGGCAAAGTAGTCAAAGCCCTGGTTGAAGATTCGTCCCCGGTTGAATTTGACCAACCCCTGTTCCTGATAGATCCCTCTTAGGAGGTGCCGATCGACCTGTCAGGTTGAGGAAATTGTGCCAAGGCACAAATTGCAAATTGAAACTCAGACCGCAATGTTTAAAAAGATACTTATAGCTAACCGAGGCGAAATTGCGCTGCGTATTATCCGTACCTGCAAGGAGATGGGAATCAAGACTGTGGCGGTTTATTCCAAGGCCGATGAGGAAAGCCTGCACGTCCGGTTCGCCGATGAAGCCGTCTGCATAGGACCGGCTCCCAGCAGTGAATCCTACCTGAAAATCCCCAATATTATTGCGGCCGCAGAGATCACCAACGCAGATGCCATACATCCCGGGTACGGGTTTCTATCGGAGAATTCCAAGTTCTCAAGGATATGCGCCGAACACGAAATTAAATTTATTGGAGCAACCGGCGACCAGATCGATAAAATGGGCGATAAGGCTACGGCCAAAGCCACCATGAAAAAGGCCGGGGTTCCCACCATCCCCGGTTCCGACGGCCTGTTAAAGGACCTGGAAGACGCAAAGAAACAGGCCAAAAAGATGGGTTACCCCGTGATGCTTAAAGCCACTGCGGGGGGAGGCGGAAAAGGGATGCGGGCTGTATGGAAAGAAGAGAATATCGCGGCAGCCTATGAAAGTGCGGTCAAGGAGGCTTCCGCAGCCTTCGGTAACGGGGCCATGTATATGGAGAAACTTATCGAGGAGCCCAGGCATATTGAGATACAGGTGGTGGGCGACCAGTATGGAAAAGCATGCCACCTTTCCGAAAGGGATTGTTCCATTCAAAGAAGACATCAGAAACTGACCGAAGAGACGCCATCCCCCTTTATGACCGACAAACTCAGGGAGAGTATGGGACAGGCAGCCGTGAAAGCAGCCGAATACATTAAGTATGAAGGGGCAGGCACCGTGGAATTCCTGGTAGATAAGCACCGGAATTTCTATTTCATGGAAATGAATACCCGAATTCAGGTAGAACATCCCATAACGGAACAAGTTATCGATTACGACCTCATCCGGGAGCAGATCCTGGTAGCTGGGGGCGTCCCGATTTCGGGCAAGAATTATACCCCTAAACTGCACTCCATCGAATGCCGGATCAACGCCGAAGATCCTTATAACGATTTCCGTCCCTCCCCGGGGAAAATCACGACCCTGCATACCCCCGGAGGACATGGCGTGCGCCTGGATACGCATGTCTACAGCGGATATACCATCCCCCCCAATTACGATTCCATGATCGCCAAACTGATCACCACTGCCCAGACCCGGGAAGAAGCCATCAATAAGATGAAGCGGGCACTGGATGAATTCGTCATAGAGGGCATTAAAACGACCATCCCCTTTCACCGGCAACTCATGGACCATCCCGATTATCTGGCGGGGAATTATACCACAAAATTTATGGAGGGGTTTAAAATGGACCCCCCGGCGGAAGAGTAATTACCACCGATACCCATTTTGTTTACTTTTATCGTACCGTATTCGGGTAACACAGCCCGTCGTTACCCCATCGGCTAATGCGAATTTAAAGCTCGGGGACCTATGGATTTGAGTTATTGGGAATACGATTCCTGGTTCGCCAGGACTGATTTTACCCTGATTGGCAGCGGTATCGTGGGTATTTGTTGCGCCCTGCGCCTCCGCGAATTGCATCCCGGCGCCCGGATAACCATCATTGAAAAGGGCGTACTGCCCTTGGGCGCCAGTACCCGAAATGCAGGATTTGCCTGCTTTGGCAGTATTTCCGAACTACTCACGGACCTGGAAGTCCTTACGGAGGAGGAAGTACAACTGCTGGTGAGGAAACGCTGGGAGGGAATCCAACGCCTGCGCAGCCTGCTTGGGGATGCCGCCATAGATTTCCAGAGCCATGGGGGCCATGAAGTCTTCCTGGAAGATGCGGATGAACTATACAGCCGCTGCCTCGACAGGATGGAGGCCCTGAACCACCTCCTCCTTCCTGTTTTCGGTCAAAAACCGTTCAGCGTCCAACCTAACCGGTTCGATTTTAGGCGGGTGAAGGAGCGTTATATTAGCCATAGTTTTGAGGGTCAAATAGATACCGGCCGAATGATGCGGTCACTCATCAATCGTGCCCAAAAGGAGGGGATACAGCTCGTCAACGGGCTGGGCGTCCTCTCCTTCGAGGAAACCAATGGCGGGGTGCGGGTGTTCACGGAGCAATTTGAATTAGTCACCCACCGGCTTCTGGTTACCACCAACGGATTCGCCGCCCAATTGCTGCAGGAAGAAGTACTCCCGGCCCGCGCACAGGTTTTAATTACGGAACCTATTGCCGACCTTAAGGTGCAGGGCACCTTCCATATAGACCGGGGATATTACTACTTCAGGAACATCCATAACAGGATCCTTATTGGGGGAGGGAGGAATCTGGATATTTCCGGTGAAACCACCGTGGAACTGGGACAAACAGCGCTGATCCAGGACCGGTTGGAACAGTTGCTGAAGGAAGTCATCCTCCCGGGGATCCCATTCGAGGTATCCCGGCGATGGAGTGGAATTATGGGGGTGGGACCCAGTAAGCAACCCCTGGTAAAACAAATTTCAGACCGCATTTTCTGCGGGGTGCGCCTTGGTGGGATGGGGATAGCCATTGGCAGCCTGGTAGGCGCAGAGCTTGCCGATTTGGCATCCGGAAAGGGAAATAGCGGGAAGGGTAACGGAATCTCCTGATGATCCCCTATCTTAGGGGATCTTTCGTTCAGGAAAATTCGAGCCAATTAAAACAACCTACCCGATATGAAGATCTATAAGACCAGGAGCGGCATTCTTGTTTACAGGGATGACAGCTATTACCTTTTACCCGGAGAGGATTGGGACGCCTTCGTCAATGACGATGGCCTCTATCAGAAAATTCAACGTCTCACGGCCTCCATGAAGAAATTGCCCTCGGCAGACCGGCTGCTCCGTGAGGAGTTGATGGCCCCCCTGGGCCGGCAGGAAATCTGGGCGAGTGGCGTAACTTACTACAACAGCAAACTGGGGCGGGAAGAAGAGTCCAAGGAGGCGGGGGGCAGCAATTTCTATGCCCGCGTATACGAGGCAGACCGACCGGAATTATTCTTCAAAGCCAGCCCGGAGCGGACCGTGGGCCCCGGCCAAAAGGTTCGGATACGGGCCGATTCAACCTGGGATGTGCCCGAACCAGAACTAACCCTCCTGCTTACTTCCTCCGGGAAAATAGCCGGATACACCGTTGGAAATGACATGAGCTCGCGGAGTATCGAGGGCGAGAACCCACTATACCTGCCCCAGGCCAAAACGTACGACGGGTCTGCGGCAGTAGGGCCCTGTATCCTGGTTACAGAAGGCCCCCTCCCCACCAATACAACTATCCAACTCGAGATCCTGAGGGAAGGCCGGAACGTATTTGGCGGGAAGGTGGGGATCGATCAGATCCGACGGGAATTCACCGACCTGGTGGCGTACCTCTACCGGGAGTGTACTTTTCCGTACGGTTGCCTCTTGATGACTGGCACCGGGATCGTTCCAGGCCATGACTTCAGCCTGCAAAGTAAAGATGAAATCAGGATTGCGATAGATGGCATAGGCACCCTGGTGAATACCGTGGCATAGGTCCGGATTACCGGTAAAAAGGGGCGTCTAATGATCGGTTGGTGGTTTTTTACGCGTCTCTTTTTTCTGTCCCAGCTGCTTTTTCTTTGTAATGCGAGCCTCATTGGCTGCGCGCGGTGGCCTGGTCTTCCTTCTTTTTTTCTCTTCCTTGAGGGCATCCTTTATTAGCCTGAGAAATCGCTGGGTCACCAATTTTTTGTTGGCGATCTGGCTCCTGGCACTGCCGGATGATAATTGAAGTTTCCCCTCCCGGGTCAACCGTCTCGAAAGTTTCCGGCCAAGGCGTTCTTTCTCGCGGGCTGTCAGTACGCCCGAAACGGCCGGATCAAAGGTGAGGATTACTTTGGTTGACACTTTGTTCACATGCTGTCCGCCAGCCCCGCTACTTCTTACGGCTTTGAAGGAAACTTCCCGGACCAATGCTTCCTCATCCATCAGATTCCGGTATCTGATGGTTTAGCCGCTTGTTGATGGTTTCCAGGGAAATGTTCAGAAACACCTGGGAACCGTTCCTCAGGGACACATCTGAATGAAAGTATACGTCCTGCCCTTCATAATCGCCACGGACCAGGAAATGGCTTCCCATGGGATAGTTCTTTTTTATTTCGACACGAAGCCCGGAACTCCTGGCGATCCTGAATTCATGGGCATACACGATTATGGTTCGTTTGGTATCTGCATAAGACTTCATAATATGTATCGGGATCCTGTTGGCTTCCCCGAACAAAGTGGCGATATAAAGGTTTCCCGGCTTGTCGAAAACTTCCATGATGGGGGCATCGGCTATCACGTGCCTGTCCCGGAGCACAAGGATGCGGTCTGCATACGGGAGTACGTCCAACTGATCGTGGGTTGCGGTAATACAGGTAATTCCTTCACGGCTGAGGTAGTCGAACAGATTGCGCCTCAGGTTGTTCTTTCGGAAGTTATCGATGTGGCTGAAAGGCTCATCGAGCAGCAGGAGCTCGGGTTTCTGTGCCAGCACCCTTGCCAGGGCCACCCGCTGTTGCTGTCCCCCGCTCAGGTTCTTTACCTTTACCCCCGCAAAATCCTCCATTTCAATCATCCTTAACAATTCACCGGTACGGGCCTTGAGTTCCTCGGGATAAAATACCGACAGGAATTCACTGATATTTTCCTCTACGCTGGTATAGGGCATTAAATCAAACTCCTGGGAAAGGTACTTCATGAAATCCTCTCCCGGCAGCAGTTTGTAGAGGGGCCCCCTTACCTTTTTTTTACCCCAGGAAACTTCCCCTTCCTGTACCTGCAGCAGCCCGTATATAATCTTTAACAGCGTGCTTTTTCCGCAACCACTTTCACCCATTACGGCCAGGTGCTCGCCTTTCTTAAGTTCGAAGCCGACGTCTTCCAGTACTGGAGCCTTGTCATACGCAAATGAAACCTGCTTGACTTTTAGCATGATATCAGATTAAATGCCCTGCAAGGGATAAATAGTTCCTTTATTAAACGGGTTTCGCAGTCAAATATTGACCTTTTTCTTTTTCTGCAATATTTACCGGGGAACAGGGCCGGAGAAAACAAAAGGTGCTCCCGGCCCGATCAGCGCCCTGCCCCTTTAAACTTATTTGAAGGTAAAACCCCGGATAAACTGCCCGGGTGTATACTTCATAGGATTGGGATTAAAAGTAGTATAAAAAAACCTCAGAAATAAGGCTTTTGCGAAGGTTTGAAATCCACAAAACCCGGGCATATACTAAAGCATCCCCTGCCCATACAGGTATTCTGCGATCTGGATGGCATTGGTTGCAGCCCCTTTTCTGAGGTTATCGGCAACAATCCACAGGTTCAGGGTATTGGGTTGGGATTCATCCCTGCGGATGCGTCCTACAAATACCTCGTCCTTGTCATGGGCCAGTACGGGCATCGGATACCTATTTGCTCCCGGATCATCCTGGACTACCACTCCCGGGGTTTCATCCAGGATACGGCGGACCTCCTCCAGGTCAAAATCATTTTCAAATGCCACATTCACGGCCTCGGAATGTCCGCCCGCCGTGGGAATGCGCACAGCTGTCGCCGTGATTGAGAAGGAGGAATCTCCCAGGATTTTCTGGGGTTCCCGGGCCAGTTTCATTTCCTCCTTGGTATACCCGTTCTCGAGGAAAACGTCGCAATGGGGGAGTGCGTTGCGGCTGATGGGATGGGGATAGGCCATGTCTCCCTGTACCCCGGCTATTTCATTTTCAAGCTGCTTCACGGCTTTAACCCCGGTCCCCGAAACCGATTGATAAGTGGAAACCACCACCCGTTTCATCTTATATTTTTTGTGTAAGGGGGCCAGGACCATCACCATTTGGATGGTGGAACAGTTGGGGTTGGCGATGATCTTGTCGCCACTGCTGAGCTCGGAGGCATTGATTTCGGGCACGATAAGCTTCTTGCCCGGATCCATACGCCAGGCCGATGAATTGTCTATCACAGTAGTACCGACCTCTGCAAATTTAGGGGCCCAGGCCAGGGAAGTATCCCCTCCTGCGGAGAAAATGGCAAGCTCCGGCCTGGCCGCTACGGCCGCTTCAAGGCCTATGACTTTATACTCCCGGCCTTTGAAAGAAATGGTTTTGCCCACAGAGCGCTCTGATGCCACGGGAAGGAGTTCCGTCAGTGGAAAATCCCGCTCGGCCAGTACCCTGAGCATTACTTCCCCAACCATTCCGGTGGCACCGACGACAGCTACTTTCATGCGTTTTAAATTTTGAGCAAAGGTACTTCAACGATAAGGATCCGCCAAGCGCGGCAAGGATTATATGCAAAAATATAACACATTGTTATATTTCTTAAAAGGAAAACCCTCCGGTGCGCTGATGGTAGGCTACCGGAGGGATTAACTGTTTATTTATGTGTAGCGGTACTCCGGAGGGTAATCCGGAGGAAGGGATTATTTTTTCTTGAGGAGGTCCCGGATTTCCGCCAGCAGTTCCTTTTCGGTGGGTCCGCTTGGAGCGGGAGGTGCCGGGGGTTTTTTGGTTTTGTTGTACGCCTTGATAATTACAAAGAGGACAAAGCCAACGATTACCAGGTTAACCAGGGTATTAATCCAGGCCCCATAGCGTATGGCGTTTTCGGCCACATAGCCGGCTTCTCCCTCCGTTCCGGAAGCTGCAGTGAGTACTATTTTCAGGTTAGAAAAGTCGATTCCCCCTGTGAATTCGCCAACAATGGGCATGACGATGTCGTTCACAAAGCCGTTGACCACCAGGCTTACGGCACCGGCAAGGATAACGGCGACGGCAAATTCAATGACATTGCCCGTCATAATGAATTTCTTGAATTCCTTTAACATAATTAAAGTCAGATTTAGTTAATGATCAGTTATTGAACCCAAGATACCGAAAAAATCCAAGCGTAATTAATCCTCAGCCAGAAGAAATTGGGTTCAGGACCAGGCGCGGAACCCGTTGGGAGATCCCTGTGAGGAGTTCATAGGAGATTGTGCCGGCCGCCGCCGCAAGGGCCTCTGCAGAAGCTTCCCCGCCAAAAACCACTACTTCATCCCCTTCCTCGCAATCGATCCCGGTGACGTCTACCATGATCATGTCCATGCAAACATTGCCGACAATGGGGGCCTTCCTGCCGTGGATATAAACAAACCCTTTCCCTTTGCCATACTGCCGGCCGATCCCATCTGCATGGCCCAGGGGCAGGGTAGCCGTCCTTACAGGTGCCTTTGCGATAAAGCCCCGGTTATATCCGACACTGTCTCCCTTCGCAATATCGTGTAGTTGTGAAATGACGGTTTTCAGGGTAGCGACGGGACGGAGCCGGCTGTCCACGGCCGCCTCATTTCCGAAGCCGTACAACCCGATGCCGCTCCGCACCATATCGTATTGGGCTTCGGGATAATGAATGATGCCGGATGTATTCAGCATGTGCTTCATCAGGGAATGGGGCAAAGCCTTGTCAAGGGTGGCAGCAATCCGTTCAAATTGCCTATTTGTGCCAGGGTAAATTCCCTTTCCTGAGGGATCTTCAGACGCCACCAGATGCGAAAACACGGAAATCGGCCGGATGTATTCCCCGGCCTTGAGGTATTCGATAACTTCTTGCAGTTGCCCTTCCCCAAAACCCAGCCGGTTGAGCCCGGTATTGAAATTCAGGTGGACGGGATAGCCGGCCTTTTTTTTGGCCCTGGCGGTGGCTGTAAACTGTCGGAGGATTTTTAGTGAATAGAGGCCAGGTTCCAGCCTGTGGTCAATGATGGTTTCAAAATTTACCGGGGATGGGTGCAGCACGAGGATGGGGGCTTTAATGCCTCCTTTCCTCAGGGCCACGCCTTCCTGGGCATAGGCGACTGCAAAATAGTCGACACCCAGGGATTCCAGTTTACCCGCGATAATGGAGCATCGTGTCCATAGGAAAAGGCTTTGACCACGGCCAGGAATTTGGTAGCCTGGCGGATACGGCTTCTCAGATAGCGGAAATTCCATTCCAGGGCACCGAGGTCTATTTCGAGCTGGGTTTCCTTGGCTATGGGCATGATTGGAAATTTAGAGTTCGGGATCGGGGGGGTGACAGGCCCAGCCGATAATAAGCAAGGTGAAGGCCGCATCATTTTCCGGTGTTGACGGCCTTGTTCTTACCCTGCCTAAGGGCCGGAATATCTTCCGCCTCGACCTCCATTTTATTGATTTTTTCGCGCAGCATGGCCTTGTAATAAGCTGCCCGGCTCAAGGGTTCGTATTCTTCCGTTTCCCCTAACAGCACCAGGTCGTCATTGTTGGATTTTCTGAAACTGTAGTTGGCCAGGTTACCGGTACGGGTACAGATAGCGTGAACCTTGGTCACATATTCGGCAGTAGCCATCAGGGCCGGCATGGGCCCGAAGGGGTTGCCTTTGAAATCCATGTCCAGGCCTGCAACCACGACCCGTACACCTTTGTTGGCCAGATCGTTGCAAACAGCTGATGATCTCATCGTCGAAAAATTGGGCTTCGTCGATTCCCACCACCTCACAGTCATCGGCCAGTAACCGGATGTGGGCCGCTCCCGGGACTGGGGTAGACCGGATGGCGTTCTCGTCATGTGAAACCACCTGATCTTCATCATAGCGCGTATCTACGATGGGTTTAAAGATCTCCACCTTTTGCCGGGCTAACTGCGCACGTTTCAACCTTCGGATAAGTTCTTCCGTCTTCCCTGAGAACATGGAGCCACAGATGACTTCGATCCATCCGAATTGTTCCCTGTGATTAACAGTGTTTTCGAGAAACATTTTGTAATTTTAAACGAAATAAACGGGTTTCTCCGTTATTTAATCCGTACGCTGCCATAAAAGTATTAAAAAAGAAAGACCTTTGGGTTGGAGGGAAAATAAAAAGAGATGAAAAGAAAATTGAAGGAAGAATTGGTCAGGATTGTGTACCGACATTATAACTTCCCAGGGGAAGAAGGACATCCCTGAACTGTATGAGGCTTCCCGGGCCCTATATGAGAAATTGGCCATTTTGAGGTTTATAGAGGAGGAGTTGCAGGATATAGAGATCGATGTATCCAAAAACCTGATCGCTTCCAAATTTGAAAAATTGGCAAATGCGGTTATGGATGAAAACAAATCCGTTCCCGAAAGCAACCCCCATGAGGAGGATATTATCACCCCCGGTATTGATACCATCAAGGGCATGATCTCCGAAATGCCGGGAAGTGTTCATGTAGATCAGTTTTTTGCAGAATTTGTAGCGAAGCCCAACCTCATGAAAAATGACAAGGAGTGGGTGAGCCCAAAAGGGACCATAGGGAATGAAAAGGAGGGCCGAAGGAAATCCCTGAACGAGGTATTGACCCAGAAGGAGATTTCCGTGGGCATCAATGACCGGCATGCCTTCGTAAATCAATTATTTGAAGGAAGCACAGAGGATTTTAACCGGGTGATATCCCAATTGAACACTATAGACAATGAGGAGCGATCCATGGCGTTTATCGAAAACATGGTTAAACCTGATTACGAACATTGGAAGGGGAAAGAAGAGATCGCAACCCGGTTTATTAACCTGATCAAGCGCAGGTTTGCCTGATGTAAGCCTGCTTGCCATTGAATTGTCAGGGCCGAAAGCGGCATTAGCTGCTTTCGGCTTTTTTGTTCTAATTAGCGGTTTTCATACCACCTATGGGAAAATTATATATCGTTCCAACCCCCGTTGGCAACCTGGAAGATATGACCCCCAGGGCCATCCGGACCCTAAAGGAAGCCGACCTTATCCTCGCGGAGGATACGCGGGTGAGTGGCAAGCTGCTGCGCCACTTTGGGGTGGAAACAGCCATGCAGTCTCATCACATGCATAATGAGCACAGAACCCTGCCGGGGATCATCAGCAAACTCCAGGCAGGAAATACCATTGCGCTTATCTCAGATGCCGGGACGCCTTCCATATCCGACCCGGGGTTCCTTCTAACCCGGGCCTGCCTTGAAACAAAGATTCCCGTGGAATGCCTGCCCGGAGCAGACAGCCTTTGTCCCCGCCCTGGTAAATAGCGGCCTGCCCAGTGACCGATTTGTCTTTGAAGGGTTTCTTCCGGTAAAGAAGGGGAGGCAGACCCGCCTGAAGGAACTGGCAGAAGAAAAAAGGACCATGATGTTCTATGAATCCCCGCATAAACTTATAAAGACCCTTGAACAATTCACAGAAATTTTCGGGGATGATCGGCCGGTGTCGGTGTCCAGGGAACTGAGCAAGCTCTACGAGGAGACTTTGAGGGGGACCCTGGCTGAGGTGCTCACCCATTTCCGTCAGAATCCCCACGGGGCGAACTGGTGGTCGTCCTTGCCGGCAAAAAATAAGAAAGTGCGCGGTACTCAGGGTAACACGATCCTGCTGACTATATGTGTTTCCCCCTAGCCCAGCCATATTTCCCAAGGTAGCGTTGCCCGCTTTCGATGGCCTTTTTTCCAGACGGCGTGGCCCATGGAATCGTTCCATCGGTTGAGATAGCCGAATAGTGAGATGACCCCTAGCATTTCTACAATTTCCCCTTCATCCCAATATTGATACAGTCGATTTTTCAGGGCCTCGTCCACGGCCGCGGGTTGCTGGCTCGCCGCCAGGGAAAATCCAGGGCGGCCCGTTCAGCTTCTGAGAATGAGGGGTGGGTTCGGTATTCCCATATATTCTCCAATTGCTCCTGTGCCGCCCCATAACGCTCAGCCGCGCGGATGGCATGGGCCTGGCAGTACCTGCACCCGCTGGCCTGACTGCTCACCCAGGCAATCATCCTTTTGAGGGCGGAGGTTACCCTTCCCTCATTGGCCATGACGGCCTTATTCAGGTTTATAAAGGCCTTGGAAATGGCGGGCCGGTGCTGCATGGTGAGCACGGAGTTCGGGCAAAATCCCAGGGTTTCATTGAAGAATTCAGCCAGGGTGCGGGTTTCCGGGTCGTGCTCCGGATCCAAAGGGGGTACAAGCGGCATGAGCATATATTTTTTACTACTTTTGAGGCAAAAGAAACGAAAAAATCTGAGTATGACCAATCATATTACGACCCAATGGAAAGGCGGGATGGCATTTGAGACCAATAATACTTCCGGCCGAAGTTTCCGTATAGATGCCAGCCCGGAAGACGGCGGGCGAAGGCAGCGGCATGCGGCCGAAATCGCTCATGTTGTCTGCCCTGGCAGGGTGTTCGGGTCTGGATGTTGCCATGCTCATTAAAAAAATGAAACTGGAGGTTCGGGATTTTCGTATTGAGACTATTGCGGAACTGACGGAGGAGCACCCCAAATATTACCATTCCGTTCTTGTGGAATACCACTTCTATGGCAAGAACCTCGCAAAAGACAAACTTACAACGGGCGGTGGATCTGTCAGTGGAGAAGTATTGTGGCGTTACGGAAATGTTCCGGAAGTTTGCCAAAATGCAGATAAAATTGTTTTTTCACGAAGACTGATGCAATGAAATTGCAGTACTCAATTGGACATTAGTAAAGATCATTTAAACAAACGGCATCCCATGAGATGGACGCTTTTTCCACAGCAAAATGAGCAGGAGGTTCGGCCCTGGCCGAATCCCTCAATGTGGAGCCCCTGGTTGCCCGGCTACTACTGCAACGGGGGATCCGTACCTACGAGGAGGCGCGGCATTTTTTTCCGTCCCCGGCTGTCCGACCTGCACGATCCTTTCCTTATGAAGGATATGGACAGGGCCGTGGAACGGATAGAACGCGCCCTGGAAGGACGACGAGTATATCCTGGTCTATGGGGATTACGATGTGGACGGGACAACGGCCGTGGCACTAATGTCTTCCTTCCTCCAGGAATGTTCTGAACGGGTGACAACCTATATTCCTGACCGCTACCTGGAGGGGTACGGAATCTCCTATCAGGGGATCGATTACGCCAGTGACAATGGGATCAACCTGATTATAGCCCTGGATTGTGGCGTAAAAGCAATCGGCCAGGCCGCGTATGCCCGTGAGAAAGGCATCGACATGATCGTATGTGACCACCACAGGCCAGGGGAGTTGCTTCCCGAAGTGGTGGCCTTGTTGGACCCGAAAAGCGAAACGATTGTCCATATCCATATAAGGAATTATGCGGATGTGGCATTGGGTTTAAATTAATCCAGGCGCTGGCCGGCAGGAGGGGCATGGCGTGCCGGGGAACTTACCCCTTATCTTGACCTCGTGGCAACGGCCATCGGTGCAGATATCGTGCCCATTACCGGGGAGAACAGGGTGCTCGCATACCATGGGTTGCAACGGATCAATACCGGCCCGAGGCCGGGATTCCGGGCCCTCATGGCTCATAGCCAAGAAAGAGGAACTCAGCAGTTCCGATGTTGTTTTTATTATCGCCCCGAGGATCAATGCCGCCGGGAGGATGAAACACGGCTTGCACGCCGTGGATTTACTGACCGAGCGACGACCCGGAACGGGCTGTCCTCCTGGCCTGGGAAATAGAAGCCTTTAACACGGAACGCAAAGGGGCTCGACCAGGAAATTACGGAGGAAGCGCTGCTTCAGATCCGTGAGAACGAGGAAGAAGACCGATCTACCTCGGTGGTATACAAGGACACCTGGCACAAAGGGGTTATTGGGATCGTTGCCTCCCGGCTTACCGAAACCTATTACCGCCCCACACTGGTATTCACAAAAAGCGGGGATAAACTGGCCGCTTCTGCCCGGTCTGTCCGGGGATTTGACGTGTATGAGGCCCTGGAGAACTGCGCGGATTATATTGAACAATTCGGGGGGCATACCTATGCTGCAGGCCTCACTTTATCGGCTTCCCAATACCCGCGATTCAAAGAGCGGTTTGAAGAAGTGGTGGCGGCGACCATTGACCCGGCATTGCTCGTACCGGAATTACATATAGATACCGGGATCCGCCTGGATGAAATAACCCCCAGGCTCTTGCGTATCCTCAAGCAGTTCGCACCGTTCGGACCTGGCAACCCTAGCCCTGTATTCATGTCGCAAAACCTGAGGGACACGGGCTATGGAAGGGTAGTCGGGCAGGATGGAAAACACCTCAAACTAAGCGTGGTACAGGACCGGTCGGCCCCCATTGGTGCCATCGGGTTTAACCTGGGGGAAAAATTGGAAGATATCGCCGGAGGCAGGCGGTTCAGTGCCGCCTTCAGCCTGGAGGAAAATGAATGGAACGGGGTGGTGAGTTTGCAGTTAAAACTTAAGGATATCAGGGAGGAAATTTAAGGGGCTTTGAAACGCTTTAGTTCCAGCCTGTTGCCGTCAAATTCCGCAAAGGTAAAATGGCTGATCCAGTCACCCAGGTTAATGTAGGTGCTATTTTTGCCAAGGGGGATTTCCAGGGGCAGGTGGCGGTGACCGAAGATAAAATAATCAAAATGGCTTGATTCCAGTTTCCTTTTGGCATATTGTACCAGCCATTCCTTATCCTCTCCAAGGAACTCTATGTCTTCGCTGCCTGAGATCAATTTGTTTCTGACCGATAAATACTGGGCAATCCGGACACCAAGGTCTGGGTGGAGCCACCGATAGAACCATTTGGCAACCGGGTTGGTGAAAACCTTTTTCATGCGTTTAAACCCCTTGTCCCCTGGGCCCAGGCCATCGCCATGGCCAATGAAGAATTGCTTATCGTTTATATGCGTATTCCCGGGGTGAATGATATACAGGGATGTTCAGTTCCTCCTCAAAGTACCCGTTCATCCACAAGTCGTGATTCCCCACAAAGTAATACACAGGGATACCGGAGTCCGAAATATCAGCCAGTCTTCCAAGTGTTCGTGTAAATCCTTTGGGGACTACCGTTTTGTATTCGAACCAGAAATCAAAGAGGTCTCCCAGAAGGAAGATGGCGGCGGCATCCCCTTTTATGCTGTCCAGCCAGGAGACAAATATTTTTTCCCGGGCCAGGCTGCTATTCCGGTCGGGGGCCCCCAGGTGGTTGTCACTGGCAAAATATATTTTTTTGCCCACAGAGATGTCTATCCGGTCCATTCGGGGTAAAGATACGTAAAGAACCCAAATAGGCCGACCGGGGAGGGGCTGGTCCCATCAACTGTTATCGGCTGCATGCCATTCGGCGTATGCCGTTTCGGTTTCCCGGAGTTTCAGCGAATGCAGCCGGATATGCTCCGGAAGCCGGTCCTTGATCTTAGTTGCGAAAAATCGATGACCATGTTTTCACTCGTCGGTTGATATTCCGCAAGGATCACTTTATGACCTCGTTTGTGAAGTTCTTCCGCAATTCGAGTGAGGGGTATGCCGGTTAAAGATGGTCGCGTGGTCGAATGGGTCGACAATCTCTTCCCTGACAATCTTCTTCAGGTCCCCGAAATCGATAAGCATCCCTAGTTTTACATGTGGATTTGTCTTCAATAGGCTTACCAATTACAGTGACAGCCAGTTTATAGCTATGGCCATGCACATTTCTGCATTTCCCGTCGTATCCGTACAGGGCATGCCCTGTCTCAAAACGGAATTCCTTGGTGATCCTGATGGTATCCATGTTCGTATAATCTGCCCGGTAAAGGTAAGATTCTTCATGTGATGCGGCGTAGCATATTCACAGACTGTCCGGTTTATGGTTTACAATAGCTTCCATTATGGGTGATGTCTATTCTGAAGGGATGGATTGGCATCGCAGCGTGCCGCTATTTGATGGAATCGGGTGACATTCAGGCGTGGAGGTCAGAGGCTTATGGCCCGTCACGGCCTATAATGAGGATTTCTTTTCCGGAAAGCAGGCTGACATGGCAGCAATCCACTTTTACAAGGTACGTGCCCCGGACCACTTCCTCCTCTCCTATGAATCCGGCAAAGATCAGGGTGTGATCTTCATTGCGATGATCACTTACAAAGCGGTCATCAATAAGTGGATATGTGCCGTCTTGTCGGTAGGTTTCAAGAGTGGCGGGGGTATAATCCGGGGTGAGATCGGTTCCACTATCCGAATCGGTCACCCGGAAAGAGTCCAAAGGGATTTTTACGCCGTTCCGGTCCTGAACCTGAACGGTAAGGGTTATAAAAACTTCAGTACAGGCTACCTTGGAACAATCCGGCGGGAGAGGTTCCTTTGTGTCATCCGAACAATGTACCAGGAGCAGGAGCGATAAGAAGAAATATACATATTTGAACATAAGAGCAATCTATAAGGTACCTAAAAGATGTGGTAATAAAAAAGGGTTGCCTTTAGGGTCCGCAATGTTTTATAAGGTCTGGCCATGTAGCCATGGCCGATGGCCCGTCAGCGGTTACGGAATTTTTCCAGGGCCTGCCTGGTTTGCTTTGAAAGCGCGAGTTTCCCGGACAAGGACGGCGCGTTCAGCAAGTAAGGTTTCCCAGTGAGCCGTTCCTTCCCAGAGTACGGAAGTGAGTGCCTGCAAGGCATCGGGAGAGAATGAAGCCAGCTTGATCGAGAAGAAATCCAGGTCCCTGTCCAGTTCGGAAATACTGTCGTATACCCTGGAATAGAGGCCCTTTTCCTTTGCCCAATAGGCATTTTTCCATTCCAGGGGAGAGAGTGATAGCTCGGCAAGGCCTGTTTTTCCGGCCTTTCTTTCAACTGCAGGGGCAATAACCAGGGGTGCGATCCCAATGCTGATTTCGGATAATCGAATGGCCGCCGCCTCGGTGGCAAACACATAATCGCAGGCTGCAACAAGGCCCACACCCCCCCCAACTGCCTTGCCCTGTACCCTGCCCAGGATAGGTTTGGTGCACAGGCGCATGGCATTGAGTACTTTGGCAAAGCCGCTGAAGAATTCTGTCCCTTCCTGCGGTGTCTGTACCGCCATCAGTTCCTTCAGGGACGCCCCGGCACAAAATATATCTTTTCCTTCCGAGCACAGGATGATGGCGCCCACCTGAGAATTTGCTGAGAGGGCATTAAATTCTGAGGCCAGCCGATCCAGCATTTCAGACACAAAAGAGTTGCCGTCCGGGTGGCCGAACTCGACACGGGCTACCCGGTCACGAACTTCGGTGTATAGGCTCCCATTGGCCCGGTTTGTTCCCATAGGAATTGTTTTTATTAAAATTAAGCCTTTTGCATCAGGGGGAGAAATTTATGCCTGAACTTCCATACCAGAGCCGCCCCCCGGATGCACATCCACATCGTGAAGGCGATCCAGATCCCGTATAGTCCCCAACCCAGATATTTTCCGAGATAAAGTAAGGGGACAAATCCCAGGAAGGTGGCAGACAACAGAACATTACGCAGGTATTTCATCTCCCCCAGACCCTTGAAGATCCCATCAAATAAAAAGGCCACGCTGTTCATTGGCAGCCCGAGGATCACAATAATAGAAAATGGCGCCAAAGGCCTGTAATACTCCGGGATCCTGGGAGAACAAACGGCCCAGCGGCATGTATAACAGGAATCCGAGCCCCATCAGCACCAGGCTGACACTCCCGCCACAGGCTACCACCTTACGGGCCAGGGTCCAGAGCCCCCGGTAGTCCTTTGCCCCGAGCAAACGTCCCCCGATACTGTTGCCGGCCGCAGCATATCCGTCGATGAAGAAAGCGGCAAACAGCCAGAGATTTATTGCGATAGTATGGGCCCCGATGTACCGGGGTCCCAGAGCGGTTGCCTCCCGGACTGCCAGGACAAGGGCCACGTTCAGGGCTACTGCCCGTACGAACAGGTTCAGGCTCATCAGGGCCAGCCTTCCGAGTTCCGGGTGGAGGGGGAAGTTTGGGATCAAACTGATTTCAGTTTTCCGAATTAGCAGGGCCGCGGCGATTCCCGCCATAATTCCCTGGGAAAGCAGGCTGGCCCAGGCTGCACCTTCCAGGTGCATCGGGGGGATCAGCCCGGGGATCCCGTAAACAAATGCAAAATCGAGGCCTATGTTTGCCAGCGCACCAATAAGGGCAATCAACATGGGATGGAATGTATCCTGCAGGCCCCTGAAAATGCCCATAACCGCAAAGGTGAAAAGCGTAAGCGGAAATCCCCAGACCCTGATGCCGTAATAAGAGATGCAATAGGCCAGGATTTTGCCGGAGGCATTAAATAGTGTGAAGATCTCCTTCACAACAAATACCGTTGAAAATAAGATCAGAAGGCTCAGGCAAATATTGAAGAATATAGCCTGGGCCGGGAGATTCCTCACCTCCGCCAGCCTTCCGGCGCCCAGGTACTGGGAAATGATGGCTGAAATCGCGCTTCGCGTCTGCCCCAGCACCCAGATTAGCATGGATAAGAACGATCCCACTATTCCCACCGCTGCCAGGGATTCGAGCCCGTCTACCGGGATATTTCCAACTATGGCAGTGTCTGTAATAGACAACACGGGCTCGGCAAGTCCTGCCAGGGTAGCCGGGATAGCCAGCCTATGGATGGTATTGTAAGGTACGGCAGTACTCAAATAACCTGGGTTTGGAGGACCAGTTCATAACAATGAAAAGGGTGCTCGCTTTGCTTCGGGAAGTAGACATCCCCCAGGCGTTTATACCCTCTTTTTTCATAGAAATGCTGATTTCTCTTATTCTGGCTGAAAGTATCCAGCCTTACCGACGTGGCTCCTTCTTTCCGGGCCAGGGTTTCGGCGAAATCCATCAATTTCCGCGCATATCCCTGACCCTGGTGTTCCGGTTGAACGGCCAGCCTATGGATATAGAAATGCCTGCCCCCACGGGTAAGCCAGGTGACCTCCTTATATTCCTCATCCTCCAGAAGCGTTATGGTGATGGAACCGATCGGGATATGGTGTTTCAGAAATACGTAAAGTTCACCCCTTTCCTGATCCTTTTCAAAGGACGCCCGGTCTGGATACAAATCATTCCATTGCCGGATTCCCCGTTCAGACATTTGTGCAGCACAGGCCTTTGTTATACGCAGTATTTCAGGGATTTCGAGTATCTTTGCACGTCTGATCATCAGATCAAATCAATTAAGCTGTAAATTTACAGGATAAATCACAAACGGTATGAAAAACATATTGGTCCCTATTGGCACTTCCCCGGATAGCCATGAAACGTTGCAATATGCCGTACACTTTGCAAAAGATTTCGGTTCCCGGATTTATGTGATGGAAGTTTTTAGTGTCACGGCCCTGGCGGGGAATCTTTCCAATGTGGAAGAAAAAGTGGCCAAGAGCAGCAAACAACACCTGAAGGAGGTTATAGACCGGGTGGATAACCGCGGAGTGGAAATAAAGATCACTACCTATAACGGGGATTTGATAGATGGACTGGTGGAGATCGATACCGAGCTTGGTATTGACCTGATCATCATTTCGCCAAGGAGCAATGACATAAAGGAGGAACTGTATCTCGGGCATACTTCGGGACGCATCATCAAACGCACGGATATTCCTACCCTGATCGTTCCCAAAGGAACAGTCTATAAACCGTTTAAGACCATCCTGACCGCTTTTGCTTCCGGGGTGTTGAAGAAGAAACGCGTCCTGGCGCCGTTGATCGCCATCAAAGACAAATTTGGCGCCAAGGTAAACCTATTGCTGGTAAAGAACCCCGGCTATAAGGAAGAAGACCTGAAAGTAAACCCTGCACTGATGAATATATGCTCACAAATAACCATTACGGAGCACGCGACCACTTATTTGGGTGTCCTGGAGCATTTCCAGTCGCAGCATCCCGACTTACTATGCGTATTCCGCCGTAAGCGAGGGTTTTTTAAACACCTCTGGGAGAAAAATACCATCCTTAAATCCGAATTCTCCGTGCGGATTCCCGTGCTGGTGCTAAGTGTCAAGAAGTTTTAAGGATAAAATTCCGGGGGTTCAATTTTGATACTTTTGCAAAAAGTATTTCCTTTGCACCTCCTTTTTATGGGGGATTAGCTCAGCTGGCTAGAGCGCTTGCATGGCATGCAAGAGGTCACCGGTTCGACTCCGGTATTCTCCACCAACCACCAGGGAACTGGTGGTTTTTTTATTGGGTATTGTGGGCTACCCTGGTGGGGATGGCTTCCCAGATTTGAATTGATTTCACCGGTCCCGACGCCCCGCCCGCAGAGGCGGGGGTCGGGATGCCGGCCGCAAGCGCCGGCATTCGACTCCGGTATTCTCCACCAACCACCAGGGAACTGGTGGTTTTTTATTGGGTATTGTGGCATGCCCTGGTGGGATGGCCTCCCAGATTTGCATTGATCTTACCGGTCCCGACGCCCCGCCCGCAGAGGCGAGGGTCGGGATGCCGGCCGCAAGCGCCGGCATTCGACTCCGGTATTCTCCACCAACCACCAGGGAACTGGTGGTTTTTTTTATTGGGTATTGTGGCATGCCCTGGTGGGATGGCCTCCCAGATTTGCATTGATCTTACCGGTCCCGACGCCCCGCCCGCAGAGGCGAGGGTCGGGATGCCGGCCGCAAGCGCCGGCATTCGACTCCGGTATTCTCCACCAAACCACCAGGGAACTGGTGGTTTTTTATTGGGTATTGTGGCATGCCCTGGTGGGATGGCCTCCCAGATTTGCATTGATCTTACCGGTCCCGACGCCCCGCCCGCAGAGGCGGGGGTCGGGATGCCGGCCGCAAGCGCCGGCATTCGACTCCGGTATTCTCCACCAAACCACCAGTTACCTGGTGGTTTTTTATTGGGTATTGTGGGCTACCCTGGTGGGGATGGCTTCCCAGATTTGCATTGATCTTACAGGTCCCGACGCCCCGCCCGCAGAGGCGGGGGTCGGGATGCCGACCGCAAGCGCCGGCATTCGACTCCGGTATTCTCCACCAAACCACCAGGGAACTGGTGGTTTTTTTATTGCCTTTCGGCCAATATCGCCTTTATTATTACAGCGGCCTATCATGTACGGGGTGCTTTTCCGGCATTTAAGAAAAGTATAACACGGACAATTTTAACAAATGTTTCCAACATCCTATCTTGTTTAAAATTGGATAAAATGACAGACTTAAGAAATAAAGTAGCCTATATCACAGGCGGTTCGAAAGGGATAGGATTGGGGGTAGCCCGACAGCTATTAAAGGAAGGTATGCGGGTAGCCATCAGCGGTCGAACCGAAACTACCCTGGCCAAAGCGGCAGAGACACTGGGCGGGGGCGAGCAGGTGTTGCCGGTACGCTCAGACGTACGGGTGCTTGCCGATGAGCAGAAAGCGGTAAAAAAAATTCTGGAACAATGGGGGCAGATCGATCTGGTTTTGGCCAATGCAGGGGTAGGGCATTTCGCCCCTGTTGATGAATTGTCTGAAAAAGACTGGCGTGAAATGATCGATACCAACCTGAATGGGGTGTTCCATACCCTGAAAGCTTCGGTTGAAGCCCTGAAAGCCTCCAGGGGATATTATATCACCCTGGCCAGCCTGGCCGGCACCAACTTTTTCGCCTCCGGAGCCGGGTATAACGCGACCAAATTCGGAGTGGTCGGCTTTACCCAGGCAGCCATGCTCGATCTAAGGCCATACGACATCAAAGTGACTACCATCATGCCGGGTTCGGTGGCTACTTATTTCAATGATCATACTCCATCGGAGAAAGACGCCTGGAAAATCCAGCCGGAAGATCTGGGGGATTTGGTGGTGGATCTGCTGAAGATACACCCACGTACGCTTCCCAGCAAGGTTGAGGTACGCCCCTCCAGACCAGACAAGAAGTAATCAGGGCGTTTTTTCAACGAAAGGCACCTTAGGATCAAAAATTTCCAAAACTAGGCGTTCCAGAGATTGACGGAACAGGTCGAGCACTTCCCTGCTGATCACTTGCTGTTTACCCGTCCTTTTTCCCGCTTCCTTGAGGGCAAACGGGATGAATCCCATCCCCAGGTTCTTCAATGAAATGATACCGGCTTCCAATGGGAGATCACCGGCTTCGGCTCGGTACATTAATGCATAGCACAGGAGCTGAAAAGCCTTGTCAAAATCTTCCTTTTCGATCAATTCCTGCCAATCGGAAATTTCCACATTCCGCGGGATTACATGCCCTGTTTTGTAGTCGATGATCCGCAGCTTCCCGTCACATCGGTCTACCCGGTCGATGACCCCACGAAGGTTAAAAGGGAGGTCCAGCCCCCTGATATCCACCCCTGTCTTCAGCTCCTTTTCCAATGCCAGGATTTCGATCGTATGCGCCTGAATGCTCTGTTCCTCAAGGTCGATCAACCGTTCAACATAACGCACTAGGACTTCAAAGGCAATGAGGTTTTTCCCTATCCCCTGGTCGGCCTGTGAATAAACCTTAGTTAGCTGTGCCCGTACCACGTCCCGGATCTGAGTTCGGATTTTGGTGAGCATCTCTGTGGTGAGTACGCGTCCGATAAATGGATGGTACAGGTCTTCCAGGGTAGCGTGGACTACGGTCCCAAATGTTGTTGCCGCGATGGATTCATCCACCTCCTGGGCTTCGTCTATCCCCAGTATGGATTTAGTGTAGAAATCAATCGGATTCCGGATGTAGGTTGTAAGGCTGGTGGGCGAAAACCCATGCATGGCCTTCTCCCCAAGTTTATTCATTATTCCTTCATCTTTTTCTATGGCAATGGGGGCCATTACATGCGGAGAAAGGGCCGGACTGGCCACCACTTGTTTTACAGAGGCTGAAAGGCTGCGGTCTGTGAGCAGCTGGGTAATCAACCGGCTTTTTTCCCCTCCTTCCAGGACATCGGGTTCCGAATTGTATATCAAATAGATATTTTTAGCTCGTTGAAGCAGCCTGTAAAAATGATAGGAATACACGGCGTCCTTCTCCTTGAAAGTAGGCAGGCCGAATTCTCTCTTGAGGTCGTAAGGAATTATGGAGGTACTGTTCTTTCCTGCGGGCAGTATTCCCTCGTTTACCGAGGTGAGGATTACCGTTTCAAAATCCAGGTTTCGACTTTCAAGCATCCCCATGACCTGAAGGCCTTCCATGGGTTCTCCCCTGAAATCGATGTTCTCTGCAGACAAAAGGGCGTGGTAGAGGCTCTGCAGGGTTCTGAGGTCCTGGATAAATGGATAGCGGGCTATGTAGTCCTCCAGTTGATTAAAGAGCATGTAAAAGCGATACAGCTCTTCGAGGATCAGGGCCCGTGCTTCCTGCTGAAAATGCTCTTTAAGGGCCAGGATCAGCTTTAGGGAACAGGTGATGAACCGCTCCGGTGTCATTGTTTGCTGGATGAAGAGGATGCGAAAGATGTCGGGGGGTGTTCCCGGGATTGCAGATAGTTTCTTCCAATTGAAGTAGATCCAGTTTTTTTCCCTGATGGTGGAGGTTACCTGCCGGGGAAACTCACTGCCGCCTGAAGTCAGTAGCGGTTCCAGATAAGGATGGGCCAGCAGGGAAAGTACCTGGCTGTAAAACCAACCATGAGGACCCTGGTGGAGATAGAGTTCGAAATAACGGCTGAATAAACCCGCCAGGGGGGAATTTTGAAGAGGGTATCCCATGGTGATGTTCACCGCCCCGATTTCCTTGGGGATGGCATGCAACAGGGGATTCAGGAGACGTTCGTCCCCAAGGACGACGGCAGTTTGATCCAGGCCTTTGGGATCTGCGGCATGTATTTGGCTCAACAACTGACCCACATAATGGACCTGGGATATATTTTTAGGGACCGCCGCGACCTCGATGTTTTTGGGGGAAGCAAACGCGGAGGTGAGGCCCGGAAGCGGAGATCCGGCAAGAGACTTCCATCGGGCAAGGTATTGCCGTATAAAGAGCCCGGCGTCGTGGACGGGGTCATCGAGAAATTGTTTGTCGATATCCCAGAAGCAAATGGCCTTGCCCGCATCCATTAATTGCTGGATAATTTGGGATTCGGCGGTATTTAAAGCGTTGAAGCCGACAAATATATGCGTTTGGGCCGCTGTTGCCTGCATGTATTCCCCGAGCCTGGAGCAGGCAGTCCGGTAGATCATCCCCTGGTATCCCAGATTTTTTTCATGCAATTTCCGATGGAGCGACCGGTAGATAGGTTCCAGGGAGTTCCAGAAGCGGATATAGCCCTCCATAAGCGGGGTTTTTTCGGAGGTCACCATCCAGTGTTCCATTTCCTTGACGTCCGCGAGGTAGGAAAATAGTCGGGCGGGATCGATCAGGTAACGGTCTATTTCATTGAAATCCTGCAGCAGGGTCTGTCCCCACTTGCAGAAATTATAGAAACTTTCGGGCTGCTTCGGATTTGTTTCTAGATAGGCCTGATACAATTCAAAATGCAGTTCGGTCTGTGAAGCGTACTCCAAACCGGAAACCTGTTCCGCAAATGCCTCAACGCCATAAAATTTTGGGGCGATAACCGTTTTCCTGAGTTTTTCCGCGAGGCGTGATTTAAGGAAGCTGCCTGCTCGTTTGCTGGGGAGGACAAAGATCATATCCTCCGGCCGCACCTTCAGCTGAAGGCATTGTTCCGCCACTTCATCCAGGAAACTTTTCATGGCTAAAAATAAAAAAAGCTCCACAAAACTGCGGAGCTTTTAAGTTATTTAAAAGGATGAATCCCTTCTACTTCACCAGGTTGATTTCAACCCTTCGGTTCTGGGCCCTTCCGGCTTTGGTGTTGTTGGTAGCAATAGGTTTTGCTTCACCAAAACCAACGGCTGTCAGCCTGTTCGGGTCTATACCTTCCTTGATCAGGAAGTCACGTACCGAGTTGGCTCGTTTTTCAGACAACTCCTGGTTCAGTTTCTCGCTACCCACGCTGTCGGTATGACCTTCAACGGTGAATTTAGCGTTGGGGTATTCATTAAGGATTTTAATGATATCCACAAATACAGAGACAGATTCTGTTTTCAGGCTGGCTTTACCAGTGTCGAACAGGATGGTCCTTGCGTATTCATTCAATTGTTTCTGAACTTCTTCAGTTAATTCAGGGCAGCCTTTATTGGCTACGGTTCCAGCTACATCGGGACACTGATCGTCTTTATCCAAAACGCCGTCTCCATCGCTGTCTGGCCAGGGGCATCCGTTGTTGTCGGCAGGACCGGCTTCATTAGGACACTCGTCATCTTTGTCGGCAACGCCATCTCCATCTGCATCAGGACAGCCAGAAAGTGCGGCAAGACCAGCTTCATTAGGACAAGCATCATCTTTATCGGCAATGCCGTCTCCGTCAGAATCAGGACAACCGTTCATTTCTTTTGATCCGGCCTGGTTCGGACAATCGTCTTTTCCGTCCTCTATGCCATCGCCATCGGAATCGGGACAACCATTGAATGCTTCCAATCCGGGTACTTCAGGACAGGCATCGTCCTTGTCGTAAATCCCGTCACCATCAGTATCGGTACCGCCGAATTTCACGCTGATACCGGCCATGTGCTGGAAGTGCTTGAACAGGTAATCCTCGAATGAATGTTTGTAGGATGTTTGAAGGGTAAGCCCGATGTTCTCACTGAACCAGATGTTTACGCCAAGTCCTCCGTTCACTGTACCGGCACCAACTTCATCAACCCAAGTGTAACCACCACCCACTTCGATAAATGGGTCGATTACAGTATTGTTTAATATTTGGTATTTCAGAATACCATCAACAGCATAGTAAGACAGGTCTTCCGCAGAGGTGTCACCGAGTTTGCTGATCCGGTTCAGAGTACCTCTGGCTCCGAGGGAGAAATTGTCACCTACTGATCTGGTCACAGCCACATAGGAAACAGAGGGTAGAATGTTCCAGTGGTCATTGAGATTGAAATACTCGCTTCCGAAAGACCCTGTTTCATAGCCGAAGTTTTTGAGGGCATCCTCATCTCCTGTTGGGAAAACGTCAACGGCGTTCACACCAAAGCTTATCTGCCAGGGATTATTTTCATCTTGCGCTTGTATGTTGTTCAACCCAAGAAGAAGTAGGCCAACAACCAATAATCTGCTAAGCTGTTTCATGTTCAAAATTTTAAGTTTAAGTGTTTATTAGCTGCAAATGTAAGTTGTTAAAAATTATTAACAAAATCAATTTTCTATTTTTTTTGCCCTTTCCAAGCTACGGAAAAGCCTGTTCAAATGATTTTTAATGCCGCTCCAACCTCTTTAAATGCAAGGATTGCGCGGTCCAGATGTTCTTTCTTATGGGCGGCGGACAACTGCACCCTGATCCGCGCCTTGCCTTTTGGAACCACCGGGTAAAAAAAGCCGATGACATAAATGCCTTTTTCGAGCAGCATGTCTGCCATTTGCTGCGAAAGTTTGGCGTCATAGAGCATCACGGGTACTATGGCCGAATCGCCGTCAATAATATCGAATCCGGCCTCCTTGATCCCTTTTTTGAAGTAGGCGGTGTTCTTTTGGAGGGCGTCACGCAGGGAATGGTCCTTTTCAAGCATTTCAAATACCTTGATAGAGGCGCCGACAATAGCCGGCGCGAGTGAATTGGAAAACAGATAGGGCCTGGAGCGCTGGCGTAGCATCTCGATTATTTCTTTTTTCCCTGTGGTATACCCTCCCATGGCACCTCCAAGGGCTTTCCCAAGGGTGCCGGTAATAATGTCTATACGGCCCATAACCCCTTTTTCCTCCAGGGTGCCGCGGCCGCTTTCCCCAATAAATCCGGCGGCATGGCACTCATCTATCATGACCAGGGCATCGTACTGGTCGGCCAGGTCGCAGATGGCATCCAGGGGTGCGAGCAGCCCGTCCATGGAAAATACCCCGTCTGTTACGATAATCTTGAACCTGGCCGACTCGGCGTTTGCCGCTTTTAGTTGCTTTTCCAGATCGGCCATGTCGCTGTTGGCATATCGGTATCGCCGGGCCTTGCAGAGCCTCACCCCATCAATGATGGAGGCGTGGTTGAGCGAATCGGATATAATGGCGTCTTCGGGTCCGAAAAGTGGTTCAAATATCCCCCCGTTGGCGTCGAATGCGGCTGCATATAAGATGGTATCCTCGGTCCCGTAAAAATCGGCGATCTTTTGCTCCAGCACCTTGTGGATATCCTGTGTCCCGCAGATGAAACGCACGGACGACATTCCATATCCATGGCTGTCCAGGGTATCCTTGGCAGCCTGTATCACGTCGGGGTGGGAGGAAAGCCCCAGGTAGTTGTTCGCGCAGAAATTGATGACCTGCTTCCCGCCTGCGACGGTGATGATCGCCCCTTGTGGGGAGGTGATGATACGTTCTTCCTTATATAGCCCTGCTTCCCTGATAGACTCCAGTTCCTCCTGCAAATATGTTTTGATCTTTCCGTACATAAGTTTAAATAAGTTCGGGGGTAACCCCTTCGTTAATATAGACAATTATCTTGTTTTTTACCCGGAATCCCATATTTTCAATGGCCTGGGCGTATTCTTCCAACTGCTGTGCGTAGCGGGGGTCGGGTTTCCCCGCCTTATAATCTATGAGGGTCGCATCTGTTGGGTCCTGGAATACGATCCGGTCCGGCCGCAGGATCCTGCCCTCAGCAGTGATAATTTCCGTTTCATTCAAAACCCGCAACCCGTCCTGGTAGTAGGGGCCCACAATGGCATCATCTATAATACTGAGTGCCACATGCCGCAGTGTGTTCAGACCGCCCGGGTCCAGCATGCCATGGCGGACAAGTCTTTGCAAAGCCGGCTCCAGATCAGCCCGGGTTTCCACCTGTGCCATAAGTTCGTGGATCAGGTTGCCCCTGGTAATAGCTTCTCCCCTTTCACTGCCCCATAGCATGCCCGATTTGGCAATCATTCGGAAGCCGGTCCGGTCTTTAAAAGAGTAGGGTTGGGGGATGAAAACACCCTTTCCCGCTGCAGGCGGCCGCTTTCGGATTCGTGCCGAGGTGCGCCGAAAGTATAAGCCGAACGCTCGGGCTCCCAGTGGCCTCCTGGCCATAAGATAATGGATGAGCAGACCCGAAAAGCTTGTGGTTTTGGGATTTCCGCCTCGAGTCGACTTCCTTTTCGGAAAAGACAAACAGGGCCTTTTCGGCACGGGTACACGCCACATAGAGCACATTGATGGCGTCTAGCTCCAGCTTCTCCAGTTCCCCGCGATACAGTTCTTCTGCAACTTCCCCATAGGTAGCCATCTCTTTTTTCCTGGTCAGCAGGAGCTCGCTGAACCCGGCATAGTCCGAGGGATCGACAGGCAACCAGCTACGGGCGTCCTTCTCCGAGCGCAAACCGTGCAGATCGGTATTGGCATAAGGGAAAAGCACGATAGGAAATTCAAGGCCTTTTGCCTTGTGGATGGTCATAATCCGGATAGCATCCATGGCTTCGGGGGCAGAAATGCTTAAGCGGTCTTTATGCTTTTCCCAGTGATCGAGGAATGTGGGGATGCTGCTGTCTTCTTGTTGCTCCACAGCCAGGACCTCATCCAGAAGGAAGGTAAGGTATGCAGCGGATTCGTCCGCCAGCTGAAAACATCGGATGGCATATTCCAGTCCGTCATAGACCGAAGCGTGCCTTACGTATTCTGTGCTGAAACCGTATTGCTCCAGGAGGAATCGCCCGGGGTTGTCCAGGTTACGCGAGATGGTCTGGTGTTTTGTCGAACCTTCAGACAGGAAATACAGAATGTCAAACCCTGCCTGCCGGTCTTCCGGTTGCTGGCAGTATTGCAGGAGCGCTATCAGGAAGCGGATTTTCGGATGGCCCTGGAGCAGCAGCGTTTCCGAAGAAACTACCGGAATTGCCTTTTGAAGCAGGAATGCAGCCAGGACGACTCCCTGGGCCCTCGTCCGGGTAAGGATGCAGATATCCCTGTGTGGGTAGCCCTGTTCGCCCAAATTGGCAATACAGTTATGAATTGAGGCCAATATTGCTCGTCTTTTTCGCGCTTTTTCCCTCCTTTAATAAATTCAGTATGCACCTGTCCGCCTTATTCGGCCCGGACTTCCTGCCCGCTGCCTGTTTCATACAACTCCCTGTATATATTGTTTTGGAGAAAACTGCTGATATGATGAAAAAAGGCATTGTTGAAATTGACCACTTCCGCCGAACTCCGGTAGTTTGATTTTTTGAAAGATACCTGAGGGATAACCGTGAATGGGGTGGATTTCCCTGGATCAGATTCAGGAATTGTTCTGCCCTACCGCCCCTCCAGCGGTAGATCGCCTGTTTGGCATCCCCGACCAGCAGCAGCGTGCCCCGCTTCCCCTGGGTGTCCGAGCTTTCAAGGGCGTTGGCAATCAGGGGGATCAGATTGCGCCATTGCAGCCGTGAAGTATCCTGGAATTCATCGATGAAATAATGCCGGTATTTTTCTCCCAGCCTTTCATAGATGAAGGGCGCGGGTTGATCTTTAATCTCATTGGAAATCAACCTGTTAAATGAAGATATCGGTAGCTGGTCCCTTTCTTTTTCCAGGCTGTCCAACTCCTGGTTGATGGCGTTGAGGATGGTGAGGGGAACCAGGTTTCTATAGGCATTTTGCAGGAGGGACCAATGGCGGTACTGTTCCTGTAAGTTGCCGAACACCTTCTCTCCAAGCGGGAAGGAGTGTGTCCATCCGCGCCCTGACCGGCTCCGGGCATGATTTGTTATAGGGGAGGCCCTCGTCGAACTCCTGTTTCCAGCGGGCGTCGTAATTCAGCTTCTGAAATTCTCCCCGGCTGTAGTGGTCATGAAGTCCGGGAAATAGCCCCCGCTGAAATCGGTTCGTTCCAGGTTGTTTGCTGCCATGGAATCCAGGATGTCCCTGGCAAGATGGCGCATGCCGTCTTCGGCCTGCGCTATTCCGGCCCGAAGATGTTTCTTTAATTTCTGGAAGGCCCGGAGGTCTTTGTCCTGCAGCTGGCTGATATGTTCCAGCTGGTTGGAATTTAACAAGCAAGTACCCAATCGCGAACAGGTCGTACCCTATGTCCCAGCTCC
>CAVRHQ010000017.1:0-64437 GCA_963721045.1 uncultured Flavobacteriaceae bacterium
GAATTACCTGGTCTGTAATTAGTGCTTTCATTTCAAACTGCACCCCGGGCAGGGATATGAAAACGGCCTCCCCTTTCCGCATCCAAAGGCCCGGGGCTGTCCCGTAGGCATTGTGGAGGACTTCTGCTTTGGAAGGAATGAGGGCCTGCTGTCTGTTGACGTCTGAAATGGGTGTAGACAGGTATTTGCTGAACAGGGCTTCGATATGCCTGAGGACTTCCGGATCCGGGACCAGGCTATCCTGCAGGTATTCACACAGGCTGAGTTTGGTGATATCGTCTTTGGTGGGGCCCAGTCCACCGGTGGTGATGATGATATCGGCCCGGGATTCGGCTTCCCCCAGGGCCTGTACAATATGCTCCTTTACATCCTGGACGGAGCTGATCTGACAAACCGAAATTCCAATGCGGTTGAGCTCCCTGGCGATAAAAGCCGAATTGGTATCTACGATCTGGCCAATAAGGATCTCATCTCCAATGGTGATGATCTCCGCCTGCATCAGAAGTCAAAATCTTTCTTTAATTCGGCAATAACCTGGAGGACATCCTTTTTAAGCAGCGGGAACTTCTCCTCGATCTGGCTGCTGTTCGCTTCATTCTTGCCGAGGGTCTCAATCTCGAGGGCCGTAGCCCGGGTTTGTTCCATCCCCAGCAAGTCGACATTCGGCTTGATCTTATGAGCCAGTTTGTAAACCTGCTCGTAATTTTTCCCTTTGATCGCGGTTTCCAGGTCTTCAAGGTCCTGGGGTACCTCATCCAGGAAAACGGAAATTACTGAAACTACGAAGTCCTGATCGCCCTCGGCCATTTCGTTGATTTTATCCAGGCTGTATATCATCTACTTTATTTTGACAGTGAGTAATTCCTCTCCTTCCAGGCTGCCCGAAAGGTAATCATTTGCCGCAATTTTACCAACTCCCGAAGGGGTTCCGGTGAACAATATATCCCCCTTCTTCAAGGCAAAAAAACGGGATACATGGGCAATCAGCCCATCGAACTTCCAGATCATGAGTTCCGTACTTCCCCTCTGTACGGTTTCCCCGTTTTTAGACAGGCTGAACTGCAAATGGCCCAAATCCCCAAACTTCGATTTGGGCAGCCATTTTCCAATCACCGCAGAGCCGTCGAACCCTTTGGCCTTTTCCCAAGGCAGGCCTTTCTCTTTCAAATCCCTCTGCAGGTCCCGGGCTGTAAAATCGATACCCAGGCCTATTTCTTCATAATATTTATGGGCAAATTTTTCCTGGATATGTTTTCCCGCCTTACTGATCTTCACCAGGACCTCCACTTCATAATCCACCTCACAGGTAAAATCGGGAATAAAAAATGGCTGGTTTTTGGGTAGTACGGCCGAATCGGGTTTGATAAAAACAACCGGATCCTCCGGCAGCTCATTGCCCAACTCTGCGATATGGGCCGAATAATTCCGGCCAATGCATATAAGTTTCATGAACGGGTTTTAGGGAACTATGAAAGCTTGTTATTGAGTTTGCTAAGTTTTATTTGCGTCAGCACTTTTTTGGTATACAGGGGAAAATCAGCATTTAATATCCAGCCGAAATAGCCCGGCTCCTTCTCCAGCACATCCCTTACCTTCACCCCTTTGTGCTTGCCGAAGGAAAAGATTTCTTCCCCTTCCTTGTCCAGGGCGATAAAGCCTGCAAAGTCTGCAAATTGCCTGTGGGTGGAGAACTCGGCGAGTTTCTTAACATTGTTCTCCAGTTCGGGGTAATGATCCAACTGGGAGAGCAGTACCTCATAGGTGGCCAGGGTATCTGCTTTGGCGCTGTGCGCTTCGTTGAGATCCTTTCCGCAATAAAACTTGTAGGCAGCTTCAAGGGTGCGCTTTTCCATTTTATGAAAGATGGTCTGTACATCTACCGAAACCATATTTTTCATGTCAAAATCCACTCCGGCCCGTAACATTTCTTCAGCCAGGAGCGGGATATCAAAGCGGTCTGAGTTGAACCCCGCCAGGTCGCTATCCCGGATCATGCCATAGATTTCTTTGGAAAGTTGCCTGAAGGTGGGTTCCCCGGCAACCTTTTCATCGGATATCCCATGGACCGCCACCACTTCAGCCGGGATGGGGATCTCCGGGTTTACCAGCCAGGTCTTGCTTTCCTTATTGCCATTGGGGTGGATTTTGAGGATGGAGATCTCCACGATCCGGTCGGTTGCCACATTGGTCCCGGTAGTTTCAAGGTCGAAAAAGCACAAGGGTTTGGAGAGTTGTAATTCCATGGATCCGATTTCTGCAAAGATAGTTTTTAGGAGGGGAACTCGGGCCGTAAAGCGAAAATAACGGATAATCCCCTGGCGTACAGGGGAACCGACAGCTACCCGGGAGACTATATCTCCCGTTTAGGGTCCCAGGATTCCAGGTAGTCGGCAACCGATTTCACGAACATCCCCCCGAGGGCCCCGTTTACAACCCGGTGATCATAACTGTGGGACAGGAACATCTTGCTGCGGATACCGATAAAATCCCCTTCTTCCGTTTCGATGACAGAAGGTACTTTCCGGATGGCACCCAGGGCCAGAATCCCGACCTGGGGCTGGTTGATTATGGGGGTCCCGAAAACACTGCCAAAAGAGCCTACATTGGTAACGGTGTAGGTCCCATCCTGGACTTCCTCCGGTTTCAGGGCGTTGGCACGCGCCCTGCTGGCCAGGTCGTTGACCTTCCGGGCCATTCCCACCAGGTTCAACTGGTCCGCATTTCGGATCACAGGTACGATGAGATTCCCGTCGGGCAGGGCTGCCGCCATCCCTATGTTGATATTTTTTCTTTTAATGATAGACTCCCCGTCAACCGAAATATTCATCATGGGGAATTTCTTGAGGGCTTTTGCAACGGCTTCCAGAAAAATAGGCGTAAAGGTCAGTTTTTCGCCTTCCCGCTCTTCGAAGGCCCCTTTTACTTTTTCGCGCCAGGCCACAATCCCGGTTACATCCACTTCGATAAAACTCTGCACATGGGCCGAAGTAGTGACACTTTCGGCCATATGGCGGGCAATAAGTTTGCCCATCCTGCTCATGGGGACCACCTCGTCTGCCGCGCCCGGGTGAACTTTTACAGTCCCGGCAATTTCCCGGGGCTTTTCAGTAACAGTCGCTGTTTTTCCTTCTGTTTTGGCCGCCTCAGCCGGGGCAGTCGCATGTTGGGGAGCGCTTTTATCCCTTTTTGAGAGATAGTCGAGGATATCGTTCTTGGTTACCCGGCCTTCCTTCCCGCTACCTTCAATACGTTCCAGTTCCTGCAGGGGGATCCCTTCTTCCCTGGCAATATTCCGGACAAGGGGGGAATAAAACCGCTCAGATTGGCTGTAATCCGGGGTAGCCGCTGCCGCTGTCTCCTGAGCCTCCTGCATCCCTTGTTCCAGTGTATGTGCCTCTACCGGGGCTGTTTCTTCCCCGTCAACTTCCTTATCTTCCTCTTCGGGGGCAGGCGCTCCTGCTTCCCCGTTCAGCTCGATCACCGCCACGGTCTGCCCTACCTGGATCACGTCGTCTACCTCAAAGAGTTTCTTGACCAGAACCCCCTCCACTTCGCTGGGTACCTCCGAATCCACTTTATCCGTGGCAATTTCAAAAACAGCCTCATCCATTTCCACCGGGTCCCCTACCTCTTTCAGCCAGGACGTCAGGGTGGCCTCGGCCACACTCTCCCCCATTTGAGGCAATTTTAATTCAAACTTTGACATATTGATAGGTAAATCGCTTTGACAGCTAAATTTTTTGCAAAAATAATAAAAAAAGAGCCTGATTATTAAACAAGCTGCATTTTTAGTAGCTAACTAGCCCTTAAGGATCCTTCAAAAGGGATGCGGTTTATGATCGACCTTCCCAGGGTCACTTCGTCCGCATATTCCAACTCATCCCCTACGGCGATGCCACGGGCGATGGTGGACATTTTAATTTTCAGGGGTTCCAGGCGTTTATACATATAAAAATTGGTCGTATCCCCTTCCATAGTAGAGCTCAGGGCAAAAATCAATTCGTCTATCTGCCCCTTTTTTACTTTCTCTATCAGGGAATCAATCGTAAGGTCCTGAGGGCCTATCCCCTCCATGGGTGAAATTTTACCTCCCAGCACGTGGTAAAGGCCCTGATACTGACCGGTGTTCTCGATAGCCATCACATCCCGTATGTCCTCCACCACACAAACCAGATGTTCATCCCGTTTGGGGTTAGAGCAAATTTCGCAGAGGGGAAGATCGGAGATATTATGGCAATTGCGGCAAAATTTGATGTCCTCCCTCAGCGATTGCAGGGCAGGCGGTGAGCCTGCCGGTTTGCTCCACCGGTTGTTTGAGCAAATGAAGGACCAGGCGCAGGGCTGTACGCTTGCCGATACCCGGCAATTGGGACATTTCATCTACCGCCTGTTCCAGGAGTTTCGAGGAAAATTCCATAAAAGCAAAATTACATAATGTTTTAAGTTTTCGTACTTTGGGTCGGAAATTAATTTCTATGACGGCTTCGCATATCCTGCTGTTGATCGGTTCCTATTTTCTCCTTCTCCTTCTGATTTCCTACCTCACCGGCAAAAACGATTCGAACGAGGATTTTTTCATGGCCGGGAAGCAGTCGCCCTGGTACCTGGTCGCTTTTGGAATGATCGGGGCGTCCCTGTCGGGCGTAACTTTATTTCCGTTCCCGGCTGGGTGCAGGATTCCCATTTCAGCTATATGCAGGTGGTTTTCGGCTACCTGGCCGGCTATTTGGTGATTGCTTTTGTTCTGATGCCCATTTATTACCGCCTCAACGTAACTTCCATATATGAATACCTTGGAGGGCGGCTGGGGCCGGTGAGCTATAAGGTGGGGGCCGTTTCATTTTTTGTCTCCCGGGTTTTGGGCGCTGCCTTCCGCCTGTTCCTGGTGGCCATCGTGCTGCAGGAATTCGTCTTTGATGCCTTCGGGATCCCTTTCGAGGTCACCGTGGTCTTCTCAATTCTCCTTATCTGGATCTATACTTTTCGGGGTGGCATCCGGACCATCGTCTTCACCGATACGCTTCAAACCTTGTTTATGCTGGTTTCGGTGGGCCTTTCCATTTATTTCATCATTCAGAAACTCGACTGGAGCTTTTCGGAATTCCTCTACCTCGGCAGAACTAAAGGAATATGACCAGGTCTTTTTCACAGGGGATTTTTTAAGCAGAAACCACTTTATTAAATCATTTGTGGGTGGCATGTTCATCACGATTTGCATGACCGGGCTGGACCAGGATATGATGCAGAAGAACCTCAGTTGCAGAAATATTGGGGAAGCCCAGAAAAACATGGTTTCCTTTAGTTTTGTCCTGGTTTTCGTCAACCTGGTGTTCCTGCTTCTGGGCGCACTTTTGTTTATTTATGCCGATACATTCGGGATTGGGCTTCCCATCATGGACGGCAGCCCCAAATCAGATTTATTATTTCCTCAGATCGCATTGAAAAGCGGGTTGGGGCCCATGGTGGCGGTCACCTTCATGCTGGGCCTTATCGCAGCGGCTTATAGCAGTGCAGACAGCGCCCTTACCGCCTTAACGACTTCTTTTTGCATCGATTTCCTGGGCATTCAGAAACGGCCGGAAACCAGCCGGAAACGGATCAGGAAAGTTACCCATGTCTGCATGAGCCTGCTATTGATCCTGGTGGTCATCCTCTTTAAATATGTACTCAACCGGAATGTCATCGACGGCTTGTTGACGGTAGCTACTTACACCTATGGCCCTTTGCTCGGGATGTTTGCCTTCGGGATCCTTACCAGGCAGGGCGTCAGGGACCGATATGTCTGGATCGTGGCGGTCTTGTCTGTGCTGGCCATCTTCGGCTCGCACGGATCCCTTCGGATTATCTGGGCGGCTATGTGGTTGGATACGAATTGCTGCCGCTCAACGGCCTGCTCACTTTTGTCGGGTTATATCTGATCCGGGTTCCCCTGTCGCGAAAGGGGGCTTCCTAGTAAGCGCCGGTCGCCAGCAACACCAGGGTGCAGGCTGCTTCGGACTTTATCCCTGCATCTTCCAAAAGTCGCATCAACTCCGGGTTTTCGGCCCCGGGGTTGAAGATAACCCGTTCGGGTGCCAGGCGAAGGATTTCCTGGTAAAAAGGTTTCTGGGTGTTTGGGTTCATGTATAGTGAGAGGGTATGGATATCGTGAATTCCTTCCAGGCTCTTTGAGACAGGCACGCCCGCCACTTCCCCTTCCCGACTTCCGAAAGCCAGGGTTTCAATATGGTTTTGTACCAGCCGCCTGATCGCCAGGTTGCTGTATCTGTCGGGTCGCAACGAGGCGCCGAATACCAGGGTTCTCTTCATAGCTGGCTGCGGTGTTAAAGTGTGTTAAGACATGCAACTTTTTGCACAAATAATCGTCTATTTAAAGGTAGAAAATCTTCAAACGTCATTGATGTTGTCATATTTTTATGGTTAATGGTTAGTGTTTAGTATGGCCTGTCAATGACGAAAACCCCGGCGGAACCGCCGGGGTTTTACTTTTCAGTAATATAGCCACTTTCCCTCCATTGTTACGGTACGTACAAAGATACACCTTCGCCTTCAATCGCCCGGTCAAGATTAGCGTTGGGCTCCCGGCATCCGGAAATTGTTAAAATATGTTAAAGCCCCGCACTGCCGGTAACAAAATCACCTTTCTCTCGTCCATTAAGTGTCATCAATCAATCATCAATCAAAAAACGAACGTCATGAAATACCTTGCCGTATGGCTGGCCTTTTTTGCCTGTAGTCAACTATTTTCCAACCCAACCGACCCGGATACCGAATTGCGCAATGGCCTTGTCCGGGGGAAAGTGATGGATGCCGGACTTCACGAACCCATACCCTATGCCGCCGTAATTGTTAAAACCACAGAAAGGGATAGTACCATCACCGGTGGGATTACCCTGGAAGATGGCAGTTTCGAGATCAAAAACCTGCCCGAGGGTAATTTTACCTTTGTGGTACAATACATTGGTTACGAAAGTTACAGGCAACCCATCAGTATCAGCAAAGATTCCCGCAACCTGGACCTGGGCACCATAGAACTGAGTGAAGCCGCCGAGGAACTCGCCGGGGTGGAGGTGGTAGGCGAGCGTACCACCATTGAGCAGCGGATCGACCGTAAAGTGATCAATGTGGGGAAAGACCTCACTACCGCAGGCGCCACCGCCTCCGATATTATGAACAACCTCCCTTCCATCAACCTGGACCAGCAAACAGGGGAGATCAGCATGCGCGGGAATTCCAACGTCAGGGTGATGGTGGACGGTAAATTATCAAATGTCCCGGTTGCCCAATTGCTCCGCCAGATCCCATCCACATCCATCAAATCCATAGAATTGATCACCAACCCTTCCGCCAAATACAATCCGGAAGGCATGAGCGGGATCATCAATATCATCCTTCATAAAAACGCAAATATCGGGTTTAACGGCTCCATCAATACCGGGCTTACGGTTGGGGAGAAAGCTAAATTCAACACCTCCCTCGACCTGAATTACCGAAACGGGGGCATTAACCTGTACGGAAATGCCGGAACGAACATTGGGAAATGGGTGAACGACGGTTATATATACCGCAGTGTGGAACAACTCAGGCAAGATTTCGACTTCAACAATAATAACAAGTCTTACCTCTATAAGCTGGGGGTCGACATTTACCTTGGGGACCATCACACCCTTTCCTTTATTCACCAATCAGAACATATATGACGGACAGGGCACCGGATCCACCTTGGTTAGCTACCTCACAAATCCCTCCCGGAACACCACCCAGTACTTCGATAACCTGGAAGACAACCACAGCCAGCAGTATAACCTGGTGTATAAATGGGATTTCGCAAAGGAAGGTCACAACCTGGAACTGGAAGTGGACCATAACCGGTTTGACAGCAATGAGGATGCAAGTTTCCGGTCGACCGGCGCCACGCTTTTCCCGGACTACCTGGATATGGTTGATACCAAACGGAACCAGACGACCACCAACCTGGACTATGTAAACCCCATCGATTCGATTTCAAAGGTGGAGGCCGGCCTTGAAATCCGCAACTTTGAAACAGATGTGGACTACGCTTCCACAGGGCTGTCCTATAACTCGGATGGTACACTGGTACCGACGCCGAGTACCCGGTTTGTATACGGAATGGACATTTATTCGGCATACGCCACTTTTGGCCAGGAGTACGGCAAATGGTCTTACCAGGCCGGGCTGCGGGTGGAAGATGTAGAGGTAAAAGCCGATACCAACGGGCTGCGTTCCTTTACCGATTCCTATACAGAGTTCTACCCTTCCGCGTTCCTTACATACAAACCCAGCGATAAAAACCAGTTCCAGCTCAGCTACAGCCGCCGGGTAGACAGGCCGGGGCTTTCCCAGGTAAACCCCATCCGCGAATGGTCCACCCCCCTGATCTCTTCTCTCGGCAACCCCGCCCTGGTACCCCAGTTCACCGACTCGTACGAGCTGAACTATACCAGGCGCCTGGAGCACGGAAGCATTACCAGCGGCGTCTTTTACCGCAGCATACAGGATGAGATAAACCGCCTGGTCCTCATCGACCGGCTCGACCTGAACAAGCTGATCCTTACCTATGGCAATTTCGACAATACGTCGGCTTACGGCCTGGAAGTATCCGGGAATTATAACCCCTTTAAATGGTGGAGTATCAATGGCAGCTTTGATTTGTACCAACAGACCCAGAGGGGGCAAGCGGAGCGGCTGCCCGCCGACCTGCCCAATCCCACCAAGGACGATATTGTCTTGGAAAAAGTGGAAACGGATAATACGGCCTGGAACCTCCGAATGAACAACAGCCTAAAGGCGACCGATAAACTGACCTTCCAGGTGTTCGGATTCTACAGGGGTGCCAACAACGACCTGCAGATCAGCAGCAAGCCCATGTATTTTATCAATACCGGTGCCCGCTACAGTTTTGCGGATGGTAAGGGTACCCTGAGCCTTAATTTCAACGATGTCTTCAATACCATGCGTTTTGCCTTTGAAGGAACCCTGCCCTATGTGCAGAACGGGCGCTTCAATTGGGAAAGCCAGAATGTATATGCAGGCATTTCATACCGTTTCGGGAGTGGCAAGAACCGGGCACTTCAGAGAAAACGAAGGGACGACAACACCAAACAGGGCAGCGGGGGGATCCTCTGATGCCTGTTAATGTACATGGAGGAGGGAAGACAGCCAGGGAATGTCAATCAAAAATCCCGGTTGGGAGGCCATCCAGGCTGCGACTGTTCTTTTCTTCCCAATAAGCCTGCAGTCCCTCCTCCCCCATTGTTTCTGCCCAGGTTACGAGTTCCTGTCGCTGGCCCCCGTACTCCATAAGAGGAACACCCATCCCACAAGAGGTTTGAACCATTTCGATCTTAAGTTCAATTATCTGCCTCTTGCCGGGCAGGTCTGGAAAATTGCCGATCTCCCGTTTCCAGAAGGCATCCCTGGGATGGTAGGCCTTCGCCCTCCCGTAAAGCCTGAGGATCAGGGGCCTTCCTTCAAAGGCACAGAACATCAGGGTCATCCTGGGGGCATAGTGCAGGTGGGCAGCCGTTTCGTTCCCACTGCCCGTAAGGTTGAGCCAGAGGACGGTCTGATCATCCACCACCCTGAGGGTATTCAGCCCCTTGGGAGACAGGTTTATGCGCCCGTCTTCCATAGCGGTGGCCACAAAAAAAAGATGCTGGCGTTCGATAAAATCCCGTAGCCGGGAAGTCAGTTTTGTAAGTTGTTTGCCCATTGGATGGTTTTGGTGTCGGTTTCAGGACCACCGGATTATAGCACTTCCCCAGGTAAACCCACTGCCAAAAGCGGCGAGTACCACCAGGTCGCCTTCCCTGATCTTTCCTTCTTCCCAGGCTTCTGTGAGGGCGATTGGAATAGAAGCCGCAGTGGTATTCCCATATCTGGTGATGTTGTTATACACCTTTTCATCCGGCAGGCCGAACTTCTTCTGGATAAACTGGGAAATCCTCAGGTTGGCCTGATGCGGGATCAGCATATCGATATCACCGGGATTCAGCTTATTGGCTTGCAGCCCTTCCACAATAACCTCGCTGAACCTCGTTACCGCATTTTTAAAGACGAATTGTCCGTTCATATATGGGAAGTACGAAACATCATCCGGGTCGTTGTCTTTCAGGATATCCGTGACCCATCGCTTCCCCATCCCCGGGGCGATAAGCGAAAGCTCTTCGGCATATTGCCCCTCCGAATGTAAATGGGTAGACAGGATGCCTTTCTCCAGATCGGTTTCCCTGCTTAGGACCACTGCCCCGGCCCCATCGCCAAAGATTACCGAAACCCCTCGGCCACGGCTGGTCATGTCCAATCCGTGGGAGTGAAGTTCGGATCCGATGACCAGGATATTGCGGTACATTCCACTTCGGATGTACTGGTCGGCCAGGGAAAGGCCGTAGATAAACCCGGAGCATTGGTTGCGCACATCCACGGCACCCACTGTTGGCAATTCCAAATCCCGTTGTACCAGTACCCCGGGACCCGGGAAATAATAGTCCGGGCTCAGGGTGGCAAAAACAATAAATTCAATTTCATCCTTGTCGATCCCCGCCCTTTCGATGGCCACCCGGGCTGCTTTTACCCCCATACTGGTGGTGGTGTCTTCCCCCTGGATCACATGGCGGCGCTCACGGATCCCGGTCCGTTCCTGTATCCAGGCGTCGCTGGTATCCATTATTTTTGAAAGATCGTCGTTTGTTACTACGTGATCGGGGACGTAGAACCCGAGGCCACTGATCTTGGAATGATACATTTTATGTTTAATTTGAATTAAAAAACTGCCAGGAATCCGGCATTTGCAATCCTGCACTTCAACAACCGATCCAAGATAGCCAATTTTTCACAGTAGCCATGCGCCATTAAAGCAAATCCTGAGCCTATTGCCGGGCAAAACGGGCCCGGACCCCTGCCGGGGTGTCAGTTTGTCACCTAAGGCACTTCTGGTACTTTTTTTGACAACCCTAGATAGGATTAAAAAACGATTTAAATATGGCTACTGGTAAAATCAATGTTTCAGTTGAAAACATTTTTCCATTAATTAAAAAATTCCTGTACAGCGATCACGAGATCTTTCTGCGAGAGCTTATTTCAAATGCAACGGATGCCACACTGAAATTAAAGCACATGGCTTCCATCGGTGAGGCAAAGGTGACTTACGGAGACCCGATCATCGAGGTCAAAGTGGATAAAAAGGGTAAGAAGATCCACATCCTGGACCAGGGGGTCGGGATGACGGAGGAAGAAGTGATCAAATACATCAACGAAGTGGCCTTTTCCGGGGCGGAGGATTTTCTTGAAAAATACAAGGACAGCGCCAAGGATTCGGGGATCATCGGTCATTTTGGACTTGGATTCTACTCCTCCTTCATGGTCGCAGACAAGGTAGAGATCATCACCAAAAGCTATACCGGTGCCCCGGCCGTCCATTGGAGTTGTGACGGTTCCCCTGAATTCAGTCTGGAAAAGGCAGACCGGGAAGCACAGGGAACCGAAGTGATCCTGCATATCGCCAAAGACTCCAAAGAGTTCCTGGAGGACTCCAAAATCCGCGAATTGCTCCTTAAATACAACAAGTTCATGCCGGTGCCCATCAAATTCGGTACCCGGACTGAAACCCTCCCTAAACCGGAAGGTGCCAAGGAGGACGACCCGGCCCCAACCGCAGAGGTCGACAATATCATCAACAACCCCAATCCGGCTTGGACCAAAAAGCCGACAGACCTGGAGGAAAAGGACTATATGGATTTTTACAGGGAATTGTACCCCATGCAATTCGAACAACCCCTATTCCACATCCACCTCAACGTGGATTATCCTTTCCACCTTACAGGGATTCTCTATTTTCCGAAACTCACGCGCGACCTGAATATACAGAAAGACCGGATACAACTTTACCAAAACCAGGTGTTCGTAACAGACAACGTGGAGGGGATCGTTCCCGAATTCCTCACCATGCTCCGCGGAGTGATCGATTCACCGGACATCCCCCTGAACGTCTCCCGATCCTACCTGCAGGCGGATGGGGCCGTCAAAGAAAATATCTTCGTACATCACCCGTAAGGTAGCCGATAAACTCACATCCCTCTTCAAGGAGAACCGCGAGGATTTTGAAAAGAAATGGAACGATATCAAGATCGTGATCGAATACGGAATGTTATCGGAGGAAAAATTTTTTGAAAAAGCTGAGAGTTTTGCCCTCTACCCTACTGTCGACAACATTTATTACACTTTCAATGAACTGAAGGAAAAAATCAAGGATCTGCAGACCGACAAAGATGATAAACTCGTGGTACTCTATGCCTCTGACGTGGAGGCGCAGCATAGCTATATTGAGGCCGCCAAAGCCAAAGGATATGAGGTCCTCCTCCTGGATTCCCCAATCGTATCCCACCTCATGCAAAAACTGGAGACATCCAAGGAAAATCTTTCCTTCGCACGGGTGGACGCAGACCATCTGGATAACCTGATCAAAAAGGATGAGAATCCGGTTTCCAAATTATCAGACGACGAAAAGGAGCAGCTGAAAAACCAGGTCGAAGAAGTCGTGAAAGACCAGGGGTATACCATTCAGCTGGAGGCTATGGATAGCAACGCTTCCCCTTTCATCATCACCGAGCCCGAATTCATGCGGCGGATGAAGGAAATGCAGCAAACCGGCGGGGGAGGTATGTTCGGTATGAGCCATATGCCCGATATGTACAACCTGATCATCAATACGAATCACGAACTGGTCGGGCAAATCCTCCACACCAAAACAGCCAGGAAAAGGGAGCGGCTGGTAAATCAGTCACTGGACCTGGCACGCCTTTCTAAAGGATTGCTCAAAGGCAAAGAGCTTACAAACTTCATCAAAAGAAGTTACGAAATGATCAAATAAGACGGTTTAACTCTATACACAGAAAACGCCCCTCGTTTCGGGGCGTTTTCTATTTACCGAAATCGGCGGCCACCACTTCCTGTATCCCCTGGGTATAACTGGTAGGTTTGAATTTGAAATGTTTTTCAAATTTAGAACTGTCGAATACGTAATCCCGGTCAGTCTGATAGGCCATTTCCGCCAATTCCCGCATCATTGGTGAAAATAATCCCATAAAACGAAGCATGCCTTTGCCAATCGCCCGGTATTCCGGGGTAACACCGAGGGCCACGGCCAGGTGGTGTACCCACTCTTCCCCGGTGTATGGGTCGGGGCTGTTGGAAGATGCCACACCTCGCCATAAGCGTCCGGGGTATTTCCCAGTAAGGCGGTAGCCTTTGCGGCATCGGGGACATAGGTAAAGCTGTGCTTTTTGTCTGCCTTTCCCATCCAATTGGCCTTTTTTCCCTGGCTAAGGGGTTTAATCACGGTCTCCGTAAGCAGGCTTACATTTTCGACCGAAGGCCCGTAAAAGTCCGCAGCACGGGCAATTACCCCTTGATTTCCCCCTTTTCAATGGCCTCCAGTAGGCGGGCGGCAATAGCCTGCCGTACCTTGCCTTTTTTACTGGGCGGGTTTACCCGGTGGTCTTCCCTTATGGGATTCAGGTTTTGGCCATCATACATATACATGTTGTCGAAGAATACCAGGCTGGCTTCGGCCTGGTGGCAGGCCTGAATGACATTTTCCATGATGACCGGCCATTTTTCCTGCCAAATTTTCAATTTATAGGGTAGGCCTACCGTCAGGTAAGCTACGTCCGAGCCGGCCACGGCCTCCATGGTTTGCCCTGGATCAGTGAGATCCGCAGAAAATAAATGATCGCCCGGGTTAACTTTCTGCGGGTTACGGCTTACCAGCCGAACCTGGTCTGTATACTTTGGCAGTTCCTGGGCGAGCCGGTACCCTATGGCACCTCCGGCTCCCAATATGGTTTGCATGTTTATCCTATTTTATTTGAAACCAACAATATATTTGATCCCCGGTTAAAATCATATTGACTTAAGGCCAGCGCTGCCAGACGTGTAAATGGAGGTAATTGTCCCTTAATGCCTCAAAGCGAACCCCTTTATGGGACTCACTTATTGGGAAATAAATGGGTGTCATTTGACGGAGTAGAAAATTTACCTCCAAAATCGCTATGCGAACAGGCTTCGGCAACCGCCCATGTCATTGCCACGGCAAGTTCGGTAAAAATACGGGCAATTGCAACGAATCCTGCAGTAAGGTTTGGAGGCTTCCAGGTAGATCCCGTGATCCCCGGGTCTTTCTCTTTATGCCCGGGCTTCAGGCTGTGGTATAGGAATCGTTAAAAAGACCTTTCAGCAAATAAAGTTGCACGTAAACGGCAATAGCAAGGGCGAGACCTCCGTAAAAAAGGGGTTTGGAAAGTTCGATGGTGGCAATTTTCCCCATCATATCCCGGAGGGGTTGGCTCCAGTTGGGTATATCGAACCATCCAGGGGCGGAACCCATATCCATGAAAAAGGTGGAACCAGCAGCCAGGCAAAGCAGTAGCACGAGGACCAGCCAAAGCCAGGGGCTGATCAGTGGCCGGTAGGTCGTAACCTGTCCGGCGGCTTCCGCATCTATCCTGGCCATAACCGAATCGGTAAAATCCGAAGAGGGTTCCTGTACGGGAAGCTGCCGCAGTAGATTCCGCAAATCCTGATCTTTCCCGGTGTCAAAATCCTTTTTCATACTACCCTGTTTTCTGGTTTATACCGCATTCGCTTAAAAGTTTGGCCAGCCTTTCCCGGCTCCTGAACAATCGCACTTTGGCGGTATTGATGCTAATTCCAATGATCCCTGCTATTTCCTTCAAAGATAACTCCTCATAATAATAAAGCGTTAGGATTACCTGGTCTTCTTCAGTCAATTTTTCCATCGCTCCTTTTACCAGGGTTGCCTGCCCATCCTCTTCAAAGCCCTTAGCCTCAGTGCTCCCTAAGGCAAGGGGATAATCCCCCTCCAGGGAAACCTCGCGGGAAGCCATTTTCCGCTGGCTCGATTTCAGGAAATCCAGGCTGTTGCGGTAGGCAATCCTATAGAGCCAGGTTGAGAACGCCGCCTGTCCCCTGAAGGTCTTCAACGCCTTATATGCTTTTATGAACGTATCCTGGGATATCTCTTCGGCATCCTCCCGGTTTCTGACCATCTGCATGCTCAATGTAAAGACCATATGCTTATATCGCTCAATCAATATTGAATAGGCCCGGGTATCCCCTGACAGTACCTGTTCAATATAGTGTTGGTCCGGAAGCTGGCTCATTTGTACCGTTAGACGACCCGGAATCGTTTTTGGTTACATCCCGTAAAAAAATTTCGGGGAGTGTAACCTCCAATCGGGAATAGTCGTCCAATGGAATAAATTACAAAGTTTAACCCTAAAAAATATATAATGGGAGGAGAAGTAATCATAGTAGCGCTCATATTCGGCGCGATTTTCGGTGTTTTTTATTTGTATTTTTCCACAAGGAACAAGGAGCGGCTGGCCCTGATCGAAAAAGGAGCGGATGCCAGTATCTTTGTTTCGGGCGGAAACAAGCGGCACATGCCCTTCTGGAAGATCTTCATCCCCACCATGGCCCTGGTGCTTATTGGCGTGGGAATAGCGATTTTCATAGGGGAAGGCCTGGCAGCGGGCCTGGGGATGGATAGGGATATCGCCTATCCTGCTTCTATTTTCACAATGGCCGGGATCGGTCTGTTTGCCGGCTTTACGCTCTTAAAAAAAATGGCAAAGGAGTAAAATTCGCCAGGGCGCCGGAGATTTGTCAAAACCATCATGGGAACATGATGGTTTTATGTATTTTAGGGATATGAAAGTGTGCTCAGTCAATACAGCCCGGCCTACCCTTATTACCTGGAATGGCAGGGACGAATATACAGGCATTTACAAGACCGCTGCGGAAGGACCTATAAAACTGAGGAAATACCAGGTTGCCGGAGATTGCATCGCGAACAGAAAAGTACATGGCGGACTACACAAAGCGTGCTATCTGTTTTCAACCCGACATTATCCCTATTGGAAAAAAAGGTATCCCGACCTGGACTGGCAATGGGGCATGTTCGGCGAAAACATCAGCCTGGATGACATGGACGAGGAGGAGATGCGCATAGGAGATACCTACCGAATAGGTAGTGCTTTAGTGGAAGTTACCATGCCCAGGGAACCTTGTTACAAGCTTGGGGTACGATTTGGCACTCAGAAAATCCTCAGGGATTTTATTGATTTTGGTTACCCAGGTGCCTACGTGCGTATCCTTGAGAATGGCGAAGTGCGGGCCGGTGACGATGCAGAACTCGTAGAACAGTCGGCCAATCCCCTGAGCGTCCGGCAATTCTTCACATTGTTGTACCAGAAGGAAAAAACCCGGGAATGGGTTCAATTGGCCCTGGAAAACCCAGCCCTCCCCCGCTATAAAAGGGAATCCCTGATAAAGTATAAGTAGAAAAAAGGGGCTTTTCAGCCCCTCCTTCCAATTAAAACATAACTAAACTAAACCAAACTATTCGACTCGCAGATTATTCAACCGAAATATTCTCGTAATACGTGTTGCCTTCGTTACTCACTACCACAGTATAGTTGTCTTCAAAGGCATTTTCAAAGTTGATGGCCTTTTCAACCACCAACTGTCCTTCCACCACTTCCCTGTAAATGACCCGGTTACTGCTATCCAGGACTTTGATCTCCACATTGGATTCCTTTGGATTCAGAAGGTTTAGAAATAGCCGGTTTCCCTTCTTCCTGAAGACGGGCTTCAGCTTTTCCTCTTTATTGATAACCTTGGCATCTTCAGTGGAAACCTCGATGGTGTACACGATTTCCTTGAAAGAGTCTTCAACTTCCAGAAAATAATACCCATCTGCCAGTTTCATCAGGTCGAATTTTTTACCATAGGTCGCCACATCTCCGGTTTTTTCGGAGTATATGGTATTCCCCAGGTTGTCAAAAAACCGGATCACCGTTTCCTTCGAAGGGGTGTCCAGCCTAAAGGTCAATGTTCTGACGTCCTCTTTATGGGTTAACCTGAGCATAGGCTCTTTAGCCAGACCGGTCAGGGAACAGAGAAGGACCGCAATTGCTGTGCTTGTTTTCAAAATTGATTTCATAACGCTTGTTTTTGGATTAATGAATAAATTTCGATTACAAAACTACCAGCCATTTCCCGCCTATACTACCCCCTTCTTACCCAATTTATGTTCTATTTTAACATGATAAAAAGGTTAACTTATTGTTAAATGGTAATTTAGAACATATTTTGGGTAATTTTGTACAGGGTACATAAAAAAGGCCTGTGTAATTTTAAGGTAGTTATGGAAAACAAGGAACGCTTGAAACAGAAACCCGCTTTTGAGGCCATTGAACCCAATTTTGGGCATTCGTTCACCTACCAGCAGTTTGACAAGTCTAAAAACAACAAGAACAACGTCTGGCATTATCATCCCGAGATTGAATTGGTTTATGTGAATGGTGGTTCGGGCAAACGCCAGATTGGCAGCCATGTATCCTATTATTCGAACGGGGACCTGATCCTGATCGGGAGCAACCTGCCCCATTGCGGCTTTACCGATAAACTTACCGGGAATGAGAGCGAGACGGTCATCCAGATGAAGGAAGACTTTTTAGGCTCCGATTTCTTCAACATCCCGGAAATGAAAAACATCCAGACCCTTTTTAAAATGGCCAAGGGAGGGATGGCCTTTTCGGGGAAAACCAAACTCAAAATCGGCGAAAAGATCGAAGTAATGGAATATCAGACCGATTTCCAAAGGCTGCTCGCCATCCTGAACATCCTGAACGAACTCAGCCATTCAAAGGATTTCAAGGTCCTTAATGCCGACGGGTTTTCCATGGAATCCGAGGTAAAGGATAATGATCGTATCAACAAGGTATTCAATTATGTGAAGAACAATTTCAGGGAGGAGATTGCGCTGGAGGAAATGGCCCGGATGGTCAGTATGACCGTACCGTCCTTTTGCCGGTATTTTAAAAAGATCACCAATAAGACATTCGTGCAGTTCGTCAATGAATACCGGCTGGTGCATGCATCCAAGTTACTGGCCGAAAAACCCATGAGCATTACCGAAGTATGTTTTGAGTGCGGCTTCAATAATTTTTCGCATTTCAATAAAACATTCAAAGCTTTTACGGGTCAAAATCCATCCGAGTACCGAAACCAACTGAAAAAAGTACTGCAATAATGCCCTCCTCAGAACCCGCAGGCGTTTCTCTGGCTTTACCACATTGCGATATCCGGTATTACCCCGAATTCCTGTCCCCGGCTGAAGCCCAAAGGTTTTACGTCGAATTGCGGCACTCCATAGCCTGGCGGCAGGATTCCATCCGGATTTTTGGAAAGTATGTAAAGCAACCTCGCCTAACCGCCCTGTACGGGGATAGCGGTAAATCTTACAGCTATTCCGGGATTCGGATGGACCCGCACCCCTTCACACAACCCCTTACCCACCTGAGGCATAAAGTAGAAAAGTTCGTACAGGCCCGGTTTTCAAGCTGCCTTCTAAACCTGTACAGAGATGGGAATGATAGCAATGGCTGGCATGCCGATGATGAAAAAGAACTCGGATCCCAGCCGCTTATCGCCTCCCTCAGCCTGGGCGCAACCCGGTCCTTTCAACTGAAGCACCGTAAAATGAAGGGGCTGAGGCACAGCATGCCGCTGCAGGCAGGAAGCCTGCTGGTCATGAAAGGAGCCACTCAGGAAAACTGGTTGCACCAGGTGCCAAAAACGAGGAAACCTGTCGGGGAGAGGATCAATCTGACGTTTCGTCAAATCGGGCAGGCTGAGACCTTAACAAAATAAAAAATCGGCTTAAAAACCGATTTTTTATATCCTTTTTCGCACGAACCAGATACTACCTTTAACATGCGGATATACTATGTTAACCTCCTCATATCCGGGTCTTTACTTAATAAACCACTATTTGGGCTAATTATTGATATTTTTGGCTGAACGTCCATTTTTTCAGGTCTAAATGCCTCCACAGGAGTGCCTTGTCCGATAAAATTCCGAAAAACATCCCGGGTCACTTTCTGAATTCTTTCTCCCGATCCGGCAGCAATACCCGCTGGCTAAGAAAAAATTTCATTTAGTACTTTGGCCAGTCGCAGCCCCCCTTTCAGGAGCTGCACCTCCACCGTATGCCAGTTTTTGTAATTGTAGGAATACCCCAGTTTATCGCCTACTTTGGCAGATTCATATACCCTGGCAGCCACGGCGCGGGTTTCCTCAACCCAATCCAGGAGTTCCCCCTGCTGCATCGCCTGGCGTTCGGAGCGGGACAATTGGGGGAGGGAGCGGGCCAGTTCTGTATAGCTCATCCCGTAATCGTTGATCATTTCGGCATCCCAGAGCTTATGCAGGTTGCTGCCCCTGCCGAACCATAAGAGCTGAATGTCATTGCCCCCGCGGTCTTCTAACTTGCCCACGTGCATGGGCTGGTGGAGGTCTGCTATCAAATGGATCAGCATTTTGAGGTAAAAAACCCGGTCTTCCCGTTTACTTCCCTCATCTTTCAACACCGAAACGCAATACCGGATACCGCTCACCAGGTCCCCATCGGGACTGGGGGTAATATCTGAGTATGTCTTGCCCTCGGGGATATTTACATAATGCCAGGGACTGAACATCCGGTATTTCGGATCCGCTTTGATTTCATCGGCGTAATTGGATACTGCGGCCAGGCTCTGCCCATTGAGTAGGGAAGCAACGGCGCGGCGGGTGCGGGCATTCAGGTAGCGCTCGGCTACTTCTCCCACCACCCGATGACCCGTCTTCGACCAGAGCGGCAGCTCGGCGTTGGCCTGAAAAACCAGAAGAAAAAGCAACGGGCAAAGCAGGCGCCGGAGAACGAATAGTTTGGACATGTTAATAGCTTTGGGTGTCTAACAGGCAAAGTTCCCACAAGGGACGTTGGCCTTCTTTTAGCAGGTCAACCCGCCATTTCAGATCAGGCTCAAAGGTAAAGAATAGAATTTTAAGGTATTGTTAAGGGTTGCCCGTATCTTAATTTTTAATTTAATTTTGCAAGCCGTAAAACCTGACCATGTTGAACATGCGAATCCCCAGGAAGCTAATTCGATATACCATTCGCATTGCCAGCGTTTGTTTGGCCTTATTCGTCCTTTTTATCATCAGCATCTATGCAGGCGCCTGGGGGAAAATCCCATCGGGCAAGGAGCTGGCCGCCCTGGGCTACAAAAGGGCCTCGGAGGTATATTCCGCAGATAGTGTGCTGATTGGCAAGTACTATATCTACGACCGGCAGCCAATTGCCTATGAAGACTTCCCGAAACACCTGGTCAATGCCCTCGTAGCCACGGAAGATGCCCGGTTCTACGAGCATTCCGGGGTAGACTACCAAAGCCTTTTCCGGGTTCTGGTAAAGACTCTGCTCCTGCAGGATGCCTCCTCAGGAGGGGGCAGTACCCTGAGTCAACAGCTGGCTAAAAACCTGTACCCGAGGCAGGGGGAAGGCAGTTTCTGGCTGGCTGTAAACAAGTTCAAGGAAATGATTACGGCAGGCAGGCTGGAAAGCCTGTACTCCAAGGACGAACTGCTGGAACAATACCTGAATACCGTATCTTTTGGTGATAATACGTATGGCATAGAAAGCGCCTCCCTGAAATTCTTCGGAAAACATGCGACGGACCTCAGTGTCAATGAAGCCGCCACCCTCGTGGGCATGCTGAAAGCTACCCATGCGTACAACCCACGGATTTATCCGGAAAACAGCCAGGACCGCAGGAATGTGGTATTGACTGCAATGGTGAACAATGGCTACCTGGATGAGCCGGTACGTGACAGCCTGTCCGGGCTGCCGATCGAACTGCATTACCGGCATTTCGAGGCGGACGAAGGGATTGCGCCCTATTTCAGGGAAGCCGTACGCAAGCAATTATTACAATGGGCAGAAGCCGAAAGGGAGAAAGGGAACGAATACAACATTTATACCTCGGGCCTGAAGATATATACCACCCTCAATTCAAAAATGCAGGAATTGGCCGAATCGGCCATGAAAGAACATATGGCCCGTTTGCAGGGCCAATTTGAAAAAAGCCATGGCAAGAAAGCCCCCTGGCTGACGGATCGAGGCCTGATCAAACGAATCGTCCACAGAAGTGCCCCATATAAGAAACTGATAGATAGTGGTTTAAATCCCAATCAAGCCTGGGATTCCCTATCCAGGCCACATACAATGACGCTTTCCGACTGGGACGGGGAGCAGGAGGTGCAGGCCAGTACGATCGACAGTCTCCGGCATTACCTTAAATTCCTGAATGTGGGCTCCCTTTCCATCGATCCGGCTACTGGAGAAGTGAAAACCTGGATAGGCGGTATAGACCACAGGCATTTTAAGTTCGACCATATCTCCCAGAGCAAAAGACAGGTGGGCTCTACATTCAAGCCTATCCTATACACGGCAGCCCTGGAAGAAGGAATGGACCCCTGCACCTATTTTTCGGCCCAGCAGGTCGTATATGAAAACCTGGAAGACTGGGCTCCGGGTAATTCCGGCGACAAGGACGAGGTGTACCTGAATTATTCGATGGAGGAGGCATTGAGTAAATCCGTGAACACGGTTGCCGTCAAAGTGCTGGAGGAGGCCGGCATCCCCCCGGTCATAGAGCAGGCCCGTAAAATGGGGATATCCTCTTCCCTCCCGGCCCTCCCTTCCCTGGCATTGGGGACGGCGGCCATAGGAATTGATGAACTGGCCGGCGCCTATGCCGCTTTCGTCAATTCCGGGAAACCGGTAAAACCCTATCTCATCCGTCGATCAAAGATGCAAAGGATTCGGTTTTAACTCAATTTGAGCCAGAAATCAAAGACACCCCTGCGTTCTCGGAAACCAGCGGGCGGTGATGCTGGAGTTCCTGAAAGCCACTGCCAATACCGGGACGGCTGCGAGGTTGCGCAGCCAATATGGCTTGCACAACGACATCGCGGGGAAAACAGGTACTACACAAAACAACAAGGATGCCTGGTTTGTGGGGGTAACCCCACATCTGATCGATGTAAGCTGGGTGGGGTTAGACCATCATGAGATCGGGTTCCCCACTACCGCCCTGGGCCAGGGAGCCAACGCCGCCCTGCCCCTTTTTGCCATCTACCTCCAAAAGATGAACAAGGATCCTGAATTCCGGGACATTACCAGGGCCAAATTCCCTTCCCCTCCAGAGGACATAACTAGCCTGCTGGATTGCGAACCTGTAAAAAAGGATGGTTTTTTTAAGCGCCTGTTCAAAAACCCGAACAAGACGAAAAAACGAAAATTCAGGACGGGCCCCTGACAGCGAAAACAGATGCCGGGTAATGGTTCAGTGAAGCCCAATTTGACAGCCATGGCCGGGTGAATAGCACAATACCTTTAAATAATTACCAACTTATTTCTTATGTTTATCCTCCCAACTTCCGGGTAACAGCTGCCCGGGGAAATTTGGGAATTTCCTGAAATCCCGCCATGGACCAACCGCTCATCACCAATGATACCATCGTTTTCGGCCTGCTGGCACTTTGCCTGGGCTTCGTATTCTATACGTCCTCGCGCCCATCCGGATTTTGGAAAAAATTTTATTCGATCGTGCCCACCGTGCTGATGTGCTACCTGCTCCCGGCCTTCCTGGCCAGTGCGGGGATCATTTCAGACAGCAGCTCCGGGCTGTACTTTATGGCCAGCCGTTACCTGCTGCCCGCGGCCTTGGTGCTGATGACCCTGAGCATCGATCTGAAAGCCATAGCCAGCCTGGGGGCCAAAGCTCTGGTTATGTTCCTTACCGGGACGGTCGGCATTATAATCGGGGGCCCGCTTGCCATCCTCATTGTGTCGGTGTTTTCGCCAGATACAGTGGGCGGGGCGGGTCCGGATGCGGTTTGGAGAGGATTGTCCACCATTGCGGGAAGCTGGATTGGCGGTGGTGCCAACCAGGCGGCCATGCTGGAAATCTTTAAATACAATCCGGAAAAATATGGAGGTATGGTGCTGATCGATATTGTGATCGCCAATATCTGGATGGCGGTCTTGCTTTTAGGGATAGGGAAACAACCTCAGATCGACCGCTGGCTCAGGGCCGACCTCACAGCCATAGAAACCCTGAAAAGGAAGGTGTCTCAATTCACCGAAAAAATTGCCCGGGTCCCCAGCCTGAAAGACTATATGATGTTACTCTTTTTTGCCTTCGGCCTGGTGGGCATCTGCCATTTTTTAGGAGAGGCTGTCAGTACCTACCTCCTGGCCCATTTTGAGGCGGTTGGCGATGCGAAGAGCTTTTTCTCCTTCCTCTCCAGCGAATTTTTCTGGATGGTGGTGCTGGCCACCCTGGGAGGAATCCTTCTTTCCTTTACCCGGGCCAGGAACTATGAAGGTGCCGGGGCGAGCAAGATAGGCGGGATGTTTATCTACATCCTCGTTGCCACCATAGGGATGAAGATGGATCTGGCCAAAGTATTTGAGAACCCGGGGCTGCTACTGATCGGTATCATCTGGATCCTGATCCATGCCGGCTTGCTGATCCTGGTAGCCAAATTGATCAAGGCACCCTATTTTTTCCTGGCAGTGGGGAGTCAGGCCAATGTGGGGGGCGCGGCTTCAGCGCCTGTCGTGGCGGCGGAATTTCATCCTTCCCTGGCCTCGGTAGGCGTACTACTGGCCGTTCTGGGGTATGTTGCGGGAACAGGTGGCGCCTTGATATGCGCCCTGCTCATGGAAATTGCCTCAAAACTTTAATAAGACGGTAACTTTGCTGATATTTGCCCGATAATTGCAGTACATGAAATACCAGCTCCTGTTTTGTTTTCTGGCCCTCCTGACTATACTCCTGCGGTCCTGATCCTGCTAAGACCATGAAAGTAACCGGTACGGTTAAAGGCCTCAAGAAAGGGACTATTTACCTGCAGCATATACAGGACTCGAACCTGGTTGCCCTGGATTCTGTCAGAATCCAGGGCAAGGGGGAGTTCGAATTCGAAACGCCCGTAGAAAGCCCCGAGATCTTTTATCTCTATCTGGATAAAAACGATCATAACGATATCAACGACCGGATAACGTTTTTCGGCGAAGCGGGCACAATTGACGTGCAGACAGAATGGAACGCCTTTGATACCAAGGCCAGGATAACAGGGTCTGCTTCCCAGGAAAAACTGGAGGAATACAAGAAAGTCATGTCGGGGATCAACAAAAAGAACCTGGAGATTATGAGGGCCGCCTACGACCCGGAGATACAGCAGGATTCAGCGGCCATGGATTCTATCGGGAAATTAAGTGATAAGAATATTGTGCGGGGCTATGTTTACGCCCTGAATTTCGCCCTGAACAATACGGACAGCTATGTGGCGCCTTATATAGCCCTGACCGAGGTGTCCAATGCAAACATAAAATACCTGGATTCTATCTACCACTCCCTTACCCCCGAAGTCGCGGAATCGCACTATGGGCAAGAATTAGGTAAGTTACTGGAAAGGCGAAAAAAAGAGTCCCAGTAGGCTCCTGTCAAAGTTTATTTATCTTATCCGCCAGGGTCCGCGCCTTTTCTTCGAGCTCCGTCCGTACGGCCTCCAGGTGTTTTTTTCGGTCTTTCACATCCCGTTTATTCACCTTGGAAATCAGCTCGTCAAAAGTATCAATGGCTTCGTCGATTATATCGGAACCTTCCATTGAATCTCCTTTTTTGTTGGTGTCTTCCACCAGGTAAACCGCTTCAATCAGCCCCCCGAGCACATTGTTAATATCCTTCTTCAAATTGCGTATACTTGCCATAAGTCCGGTGCGTTTTTATAAAGTTAGTTTTTTTTAGAGGGACACCTCCAAAAATTTGGCTGCATTTGTACGAATTCTCAAGAATTCACTACTGGCGGGCAGCAGCACGGTTTCCCCGCGTTTAAGACTCGCCTCGCCGGCTCCGTTCTCCACTATGGCCTCCCCGGACACGCAAATAAGGATGGAAAATGAAGTCTTATTATGGGGATCCCGCGTCCAGTCGCCTGACACTTCCAGATAATCTGTCTTAAAGTAGGGCGTGTGTATCATCACATTAGGCGTATTCATCTCCCGGGGATAGAGCAATCTGAAATCGTCTCTGCATTTGTAATCCATAGCGTCCAGGGCCCATTCTGTATGGAGTTCCCGCAGCCTGCCCTCCCGGTCTTTGCGGTTGAAATCATAAACCCTGTAGGTAATATCTGAGGTTTGTTGAATTTCCGCCAGGAGGATCCCGGCGCCTATGGCATGTATTTTCCCTGCCCGTATCATGAAGGTATCCCCTTCTTGAACCTTTTCATAGTGCATCAAATCCAGAAGGCGGCCTTCATGCAGGCTTTTCTGGTATTCTTCCCTGTTCACATCCCGGTTGAACCCAATAATCAGATAAGATTCAGGTTCAGCATCCATGACATACCACATTTCGGTCTTGCCCTGGGAGTTATGCCGTTGCCCGGCCAATTTGTCATCGGGATGCACCTGGACGGAAAGGTCCATTTTGGCGTCGATAAATTTAACCAATACAGGAAATTCATACCCAAACCTGGCGTAGACCTCGGTGCCAAGCAATTCCTCCTTCCAGGTATGGATCAGGTCTTTGAGCGATTTCCCCCTGAATTTCCCATTTGCGACTTCAGAAACATTATCCTTTACGGCAGATATTTCCCAACTCTCACCGGTTTGTTCACTGGAAATAGGTTTCCCAAGAGCATCCCCCAGTTTGGTTCCACCCCACAGCATTTCCTTGAAAATGGGTTTGAATTTTAATGGATACAGGCTGCTCATGCCTGGATGTCTTTTAATGCCTGAAGGGCCTTTTTAACATGTTGGGCCGGATTGGGGCTATTATAAGCCATCCGGATGATCCCCGAAGAATCTATGACAAAGGTTTCCCTCCCCTGAACCAAATTGAACAGGTAACCCTTTACCTGAAAAAGCTTTCGCACCCGATGTTCCCTATCTGCAAGGAGCCGGTAAGGCAAATCATTCTTCCTGGAAAATTCCAGGTGGCTTGTTTGTGTGTCCGAACTGATCCCCACTACTTCCGCGCCCAGCTTCCTGAATGCTTCAAAATCATCCCGGAAAGCACATACTTCGCGGGTACAACCCGGGGTTTCATCCCTGGGGTAGAAAAATATAACCAGGGGGCCCCTGCTTTCCCTCGTGTCAGAATCGAACTGCCGGCCCTGCTGGTCAGGGAGGGAAAATGCGGGCATCCTGGTACCGGGTTGCAATCCCATGGCTATCCTGAAAAGGTTACAAAGTTCCGTCCTGTTTCATACAACACAACTTCTAAATCCTTCCCGGATGGGATATGGGGCCGTAATTTGCGCCATATAACCACCGCGATATTCTCGGCTGTGGGGTTTAGTTCCCTGAATTCCGGGACTTCTATATTCAGGTTTTTATGGTCCAGGGCATCTTCGACTTCTTCGCGGATTAATTCTTTCAATAACTTCATATCCATTACGAACCCGGTTTCCGGATCGATTTCCCCCGTAACACTTACCACCAGTTTATAGTTATGGCCGTGGAAATTCGGGTTATTGCATTTTCCAAAGACCCGGTTATTCCTGGCTTCATCCCAATCAGGCCGGTATAGCCGGTGTGCCGCGTTAAAATGCGCTTTTCTGCTGACCTTTACTTTCATCCTTTCAGTACTTTTTGATGTATATGATCATAAAAGCGGGGGAAGATCTTGCGGAACCAAACCGTATAATCAGCCTCGTTTACGAACAAATCCCTTTTGATATCTTCAGGATCCATCCACTTCCAGGCGGCCACTTCCTCCGTGTTAATTACCGGGTCCTTTTCATAGAACCCGAGCATCACATGGTCGAATTCATGTTCGGTAAGGCCGTTATCAAATGGCGCCTTGTAAATAAAAGAAAAAAGTTCTTCCAGATCAGTTTCAAATCCCATTTCCTGCTGCAATCGACGCTTCCCGGCGGCAATATTGCTCTCCCCCAATTGTTGATGGCTGCAGCAGGTATTGGTCCAAAGATTGGGGGAATGATATTTATGCGCCGCCCGTTTTTGGAGCATGATCTCGCCTTTTCGATTCACAACAAATACCGAAAATGCCCTGTGCAACAGAGCCTTTTCATGGGCCTCCAACTTGGGCATGGTCCCGATTTCCTCATCCTTGGGGTTTACCAGGATCACATATGCATCCTTATGTTCCACTTTGCAAAAGTAACATGTTTCAGGCACTTAAAGGCCTGCCGTATTTAAAATCCGGGTGAAGAGACGGAACGGCCCCCGCTATCAGAAGAAACGGGGCGATTTCAGGAGGTCCTCGACTTTGATAAAATCGTATCGCAGGATCACTTCAAAGGAGCCATCGTTAAAGGTTGCCTGTCCCAATTCGGTAATTTCCCGATCATAGGCCAAGCCTATAAGGAATTCGGGGGAGACCTGGAATCCGACCATTGCACTGACCGCCGCATCCCAACGGTAAGCGGCCCCCAGGATCAGTTTCTCATTATACATAAAATTCGCCGAGAGATCCAATTGCAAGGGTGCTCCCCGAACCACTTTGGTCAATAGGGCCGGTTTGAACTTCCAGAATGGGTTCATATCGTAAACGTAGCCGGTGATCAGGTAGAAATTCATGTTTTCACTGGCGGTAGACAGGGATGATTTCTCGAAATGGGTGGTCTCCAGCATTCGCGGTACGGAAAATCCCGCATAGAAATGGTCAGTATGGTAGTATACCCCCGCACCAATGTTAGGCGAAAACTTGTTGTCTATATCCTGTTGCAAAGTGGGGTCGGGACCGCCGGGGTTGGTCCAGTCCTGATGGAGTTCGGAAAATCGGATATTCGAGCAGATGTCCACTGGCTTTCAGCCCAAAACTAGACGTGCGGTTTGGGTGGTACGGATAGTATATGAAAAATCAAGGTCAAAATAGGTCTCCGAGGTAGGTCCGATTTCGTCATTCACAGCCGAAAGACCAAGGCCTACCCCCCTATATCCGATGGGGGAGTGAATATTGAATGTCTGTGTTTTGGGTGCTCCGTCCAGGCCCACCCACTGGGCACGGTAGAGGGCTGCAACGCTGAGGTTGCCCCGTGATCCGGCATAGCCCGGGTTCACACTCACCGTATTATACATATATTGTGTATACTGGGCATCCTGCTGGGAATGGCCCGGGCTGTAAAGCAGCACCATGGAACATGATGGCGAAAAGCTCCTTGAATATCATTCCGAAAACCTGGTATGGCGTGCTTTTGCATGGGTTATTTATTTAGGTAGATGTAGCCGCTAAGCGTTTTTTGATTGCCTCCCTGGTCCTCGTATTCAAGGATATAGAAGTACGTACCGGTGGGCAGTTTATTGTCCTGGTCTACCGTGACCCTGCCCTGTGACGTCCCGTCAAAGACATTGCCTTTGCTGTTGTATCCCCTGGTTGAGTATACCAAAACACCCCACCGGTTATAAATCTTTATCGTATTATTCGGGAAGTTCTGCAGCCCCCGGATCGTTAAGACGTCGTGTATGCCATCCCCGTTGGGGGTTACCACGTTGAAGACCTCCAGGTCCGGTTCAGAGGAATTGGGCTCCAGATAGTCGGGGATACCGTTGCCATCCACATCGTCATTGGTATAATTTCCGTCTTTGTTTACATCTTCATCCCGGGTCATTTTGCCGTCGCCGTCATCATCCGCATCCCGATAATCAGATTCCCCGTCCCCGTCGGTATCCGGTAGGTCGTTTACCGGATCGTCGATTTCATCGTTGACATCCACATCTATGGCGGTAGCTCCTTCGTACCCGTCATCCAGGCCGTCATTGTCCTTATCCGAACCGATGAACGATACTTCCGGAATCCCGTTACGATCGTAGTCGTGGCCTTCCGTACGGTCCGGCACCCCGTCATTATCGCTGTCCTCATCCAGGTAATCCGGCAGATTGTCTCCATCTGTGTCTTCGGGAAACAGACCGAGTGAACCACTTTCATAGGCATCATCCAGGCCATTGGCATTCATATCCACCCCTGAAGGCGGGAGATAGGCCAGGCTGCTCTGCGCCTCCACGTTATCAGGTATCCCGTCATCATCACTATCAATATCCAGGTAATCCGGTATTCCGTCCCCATCGGTATCGGTCGGGGAGGTGGCCGGGTTGTTGTCCCCGTCCAGGTTCAGGTCTTCAAAACCGTCTACAATACCATCGTCGTCCGAATCCAGGTCGGCGCCTACCGCATTCACCAGGATGGTGATGGTCGCAGTGCTGCAATTGGAGGCTGTATCGCAAAGGGTATAGGACAGGCTGTCACTACCCACATAGCCCGGGTTGGGGGTATAGGTCACCCAATCGTCCCAGGGGTTCCCCGGGGTTCCATTGTCCTGAAGGACCAGGGTCCCGTTCGAAGGAGCGGTCAGCACCATATTCCCCCCCGGCGGGAGGTCATTATCATTATTGAGAAAATGGATGTCCAGGGGTTGGTCCTGGTTCCCCGCCAGCGAATCGTCAATAGCGTCGACGATAGGAATGACATTCACGGTTACCGTAGCCGTACTGCAATCGCCCATGCCGTTGCAAACCGTATAGTCAAAACTATCCGGTCCGTTATAATCAGGGACAGGGGTATAGGTAAGCGTATCATCCGAAGGATCATTCGGACTGCCATTATTGTTAATACTCACGGTGCCATTGGCCGGGTTCGTTGCCGTGAGGGTCCCGTTGGTCGGCAGGTCACTGTCATTCGCGTAAATGGGTACCACCACGGATTTATCCTCGTCCACGGAAACAATGTCATCCACCAGGGTCGCTGCCGCTGCCATGCAAACCACAGTGAACCTTGGCAATGCGATAGAATTGCCTGCTTTGGTAATAGTCGCCGTATAGCGGACTACCGATGTGGTGGCCGTTACCACGGGCTTCAGCGGATCGCCCGATACCGCCGGGGACCAGCTAACGGTGGCACTGCCGCTCACATTAGCCGAAATATCCAGGGTTACCTGGTTATCAGGAGCTGAGCAGTCTGTCAGGATAAAATAACCTGTGGCATTGCTTCCACAAAGAGTCCCGTCATAAGTGGCAAAATAAACTCCCGGGCTGGTAGCCTCATAAAAAAAATCGGTGCTCAGCACCGTAGTGGTATCTGAGGCTTCATACCAGCGATAGTTGTTTTCTCCGCCGCTGTTTGGAGCCTGGAGCAGAAATTGGGCACGAACCGTACCGGGGAGCAGGAATAATAAGATGCCTCCCAGCAGAAAAAGAATATTTGTTGTGTTTGGTCTCAAACCCCAGTTGCTGATTACTTCCTAATTATTTTACGACGAACACCACATTGATCAAGGCATTGTAGTCTGCCGGTTGCCCGATTATCTCGTAGGACAATACGCCATTGGCATCAATACTCATGGTTGCCGTATTGAAAACCGTTGGGTCGGCATAGGTTACGTAGTAATACAGTTCATTGGCGGCATAGGTTGGTACGGCGGCCGGAGCACCTGTGCTTGCGACGGTTGGTGTACCAAACTGAGCGATATACTGGGCATAGAGGTCGATATTGAAACTGCCGTTGGTGGACGCATCCACCGCTATAGACGGAGGATAGAAAATTCGTGCGGCTTTGGAGGTGATCGGCGCAATGGCCTGAATAACTTCCTGTACAGCTGGTTTCGTTGGTAGGGGATCCGACCCCGCCCTCATCTACATCCAGGGGCGTGCGGAGGGGTACTTCATCATCATATTGATCATCCGTACCACTGTCGTCAAGAGATGACAGGTCCACAGTGGTTGAAGTCCCGTTCTCAATATCGATCTGCAAAATGTTGCTGCCATTCAGGCTGGCCCCCGTCAGGTTCTGGTCGTCTGTAATTATCCAGGTACGGGCTCAGGTCCACGCTGTTCCCGTCTTCAATAGACAGGGTGTTAGCGGCCAGGGTCAGGTTTTGATCGTCCGTACCCACCAGGCTGGAGAGGTCCACCACTTCGGAGGCCCCGTTTTCAATGCCAATGGTCAGGTCCGTTCCGGAAAGGCCGGAACCGGAAATGTTCTGGTCGTCCGTATTATCCAGGTACGGACTCAGGTCTACGCTGTTGCCGTCTTCAATTGACAGGGTGTTAGCGGCCAGGGTCAGATTTTGATCATCCGTGCCACTGTCGTCCAGAGATGACAGGTCCACGGTGGTTGAAGTCCCGTTCTCAATATCGATTTGCAAAATGTTGCTGCCATTCAGGCTGGCCCCCGTCAGGTTCTGGTCGTCGGTACTCACCCCGCTGATGTCCACGCTCTGGTTGCCTCCGGCATCGGTGACCGTCAGGTTCGCCCCATCAAAGCTGATGCCGGTGTTGTATTCGTTGGTCGGGTCGGCGTCCGCATCATCCACGTTCAGGGCAAGGGTATTGCCGTCCTCTATGGAGAGGTTCCCGGCCGTACCGTCGGTGCTGATGGTTTGGTCGTCTGTACCCACCAGGCTGGAAAGATCAACTACTTCCGAGGCCCCGTTTTCGATGCCGATGGTCAGGTCTGTTCCGGAAAGGCCGGAACCGGAGATGTTCTGGTCGTCTGTGTTATCCAGGTACGGGCTCAGATCCACGCTGTTCCCGTCTTCAATAGACAGGGTGTTAGCGGCCAGGTTCAGGTTCTGATCATCCGTGCCACTGTCGTCAAGGGATGACAGGTCCACGGTGGTTGAAGTCCCGTTCTCAATATCGATTTGCAAAATGTTGCTGCCATTCAGGCTGGCCCCCGTCAGGTTCTGGTCGTCTGTATTATCCAGGTACGGGCTGAGGTCCACACTATTGCCGTCTTCGATAGAGAGGGTGTTAGCGGCCAGGTTCAGGTTTTGATCGTCCGTACCCACCAGGCTGGAGAGGTCCACCACTTCGGAGGCCCCGTTTTCAATGCCTATGGTCAGGTCCGTTCCGGAGAGGCCGGAGCCGGAAATGTTCTGGTCATCTGTGTTGTCGAGGTATGGACTGAGGTCCACACTATTGCCATCTTCGATAGAAAGGGTGTTAGCAGCCAGGTTCAGGTTCTGGTCATCCGTACCACTATCGTCAAGAGATGACAGGTCCACGGTGGTTGAAGTCCCGTTCTCAATATCGATTTGCAAAATGTTGCTGCCATTCAGGCTGGCGCCTGTCAGGTTCTGATCATCCGTACCCACCAGGCTGGAGAGGTCCACAACTTCCGAGGCCCCGTTTTCGATACCAATGGTCAGGTCCGTTCCGGAGAGGCCGGAACCGGAAATGTTCTGGTCGTCCGTATTATCCAGGTACGGACTCAGGTCCACGCTGTTGCCGTCTTCAATTGACAGGGTGTTAGCGGCCAGGTTAAGGTTCTGGTCATCCGTACCACTATCGTCAAGAGATGACAGGTCTACGGTGGTTGAAGTCCCGTTCTCAATATCGATTTGCAAAATGTTGCTGCCATTCAGGCTGGCGCCTGTCAGGTTCTGGTCGTCCGTATTATCCAGGTAAGGACTCAGGTCCACGCTATTCCCGTCTTCGATAGAGAGAGTGTTAGCGGCCAGGTTCAGGTTCTGGTCGTCGGTACTCACCCCGCTGATGTCCACGCTCTGGTTGCCCCCGGCATCGGTGACCGTTAGGTTCGCCCCGTCAAAGCTGATGCCGGTGTTGTATTCGTTGGTCGGGTCGGCGTCCGCATCGTCCACGTTCAGGGCGATGGTGTTGCCATCCTCGATGGAGAGGTTCCCGGCTGTGCCGTCTGTGCTGATGGTTTGGTCGTCTGTACCAACCAAACTGGAGAGGTCCACAACTTCCGAGGCCCCGTTTTCGATGCCGATGGTCAAATCTGTCCCGGAGAGGCCGGAACCGGAAATGTTTTGGTCGTCTGTACCTACCAGGCTGGACAGGTCCACCACTTCGGAAGCCCCGTTTTCGATGCCGATGGTCAAATCTGTTCCGGAAAGGCCGGAACCGGAAATGTTCTGGTCATCTGTGTTGTCGAGGTATGAACTCAGGTCCACGCTGTTCCCGTCTTCTATAGAAAGGGTGTTAGCGGCCAGGTTCAGGTTCTGATCATCCGTGCTCACCCCGCTGATGTCTACGCTCTGATTGCCCCCGGCATCGGTGACCGTCAGGTTCGCCCCATCAAAGCTGATGCCGGTGTTGTATTCGTTGGTCGGGTCGGCGTCCGCATCGTCCACGTTCAGGGCGATAGTGTTGCCATCCTCGATGGAGAGGTTCCCGGCTGTGCCGTCTGTGCTGATGGTTTGGTCGTCTGTACCCACCAGGCTGGAGAGGTCCACAACTTCCGAGGCCCCGTTTTCAATGCCTATGGTCAGGTCCGTGCCAGAAAGGCCGGAGCCTGAGATGTTCTGGTCATCTGTGTTGTCGAGGTATGGACTGAGGTCCACACTATTGCCATCTTCAATAGACAGGATATTAGCGGCCAGGTTCAGGTTCTGATCATCCGTACCCACCAGACTGGAGAGGTCCACCACTTCGGAGGCCCCGTTTTCAATGCCGATGGTCAAATCTGTTCCAGAGAGGCCGGAGCCGGAAATGTTCTGGTCATCTGTGTTGTCGAGGTATGGACTGAGGTCCACACTATTGCCATCTTCGATAGAAAGGGTATTAGCAGCCAGGTTAAGGTTCTGGTCATCCGTCCACGGTGGTTGAGGTACGTTGCCCGTTCTCAATATCGATTTGCAAAATGTTGCTGCCATTCAGGCTGGCCCCTGTCAGGTTCTGGTCGTCCGTATTATCCAGGTACGGACTCAGGTCCACGCTGTTCCCGTCTTCAATAGACAGGGTGTTAGCGGCCAGGTTCAGGTTCTGATCATCCGTACCCACCAGGCTGGAGAGGTCCACAACTTCCGAGGCCCCGTTTTCGATGCCGATGGTCAGGTCCGTTCCGGAGAGGCCGGAACCGGAGATGTTCTGGTCGTCCGTATTATCCAGGTATGGACTGAGGTCCACACTGTTGCCATCTTCAATAGATAGGGTGTTAGCGGCCAGGTTCAAGTTCTGGTCGTCGGTACTCACGCCGCTGATGTCTACGCTCTGATTGCCACCTGCATCGGTAACGGTCAGGTTCGTTCCATCAAAGCTGATGCCGGTGTTGTATTCGTTGGTGGGGTCGGCGTCCGCATCGTCCACGTTCAGGGCGATGGTGTTGCCGTCCTCGATGGAGAGGTTCCCAGCCGTACCGTCCGTGCTAATAGTCTGATCGTCTGTATTATCGAGATAAGGGCTCAGGTCCACGCTGTTCCCGTCTTCGATTGACAAGGTATTGGCGGCCAGGTTCAGGTTCTGGTCATCCGTACCACTGTCGTCCAGAGATGACAGGTCCACGGTGGTTGAAGTCCCGTTCTCAATATCGATTTGCAAAATGTTGCTGCCATTCAGGCTGGCCCCTGTCAGGTTCTGATCGTCGGTATTGTCCAGGTACGGACTCAGGTCCACGCTGTTGCCATCTTCAATAGATAGGGTGTTAGCGGCCAGGTTCAGGTTCTGGTCGTCGGTACTCACCCCGCTGATGTCCACACTCTGGTTGCCCCCGGCATCGGTGACCGTCAGGTTCGCCCCGTCAAAGCTGATGCCGGTGTTGTATTCGTTGGTGGGTCGGCATCCGCATCGTCCACATTCAGGGCGATGGTGTTGCCATCCTCGATGGAGAGGTTCCCGGCCGTACCGTCCGTGCTGATGGTTTGGTCGTCTGTACCCACCAGGCTGGAGAGGTCCACTACTTCCGAGGCCCCGTTTTCGATGCCTATGGTCAGATCTGTTCCGGAGAGGCCGGATCCGGAGATGTTCTGGTCGTCCGTATTATCCAGGTACGGGCTCAGGTCCACGCTGTTCCCGTCTTCTATAGACAGGGTATTGGCCGCCAGGTTCAGGTTCTGATCATCCGTACCCACCAGGCTGGAAAGATCAACTACTTCCGAGGCCCCGTTTTCGATGCCGATGGTCAGGTCCGTTCCGGAGAGGCCGGAACCGGAAATGTTTTGGTCGTCTGTACTGCCAGCAGCCAGTTCATCTATTGCCGACTGTATTTCTGTTGCCGCAAGGCCGGAAGACGAATTGTCATATGGATTACTGGACGCGCGTGTATCCAGGATTACATCGCTACCGTCATTATTCGTGAATGTATAGGTGCCGTTCCCGTTATCCGTGATGTCGGATTTGTTTACTGTCTGGGAAACGCCATTTTCATTTACATAGGTAAAACTCCCGTCGCCGTTGTCCGACAGATTGGTAATGGTTTCCGAAATGGTCACCGAAGCCACATTCAAATAGAGGGCCCCATCACTACCGGCAGAGATGTCGTTATTGGCATCCGAACTGATCAAGGAGGTGGAAAGCGTTCCTGCACTATCCGTGATTTCGTATGCGCCCGCATTTAATCCGGCGGAGGTGTTGGTTTCGTTGGTTGGATCTGCATCCGCATCATCAACGTTCAGGGCGATGGTGTTGCCGTCCTCTATGGAAAGGTTCCCGGCTGTGCCGTCTGTGTTAATGTTCTGGTCGTCCGTATTATCCAGGTACGGACTCAGGTCCACGCTATTCCCGTCTTCGATAGAGAGGGTGTTGGCGGCCAGGTTCAGGTTCTGGTCGTCCGTGCTCACCCCGCTGATGTCCACGCTCTGGTTGCCCCCGGCATCGGTGACGGTCAGGTTCGCCCCGTCAAAGCTGATGCCAGTGTTGTATTCATTGGTCGGGTCGGCGTCCGCATCGTCCACGTTCAGGGCGATGGTATTGCCGTCCTCTATGGAAAGGTTCCCGGCTGTGCCGTCCGTGCTGATGGTTTGGTCGTCTGTACCCACCAAACTGGAGAGGTCCACAACTTCCGAGGCCCCGTTTTCAATGCCGATGGTCAGGTCTGTTCCGGAGAGGCCGGATCCGGAGATGTTTTGGTCGTCTGTATTATCCAGGTACGGGCTCAGGTCCACGCTATTCCCGTCTTCGATAGAGAGAGTGTTAGCGGCCAGGTTCAGGTTCTGGTCATCGGTGCTCACCCCGCTGATGTCCACGCTCTGGTTGCCCCCGGCATCGGTGACCGTCAGGTTCGCCCCGTCAAAGCTGATGCCGGTGTTGTATTCGTTGGTCGGGTCGGCGTCCGCATCGTCCACGTTCAGGGCGATGGTGTTGCCATCCTCTATGGAGAGGTTCCCGGCTGTGCCGTCCGTGCTGATGGTTTGGTCGTCTGTACCCACCAGGCTGGAGAGGTCCACCACTTCCGAGGCCCCATTTTCGATGCCGATGGTCAGATCTGTCCCGGAGAGGCCGGAACCGGAAATGTTTTGGTCGTCTGTGTTGTCGAGGTATGGACTCAGGTCCACGCTGTTCCCGTCTTCGATAGACAGGGTGTTGGCCGCCAGGTTCAGGTTCTGGTCATCGGTACTCACCCCGCTGATGTCCACGCTCTGGTTGCCCCCGGCATCGGTGACGGTCAGGTTCGCCCCGTCAAAGCTGATGCCGGTGTTGTATTCGTTGGTCGGGTCGGCATCCGCATCGTCCACATTCAGGGCGAGGGTGTTGCCGTCCTCTATGGAAAGGTTCCCGGCTGTGCCGTCTGTGCTGATGGTCTGGTCGTCTGTACTGCCAGCGGCCACCTCATCAATGGCAGCCTGTACATCCGAGGCCGTCAGTCCGGAGGCCGTATTGTTGTAGGGATTGGAAGCTGCGCGTGTATCAATTGTAACAGGTGACCCGTCATTGTTGTCAAAGGAATACGTGCCATCGCCGTTATTCGTGATATCCGATTTGCTTATGGTTTGACTAATCCCATTCTCATTGACATAGGTAAAGGTCCCATCACCATTATCTGATAGATTGGTAACCGTTTCCGCAATGGTTACGGATGCCACGTTAAGGTAAAGGGCTCCATCGCTGCCGGCGGCTATATCGTTATTCGCATCCGCACTGATTAATGAGGTTGAAAGCGTACCTCCGGCATCGCTTAATTCATAGGCACCGGCATTCATTGCTGCGCCGGTATTGTATTCGTTCGTGGGATCGGCATCCGCATCGTCCACATTCAGGGCGATGGTGTTGCCGTCCTCTATAGAGAGGTTCCCGGCCGTACCGTCCGTGCTGATGGTCTGGTCGTCTGTACCCACCAAACTGGAGAGGTCCACTACTTCGGAGGTCCCGTTTTCAATGCCGATGGTCAGGTCCGTTCCGGAGAGGCCGGAACCGGAGATGTTCTGGTCGTCTGTATTATCCAGGTATGGACTGAGGTCCACACTGTTGCCATCTTCAATAGATAGGGTATTGGCCGCCAGGTTCAGATTCTGGTCGTCCGTGCTTACGCCGCTGATGTCTACACTCTGATTGCCACCGGCATCGGTGACCGTCAGGTTCGCCCCATCAAAACTGATGCCGGTGTTGTATTCGTTGGTGGGGTCGGCATCCGCATCATCCACGTTCAGGGCGATGGTGTTGCCGTCCTCGATGGAGAGGTTCCCGGCCGTACCGTCCGTACTGATGGTCTGGTCATCTGTACCCACCAGGCTGGAGAGGTCCACTACTTCGGAGGTCCCATTTTCAATGCCGATGGTCAGGTCTGTTCCGGAAAGGCCGGAACCGGAGATGTTCTGGTCGTCTGTACTTACCCCACTGATATCCACACTCTGGTTTCCTCCGGCATCGGTGACGGTCAGGTTCGCCCCGTCAAAGCTGATGCCGGTGTTGTATTCGTTGGTTGGGTCGGCATCCGCATCGTCCACATTCAGGGCGATGGTGTTGCCGTCCTCGATGGAGAGGTTCCCGGCTGTGCCGTCCGTGCTGATGTTTTGGTCGTCTGTGCCCACCAGGCTGGAGAGGTCCACTACTTCTGAAGCCCCGTTTTCGATGCCGATGGTCAGGTCCGTTCCGGAGAGGCCGGAACCGGAGATGTTCTGGTCGTCTGTATTATCGAGGTAAGGGCTCAGGTCCACGCTGTTCCCGTCTTCAATAGACAGGGTGTTAGCGGCCAGGTTCAGGTTCTGATCATCCGTACCCACCAGGCTGGAGAGGTCTACCACTTCGGAGGCCCCGTTTTCAATGCCGATGGTCAAATCTGTTCCAGAGAGGCCGGAACCGGAAATATTTTGGTCGTCCGTACCTACCAGGCTGGAGAGGTCCACTACTTCCGAAGCACCATTTTCAATACCGATCGTCAGGTCTGTGCCCGAAAGTCCGGAGCCGGAGATATTCTGGTCGTCCGTATCATCCAGGTACGGGCTCAGGTCCACGCTGTTCCCGTCTTCAATAGACAGGGTATTGGCCGCCAGGTTCAGGTTCTGGTCATCGGTACTTACCCCGCTGATATCCACGCTCTGGTTGCCGCCTGCATCGGTGACGGTCAGGTTCGCCCCGTCAAAGCTGATGCCGGTGTTGTATTCGTTGGTGGGGTCGGCATCCGCATCATCCACGTTCAGGGCGATGGTGTTGCCGTCCTCGATGGAGAGGTTCCCGGCTGTGCCGTCTGTACTGATAGTTTTGGTCGTCTGTACCCACCAGGCTGGAGAGGTCCACCACTTCGGAGGCCCATTTTCAATGCCGATCGTCAGGTCTGTGCCCGGAAAGTCCGGAGCCGGAGATGTTCTGGTCGTCCGTACCCAAAAGAGGCGAGAGATCAAGCACCCTCGTATTGCCATTTTCAAGCGAAATGCTGAGAATGTTGCTCGCATCCAGGCTCAGGCCGGTGATGGTCTGGTCGTCTGTATTGTCAAGGTAGGGAGTAAGGTCTATCGTTCCCCCGTCTTCCAGTGTAAGTGTATTTCCTGCCAGGCTCAATTGCTGGTCATCGGTACCCGCAGTATTGAGTGTTGAAAGGTCAACGGTAACCGTATTGCCGTTTTCTATCCGAAGGGAGAGTACATTGGTGGCTGCGTTGAAGGTAAAATTCTGCAGCTGTCTGATCGTCAGTCGACGTAAGCTCCCAGGAATTCCCATCCCAAAAATAAATAGTCCCTGTGTTTGTGTTGACATAAATATCACCTGTGTCCGCTCCGGAGGGCGTGGTGCCCCCAGGGGCATTGACTGCCGTCCCGCTGAGCACTTCGCAATTACACTGGTCCTGGAGGGTTACGGTGGTTTGGGAAAAAGCAATGCCTGATACCATCAAAAAACAGTATCAGTATGAGTCTTTTATCCAGTGTAGAATTATTTTTGAACATTGACTAATTAAGTCTGTTATCAATTGAGGATGATTCCGGCATGGATGCATTGGGAATTGAGGGTTTTCGAATTAGGGGGAAGCCCAGATAAGACCTGTCCTTTCTGGCGAATAGTGCTGTGAGTGGCAGATAGTAAATTCCACCAGACGGCAGCCAGGGATCCTCCCCTATTCGCATATTTTTATGAAAAATCGGTCCCTTTCTCCATATCGAGAGCTGTTTATGCTTATCAATTTCAATCCATGTTCATGACAGGATATTACTTCCGCCCTACAAAATTAACCCCTTACCCACCCTGTTAAAATTATTGTTGTGTATGCTGAAAATACCACGGTCAAGAGGGTGAATTTTGAGGTTATCCCTCTTGCTTTCCGCAAAAAACAGCGTGATTCGTTGGTCGATCATCCCAATAATGACGGTGTTTACCGAAGGTGATCTGTAAGAAGAAATTTAATTCTGTACGTGCCTTTTTGGTCTTTCCAAATTAAATCGGATTGACCCGATAGGTGATTTTTTTATTGGATAGGACCTTCCCCACCTTCACAGTGAGCATGCCGGAGTTGGAAGTCAAAGCGGAACATCCGGTGCCAGATCTTGACACATTTACCCTGAAAAGATATCCATTCATTGTAATCTGCGGGGAAAGGATGGTTAAGGAAGCGGTATTGCTACCCGAATAGGAAGGCCCATCCGAGAGGCCGGAGTAACTTAAGCCACCATTGGTGCTTACTTCCCATTGATAGGTGTCGGCATAGGTAGAAATGACATCAAATTGGGCATTTATGCCTGCCACTGTACTTTGATCGATGGGATGTGAACCTATTGTAATATTGTATACTTCGATAGTCTGAGTAACATCGGTGCTATTCCCCGAATCGTCTGTAATACGATAGGTTCTGGTAATCGTTTCCGGATTCGATCCGCCATCGCTTACATCTCCTACAAAACTTACCGAAGGGTTTGTCGTACAATTATCCGCTTCATCGGTAACCACACTTACATCCTGGGCCGGAATATCGGAAGGGCAATAAACGGCAACGGATGTGGGATTACTTCCTGTTGGGGCTACATTATCTACAGTAATCAGGGTATTTCCCGATATGCTTAAGACAGGATCTCCGGGCGTACCCCCATATTCTACTACATATCCCTGCGGGGCATAGGCACCGCTTCCCCCCGCGTTGGGTAAATCGTTCCAGGAGCCTGGCGATGTTGTCACCGAAGGATCCGTAATATGTGCATAATTTTCCTCTCCTGGCGTGGTAGGTCCATCCGGATAATCATTTGGTTCCCCACTGTTCCAAAAAGCAAAAGTCAGTTCGGTACCTCCTACCCCGCCACTCCAGAATGATGTCCCGGCTTCCGGGCCGGTGACCCATTTCCAATCTCCTTCGGTAGCCGCATCCGAAGCTCCAATCCATCCAACTCCTAATGCCTGAGACCCTGAGAAGTCTGCCTCCTGCTGTGAAGTGAGCGTGGCCAGGTACCCCTGTAAACCATAATACATACGTGCCGAAGCAGCACTATTTGCAGCGGTCCATGTTATTCCTGGAACCGCCACAAATTCATAGAAGTGACCCGTGTAGGGCAGGTAATTGGCGTCGCCAACGGTAATCGAAAATCCACGAGTACCCGAGGGATTCGCTGCACTACTGGAGAATTCAACGCTACTTACGGCCGATTCAAATTCGGCCAGGGTTGCTGGTCCCGAAAGGGTAAGTTTTCCTTCAGAAACACTCCAGGATGGCGTAATAGCGGGATGCGACCCAGTGAGTGTGAGCAGGTCTTCACCATTTACATAGCCTGATGAAATTTGGATGGATACGCTTGGGGCAGTGGTATCATCGGGATCCGTAATACTGATACTTTCAATCACCGGTACAGTCGTTCCCGGGCAATACAACTGATCGCCCGTGACGCTTATTACCGGGGGTTCGTTTGCTGAAATGGCAGTGACCTGAAATTTAAGGTTATCTATAAAGATCCTTTCTCCACTGCTCCAATTACCACTTGCCGAAGAAAAGCGGATCGCAGAGGCAGCAGAAATTTGATTGGACGTTAAGTTATGGCTTATGTTCCCTGTATTGGAAGTATTGAGGGTGGCAATAGTCTGCCAGGAGGATGATCCATTATTCCACAATTCTATAGCCAGGTCCTCATTCCCCCTGGAAGTGGCATCATAATCAAATGTCAGGGTAACCGTGATCGCGGTGCTAAGGTTCAATGTCCGACTTAAGGTTCCGTTATCCAGATTGTCAAAGCGGAGTCTTCCTCCCGTAATCCTTATGTTTCCGTTAGAGGGGCTGTTGTCGTCATTGGTTTCGCTCCAACTGGCTGAAAAATTCTGGGTGCCATTATTATTAGAATAGGAGGCACTGCCAAAATTATCTTGGTAAGTCTCCTGTCCCAGGGCTCGATAGCTTCCAAACAGGATAATAACTAACAAAATGTAACCAACTGATTTGATGCCGCTTGAATTTTAAAATCCCATATACAAGAAAAAACGAGTGGTCCTTACATAACCAATCAAAAGTAGTTGGATAAAGGGTGATGTCTAAAAATTTGTTGTGAAAGCGACAGTAGCACTTGTGAAGTTTCCTTTTAAAGGAGTAAGGCATTCTAAATTAGGTCAAAAAAAGGTGCCTTTTATCGATGAGGCACCATTTTATAAGGTAAAAGGGCCGGCGAAAAGGCACAAAAAAACAGCCCAATGAGGGCTGCTTTTTACAAATTTGCCGGTTGTTATTCCAGGATAATAAATTCCGATCTACGGTTCCTCTGGTGCTGCTCCTCTGTGCAACGCACTCCGTCATCACATTCATTCACCAGCCTGGTTTCCCCATATCCCTCTCCAACCAGGCGGTCGGGGGAAATTCCCTTGGAAATCATATAGGCCACAGTGGCGTCTGCCCTTTTCTGGGAAAGCCAAAGGTTGTAAGCATCGGGGCCCCGGCTGTCCGTAAATGAATTTGCCTTGATCTTCAAACTGGGGTATTTTTCCATAGCTGCAATAACCTTCTGGATCTCCACCTCGGCATCCGGCCGGATGTTGTACTTGTCAAAATCGAAGTAAATAGTGCTCAACTGTAACAACTTGGCCAGGTCGTCCCCGAAACCAGCGGTAACGGTTTCCCGCTCCAGGTAGAAATCAACAATCCTCGGTTTGCCATCCGAAACCCCCAGATATTCCTCTGCCGGGATATACCCTTCCATCGTTGCCCTGATAAAATTGCCTTGGTTGCAATCGCAGGTGAGTTCGTACTTACCTTCAGAATCCGTTATATCTGAAAGCAATTCCTGGTTGTCCTCGTCGATGATCTTCACAGTGGCCCCAACCAGGACTTCGTTGGATATCTTATCCCGGACGGTGCCGGTGAGGGGCTGTATACACTCAAATACCAGGGGCCTGGTTTCCACAAAACTGTAGATATCGTCCCCGCCCATCCCGCCCGGGCGGTTGGAGGCAAAATAGCCTTTGCGGGTATCTTCATTAAAAATAAAGGTGAAATCATCATCTTTGCTGTTCACATCCCGTCCCACATTGAGCACCTGCCCGTTATAGTCTTCCCTTTTTATCTTGGTGGCAAAAACATCCAGCCCACCCAGTCCGGGATGTCCGTCCGAAGAGAAATACAGGATCTCCTCAGAAGTGACAAATGGAAAGGTCTCCCTCGCCTCGGTATTTATATTCGGCCCCAGGTTGATAGGTGGCCCGAATGTCCCGTCTTTATTGATGGCTACCTTGAAGAGATCCGATTGCCCCAGGGTCCCGGGCATGTCCGAGGCAAAATAAAGTGTTTTTCCATCCGGGCTCAGGGCCGGGTGTGCCACGGAATACGCGTCGCTGTTAAATGGCAGGTCTTCCAGGACGGCCCACTGCCCATCCACTTTTGTGGCCCTGAAAATCCGAAGCCTTACAAAGCCTTCATCATCCCGTACGAATTTGCCCTCCTTAAAATTATTCCTGGTAAAGTACAGGGTATTGCCGTCCGGGGATAAGGCGGAAGTGGACTCATGCATGCGCGAATTACTGTTTCCAGTTTTACTGCCATGATTCTCAGAAACGCTATCGGCATTTACCTTATAAAGGTCCAAAAAATCGCTGGCTGTCCACGAATGCCGGTATCGGGCCAGGTTGCCGGTATCCCGGTCGGAAGAGAAGATCAACCCTTTTTTATAAAAGGCCGGTGCAAAATCGGAATACCTGGAATTGTATTCAAAAGGCCCCAGTTCATAGCGCCCGGAATTCTTTTCGATCTCGGCCAGGTAGTCCTGTTCCTTCCGGAACCGGTCAGCCCGTATATCCCGGGAGGTCAGGTCGGCAAAATGGGCCAGGGCCGAATCCGATGCCTGATACATCCCTAGCGATTTCAGCGGTCTGGCCATATCGGAAATAATATTCCGGGGCCATGGCCTCGGGATAGGTTTCCACCAATTGTTTATATACCCTGGCTGCATCCTCATATTTTGCGGTAAAGTAATAGGCATTTCCAAGGCGTTGCAGTAGATCTGCCGAAACATATCCCTTATCCAGTACCCGCTGATAAATGTCGATCGCCGGTTTGAACGAATAGCTTTGATATTTTTCATTCGCCTTATTCACAAGCCGTTCCTGGGCCATCCCCAGCCCGGTAGCTGTGAAGATTAAACAGAGTGCTAAAAGTCGCTTCTTCATCATGGGTTTCATTAAAAGAATCTGGGTGACAAGGGTTCGTTCGAAGGAGCGGATGAGTTCCCACCTCAGGAAAACTTCAAAGGAACCATCATTAAACTGAGTGCCCCCCAGTTCAGTGGTTTCCCTGTCATACGCAAGCCCGAGCATCAACTGTTGCGAAATCTGGAACCCCACCAGGCCACTTAAGGCAGCATCCCAGCGGTAGGCGGCTCCAAGGGATAATTTTTCATTGAGCAGGAAGGTGGTCGAAAGGTCAACCTGTAAAGGCGCACCTCCCACTATTTTAGTCAAAAGGGCCGGTTTGAGTTTAAGGTACGGATTGAGATCGAAGACATAGCCCGTAATCAGATAGAAATTAATCCGCTCCGTGGAGAGAAACTGCACGGAATTAGCATCGCGCTGGGAATTGTCAAAGTGATCGGTCTCAAGCACGTTAGGGGCCGAGAGCCCGGCATAGAATTTATCGGTATGGTAATAAAACCCCAGGCCAAAGTTGGGGGAAAATTTATTCTCGATATTATTCCCCGGAAATGGGCTCATTATCAAAATTATTAAGGCCTGAAAATCCAGGTTCAACAGATGCCCGCCCATCTTTAAGCCGAAAGAAAGCTTGGCATCCTGCGAAACATCCAGGGTATAGGAGATCACGGCATCAAAGTTGGTTTCCTGCACGGTGCCATCCCCAATGTTGTCATTTATAACGGAAATTCCATACCCCAACCGGCTGTTCCGGATCGGGGAATGCAAATTCAGGGTCTGGGTTTCCGGTGCCCCTTTCAACCCAACCCACTGCGAGCGGTAAAGGGCGGCAATACTCAATTGGCCCCTGTGAACCGGCATAGGCCGGGTTTACGCTCATGGTATTATACATATACTGGGTATACTGTGCATCCTGCTGGGCATACAAACCGCCTAAGGCTAGGATCGTAAACAGGAAAAGAAGGAATAGGCGCTTTTTGGCTGTCATTTGGTATGCTCTGTTAATTGCTGATGTATAAGTACCCGCTGTCCGTTATATTCTTCTGCTCCTTTTGATATTCAAAGATATAGAAATAAACCCCGGCAGGCAGGTGGTCCCCGGAGCCCACCGTAGACCTACCTTTTGATCTTCCATCGAAAACATTGTTCTGGTTATTGTAATTAGCCCCTTCATATACGGCCACGCCCCAGCGGTTGAATATCTTAAGCGAATTATTGGGTACAGACTGCACCCCGCGAATGAATAGGAAATCGTTTCGCCCGTCCCCATTGGGGGTAACCATCTGGTTTACCTCTATCCCTTCCTCTCCGGCCAGGGAAACTTCAACCGTAACGGTCGCCGTATCGCATTTTCCCGAGACGGCCGGGTCGCAAATCATGTATTCAATGGTGTAGGTACCCGCAGAGGTACCCGGGGTCACATGGACCACTCCATCAGAATCGATATTAAGCGGCCCTGTTGGGGTGGAGGTAAGCACCACATCACCCGGACTGACCGGCGAACCGTTCAGGGTATCGTTGTCCAATACCTGGCTGCCCGGGACGATGCCACCCGTTCCCCCGTCCACGGGGCTGCCGCTGTAGTCGTCATCCACCGCATCGATACTTCCCGGGCTGACCTCAACTGTAACCGTGGCAGTATCGCAATTGGCCGGGGAAGCCACTTCACAAATGGTGTATTCTATGGTATACGTCCCATCCATAGTATCAGGGCTCACACTAACCGTACCGTCCTCCTGGATGGTCAGGGGTCCTGCAGGCGTAGAAGTCAGCACAACATCAGCCGGGTTTACCGGGGAACCGTTCAGGAGGTCATTGTCGAGCACGTTGGCCCCCACGACTATCCCGCCGGCATCCCCAAAGACCGGAATTGCACTGAAATCATCATCCACGGCGTCTATGGCCGGTGCCATCCCCTCTTCCACAGAGACGCTAACGGTGGCTGTATCGCAATTACCTGCCACCGCATTCTCACAGATGGTGTAGTCGACGGTATAGGTCCCCGGTTCGGTGCCGGGAGCCACGCTTACCGTACCGTCTTCATTTACGGTCAGGGGCCCCGAAGGGGTAGAACTCAGCGTAATGTCGGCCGGGTCGACCGGCGAACCGTTCAGCAGGTCATTATCGAGTACGTTGCTATCGGCAACGATCCCCCCGTTTAGCCCGTCCACAGGGTTTCCGCTAAAGTCATCGTCTACGGCGTCAATGGTACCTTCCACAACTGAAATGGTCACTGTGGCGGACGCACAGACGTCGGGGTCGGGATCTATATTGCATACCTCATATACTATTGTGACCGTAGAATTCGCCTCATCGGCGGGCGGGGTATAGGACAACTCGCCTGTTTCCGGATCAAAGGCAACCGTTCCTGAAGCCGTGCCACCTATCCGGGTGATACTGGTCGTACCCAGGTTATTGGGGTCACTATTGGGCAGGAAGTCGTCATTAGCCAGGACATTGATGAGCAATTCGATCAGCGGAGGGGTGCTTCCCGAATCGTCCAGGGCCGTGGCTTCAAGGGGATGCGGATCGGTTCCGTTGGGGTTGCCGTCGTTATCGCAGTCGGTCTGGTTCCAGGTTTCTGTCGGACTAGCCGTCTGGCTGGCCAGCAGCAAATCACAGGCGTCCAGCGGGTCCGTGCCATCCTCCACTTCATTTTCATTGGGAACCCCGTCCCCGTCACAGTCAAGGGCATCCCATTCGCCGGAAGTCGTAACGGTCTGATGAGCGAGGACAAAATCACAGCCATCCAGGGGATCGGTGCCGTCTTCTCCTTCATCTTCATTGGTAACCCCGTCCCCGTCGCAATCAGCAACCAGGTAATCCCCTCCCTGGGCCAGGGTGATGCTGGCCGGTTCAAAATCACAGGGATCAAGCGGATCAGTTCCGTCTGTTACCTCATCTTCATTGGTAACCCCGTCGCCATCGCAATCCAGGGCATCCCATGTGTCGGAAGTGTCCACAGTCTGATGGGCCAGCACAAAGTCGCAGGAATCGGAAGGGTCCGTACCGTCGTCTATTTCATCTCCGTTGGTTACCCCGTCCCCATCGCAATCAGCAACCAGGTAATCCCCGCCTTTTTCAAGGGTGATGCTGGCCGGCACAAAGTCACAGGGGTCAAGGGGGTCAGTTCCGTCCTCTACTTCATCCTCATTGGTTACCCCATCGCCATCACAATCCAGGGCATCCCATTCATCGGAAGTGTCCACGGTCTGGTGTGCCAATATAAAGTCACAGGAATCGGAAGGATCGGTACCGTCTGTTTCCTCATCCTCATCGGTCACCCCATCCCCGTCTGAATCTCCCCCATTGGGATCGAGGTAGTCCGGGGTTCCATCCCCGTCGGTGTCGTCGTTTGTAGGGTCTCCATCGGTATTGGCATCTTCGTCGGGGGTGTTGATCCCATCCCCGTCGTCGTCGAAATCCCTGTAGTTCACATCCTCGGTTCCGTCCGTATCGGGCAGGTCATTCGCCGGGTCGTCAATTTCATCATTTACGTCGAACCCGTCGTTTATATCGCTTCCTTCGTACCCGTCGTCCAGGCCATCCCCGTCTGCATCGTGTCCCGTGTAGGTCTGGTCCGGGATCCCGTCAAAATTAAAGTCGTTCCCTTCATTGTTGTCCGGTACCAGGTCGTTATCCGAATCGGGGTCCAGGTAGTCCGTTTCATCGGTCCCGTCCGTATTGACCGGGTCCAGACCCTCATCGCCGCTCCCCTCATAGGCATTGTCCAGGCCGTCGCCGTCGGAATCTTCCCCTGAGGGAGGGATATAGCCCGAAGTGGTCTGGGCTTCCACATTGTCCGGGATGCCGTCATTGTCCGAATCGATATCCCGAAAATCCGGGTTCCTGCAATTATCTGAATTTACCGGAGTGATCCCCTCCCCTGAGCCCGGAGTGGTTTCATAATGGTCATCCAGGCCGTTGCCGTCGCTGTCCACCCCACAGGGTGCCTGGAAATGACCGGCGTCCTGCGCCTCAACATTATCCAGGATGCCGTCATTATCGGAATCGATATCCAGGTAATCCGGGATACCGTCCCCGTCCGTATCCACGGGAGTGAGCCCGCCACAGGATCCGGGGTGTTCCTCATAGTGGTCGTCCAGGCCATTCCCATCGGAATCCATACCGCAGGGGGGCTGGAAAGAAGCTGTTAACTGGGCTTCCACATTGTCCAGGATGCCATCGTTATCAGAATCGATATCCAGATAGTTGGGGATCCCGTCCCCATCCATGTCCGAGGGGTTGGTCTTGAAATTGTGATCGCCGTCCTCATCCTGATCCTCCACGGAATCAATAATGCCATCATTGTCGTCGTCTATATCGTCTTTATCGGGAACTCCATCCCCATCGGTATCGGTATACATCGGGGCTGAAGGCAGGACATGCGGGCTGTCTTTAAAAGATGTGGTCAGGGCCAGCAAACAGATGCACGGCAGCAGTAAAATGCCATGAAAAATCCGTCGTTTAAGCTTTACCAGGGTAGAGTTGTCCATACATGATAGTTTTCGTAATCAACGTATCACCATGGCACGTGGTTGGTCATTAAAGTAAGAGAGATGGGGTCTCCAAGTACGATGCAAGATATAGTTTAAAAGGGATTCGGCAAATTGTTTTGGAAACAATAGCTATCTATTATCCGCTAACATCCATATTCTTCGATAAAACGTTAATTAACAAAAATATGCATACGGTTTACCACCACCTTCGACTCTTGCCGGAACGGCTGCCCGGAACATTCGTCGATATATTTTGCGGTTGATCGATTCCTGCCGGATGCCTTCATCCGAAGGGGAATTATCAGCCGTCATTCAACGGGCCATCCTTCTAAAGAAAAGTCGGGGGTACCATAACAATCAACCTAAAACCTGTACTTTTGCCAAAATTTTCCCGGATGAACTTTAAAAATGAGATTGAGAAACGCCGCACTTTCGGGATCATCTCCCACCCCGATGCCGGCAAAACCACCCTTACGGAAAAATTGCTTTTGTTCGGTGGCGCCATTCAGGAAGCCGGGGCGGTAAAGAGCAACAAGATCAAAAAATCCGCCACCAGCGATTTTATGGAGATCGAAAGGCAAAGGGGGATTTCGGTGGCCACTTCGGTACTGGCCTTTCTTTACCGCGGGAAAAAAATCAATATCCTGGATACCCCGGGCCACAAGGATTTCGCGGAAGATACCTTCCGTACCCTCACAGCCGTGGACAGCGTGATCGTAGTGATAGACGTGGCGAAAGGTGTGGAGGAACAAACCGAAAAACTGGTGGAGGTATGCCGTATGCGGAATATCCCCATCATCGTCTATATCAACAAACTAGACCGGGAAGGGAAGGATGCCTTTGACCTGCTGGATGAAATTGAGCTGAAACTGGGGTTAAGGGTGTGCCCGCTGAGCTTTCCCATCGGGATGGGATACGATTTTAAAGGCATCTACAACCTGTATGAAAAGAATATCAACCTTTTTCGGGGAGACAGCCGGAAAAGTTTCAAGGATACCATAGCCTTTGACGACCTGCAGAGTGCCGAACTGGAGAAGATCATAGGGGAAAAGGAAGCCAGCGCACTCCGGGAAAACCTGGAATTGGTAGCCGGGGTATACCCGGAATTTGACAAGCAGGCTTATCTTGAAGGGAAGCTGCATCCGGTATTTTTCGGGTCGGCACTCAACAATTTCGGAGTACGTGAAATGCTGGATTGTTTTATAGAAATCGCCCCTCCGCCCAGGTCCAAAAAGGCTGAAGAACGCCTGGTGGAAGCCAGGGAAGAGGCCATGACGGGCTTTGTGTTCAAAATACACGCCAATATGGACCCCAAACACCGGGACCGCCTCGCTTTTGTAAAGATCGTCTCCGGCACCTTTGAAAGAAACAAGCCCTACCTCCATGTCCGGCACGACAAAAAGTTGAAATTTTCGAGCCCCAATGCCTTTTTTGCTGAAAAAAAGGAGGTGGTGGATATTTCCTATCCGGGCGATATCGTTGGCTTGCACGATACCGGGAATTTTAAGATAGGTGATACCCTGACGGAAGGCGAAGTACTGCACTACAAGGGAATCCCAAACTTTTCCCCGGAACATTTCCGGTATATCAATAACGCAGACCCCATGAAGGCCAAGCAGTTAAACAAGGGGATCGACCAGCTGATGGATGAGGGCGTGGCCCAATTATTCACCCTGAACCTAAACGGCAGGAAGATTATCGGTACGGTGGGGGCCCTGCAGTACGAAGTGATACAATACCGCCTGGAACACGAATACGGGGCAAAATGCACCTATGAGAATTTCCCCGCATACAAGGCCTGCTGGGTAAAGGCCGAAGACCCTCGTAATGCTGAATATGAAGACTTTCTGAGGGTAAAACAAAAATTCCTGGCAACGGATAAGCGGGGACAGCTCGTTTTCCTGGCCGATTCACAGTTCTCCATGCAGATGACGCAGCAAAAATATCCTTCGGTGAAGCTCTATTTTACTTCGGAATTTGATTGAGAAGGGAAACCCGCCGGTTTCTGTACACCCCGGATCAATATAACCCGCACTTTAGTGCAGATCAAGTAGCCCTAGGCCTCGCCGGTAGGCCCGAAATTCATAGGGATGCTCGGCTGTTCATAATCCTTAATCGGCCCGTGTGCTTTTTCGAAGCGGTTGACATTGTCTGTCAGCGCTTTCAGGAATTTTTTGGCGTGCTGAGGGGTGAGCACGATCCGGCTCTTTACTTTGGCCTTTGGGGCACCCGGCATCATGCTGATAAAGTCTATGACGAATTCCGACGCGGAATGGTTGATGATGGCCAGGTTGGAGTACACCCCTTCTGCCGTCTTCTCGTCCAGCTCAATATTGATTTGCTTCTGGTTTTTTTCTGATTCTGCCATATTCGCTGTTTTTGATCCACGAACGGCCTGCCCAGGGCAGGGAATTAAAGAAAATCCCCGATACTTCCGTACCGGGGATCTATTTTCAGAATTTCAATTCTTCCTTGCGGGCCATGATCTCATCGTACTCTTCTTTGGAACCTACGATGATGTTCTCATAATCGCGCATGCCGGTACCGGCAGGGATCCTGTGACCTACGATCACATTTTCCTTCAAGCCCTCCAGGTCGTCGATCTTGCCACTTACGGCAGCCTCGTTCAATACTTTGGTGGTTTCCTGGAAGGAAGCCGCCGAAATAAAGGACTTGGTTTGCAGCGAAGCCCGTGTAATCCCCTGGAGGATTGGGGTTGCGGTGGCAGCCACGGCATCCCGGGCGGTCACCAGCGCCTTGTCGGCACGGGTCAGGATGGAATTTTCATCCCTGAGTTCCCGGGCGGTAATGATCTGCCCCGGTTTCAGGTTTTCAGATTCCCCTGCATCTACCACCACCTTGTTGCCGAAGATCTCATCATTTTCCCTGATGAAGTCGTCCTTGTGCACCAGCTGGTTCTCCAGGAAGGTCGTATCCCCAGAATCCTGGATACGTACTTTGCGCATCATTTGGCGGACAACCACTTCAAAGTGTTTATCGTTGATCTTCACGCCCTGCAGGCGGTAAACTTCCTGTACCTCATTCACCAGGTACTGCTGTACGGCAGAAGGCCCTTTGATAGCGAGGATGTCTTCCGGGGTAATAGACCCGTCAGACAGTGGCATCCCTGCACGTACATAGTCATTTTCCTGAACCAAAATCTGATTCGACAGTTTCACCAGGTATTTCTTAACCTCTCCCAACTTGGATTCGATGATGATCTCACGGTTTCCACGTTTGATCTTGCCGAAAGAAACCACTCCGTCAATCTCAGATACCACAGCCGGATTGGACGGGTTCCTGGCTTCGAACAACTCGGTGACCCGTGGCAGACCTCCTGTGATATCCCCTGCCTTGGCAGATTTCCTTGGGATTTTGACCAGGATTTTCCCTTCCTTGATCGTTTCGCCGTTATCTACCATCAGGTGGGAACCAACCGGCAGGTTGTACGATCTCAGCACTTCATCCTTGTTGTTCATGATCAGCAGGGTCGGGATCAGCCGCTTGTTCCGGGATTCGGAAATCACTTTTTCCTGGAATCCGGTTTGCTCATCGATTTCTACCTGGTAGGTTACACCCTGTTCGATATTTTCATAGGCGATCTTACCGGGGAATTCGGAAACGATCACCCCGTTGTACGGATCCCACTGGCAGATGATATCGCCCTTGCTTACCTTGCCGCCATTCTTGACGAACAGCTGCGACCCGTAAGGGATGTTATTGGTGCTCAGGGCAATGCCTGTCTTGGCATCGACAATCTTGATTTCCGAGGTACGGGAAATTACCACTTCCACAGACTTGCCTTCGCTGTCTTTCCCGCTTACGGTCCTCAGGTCTTCGATCTCCGCAATTCCGTTGAATTTGGCTTCGAGCTTGTTATCTTCGGAAATGTTCCCTGCAATCCCCCCTACGTGGAAGGTTCGCAGCGTCAGCTGGGTGCCGGGTTCACCAATGGATTGGGCGGCTACCACCCCAACGGCTTCCCCGCGTTGTACCATCTTGTTGGTAGAGAGGTTACGCCCATAACATTTGGCGCAGATCCCCTGTGGAGCTTCGCAGGTAAGCGCAGAACGCACCTCGATCTTCTCGATGGGTGATCCCTCAATTTTCCGGACATCCGATTCCAGGATCTCCTGCCCTGCTTTCAGCAATTGTTCTTCCGTTAACGGGTCAAAGACGTCGTGGAGGGAAACCCTGCCGAGGATACGCTCCCCGAGGGATTCCACAATTTCTTCGTTTTTCTTGAGGGCTTCCACCTCGATTCCCCTCAGGGTTTCACAATCCTCAATATTGACGATCACATCCTGTGACACATCTACCAGACGCCGTGTCAGGTAACCCGCGTCTGCAGTCTTCAGGGCGGTATCCGCCAAACCTTTACGCGCACCGTGGGTGGAGATAAAATATTCCAGGATGGACAGCCCTTCCTTAAAGTTGGAGAGGATGGGGTTTTCGATGATCTCACCCCCGGTGGCAGTGGATTTTTTCGGCTTCGCCATCAGTCCCCTCATGCCGGTAAGCTGACGGATCTGTTCCTTAGAACCCCGGGCACCGGAATCCAGCATCATATAAACCGAGTTAAAGCCCTGCTGGTCTTCCCGGATCCGCTTCATAGCGAGCTCCGTAAGCATGGCATTGGTGGATGTCCATACGTCGATCACCTGGTTATAGCGTTCGTTGTTTGTGATCAACCCCATGTTATAGTTCATCATAATCCCGTCTACCTGTTCATTGGCTTCCGCGACCATTTCGGGCTTTTCCTCCGGGATAATGATATCACCCAGGCTGAAGGACAAGCCTCCTTTAAAGGCGAATTCATAGCCCATGGTCTTGATCCTGTCGAGGAATTCGGCAGTGGTGGGCACATCCGTGACAGCGAGGATTTTTCCAATAATATCCCGCAGGGATTTCTTGTTGAGTACCTCGTTCACATAGCCGGCTTCTTCCGGGACCACCATATTAAACAATACCCTTCCGACCGTGGTTTCAATGATCTTGTTGACGAGCTCGCCCGATTCATTGAAATCCTTGGCACGTACCTTGATGCCGGCATTCAATTCTACCTTGCCTTCATTGAAAGCGATGACCACCTCTTCAAAATCGTAGAAGGTGAGTCCTTCGCCTTTTACTTTCCGCTCTTTGATCAGACTTCCGCTCCTTGGTCATATAATAAAGACCCGAGAACCATATCCTGGGAAGGCACCGTAATGGGCGACCCATTCGCTGGGTTCAGGATGTTATGCGATGCCAGCATCAGCAGCTGAGCCTCCAGGATCGCTTCCGGGCCCAAAGGCAGGTGAACCGCCATCTGGTCTCCATCGAAATCCGCGTTAAAAGCTGTACAAACCAGCGGGTGCAGCCGGATGGCTTTGCCCTCGATCAGCCTGGGCTGAAATGCCTGTATCCCCAGGCGGTGCAGGGTGGGGGCACGGTTCAGCAATACCGGGTGCCCTTTCAGGACGTTCTCCAGGATATCCCAGACTACCGGTTCTTTCTTGTCAATAATCTTCTTGGCGGACTTCACCGTTTTCACGATCCCCCGCTCTATGAGTTTACTGATCACGAAGGGTTTGTAGAATTCGGCTGCCATATCCTTCGGAAGGCCGCATTCGAAAAGCTTCATTTCCGGGCCCACCACAATTACCGAACGCGCGGAATAATCCACCCGTTTTCCCAAGCAGGTTTTGCCGGAAACGGCCTTGTTTTCCCTTCAGGGAATCCGAAAGGGATTTCAGTGGCCGGTTTGATTCGGTTTTCACTGCGGAGGCTTTTCGAGTATTGTCGAAAAGGGAATCCACCGCCTCCTGCAGCATCCGTTTCTCGTTCCTAAGGATTACTTCCGGGGCCTTGATCTCCATAAGCCGTTTTAAGCGGTTATTCCGGATGATGACCCTTCGGTAGAGGTCGTTCAGGTCTGAGGTTGCGAAACGCCCTCCATCCAGGGGAACCAGCGGGCGCAGTTCCGGTGGGATCACCGGGATCACTTTCATGATCATCCATTCGGGTTTGTTTTCGCGGTTCAATTGTGATTCCCGCAGCGCTTCCACTACCTGCAGCCTTTTCAGGGCTTCGGTCTTCCGCTGTTTGGATGTTTCTGTGTTGGCTTTGTGCCGCAGGTCATAAGATAACTCCTTAAGATCGATGCGGGCCAGAAGGTCGATAAGGCATTCGGCTCCCATCTTGGCGATGAACTTATTGGGATCCGAATCTTCCAGGTATTGGTTTTCTGGCGGAATGGATTCAAGGATATTCAGGTATTCCTCTTCCGTCAGGAAGTCCATCTTCTGGATCTCCTCGCCTTCCGGGCCTTTGGCAATTCCAGGCTGGATTACCACATACCTTTCATAGTAAATGATCATATCCAGCTTCTTGGAAGGAAGCCCCAGCAGGTAGCCGATTTTATTGGGCAGGGACCTAAAATACCAGATATGGGCAACGGGAACCACCAGGTTGATGTGGCCCACGCGGTCGCGCCGTACTTTCTTCTCGGTGACTTCCACCCCGCAGCGGTCGCAAACAATCCCCCGGTACCGGATGCGCTTGTACTTACCACAGGCGCATTCGTAGTCCTTTACCGGCCCGAAGATTCGTTCGCAGAACAAACCATCCCGTTCCGGTTTATGGGTTCGGTAATTGATCGTTTCCGGTTTCAAAACTTCCCCCCTCGATTCGGCCAGGATGGCTTCAGGAGAAGCCAGCCCAATGGAAATTTTGTTGAACCGCTTAACAGTATTCATATCTTTTAGTCTAGCCATAATTGCTACTGATGATAGTAAATTAATTTGTGTTGCACTGCCGTGCTTATTCCTCCAACCGGATATCCAGACCCAGTCCTTTCAGTTCGTGCATGAGTACGTTGAAGGATTCGGGCAGGCCGGGTTCCGGCATGCTCTCCCCTTTCACGATGGATTCGTAGGTCTTGGCCCTGCCGATCACATCATCCGACTTCACGGTCAGGATCTCCCTCAGGGTGGCTGAGGCCCCGTAGGCCTCGAGCGCCCAGACTTCCATTTCCCCGAATCGCTGGCCTCCGAACTGTGCCTTTCCACCCAACGGTTGTTGCGTGATCAGGGAATACGGTCCGATAGACCTTGCGTGCATTTTATCGTCCACCATGTGGCCCAGTTTCAGCATGTAGATCACACCCACGGTAGCCGGCTGGTCAAACCGCTGTCCGGTGCCCCCGTCGTACAGGAAGGTATGGCCGAACTGCGGCACACCGGCCTCATCGGTGAGTTTGTTGATCTCATCCAGGGTAGCCCCGTCAAAAATCGGCGTGGCGAACTTTCGATCCAGTTTCTGTCCGGCCCATCCGAGAACCGTTTCGTAAATCTGCCCGATGTTCATCCTCGAGGGTACACCCAGTGGGTTCAGGACGATGTCTACAGGGGTTCCGTCTTCCAGGAAGGGCATATCCTCCTGGCGGACGATCCTGGCGACAATCCCTTTGTTCCCGTGCCGGCCGGCCATCTTGTCTCCCACTTTCAGCTTGCGCTTTTTGGCGATATAGACCTTGGCCAGTTTCATGATCCCTGCGGGAAGTTCGTCCCCCACGGAGATGGTGAATTTATCCCGCCTCAGGTTACCCTGCAGATCGTTCAGCTTGATCTTGTAATTATGCAAGAGATCGGCCACCTGGGCATTGGTCGCTTTATCGGTGGTCCAACTGCCCCCAACAAGGTGGGCAAAGTCATCCACGGCATTCAGCATCTTCATGGTGTATTTCTTGCCTTTCGGAAGTACTTCTTCCCCCAGGTCATTCAATACCCCCTGAGAGGTCTTGCCATTGATCAGCTTGAACAGCTTGTCAATGAGGATATCCTTCAATTCCTGGAATTTTGTTTCGTATTCCAGTTCCAGCTTGTTGATGGCTTCCTTGTCTTCAGACCGTTTCCGTTTATCCTTGATGGAGCGGGAAAACAGCTTCTTGTCTATAACCACCCCGCTCAGGGAGGGCGATGCTTTCAGGGAAGCGTCTTTCACATCCCCTGCTTTATCGCCAAAAATGGCCCTCAGGAGTTTTTCCTCCGGGGTGGGATCCGATTCTCCCTTTCGGGGTAATTTTACCAATCAGGATATCGCCGGGTTTCACTTCGGCCCCTATCCGGATCATCCCGTATTCGTCCAGGTCTTTGGTGGCTTCTTCGGAAACGTTAGGGATATCGTTGGTAAGCTCTTCGGCTCCCAGTTTGGTATCCCTTACCTCCAGCGCATATTCATCGATATGGATGGAGGTGAAAATATCCTCCCGAACCACTTTTTCGGAGATCACGATGGCATCCTCGAAGTTGTATCCCTTCCACGGCATAAACGCCACTTTGAGGTTCCGTCCCAGGGCGAGTTCCCCACTTTCGGTGGCATAGCCCTCGCATAGCACCTGCCCCTTTTTCACCTTGTCGCCTTTTCGGACGATCGGTTTCAGGTTGATGCTGGTGCCCTGGTTGGTTTTCCTGAATTTCACCAGTTCATAGGTTTTCGAATCCTCTTCAAAACTCACCAGGCGCTCCTCATCGGAGCGGTTGTACCTTATGATGATCTTCTGGGCATCCACGTATTCGATAACCCCGTCTCCTTCGGCATTGATCAATACCCTGGAATCCGAAGCCACCTGCCTTTCCAGGCCGGTACCCACTATGGGGGATTCAGGCTTCAGCAGGGGTACTGCCTGCCGCATCATGTTCGATCCCATCAACGCCCGGTTGGCGTCATCATGCTCCAGGAACGGGATGAGCGAGGCCGAAATGGAAGCGATCTGGTTGGGTGCCACATCGGTATAATTCACTTCTTTCGGGTCCACCACAGGGAAATCGCCTTCCTCCCGGGCGATCACTTTTTCCCGGTCTATCGTACCGTCGTCTTTTAAAGGAATATTCGCCTGGGCGATCTTCATGCCTTCTTCTTCCTCAGCGCTTAGGAAAAGGTAGTTTTTGGTGTCTACTTTCCCGTCGGCCACCTTGCGGTAAGGGGTTTCCAGGAATCCCATATTGTTCACCTTGGCGAAAACCGAGAGAGACGAGATCAGGCCGATGTTCGGGCCTTCCGGCGTTTCTATGGGACACAGCCTTCCGTAGTGGGTGTAGTGCACATCCCGAACCTCAAACCCGGCTCGTTCCCTGGAGAGGCCTCCTGGCCCCAGGGCAGACAGCCTCCGTTTATGGGTGATTTCAGCCAGGGGGTTGGTTTGGTCCATAAACTGGGACAACTGGTTGGTCCCGAAAAAGGAATTGATCACGGAAGACAGCGTCTTCGCATTGATCAGGTCTATTGGGGTGAATACCTCGTTGTCGCGAACGTTCATCCGTTCCCGGATGGTTCTCGCCATACGGGCAAGGCCCACACCGAATTGGGAAGACAATTGTTCCCCTACCGTCCGAACCCTTCGGTTGGACAGGTGGTCGATGTCATCGATCTCCGCCTTCGAATTGATCAGTTCGATCAGATACTTGATGATGGTGATGATGTCTTCTTTGGTAAGTACCTGCTTATCCATCCCGATATCAAGGCCGAGTTTTTTATTCATCCGGTACCGTCCCACTTCGCCCAGGTTGTAGCGCTGGTCGGAGAAGAACAGCTTATCGATAATGCCCCTGGCCGTTTCTTCATCCGGCGGTTCGGCATTCCTCAGCTGACGGTAGATGTGCTCCACGGCTTCCTTCTCGGAATTCGTGGGGTCTTTCTGCAGGGTGTTGTGGATAATGGCATAGTCAGACTGGGCGTTGTTCTCCTTGTGCAGGAGGATGGTCTTGACGTCAGTCTCCACGATCTGATCGATATGTTCTTTTTCCAGGACGGTATCCCGGTCGAGCACAATCTCGTTCCGCTCGATGGAAACCACTTCTCCCGGTGTCTTCATCCACAAAGTCTTCGTGCCAGGTATTGAGTACCCGGGCTGCGAGTTTACGTCCCAGGACCTTTTTCAGTCCGGCCTTGGTCACCTTCACTTCCTCAGACAGGTCAAAGATTTCCAGGATATCCTTATCCCGTTCAAAGCCAATGGCCCGGAACAGGGTGGTCACCGGCAACTTCTTTTTCCGGTCGATATAGGCGTACATCACACTATTGATATCCGTGGCAAATTCGATCCAGGAACCTTTGAACGGGATTACCCGGGCCGAATAAAGCTTAGTGCCGTTGGCGTGGAAAGATTGCCCGAAGAATACCCCCGGGGAGCGGTGTAACTGGGAAACCACCACCCGTTCCGCACCATTGATCACAAAAGTGCCGCTGGGGGTCATGTAAGGGATGGTGCCCAGGTATACATCCTGTACGATGGTCTCAAAATCTTCGTGCTCCGGATCCGTACAGTACAGCTTCAGCCTGGCTTTCAGCGGTACACTATAGGTTAGTCCGCGTTCGATACATTCCTGTATGGAATACCGGGGCGGGTCTATGAAGTAGTCGAGGAATTCCAGGACAAATTGGTTCCTGGTATCCGTGATGGGAAAATTCTCCATGAAGGTATTGTAAAGACCTTCATTGCCTCTTTCGTCAGATTTAGTCTCAAGTTGAAAAAAATCTTGAAATGATTTAATCTGAATGTCCAAGAAATCCGGGTATTCCGGTATGTTCTTAGCGGATGCAAAACTTATTCTTTCAGTCTGTGTGGTGAACATCTATGGACAAAATTTTTAGAACGTGATTACTAGATCGGGTCGTATACTCCTTAATATACAATAAATATAAAAGGGTTTAGGCCTAGCCGCCGGTGGGCGGGAAGACCTAAACCAAAACCTTATGGTTTTTCGCTATTATTTAAGCTCAACTTCTGCTCCTGCTTCTTCCAGTGATTTTTTGATTCCTTCGGCTTCATCTTTGGATACACCTTCCTTAACAGCTTTAGGAGCGCTGTCTACAATATCCTTGGCATCTTTCAGGCCAAGACCGGTTAGTTCCTTCACCAGTTTAACCACGGCCAGTTTAGAACCACCTGCTGCCTTGAGGATGACATCAAATTCGGTTTTTTCCTCTGCGGCTTCCCCGGCATCGCCCCCGGCGACTGCACCGCCGGCAACGGCTACTGCAGCAGCAGCTGGTTCAATGCCGTACTCGTTTTTCAAAATATCGGCCAATTCATTCACCTCCTTTACGGTAAGGTTGACCAACTGTTCTGCGAAATCTTTTAAATCTGCCATTTTTCTATCGTTTGTTAAAAATTCTAAATTATTGTGATTACTTAGTGCGTACGAATTATTTTTCGGACAGGGTTTTCAGGATCCCCGCCAACTTACCGCCTCCTGATTTCAGGCCGGAAATAACATTCTTGGCCGGTGATTGCAGCAGGGCGATGATATCGCCAACCATTTCTTCCTTGGATTTGATATTCACCAGGGCATCGAGTTTATCGTCGCCGATATAAATAGCGGTTTCGATAAAGGCCCCTTCAGGAGCGGTTTATCGGATTTCCTGCGGAAGTTCTGTATCAGTTTTGCAGGGGCGTTGCCTATTTCCGAGAACATCAGGGAGGTATTTCCCTTCAGCACATCGGGCAATTCCCCGAATTCCTTGTCCGAAGCTTCCATAGCTTTGGCCAGAAGGGTGTTCTTCACCACAGACAGTTTGATATTGGCTTTAAAACAAGCCCTCCTCAGATCGGAGGTGGTCAGCGCGTCCAAGCCCGGATATATCCGCCAGGTAGATGGTTGAACTCTCCGCCAGTTGCCCGGTCAGATCTTCAATTACAGCTGCTTTTTCTTCTCTTGTCATACTACTGCGTTTTTAGCACCAACTGCTTTAGGGTCTAGCGGAACACTTGGGCTCATGGTGCTGGACATATAGATACTTTTCATGTACACGCCTTTGGCCGCGGTGGGTTTCAATTTGACCAGGGTATCGATCAATTCCTTGGCATTCCCGGCGATCTTATCGGCACTGTAAATGAAACCTTCCCGATGGCCGCATGTACGATGCCCGCCTTATCTACCTTGAAATCAATTTTCCCGGCTTTTACATCGGATACCGCCTTGGCGATATCCATGGTTACCGTGCCCGTCTTGGGGTTGGGCATCAGGCCCCTTGGGCCCAAAACCCGGCCCAGCGGACCCAAGTTTTCCCATGACGCTTGGCATGGTGATGATGACGTCCACATCGGTCCACCCGCCTTTGATCTTTTCCAGATACTCATCGAGCCCCACATAGTCGGCGCCGGCCTCTTCGGCTTCCGCCTCCTTATCTGGCGTTACCAGTGCCAGTACTTTTACATCCTTCCCGGTGCCGTGCGGCAGGGTAACCACGCCGCGCACCATCTGGTTCGCCTTGCGGGGATCCACCCCCAAACGGACCGCCAGGTCTACGGATGCGTCAAATTTGACGTTGGTGATATCCTTGATGAGCTTGGAAGCTTCCTGCAGGGAATAGAGCTTATCCTTCTCTATCCTGGAGCGGGCTTCCTTTTGTTTTTTCGTTAATTTTCCCATGATTAAAATTGCTTTTGAGATGTTAAAAAGGGCGCGCACCGGCTACTTTGATCCCCATAGACCTTGCGGTGCCTGCGACCATTTTCATCGCGGATTCCACAGTAAAGGCGTTGAGGTCGACCATTTTGTCTTCCGCAATGCGCTTTACCTGGTCCCAGGTTACGCTGCCGGATTTCGCCCGGTTGGGTTCGCCGGAACCTTTTTTAATCTTTGCCGCTTCCATAAGTTGTACTGCCGCTGGCGGTGTCTTTACGACAAAGTCAAAAGACTTGTCCTTGTAGACAGTGATAACCACAGGCAAAATTTTGCCCTGCTTGTCCTGGGTCCTTGCATTGAATTGTTTGCAGAACTCCATGATGTTAACGCCGGCAGCACCTAAAGCGGGTCCGACCGGTGGCGATGGATTCGCTACACCTCCCCTTACTTGTAGTTTCACTACTTTACCTACTTCTTTTGCCATTGTTTAAAATTAAAATTCAAAGTGTGTTTATTTGGAAGCAACACAACTTTATTCATGTACGTAACACTTTCTAAACTTTCTCAACCTGCATATAGCTCAGCTCAAGCGGCGTTTTCCTTCCGAAGATCTTCACCATCACCTCCAGTTTTCGCTTTTCTTCATTGATCTTCTCCACGGTGCCGTTAAAGCCGTTAAAGGGACCATCGATCACCTTCACCGTTTCCCCCATCACAAAGGGGATCGCCACGCTATCTGTATTCACCGCCAGTTCATCTACTTTCCCAAGCATGCGGTTTACTTCGGATTTTCTTAGCGGGATGGGGTCGCCCCCTTTGGTTTCGCCCAAAAAACCAATAACATTGGTAATGGAGCGGATAATATGGATCATCTCCCCGCCCAAATTGGCCTTTATCATGATATAACCCGGAAAATAAACCCGTTCCTTATTGATTTTTTTCCCGTTCCGGATTTGAACGACTTTTTCGGTCGGCACCAGTACTTCCTCCAGGTAATCGGAAAAGCCATGGCGGTCCACTTCGCTTTCGATGTAGCCCTTGATCTTATTCTCCTGGCCACTGACAGCTCGTACCACATACCATTTCTTCTCCAACACTTCAGACATACTTCCCACCTTAATTGTTTAATATATTGAAATACAAACCCACCAGCTTGCCAAATAATGTATCCACCCCCCATGTAGCCAGTGCGAAGAGCACTGAAAATACTGCAACAATGACCATGAGGTTGGAGGATTCCGCCCTGGACGGAAGCGTGACATGCTTCCTCAGCTCGTTATATGAATCCTTAAAATATGTAAGCATAGTGCCTTGTTTACTCGTTCTTTTTCAGGGCTTCGACTTAACCGTTCGGGTATCGCCATTTGTTTTCGGCTGGAAATCCCTGATGCCTTGTTTCCCTCCCGGCCGATCCCGTCGTACAGAGGCCTTTCCCTGGCGCTTCTGGCCGGGACAGATCCCGACGCTACGGTCGGGATAAACTTCTCGTCTCACAGGCCTTTTCCTTCCATTCAGCACGGGAGGAGAGACTCGAACTCCCGACACCTGGTTTTGGAGACCAGTGCTCTACCAACTGAGCTACACCCGTTTTCCGACGGCCTCCGTATCGTTCAAAGACCGTACTTTATAATTACATGGAAAGGTATCCCGTACGTACGGGACACCCTTTTCCACGATTTTCAAACACAGATTAATCTAAAATTTTAGTCACCTGACCAGCTCCTACGGTTCGGCCTCCTTCACGGATGGCGAAGCGCAGCCCTACATTGAGGGCGATAGGCTGGATAAGATCTACCGTAATGGTAAGGTTGTCTCCGGGCATCACCATTTCAACCCCTGAAGGAAGATTGATGGTTCCGGTTACGTCGGTGGTCCTTACATAGAATTGCGGACGGTAGTTATTATGGAATGGGGTATGGCGACCACCTTCTTCCTTTTTGAGGATATAGACCTCGGCCTCAAACTTGGCATGAGGTTTAACCGATCCCGGCTTGCAAATAACCATTCCCCTTTTGATATCGGATTTCTCAATCCCTCTCAGCAGGATCCCAACATTGTCCCCAGCTTCTCCACGGTCCAGGATCTTGCGGAACATCTCAACCCCGGTAATGGTTGAAGTCAATTTTTCCGCACCCATCCCGATAATTTCAACGGCATCACCTGTATTGGCAACCCCTGTTTCTATCCTTCCGGTGGCTACCGTTCCCCGGCCGGTGATGGTAAATACATCTTCCACAGGCATCAGAAATGGCTTATCCACGTCGCGTTCCGGCAATTCGATCCAGCTGTCCACAGCTTCCATCAGCTCCATAACCGTATCAACCCATTTTTGTTCGCCGTTCAGGGCGCCCAGGGCAGAACCGGCAATAACCGGTCCGTTGTCTCCGTCGTATTCATAGAAGGTCAGCAGTTCCCGTACCTCCATTTCAACAAGCTCCAGCAACTCCTCGTCATCTACCATATCCACTTTATTCAGGAAGACCACGATTCTTGGGATACCAACCTGGCGGCCCAAAAGGATGTGCTCGCGGGTTTGGGGCATCGGACCGTCTGTAGCGGCCACAACCAGGATCGCTCCGTCCATCTGGGCAGCACCGGTAACCATGTTTTTAACATAGTCGGCGTGTCCGGGACAATCCACGTGGGCATAGTGACGGTTGGCCGTCTGGTATTCCACGTGTGACGTATTGATCGTGATACCCCTTTCTTTTTCTTCCGGGGCGTTGTCAATAGAGTCAAAACTCCTTATTTCTGAAAGCCCGGCATTGGCCAACACAGTGGTGATGGCGGCAGTCAATGTAGTTTTACCGTGATCTACGTGTCCAATAGTACCTATATTTAAGTGCGGTTTGGAACGATTAAAAGTTTCCTTTGCCATTTTACGTGATTTTAATCTTAGTTTATATTAGTGTTCAATCGTATTGTGCCAACAACTTTCCCGAGATGATCTGGTACGGGAGGGAGCTTGTTTTAAAGTATCCCATTCTGGCCTGATTGGACGAATGATTTCAGATACTGCGCCCATTCCGGGCTATTCGTTTTGAGCCAACGACGGGAATTGAACCCGTGACCTCTTCCTTACCAAGGAAACGCTCTACCCCTGAGCTACGTCGGCTTGATGGGTTTCAAGGATTTTTGTTTTGAGTTTCTGGGGCTTCATTGGATCACCTCAACCAAAACAGCTAACGCTAACTCTAAGTCCTAAAGCGGGGAACAGCCTGCCCTGTAGTTTTCTTCAGATTGAGCCGTTGCATCAAAACCTTCAATCTCAGACTTACATCTTGAGCGGGAGACCGGGTTCGAACCGGCGACATTCAGCTTGGAAGGCTGACGCTCTACCAACTGAGCTACTCCCGCGAAATTTTAAATCCACTATGTCAATTCCCGCATAAATGAACCGGGGATTTCTCCCCTTCCGGCCCGGGTTTGGATGCCCCGGTCGCTGCCCGGGAAACCGGATTATCGACCTTTTTAAGCGCCTAAATTGAACCGCCGGCCATTAAGGCAGGCCTTTGATGCCTGCTCCCCTGAAAATCTTATGTGGGGAGAGCAGGATTCGAACCTGCGAAGGTATAAACCAACAGATTTACAGTCTGTCCTCGTTGGCCGCTTGAGTATCTCCCCTCCTCCTTATTTCTTAGAACTTCCGAGCCGATGGAGGGACTCGAACCCACGACCCCGAGATTACAAATCACGTGCTCTAGCCAGCTGAGCTACATCGGCTTTACAGCCTTTTTTTGCGCATAAAAAAGTCCGCTATTTCTAACGGACTGCAAATGTAGATAATTATTTGTTTATTCAAAACAAATTCACAAAAATTTTAACGAGGTTTGAACCCTTGGTTTCTGCTTCTTTTTAACCAGTTTCCGCTCCAGGG